>CP054182.1:3009215-3611058 GCA_015709675.1 Ignavibacteriales bacterium
CCCAGATGAGATTTTTGTTAACCTTCATCCTTAATCTCATCTCACCCGAATAGGTAAGCAGCTGCTGATTTGATGAAGGAGGTACTGCCAGAGAATATTTGCATATGAACAGGGCACTGTCACCATATCGGTTTATTACAGAATCAGTCAAAGTGATTGTTACCTTTCTTTCTTCGCTGAGTTCGGCAAGAAAATTTCTAAAATAACGGTTTTCTTCTTCTCTCCCCCACTCTCCTGAAAATACCGGATAAATCAGTGCCGCATTTGAAGAAGGGGTAAATATATACTTAAACCCTGATTGCACGGAATCAGCAAAATTCGCTGTATAATTATCAGCATTCATTTCTCTTACTGATGTGATAAAATTTTTAATCAACATCTCTGAAGAGGTTGCGAACTGATTTGTGTCACGCGGATTAACCGGTGGTTCGGAGTCACGTACATCGAATAAACCGCAGCCCTTTACCAGCAATATTATTATAACAAAGAGACTAACTTTTTTGAGCAAATATAATCAGTCTTTCAGATGCTTTAGTTAACGGATTACCAGAATAATCACCGAATATTTTTTTCATGGTTAACCCCTCAGATTCAAGAGCACTTGTAAGTTCATCAGGAGTATATAACCTGACTGATTCAAAATAACGTCTGACGTTTTGCGCATCTGTAATTTTGATTTCCTTAATCACTCTGTTTTGAGAAATAGAACGGCGCTGTTCGATAGCATAATTCTCATACTTCCTATAACTCTGAGGGACCAGGTTATTTCTTAAATAATCTGCATTAAAGAAGTCAATTATAAACCACCCCTCAGGTTTAAGTGCATTATTTATTGCCCGGAGAATAGAAAAATTCTGTTCATCGGATTCAAAATAGCCAAAACTGGTGAACAGATTAACAATGATGTCAAACGAGTTGAAATAATCAAGATTTCTTATATCACTGCGGATAAAATTAACCTTCAGATTCTCCGCAGCAGCACGGTGACGTGCATGATCGAGCAGATTTGCACTGAGATCAATTCCCGTTACACTAAAACCTTTTTTGGCAAAAAGCAAAGAATGCCGGCCAGCACCGCAGCAAAGGTCAAGCACACTTTTATTACCATCACCTGGTATCTGTGAACTTATCAAATTTGATAATTTCTCTGCGTCCTCTTCATTTCTGTGGCTGTAAATTTCAAGATACTCTGAAGTTTCAAACCACGTATCAAACCATTCACTCATTTTACGGTAATCCGGCCTGCCATTGCTCTGCCAATGGTGGCATCGTCGGAAAATTCCAAATCGCCACCTATTGGAATTCCCCTTGCCAGGCGGGTAACTTTAATCGGAAAATTCTCCAGTTCTTTCATGAGCATTAGTGAAGTAGTGTCTCCCTCCGTATCAGGATTTAATGCCAGAATCACCTCAAGAACATTCCCAACCATTACTCTCTCAAGGAGTTCTTTAATTCTCAGTTCTTCTTTATAAATTCCCTTCAGAGGCATCAGCACTCCCCCCAGAACGTGATAGACACCCCTGAACTCATTGGCTCTTTCAATGTGCAGGATATCGCCTGCTTCTTCCACAACGCAAATAACGGATTTATCTCTCTTTTCACTGCTGCAGATTGAACAAATCTCTTTTTCAGTGATATTATAGCAGATATTACATGAATGTAAATCCCGCTTTAATGACTGAACAGCATCTAAAAACTTCTGAAAATCAGGATCTTTACTGCGAAAAAGATACATGGCCAATCGCTGGGCTGATTTTTTTCCAATTCCCGGGAATTTTGCAAATTCCTCGATCATTTTCTGAAGCGGCTCAGCAATCAAAATCAGAATCCGGGGATATTGAGTCCGGGAGGGAGCATTCCCTTAGTCACTTTTTGCATCTCTTCTTCAGCAAGTTTTGTAGCTGAAGCAATTGCCTTGTTAACTGCGGCAACCACCAGATCTTCGAGTATTTCTTTTTCCTCTGCATTAATAACACTCGGATCAATCACAAGCGAAATAAGTTCCTTGTTGCCATTTACTGTAGCCTTAATCATACCGCCACCAGCCTCTTCGCTGACCGTCAGGTTTCCAAGCTGTTGCTGTGCTTTAGCTATGTCTTCCTGCATTTTTTGAATCTGTTTCATCATGTTGGGCATTCCGGGGAATCCGCCTTTCATATTGTCCTTTCAGTCTCTCAATTAATAAAAAATGGATTCAAAATATACTCATCCTGATCTTCTAATTCAGGACTCAAATCGCTCCACTTGGGAGTGAAGGGTACCGCTTCCTGTAAATATTTTTTCGATTTTTGATAAACTCCGTCAATTCCCCAAAACCGATCAGGATAAAAGAATCCGCAATCCTGTGGATTCAATCGTTTCATTCTTACCTGCAGGTTACTTAACTTTCATATTACTTTTTTTTATTTCCGGAAAGGCAGATGACAAAATACGGCTATTCGACCATGGGAGTGGTTTTTGCCCTATGTTTTATCCTGATACTCGCTGGTATCTGGGCAGAAAATCCTATTCTCAAATACTCGCTTTTCGTTTTTACAGGGCTTTTAACCATTTTCACCCTGAATTTTTTCCGTGACCCTGAAAGAAATACTCCCTCCGCAAAGGACGTAATTGTCTCCCCTGCTGATGGAAAAGTCATTATCATTAAAGAGATTGAAGAA
This sequence comes from Ignavibacteriales bacterium, assembly GCA_015709675.1. Classification (NCBI taxonomy): domain Bacteria; kingdom Pseudomonadati; phylum Ignavibacteriota; class Ignavibacteria; order Ignavibacteriales; species Ignavibacteriales bacterium. The sequence continues at coordinate 3,011,876 of CP054182.1, forward strand.
CCCAATTTCATTAAGGGAAAAGCCACACAGATTTCTGTTTTTATGTCCCCTCTGAACGTCCATGTCAACCGCATCCCGGTTGACGGCTCAGTTAACTATGTCAAATACCACAAAGGTCAGTACATTGCTGCTTTTGAAGACAAGGCGTCAGAGGTAAATGAACGTTCGGAGATAGCTTTGGATTCAAAACTTGGAAAAGTTCTCTTTACTCAGGTTGCCGGATTCGTTGCAAGAAGAATAGTATACGACCTTAAGGCCGGTGATCAGGTTATCATGGGGAAAAGGTTTGGCATGATCAAATTTGGCAGCCGCGTGGATGTCTGGGTTGGAGAAGGTTTCTCGACCCAGGTCAAAGTCGGTGATATCGTAAAAGCAGGCGAAACCGTGCTTTATAAGGCAGAAAAGCCGGCTCAATGAGAAAACAGGCATACCGCAGAATTATACCCAATTTTTTTACTCTGCTGAGTATGTTTTTCGGGTTTTATTCCATGATTCTTGCCTCAAATGGCAGATTCCGGGATGCTGCCTGGGTGATCATTATCGCTGCAATTTTAGATGCTCTTGATGGACTAAGTGCCCGGCTGCTGAAATCCGGCAGTGAATTTGGGGTTGAACTCGATTCTCTGGCGGATGTCATTAGTTTTGGGGCTGCTCCTTCGTTTTTAATTTACCATGCAGTATTCGAGAAATTTGGCATCTGGGGTATAATCTTTGCATCGCTGATGATGCTGGCAGGTGGCTTCCGGCTTGCAAGATTTAATTCAGAACTTACTGATTATGATAAAAAGAGTTTCAGCGGGCTTCCGATTCCCAGTTCGGCAATTACCCTGGCTTCATTCATTTTTTTGAGCGAGAACGCCGGATTGATCAGGGAAGAGTTTGTTGCCTGGAGTTTTCCATTGGTGGTTGGATTGTCCATACTTATGGTGAGCAGAATCAAGTATGAGACTTTACCGAAGCTTTCAGTTGAGGGCGTTAAGGATAAACCATTTCATTTTTTATTCCTTCTTGCCGGCCTGGTTACGACCATCTTTTGGGGAGCAGGCATGATTTTTTATTTCTTCATTTTTGTGATTCTCTTCGGTATTTTCAGAGAACTGTATTATAAATTATCAGCTCCGCACAGTAATTCGGAGCTATCAGAGAGGTAGCAACGTGTATTCGGTTCAGGTATATGTAAAAAGAAGAAAATCTATTTTAGACCCTCAGGGTAAGGCCGTTGAGCAAGGTGCCAGACTCCTTGGATATGAAGCCATTTCCGATGTCAGAGTGAATAAGCATATTGACTTTACCATCAATACCGATGATGAAAAAGAAGCCCGGGCGCTCGCTAATGATTTCTGTGCGAAACTGCTGGCAAATCCGGTTATGGAAGAATTTCAGATAAATCTGCAGAAAATATGAGCATAATAAACGCAGGAGTTGTTGTTTTTCCGGGATCGAACTGCGATCACGATGCCTTTGATGCACTCTCCAGATTTGACAACGTGACATCTGAGTTTATCTGGCACAAGGATACTTTTACCGGTCATTATGATCTAATCATCCTGCCGGGCGGATTCTCCTACGGAGATTATCTCCGATCCGGAGCCATTGCAGGTCTTTCACCCGTTATGCAATCTGTTAAAAATGCAGCTGGTGAAGGAACAATAATCATCGGTATTTGCAACGGGTTTCAGATACTTTGTGAAGCCGGACTGCTCCCGGGAGCTCTCAACACTAATAAGGCACTTAAATTCATCTGTTCTGATCAGTATCTTCGTGTTGAGCACAGTAATTCACTATTCACTGCCCTTTATTCAAAGGGAGAGGTTGTTAATTTTCCAATTGCTCACGGTGAGGGTAATTATACTGCATCAGCTGAAATAATTGAACAACTGGAAAGAGAAAACAGAATTCTTTTCAGGTATTCCGACAAAAAAGGAAACACCGGGCCGGATACAAATCCAAACGGATCAGCTAACAATATTGCGGGTATCATCAACACCGAAGGAAATGTTCTCGGACTTATGCCTCATCCGGAAAGAAATGCTGATTTACTTCTGGGAACCGCAGACGGACTCAGATTATTTACTTCCGTAATTAATTCACTTTCAGAGAAAAAGGTACAACATGCCTAATCTTGGCTTTACAGAAATACTTATCATAGTCGGTATCATCATGCTGCTGTTCGGAGCAAAAAAGATTCCGGAACTGGCACAGGGACTTGGTAAAGGTATCAAGGAATTTAAAAAAGCAGTTAAAGATCCTGCTGAAAACAATTCTGATGATTCAAAAAAAGAGATCAAAGATAAATAACTATGTTCTCTAACATCGGAACCGGTGAAATTATTGTCATCGGACTAGTTATTTTACTTGTTTTCGGACCAAAACGTCTGCCGGAAATTCTACGCAGTTTTGGTAAAGGACTTCGTGAGGTTAAAAAATCTATGTCAGAAGTTGAAAATGAAATCAAGAAATCCATGGATACTGATGACACCCCAAAAAACAATAACAAGAATCAAGGGTAACGGAACCTCGCTTGCTCCCCTACAGATCCATTGCTGAAAAACAGGAACAGATAAGAAGCGGTAATCTTTCGCTGAAAGATAATGTATCCTTTTATCTAAACCGCATTGAAAAGCTGAGACATCTGAATGCGTTCACTGAAGTTTTTGAAAATGAAGCATTAGAAGCCGCGGAATTGGCAGAAAAGAAAATTAACGCTGGCAAACATGGAAAACTGGCAGGTGCGGTTATCGCAATTAAAGATGTCTTATCAATCGAGGGCAAAACTCTGACCTGCTGCTCAGAGATACTTAAAAATTTTAAAGCTGTTTATACAGCAACTTCCGTACAAAAACTAATAGCTGAAGACGCAATCATCATTGGCAAGACCTCTTGTGATGAGTTTGCGATGGGATCTTCTAATGAGAATTCAGCGTTCGGACCAGTTCGAAATCCATATAATCCAGAGTATGTCCCAGGCGGGTCAAGCGGTGGTTCAGCAGCAGCAGTTGCCGCGCATATGTGTGATGCTGCACTAGGAACCGATACCGGTGGATCAATAAGGCAGCCGGCCGCCTATTGTGGTATATTCGGCCTCAAGCCAACCTATTCCAGAGTTTCCAGGTACGGTCTGACAGCATTTGCTTCTTCTTTGGATTCAGTCGGACCTTTAAGCAGATCGGTTAAAGACAGTGCCCTGCTGCTTGAAGTGATATCTGGTTTCGACCGCAATGATTCAACATCCGTTACAAAGGAAATTTCTCCCGTATATCCAATTCCGGAAAATAAAAGCACTTTTACCATCGGATTGCCTGTCGAGTATCTCACAGCTGACCTAAACCCTGAAATCAGAAACAAGGTAAACCAGGCAGCTTTTGAACTCAGAGAAGCCGGTCACCGTATTGTAGAGGTTTCTCTCCCCCACACTCCGTTTGCAATTGCTGTATATTATATACTTGCCACTGCCGAAGCTTCGTCAAATCTTGCTCGCTTTGATGGTGTACGATACGGATACAGAGAGGATTCAGCCCGGAATCCCCAGGAGATGTACACTGCATCCCGCTCAAAAGGATTCGGAACAGAGGTAAAACGGAGGATCATGCTTGGTACCTACGTCCTTTCTTCCGGTTATTATGACGCATATTACCGAAAAGCGCAGCAGGTCAGACAAAAAATCGCGGGTGATTTTAAGAAGGTCTTTTCAGAAGTGGATTTGTTATTAACCCCGACCACACCCGGTACCGCGTTTAAAATCGGCGAAAAGAATGATGATCCGCTTGAGATGTATCTCAGTGATATCTATACAACCTCAGCTAATCTTGCGGGTATTCCGGCCATGAGTATTCCCTTCGGAAAAGCTGAAAACGGTCTGCCCTTGGGTATACAACTGCTTGCTGATCAGTTTAATGAGGGGTATATACTTCAGGCAGCAATGAATTTCAATAAACCATAAGATTCTATTCAACAGAGGACTCAATGAGTATATTAGTTAACAGAAAAACCCGCCTTGTTGTCCAGGGAATAACCGGACAAGAGGGCTCGTTCCATACCGAACAAATGGTCGCTTATGGAACTAACGTTGTTGCAGGTGTTACTCCCGGTAAAGGAGGAGAAACTTTCAACGGCGTTCCCGTATATAATACCGTTAAAGACGCGGTCAATTACGCAAAAGCAAATACTTCCGTGATTTTTGTTCCTCCTGCTTTCGCGGCTGATGCTATCATGGAAGCAGCCGAAGCCGGCATCAAGGTTATTATCTGTATAACCGAAGGTATTCCCGCAGCTGATATGATAAAAGCTTATCACAATATAAAGGATAAAGGAGTAGTTCTTATCGGACCAAACTGTCCGGGCGTAATTTCCCCTGGTCAGGCGAAAGTCGGAATTATGCCGGGTTTCATTCACAAAGCAGGTAAAATTGGAGTTGTTTCAAGAAGCGGAACATTAACCTATGAAGCAGTAAAACAGTTAACCGATGTCGGACTTGGGCAGTCAACCTGTGTTGGTATCGGAGGCGACCCGGTAATCGGATCAAAGTTCGCTGATATCGTAAAGCTCTTTAACGAAGATCCTGATACTCACGGCATTATTATGATTGGTGAAATTGGCGGAAGTGCTGAAGAAGAAGCAGCCGCATACATCAAGAAATATGTAAACAAACCGGTTGTCGGATTTATTGCCGGAAGAACAGCACCTCCCGGCAGAAGAATGGGACACGCAGGCGCGATCATTTCCGGCGGTAAAGGCACCGCAACTGAAAAAATGCACGCGATGAAGAAAGCAGGCATCAAAGTAGTTGAGAGCCCTGCTGATATGGGTGTTACCATGAAAAAAGCCATTGATGAACTGAAGTCAAAATCTGCTATGGTTAAAAAAGCTGCTCCCGCTAAAAAGGCTGCTGCCCCCAAAAAGACAGCTGTTAAAAAGAACAGTGTTAAACCTGTAGTAAAAAAGTCATCGGCAACAACAGCAAAAAAGACTGTAAAAAAAGTAAGCAAGAAAAAATAGAAGAAAGGATAACTTACATTGTCAAACAGAACCCTGGCTATCATTAAACCCGATGGCGTCAGAAAAAATGTTGTAGGAAAGATTATTGCTCAGATTACTGAAGCAGGATTCAAAGTAAAAGGAATGAAACTCGTCCGCCTGAGCAAAGAGTCAGCCCAGGCATTTTATGAAGTGCATAAAGAAAGACCATTTTACGGTGAATTGGTTGATTTCATGACCTCCGGGCCAGTGGTACCTATTGCACTTGAAAAAGAAAATGCAGTAGCTGATTTCAGAAAACTGATCGGCGCTACCGATCCTGCACAGGCAGATGAAGGAACCATCAGAAAGTTATTTGCCAGTTCAAAGGCGGAAAATGCTATTCACGGTTCTGATTCAGACGAAAATGCGGCACTTGAAATCTCACATTTCTTTTCACGCAATGAATTATTATAAAATATTCCGGGAGCGCATTTCTTTGCGCTCCCTCCTTTTTCTCCCTCTTTTTTTAATTTTTACAGGCTTTACGGCTGCCCAGAATACTGAAATTATCATGGGTGCTGACCGTTTGTTTTCTGAAAAGAAAGATTTGCTTAAAGGAAAACAAATCGGACTTGTCACAAACCATACTGCGGTCTTTAAGAACGGAACACATCTTGCCGATTCACTTTTCAGTCTGGCACCTTATGCCCGTCTTACCACTCTCTTTGGCCCGGAACATGGTATAAGAGGTGACGCATCGGCAGGTGAGAAAATTGATAATTCAACTGATGCAAAAACCGGTGTCCCGGTTTTTTCTCTTTATGGAGTTCACCGCAAACCAACTAAAGAGATGCTGAAAAATGTTGACCTTTTAATTTTTGATATTCAGGATGTCGGCGCAAGGTTTTATACTTATATATCAACGCTGTATTATACCATTGAGGCAGCTGCTGAAAACAATATTCCTGTGATTGTCCTCGACCGGCCAAACCCGATTGCTTTTATGGGCAGTTTTGGTCCTGTCAGAGATACCGGCCTCACATCATTTGTGGGGATAGCTCCGATTCCGGTTGCGCATGGCATGTCAATTGGCGAACTTGCTAATTATTATGCAGGAGAACTTCTTAATGCAAAATCTCCTTCACTGACAGTTATCCCGATGAAAAATTACCGGTATGACGCTCCCCTGTCAGTTACAGCAGAGAATTTTATTAAACCCTCTCCGAATATCATGTCCCCGGAAACTATGCTGATGTATCCGGGAACCTGTCTTTTCGAAGGTACCAATCTTTCAGAGGGGCGCGGCACATATTTCCCCTTCCTCCTTTTTGGATCGCCCTATCTTGATAACGAAAAGCTTCTGACAGAACTAAAAAAATATCAGTATCAGGATATTTCCTTTGAGGCCGTTGACTTTACTCCTGTGGAGATACAGAATGCAGTCTCAAATCCGAAGCATAAGGATAAAGAATGCAAAGGAATAAAGATTACTCCCCAAAAGAATTTGAAATCAGATCCTATTCTGCTGACACTCAGAATCCTGCATCATGTAATAAAGATGCATCCGGCAGACTTCAGTTTCCGGGAAAAAAGTTTCAGTATTTTGTCAGGCAAACATGACCTTATGACACGCCTTAAAAGCGGCGAGAATCCTGATGTTATATATAACTCTTACAATCAGGAATTAGTTAATTTTATTAAAATTAAAAAGGGCTATCTCCTTTATGAATAAATTCAGAAATTTCACACTTACTTTTATTGTAATGGCATTGTTTCTTACTCTGACAGGTTGTGATTCAAAAGAAAAAGAACCGGAGTCATCAGGATCAGACCTCCTTACTGTTGATACTTCAGAGATTAAAGGAACTCCAATTACAGATAACTCATTTGCTGATTTTGATCTGAGTTATACTGTAACTAAAGGAAACACCTACAAGTACAAACTAACTTCAATAACCGAAGAGACACAGTCGTTACAGACTGATACAACGCAGACCATGCGTGCTAAGCAGCAGATTTCTTACCTCATTGAAGTAAAGGTTGAGGAAGTAGAAGCTGACAAAACCATGGAACTGAGTTTCAATTTCAAAGAAGTTGCTGTTGACGGAAGTTTTAACGAAGAAAAATATAAATACATCTCCAGCGCAAAAAATGATACTTCTGTAGAAGACCGGTTTCTTGAATATCAGGCACTAATAAACAATCCGTTTAACGCAAGGGTTGACAAACACGGCAATATTTCAGAGATTTACCGGACAACTAAGATTGCTGATAAAATTCTCGAATTGCGTAAAATGAAAGATTCTATCAGCGCTGAAGAAAAGCAGTCTTTTGTGCAGGATATTACTGACGGGGCATTACGTCCGGTGGTGATGCAGTTATTCAGAAAACTCCCTGAAGCCAAAGTAGCAAAAGATTCAACCTGGTATTTCCCCCAGAAGCCGGCAAGTTTTCAGATTTTCGCGATTCAGAATACACATGGCTTTAAATTATCATCGTTTGAAAAAGCCGGTGATGATACATATGCAGTAATTGATGCTTCACTTATCAGCACTGCAGAACTCGCACCTGATGCGAAAGCAAATGGTATATCAATGAAGAACACCGGTTATTCCGGCAGCGGAAAGTTATACTTCAATGTAGGAAAAGGAGTGTTTGAAAAGTCGAAGACGCTCACAACACTTACTGTAGAACTTGATATGAAGGCTCCTCCCGGTGCACCTTTCAGCTCTGCTAAAAGGAAACAGAATACCAGAACAACAAATATCCTGCAGTTGGTAAAGTAACCAGATAGTTTAAAATGAAAAACCCCTTCATACTCTGAGTATGAAGGGGTTTTCTTTTTCTGAATAACTAAGAAATCAGTTTAATTACGATTTTAACCCCTTCGGTTCTCACAACCTTTACAGCCTTATTCTTCTCAATATATTCACCATCTGAAATTGAATCATATTTCTGATCTCCGATTTTGATTGCCCCGGCTGGTCTGTGATCTGTTACCGTAACCGCCTCCATACCTACGAGATGAGTGTAGTCACCTCCGGAAGTGAATCCCTTATCAGCTTTTTCTTCAATGTGATGTACAAACTGGTCAAAAGTTTTTGATTTCGGAAGATACTTGAATATAATAAGTATAAGAATCAACCCTCCAATTAACGCACCTGCGAGCTGAATGATTGCCACATTAAGTATATCCCAATCATAATAACCTTCGCCGTCAAAAAGCGAAAAGAATATTGAACCAATAATCAGCACGATACCTCCTATTCCCGTGAAGCCAAATCCCGGGACGACAAATATTTCCATAGCCAAAAGTATTACTCCCACAATAAACAGTATAATTTCTATACTGCTCGCAAGCTGCAGGATGAATGAGGTACCAAAGAAAATTGCGAGCGCGAGTATTCCAATTGTACCCGCAATACCCCAGCCGGGAGTTTTAATTTCAGTAAAAAGACCCACCAGCCCGAGCATGATAAGTAATGAAGAGATTACCGGGTGATTGATAAATCGAACGACCTCTTCAGCCCAGTTAACTGCTGCATAAGTGACGGTCGCACCCTTAAGATCGAATGCCGCTAGCACTTCTTTCAGATTATTGGCCACCGTGTCACAATAACCCCATTTGATTGCTTCGTCTGTAGTGAGAGTGATAAGTTGTGTACTGTCTACCAGTCCTGGCACCACAACCCGCTCATCCACCATTCCCTCGGCTATATCAGTCCTTCTGCCGTTTCTTTCAGCAGTTGCTCTCATCTCACCCCGCATATAAGATTGATATTTTTCCGACACCTTGTTGCCCCCTTCATCAACCACAGTTGTAGCGCCGATGGAGGAGCCCTTTGCCATCGCAATCTTTTTACAGGAAATAGAGATCAGCGCTCCGGCAGATATAGCACGCTTGTTTACAAAGGCGATAGTGAGTATATCACTTTCCACTATTGCATCTTTTATTTGTGTGGCAGCGTCCACTCTCCCGCCAAAGGTATTGATTTCAAAAATTACCGCGTTATAATTTTTTTCTTCAGCTTCATTAATTACCCTCTGCACAAATGGTGCAAGCCCCAGGTCAATGGTTCCGTCAATTCTGGCAACCATAACTTTTTTCTTCTGAGGGAATACAGAGAGTGAAAAGAGGAGAACAAAAAAGAACAGCAAATACTTTTTCATGTTGCTTTGTCCTGGAATTCTTCCTGTAAAATGAGGTGCCCCATCTTATCCCTCTTTGTGCGAAGATAGTTGATGTTCACTGAATTAGGCACTATCTCAAGCGGGATCCTTTGATGTAAATTAAGATCAAATTTTTGTAAAGCTTTAATCTTGTCCGGATTATTGGTAAGCAGATTAACGCTTTTAACGCCCAGTTCTTTAAGGATTTGTGCTGCAGAAGCATAATTCCTTTCATCAGCCTTAAATCCTAAAGCAAGATTGGCCTCAACAGTATCTTTCCCCTCTTCCTGAAGTTTATACGCAAGAAGTTTGTTAACCAGACCAATCCCTCTGCCCTCCTGCCGCAGATAGATAAGTACTCCCCTTCCTGTCTCATTGATTACATCAAACGACTTCTGAAGCTGCTGCTGACAGTCACACTTCATCGAATGAAAAACATCTCCTGTCAGACATTCAGAGTGAATTCTTGTAAGTACGGGTTCATTACCGGATATATCCCCTTTTACAAACGCCAGATGTTCTCTCTCCTCAAGCAGTGACTTATATAAGTGTACCTGAAAAGTACCAAATTCAGTAGGCAGTTTTAAATCAAGCAATTTCTTTATGATTGATTCCGTACGGAGGCGATGTTCAAAAAGCTGATGAACGGTGATGACTTTAAGGCCGAACCTTTCAGCGATTTTAAGAAGTTCCGGTGTGCGTGCCATTGAACCGTCGTGGTTCAGTATTTCACATAAGGCTCCCACCGGCTGAAGGCCGGCAAGACGGCACAAATCTACTACAGCTTCAGTGTGTCCGGATCTTTTAAGAACTCCATATCCGGCCGCCCTTAGCGGAAAAATGTGTCCCGGAATACCGAAATCCTCCCTTGCAGCGGCAGGGTTAGCAAGTTGTCGGATAGTTGCGGCCCGGTCTGCGGCAGATATACCGGTCGTTGTTTCCTTTTTCAGATCAACAGAAACAGTAAACTGAGTGCCATGCAACGCAGAGTTACTTCCAACCATAAGCGGAATACCAATGCTGTCCAGAACCGTGTCTGCAGCGGCAACGCAGAGGAGCCCTTTCCCCTCTGTTATCATGAAATTAACTGTTTCAGAAGTGATCAGTTCAGCAGCACAGACAAAATCCCCTTCGTTCTCACGGTCTTCATCATCAATAATGATGATGGTTCTCCCATTCCGTAATTCAATAATTGCGTCTTCTATACTGCTGAACATGATCTGCCGGAAAATTATTTACTGAGTACCGTGGTAATGGCTGCTTTTTCAAATTTCAGTTTAACATTATCACTCACCTGAAGAATGATGATGTTATCTTCCATCCCTGCAACTGTGCCATGCAGTCCGCCGCTGGTAACTACTTTATCACCTTTCTGAACATTGGCAAGCATTTTTTCTCTTTCTTTTGCTCTTTTCTGCTGAGGTCTCATGACCATAAAGTAAAAAATGGCGAAGATAGCACCGAACATCACGATGGTGCTGATAAGATTTCCGGTTGGATCCTGTGCCTGCTGGGCGATAAGTATTTTCATAGAGTATATACCTTAATGATTATTGTTATAAAAACCTGATACAATTGCCGCTTTACGCGTTTTCCATTCTTTATAGGTTCCCCTGAGAATATTTTGCCGTGCTTCGCGGACAAGTGCAAGATAAAAACTTAAGTTATGCACGGATGCCAGTTCGTATGAAAGCAGTTCTTTAGCTACAAAAAGATGCCTTAGATAAGCCCTCGAAAAATTCCTGCATGTGTAACATCTGCATTCCGGATCCAAAGGCTCAGGGTCATCCTTAAAACGTGCATTTTTCATCTGTATGATGCCCCTGCTTGTGAACAGATATGCATTCCGGGCATTCCGCGTTGGCATAACGCAGTCAAACATATCTATTCCGCGCTCAACTGCCTCTAGAATATTCTCCGGTCTTCCTACACCCATTAGATAGCGAGGCCTCGTTCTTGGCATAAAGTCGGTCGTAAAATCAACCATTTCATACATTTCGTCCGTTGGTTCACCAACAGCCAGTCCGCCAATGGCATAGCCGTCAAAAGGTATTTCCGTAATTTCCTTTGCACTCTGCTCACGGAGATCCTTATATACACTTCCCTGGATAATGCCGAAAAGATGCTGCTTGTGCCCGTAAAGTTCTTCACTCTTCTGAAATGCCTCAAAATTACGGATCGCCCAGGCTGAGGTCAGGTCCGTTGATTTCCGTGCGTAGTTGTACTCGCACGGATAAGGAGTACATTCATCCAGAACCATCATGATATCTGACCCGATGGAGCGTTGAATGCCGATCACCGATTCAGGAGTAAAAAAATGCTTCGATCCGTCAATATGGGACTTAAAGGTTACACCCTCTTTGGTAATCTTCCTTAGCGTTGCCAGACTGAAAACCTGAAATCCACCGCTGTCGGTAAGAATTGGCCTTTTCCAGTTCATAAGTCCTCTCATGCCTCCGAACTTCTGTAAAACCTCTGTTCCGGGCCTGAGATAGAGATGATAGGTGTTACCAAGGATTATTTCAGCATTAATCTCTTCTTCAAGGTTCCGGTTGCTTACAGCCTTCACGGTTGCCTGGGTGCCCACTGGCATAAAAATGGGCGTGTGTACCTTTCCATGGTCTGTGATAAAGTAACCAGCTCTCGCTTTAGTTTCCTTATCCTCAGCCTCGAGAACAAATTCCAGCAATAGTACCTTGAAAAAATTGAACTTTAAAGTTACGCTATTTTACCCTGTCAGACAAGGAATGAACCCCTCCCCATTAGAGGAATTTGGCCCTCTCTTCGGGTGACGGAAGCCGGCAGGTCTCTGATTTACCGAAGAGTTTATATCTGTTCCGGGCTATCAGATTATACCCTCTATCCCGCAGCCATTGAGGAAACACAATAAACGGATAAAGAAGGCTGAGCGGGAGCCCGAGTCCTTTGGCAACAATCAGACCGGCGGTTGAGCGGGTGTAATATTTCCCCTTATATTTCAAAATAAATGAATCCGGATCAGAAGCATCAATTCCTGCCTCATTAGCTATCTGAGTTCCCGTTTCACTCTGAATTGAGGCAAACCGGAAAAGGTCATTTTTATCCCGGTCAATAATAAAGTTCACCCAGAAATTGCAAAAATTGCATACTCCGTCAAACACAATAATATATTTATCCGGCATTAATCCTCAATTATCCTAAGACGTGCAAATTCAATCCTTACCTTATTAGCTTTAACAATGCTAAACTGCAAATGTCCGATTTTCAAAATTTCTCCCTGCTCAGGTATCCTGCCGGTTGAAGAGGTAATAAAGCCTGATAACGTTGTATAATCCCCCGCAGGAAAAGAAATTCCGAACTTTTCTGTAATGTGATCAAGTTCAACGTTTCCGCTCATTAGGAATGTATCTTCCTTCAGCTTTTTAAGAACCGAATTTTCAGTATCGTACTCATCCCTTATTTCACCAAACATTTCCTCCAGAACATCCTCCAGGGTAACAAGACCTGCTGTGCCCCCAAATTCATCAATTACAATAGCCATACTGTATTTTTCAGCCATCATCTCATTGAGAAGTTCGATGCAGGATTTTGTTTCCGGGACAAATACAACCTCCCTTATCACATCCGAAAGGCTGGCCGGATTGGTAAAAAGATCAAATGCATATACAATGCCTTTTATATCATCAAGCGTATCAACGAATACAGGAAGTTTGGAGAATCCGGTCTGAGCAAACTTTTTTAATACTATTTCAAGTTGTGTATCAAGTTCAACCCCTGCAATTTCGGTCCTGGGTCTCATGACCTCATAAACACGGGTCTCCTTCAATTCAAAAATTCTCTTTATAATCCGCGACTGCTGATCATCCTGATTTTGCTGTGCCAGTGATTCCCGAACCAAAAGCATTATATCATCTCTCCCCATAACATTTTTGGAAGTATCATCAGCCTGTCCAATAACCTTACGGGAGACTTTTGCAGTAAAGGTAACCAGAGGTGAGAACACAATGGAAATCATTTTTAGCGGCGATGAAAACCAATAATACATGGTATGAGGAACTTCACCCGCGAGATACTTTGGAATGAGTTCTCCAAACAGTAAGAGTACCAGTGTTGAAACAACGAGTACCTGCCATTCACTTAAACCGAAAGCCGTAACAAGCACCACAGCACTCACGGAAGCAAAAGCAATATTAACAATGTTATTCCCGATCAGTACTGTCGAAAAGAAAACCTCCGGGTGATCAAAAAAGAATTTCGAACTTCTTGCAGTAAAAGAACGTGTTCCCGCACGCAGTTCAAGTTTGATACGGTTGGAAATAATATATGACATTTCTGAGCCGGAAAAAAAACCGCTCATAAGTATCAAAGCGATTAGAAAAACACTATCCTGTGCCATCTAATAGACCTTCAGAACAGAAATCCCGGTTCGCCTGACGGATACCTCACCAAATGCACCGGAGATAGTAATAACTGCTGTGTAACCATCATATACATCTGCCTCAAATCCCTGATAACCCTGAGCGGAAGATATCCGGTATATATTCCATTTTCCTTTTGTACTGTCAGGATATTCTCCGGTTATATCACTCACGGTTGTTTTGAACATAGCGGTTTCCTTCTCATTAAGGTACAGTAAAACTTTATCTATCCGCACTGAATCAGTGCTGTAAGACAATTTCTGTTCTACTCTTACTAATGAGGTAAAATGGAGAGCCGGTTCACCCCCCGGCATAAGGTTGTGCCATACTTCAAATGAATCAACAATCACAAGCGGCTGCTTTTCTGCATCATTATACTTTGAACTGCAGCCGGCAACCCACAACGACAAGAAAAAGATGTGGAGAAGTAACCGGTGCATTCTGATCAGAAAATCGCTGTTTCCTGATATACTCCGAATACTTCACGGAGTTCTTCCACCATTTCACCAAGTGTTACATAGTTTCTTGCAGCATCCACAAAAACAGGCATGAGGTTCTTACCGTCAAGAGCAGCGCTTCTTATTTCCTGCATTGAGCGCTCTACTGCTTCCTGGTTACGGGATGCTTTCATGGCCCGGAGCCGGTCAACCTGCTTCTTTTCAACTTCTTTTGAGACGGTCAGAATCGGAATTTCTACCTTTTCATCCTGTTCAACAAATTCGTTTACACCTACGATAATTTTCTCTTTTTTATCAACTTCTTTCTGATAGTGATAAGCTGCATCAGCAATCTGCTTCTGGAAATAGCCGGTTTCAATGGCTTCAATAACACCGCCAAGTGCATCAATTTCAGCGAAAATTTCTTCCGCCTGTTTTTCCATTTTATCTGTCAGTGCCTCAACAAAATAACTGCCGCCGAGAGGATCAACGGTATTAATAACTCCTGTCTCAAAAGCAATTAACTGCTGTGTACGCAATGCAATCTTAACGGCTTTTTCACTTGGAAGCGCAAGAGTTTCATCCATTGAATTGGTATGAAGTGATTGAGTACCTCCTAAAACTGCCGCAAGAGCCTGGAAAGCGGTTCTGACGATATTATTTTCCGGCTGCTGAGCGGTTAACGTGCATCCTGCCGTTTGTGTATGGAAACGCATCCACCATGATCGCGGACTTTTAGCCCCATAACGGTCTTTCATCCTTTTTGCGTAAATACGTTTAGCGGCACGGAATTTTGCAATCTCTTCAAAAAAGTCAAGATGCGAATTGAAAAAGAATGAGATTCGCGGCGCGAAATCATCAACAGGTATTCCCCGCTCGATCGCTGCTTCTATATACGCAAATCCATCAGCCAGAGTATAGGCCAGTTCCTGAGCCGCGGTTGATCCTGCCTCACGAATGTGATATCCGCTTACTGACACCGGGTTCCATTGCGGTACTTCATTCGTGCAGTATTCGATCATGTCAATAATAATTCTCATTGAGGGACGCGGAGGGTAAATATATTCCTTCTGAGCGATATATTCTTTAAGAATATCATTCTGAAGAGTTCCCCGCAGATTTTTAAAATCAACACCCTGCTTCTGCGCCACAGCCAGATAGAAAGCAAAAATCATTGCTGCGGGTGAATTGATGGTCATTGAAGTTGATACTTTTTCCAACGGAATTTTGTCAAAGAGAATTTCCATATCATCCAGGGAGGAGATAGAAACTCCGCAAATACCTACTTCACCTGCGCTCAAAGGAGCGTCAGCATCCCAGCCCATCAGAGTCGGGAGATCAAATGCCACGGACAATCCTGTTTGTCCATGGTTTAGGAGATAATGAAACCTCTGATTGGTGTCTTCAGGGGTGCCAAAACCCGCGAATTGCCTCATCGTCCAGAGTTTACCGCGATAGCCGTTAGGATGAATTCCGCGGGTAAAAGGGAATTCTCCCGGGAATCCTAGATCACGTAAATAATCAAATCCTTCAAGGCGGTCAGGACCATAAAACGGATCAATTTTTTCACCCGAAACGGTTGTCCATTTCAGCCCAATATCTTTTGAGGCATCAAGCTTTTTGTCAAAGGCCTCTTTTTTCTTGAAATAATCGTGATTTGTCATTAATTCCTCTTAAATAATTGTTGCAAAGTTAAGAAGCGGACCGGGAATAAAAAACTGCTCTTCGGTAAACGGCATCTATGTCCTGCCAAACCGGCGGTCAAATTCTTCAATTGAGATTTTCATTATTATTGGTCTGCCATGCGGACAGACATAGGGCATTTCAGTAGCGAAAAGCCGGTCTATCAAAGCTCTCATTTCAGATTCGTTGAGTTTATCCCCCGTTCTGATTGCTGTATGACAGGAGTAAGACTTGGCGAGGTTATCAGTTACATCCAGCACCTTTTTTTCCTGCTGATTACGGTAATATTCCGCCAGAATATTGAGTAAGGTTTTATCTTCCTCACCTTCTTTTACCACCGGAGGCACACCCTCAATAACTGCAGTATTTCCGCTGAAGAATTTAATCGCAAATCCAAGCCGCTCCAGGTAACCGGAAAGTTCCCTGGCAAGTGCAAAATCTCCGGGGTTCATCTGAAGTGTTTTATGAAATACCAGCAGTTGTGAAAAGGGAGAACTGATTTTAAATAGATTCAAAGCTTCTTCATAGCGGATTCGTTCATCTGCTGCATGCTGGTCAATAATCATCAGACCGCTTTTTACCTGAGCAAGAATATATTTATTACTTAGCTGAACGATAAAACCACCGCTAAGTTTTTCACCGCTTCCCTGACTCTGCGGCCGTACAGGATCAGCAGGCCGGGGGGAATTAATCCCCTGCTGAATTTCCCTGAATGACTCACGCGCCGGAGAACTTTCAAGTTCTTTATCAATCCTGCCGAATAGTAAATCAATTTCTTTTTCGCTTAGTGGTGAGGACTGGCGTGGCTGGCTAAAATCCCTTTCCTGTCTCGGTGCTGCAGGTCTGTCACTGAAATCATTTTTATCAACGGGTATATAATTGTCTATTCCTATTCTTTCAGTTTCGCCCAGGGGCTTCGTGAATCCGGCGCTTGGTACCAAATCAAAGTTACTCAGACTTTTTCTTACAACAGCAAGAATAAAAGTATAAATATCCTTTTCATTGTCAAACCGTATTTCCAGCTTGGACGGATGAACATTTACATCCACTTTGGAGTAATCAACTTCAAGAAAAAGAACAAAAAAAGGATACTCCCCTTTTTCCATCACATTTTCATACGCTGAAAAAACAGCATGATTCATCTGCCGTGAAATAACAAAACGCCTGTTTAGAAAAAGATACTGATCGCCTTTATTTTTCTTCAGCAGGAAGGGTTTGCCAATATATCCCGTGAGAGTAATGTAATCAGTGACTTCTTTTACCGGAATCACCGCATCAGAAACTTTGTCTATGAATACCTGATCCATTCTTTCCGCAAGTGTGCAGGGAGTGAAATCCAGAGCCAGATCATCATCAATATAGAGCTTAAAATGAATTTCCGGATATCCGAGAGCAAGCCGGTTGAACGTCTCAACTATGTGTTTCAGTTCGGTCGTGTCAGTCTTAAGGAAATTCCTTCTTGCAGGCACATTATAAAACAGATTTTTAACTGAAATAGATGTGCCGCGTGCAAATGACCCTTTTTCCAGAAATATTTCTCCCTGCTCATCAATTCTTAGACTGGTGCCTATAAGATCTCCCGCAGTCTGGGTTTTTATTTCCACCTGTGCAACCGCACTAACTGCCGAAAGTGCTTCCCCTCTGAATCCCAAAGTTTTAATAGCATCCAGGTCATTTTCTGTTTTCAGTTTACTGGTTGCATGTTTCTGTATGCAGAGAATTGCATCTTCTTCACTCATTCCTTCGCCGTCATCAATAACCTGAATAAGCTGCTTGCCTGCACGTTTTATCAGAAGTTCAATTCTGGATGCATGAGCGTCAATGGAGTTTTCCATTAATTCTTTCACAACTGATTCAGGCCGCTGGACAACTTCACCGGCTGCAATCTTTTTTGACAGATTTTCAGGGAGAATGGTGATTTTACTCAACAGGTTTTACCTTTCTTTCATAATAAGTAATGGTAAACTGTTCCCTTTCATCAGTCTGAATAATATTCCACTCACTGCGGTCAAATTCCGGGAAATACACTTCTCCTTCCGCGTTAAAGTGTAAATGTGACAGGATGAGCATATCTGCGCTATGAACAGACTGTTTATATATTTCTCCTCCGCCAATAATAAAAGCTTTTTCCTGACCGGCTTCCTCAGCTTTAGCATAAGCCTCTTCAAGTGAATGCACAATCGTAATCCCCTCCGAAGATGGCAGGAGTTCCATTCTGTGGGTAATAACGATATTAATCCGGTTTTTGAGCGGTTTACCAAGTGCGGCAAATGTTTTTCTGCCCATTATTACCGGAAAACCTAATGTAGTTGCCTTAAAGTGTTTGAAGTCCTCCGGCAGATGCCACGGAAGGTCACCGTTAGATTTGCCAATCACATTATTCTGAGCAACAGCAGCTATGATGATTATCTTCATGCTCAAAGAGATTCCTTATGCAGATTGAGTCTGATGGTGAATTCAGCACCGCCCGAACTGCTTTGACTTAATGATATTTCTCCTCCAAGAGCTGTTAGCATTTCTTTAACCAGAGCTAGCCCAAGACCGGTTGAACTTTCTCCTCCCGTTGGTTTAGCAGAGAGTCTTCTGAAACGTACAAAAAGATTCTTTATATCCCCTGAATTAAAACCGGGACCATCATCGGATACGCTGAGATATATAGTATGGCGGTCTTTCCAGGCTTTAAGAGCTATATTTTTATTCTGAGGCGAATATTTAACAGCATTGTTAACAAGATTATCGAGCGCACGGCGAAGCCAGTCACGGGATGAATTTACCGGCAATTCTTCTTTAGCCGTTACCAGAATTTTCTGATGTTTTTGCTCCGCTCTGGTGCGGTTATTTTCCGCCACCTCATAAATAATCTCCCTCATATCAAAAATCTCCCTGGTTAACTCCGCTGTTGCGGTATCAAATACAGCCGTCTCAAGCAGGTCATTAATCTGGAGAATCATTTTATTGGCAGCATCAGCGATAACCTGTGCATATTCTTTAGCAGGATCAATTTCCTGTTCTTCCTGAATCAGATGTGACAGCCCTAATATTGACTGAAGTGGGCTCTTTAAATCATGAGCAGCGATGCCGAGCAGTTTTTTAATCTGTTCATTAACAAACTCAACTTCATTTTTAGACTTTATTGTATCATTAAGCAGCTTCTCTGCTTCTTTTTTAGCCTCTAGAAGAGCTTTAGTTCTTTCTTCAACCTTCTTCTCGAGAGTTATCCTGCCTTCTTCCAGTCTTTTAATACGGAAGTTAACGAAAAGATTGATTCCGGAAACAATGACCCCGATAAGTAAAAAAGATCCAAGAATTATTGCTAAAGGTGAAGTGTACCAGGAATGAGTAATTGAGAATGAGTAAACCAATGGCTCACTCCAGAGTTTTCCGGATTCTTTTGCGGAGATATAGATAGTATAATTCCCTGCCTGGAGATTGGGTAAATAATACATTCCCTGAATCTTAGGGAAAACCCAGTCCGTCTGATCCCCGCCTTTCAACTTTACACGGTAGCGTACTTTATCTGATGGAAAAAGCGGAGAACTGAAACTAAATCCGACTCCGCTTCCGATCGGAAATTCAGACTGCTCATCTATACTGATCTCTTCCTCATCCTCCCGGTAGCTGATGCCCAGAATAACCGGGGTGATGGATTTTCTTAAGACAAGGTTTTTACTGCTTAACACAGCCACCCCGTTTACATTTGCAGTATATATGTCTCCATCAGCGGCTTCAAGAATTCCTCCCCGTACTATTGAGGAACTTTGCAGTCCGCTGAACCGGTCAAATTTAATTGAGTCATTACTGAAAAAAACATGAATCCCCTGTTCCGAACCAATCCAGAGTCCTCTCCCTTCAGTTGCAAGTATTGTGGAAGCAACATATTCCGTTGATTTTCCGACTCTTGTTATTCCTGTAAGACGGTTGTCTATCTCCATTATTCCCCTGTCTGTAGCAAGCATAATTTTCCCCTGCTTTGCATCAATGTCCAGTGCCTGTACGCTCTTGTAATCATGCTTAAATTGGGCGGAGACGGAGTAAAATGTTTCTGTTTTTTCATCAAACCTGAACACAAAATTATTCTTTGCATTGCCGGCAACAAGTATCTCACCTTTTTCTGTCTCGGCGAATTCATTCACATAAAAAACATCATTAAACGGAATGGGAAAAACTTTTATGGAATTATTTCTGTCAATCACAGCAACGGATCTGTTTCTCGCCAGATATGACCATAATCTCCCCCTGCTGTCGGTAAACAGTGAATAAAAATGATCATCCGGAAGCTTTTGTGAAGCAATATTCGCGCCCGATCTCAGAGAAGTTTTAATTAACTGCTGATCGGTAAAAGAAATCCACAATTCTTCTTCTCCGGATGGGACAGCATAAAGGATGGATTTCCCCGGCCGGCTGAAAATCTTTTTCGCTTTATACCCTTCAGCTGATTTATTAACTAAAAACACACCTTCATTATCATAGAAAAAAACTTTTCCTGCCGCATTGCTGAATATATGTTTAATTGCTCCCCTTTTCTGAGCAGTTACACCTGATAAATCAACATTTCTGAAAAACCTCTCCTGAAGAATGAATATACCATCATCCGAACAAATCCAGACACTGTTGTCCTTATCAATAAAAAAATCTTTTACCGAAATCCCCCTGAGCCGGATAAAATCTTTGCCAAAGTCAGTAACTCCGTATTTGCCGATTTTATAAATACCGTCATTATACGTTCCAAACCAGATGTTTCCGTTATGATCCCGGGAGACGGTTGATACACTGCTTACTGATGAAAGTTTTACCGTGGAGAATATCTGGTGGAGATTATTAATTCTGAGCAGATAGAGTCCGTCTGACTGACCGAGAAATAAGGAATCCCCCGTGCAATAAAACGCATGTGTTATTTTACCCTGATTCATTTTTGGCAATGAGAGGAGTATCATGCTGTCTTTCACACTGTCATAATAAAACAGATAGCCCTGCCATGAAGTTATATACAGATTACCATTTGCCTCCCCTAAACCAAAAGACTTGAAGAAACTGTTTGAATGATAGGTAAAATTAAAACTGTACTTTCTGAATATTCCATTTTCCCATTTGCTCACTCCTCCGATATCGGATATCCAGAGTGCCCCTTTACTATCAGGATAAATCTCCTTCGGATAATGCAGTTCTGTCTCAGAAAAAGCAGAAGATGACTGCAAAATCATCTTAAAGTCAGGATTGTATCCTTTATGCCCTACAATGCCTATTCCTTCGTCTGAGGAAACATACATTCCCCCCTGACCGTTGCTCCGTAAATCCTTGATAAACCTTGTATTGAACTTAAACTGGAAATTCTCAAAATCTCTGCCGTTAAAACGGATGAGACCCCCGTCGGTTGCAATCCAGATAAGCCCTCGTGAATCGGCTCCGATTGATTTTGTCAGATTACTTGGAAGACCTGATTCATTATCTATTTGACTTAGTGTGTATTCCTGTGCGCTGATTTCTGAGGACAGAAAAACAATCAGGGACAGACACAGGTTTACTAACAGAATTTTCAAAGCAGATTTATATATTACTTGTCAGACTGCTACTTCGAATCTGATCC
Source organism: Ignavibacteriales bacterium (assembly GCA_015709675.1). Taxonomy (NCBI): domain Bacteria; kingdom Pseudomonadati; phylum Ignavibacteriota; class Ignavibacteria; order Ignavibacteriales; species Ignavibacteriales bacterium. The sequence goes on from CP054182.1 coordinate 3,033,103, forward strand.
GGTCATGGCTCTGATAGCCAACCAGTTCAAAATCTTCAAAGGTTAGTTCATCAATCGGCTTTTTCTTTATTACCAGCCTGGGCAGCGGAAGAGGTTCCCGTTCGAGCTGTTTTTTTAGCCCTTCAAGGTGATCATATTTTTCTGTGCCGGTTCCTTTGTCGGCTATGTAAATGTGCGCATCAACAATGGTGTGAGAAAAATACCCTAATTCAAGATTTGTCTCCTGGGCAATAATCTGCGTCAAGATGGAATAAGCCGCAAGGTTGAAAGGAATCCCGAGAGCGATATCTCCAGATCTCTGTGTGAGATGAGTATTCAGTTTTCCGTTGGCGACATTAAAAACAAAGGTATAATGGCAGGGCGGAAGTTTGCTTGTAGTGGCATTCCCCGGTTCCCATGCAGATACAACAAGCCGTCTTGAATAGGGCTTATTTTTAATCTCGTCAATTACGTAACGGATCTGGTCAACTTCCCTGACCTCCCACTCCCCTTTGTCATTTTTTTTGGCACTGGGGAATTTTCGCCAGTAGTAGCCGTATGCTGTTTCCAGTTTACCGTTTTCATCAGCCCAGGCATCCCAGATCTTGGTGTGCTGCCTGAGATTTCTGATATGGTCATCACCGGAAAGATACCACAAAACCTCATGGAGAAGTGATTTCCATTCCATTTTTTTGGTTGTCAGTAAGGGAAACCCTTTGGCAAGATCTACTCTGTAATGAGCAGAAAAATAGGACAGCGTATCAACCCCTGTACGGGAATATTTTCTTTCCCCCTGCTCAATTACAAGACGGACTAAATCTAGATATTCTTTCATTATTCACACAAAAATGGGAAATAGTAACTTACAAAAATAGCCAAAATGCCCCTATTTCAGTCCGGCATAAATTGCTTTGACACATTTTTGTAGACCGAGCTCTGCATGCAGAATTGATTCCTGAATACTGCCTCCAAAAAACCCGGCTAACTCAAAAATTTTGGTGCCCCTGCCCGTCAGATAATGTTTCACTTCCTCTTCGGCTGAGCCACAAATGATGATAAGAGGCTTCCTGTGTTCCAGGCATTTTGACTCTATAACTGAAACTGATTTATTCAGAAGACTTGTGCGGTCTAATTTTCCTTCTGTTGTTATAACCAGGTCTGTATTTGGAAGAAAGGATTTCAGGTCAAGGAATTCCCAGACAAACTCTGCCGAATGAGAAAGCGAAATCTCATGCAAGGCATCCAATCCGACAGCCAGTCCTCCCCCTGCTCCCATAGCCTTGCTCCTGTATTCTTTTCCTGTGGTAGCTTCAAGGGAGCCAACCAGTTCATTCAATTGGTGTCTGAGCATCTCAGTTTGTTCCTGTTTCAGACCTTTCTGTGCTCCGAACTCTGTGACCATATCTTCCTGACCCATGACTGCCACTTTAACATCCAATACAAGTTCTATATGAGGGCATCCAAGTTCTTTAATTTTAAGCAGTTGTGCAACCTCAGCAGAGTCTGTTCTTAGTATTGGTTTAGTAAGATTATGGCCTGCAAGAACCAAAGATGCTCCCAAACCAAGGTCAATTGTGGCTGTCCCCCCCACTCCAATTACCACCTTGTTTACCTGTTTACCTGATACCTCTAAGACCTTACATACTCTTTTTATGAATGCTCCCAGACAGCGGGAGTCATAAGTGAATACGTCCCGTTGGGGAGCAGGGATCAGTTTTAGACCTATAAGCGAAGCCGACTCTGTAAAAAGTACTCCCGATTGCTCATCAAAAAGATATTCCGCATCTCCAAAAGTACCATTTATAAGCTGAGCATTAATTCTGGATTTAGTAATTCCCTTATGGAATGCCAGGACATCAATAAACCCGTCACCGCCGTCTGAAATGGGAAATTGCTGATACTGGTGGTGTGGGGCTAAGGCATTGAAATTATTAAAGAGTATACCGCTGATGGTACGGGCACTCAGAGATTCCTTAAATGCATTTGGAGCGAAAAGAATTCTCACACAATCTGCTGCCTGAGTATGTCTGCAACCCTCTCAGCATCTATACCGCCTTTTCCTGAAAAGGTACAGATATGGGGATCACCGGGACACTCTCTTGCGCAGTAACCTTCATCGGGCAGAATAAATCTTGCTGCAGGATTCATCGGTCCCCACAGAGCTGGCTGACAGGCAGGTAACGGGCAAAACAGTGAAAGAGTCCTTACTCCAAGTGCCGCTGAAACATGCATCGGCCCGGTGCTCGCAGAGATTAGCCAGTCTAACGCAGCGTAATTAAGGATTGACTCACGGAGCGTTGTTCCTCTGTTAATATAATCAACTTCGGGAAGATCCTTCATCCCGGATACTTTTTCCAGATCTGTATTCACAACAGCCAGATCTCCGTAACCGGAGAGTTTTTCCAGGAGTAACTGATACTCCTCCGGTTTCAGATTGGGTGCTGAGTTGCCGCTGGTTACATGCACACCTACAATGGCTTTTTTACCTGTCCCAAGCGCTGCCTTTTTTTCGGCAATAATCTTTTTTTCAGCATCACTCAGATAAATACGCGGCAGAGGGTTCTCAACAGGTATTCCAATTTTTCTTAAATGATCAAGACAGTAATCCCCTTCATTTCTGGACTGCTCATATTTCCTCCGGTAGACACTTTTAGTATTGGTGAGAAACTGGAAGAGTTTATTTCCGACCCCCGAGCGATACGGAATTCCTGCAAGGAACATTGCATAGGTTATCTGCTCATTCGGAATTAATTGAAAAGCATGTGTAATCCCTAAAGGCCTGAGTTGTTTTGCCAGCGTAAAAATCGTCTCTGATTTTTTATTTTTGGACTCAAAAAACAGTATTTTATCCACATAAGGATTATTCTCAAACACAGCAGCCGTCTGCTCCCTTACTAAATAGTATACCTCACTTTCAGGAAAAGCGTTCTTGAGAACCGAGGCAAACGGAGTAGAAAGAGTTACATCACCAAGACGGTCGGGGCGGCAGACTAAAAACCTGTTACTGTGTAATTCAAGATTCATATATGAAAACTATTTGTCTTATTTCTTCCGGACATCAGCCGGAAGATGAACGTATTTTTGAAAAATTTTCTTTGTCCCTGAAAGATAATGGATTCAGAGTCATTATCATACTGACAACCGTTGATTTAATCGAATCCCGTGAAGGAGTTCAATTTGACTGCTTTTATGCGGGAAAAGGGATATTATCCAAAATAACCGGAGTTAAGGATAGGCTGAGGAAGTACAATCCTCAACTGGTGATAGCAAGTCAGCCCATAATGGCATTTATTGCAAAACTAACTCTTCCCTATGCCAGGGTTATCTCTGATGTGACCGAATGGTACCCCGAAAATGTGACCTACCGTAAACCGCCGGTAATCAGACAACTACTCTACGGAGTTTACACAGTTTTGAATGCTGCTGCCTCGTTCATATCAGATGGCTTTATCTTCGGGGAGAAAAGGAAATCAGAGCGTTACAGAATTTTCGGCAAAAAATCTGAGATTATAACTTACTATCCGGTATCCCGATACTTCAGGTATCTGCACTCAGCAACAGGGCCTGGTTACCTGAATCTCCTTTTCGCGGGATATATCTCTCCTGAACGGGGTGCTAACAACCTTCTCAGGGTTCTTAAGTTTATTGAAAAAAGCGATTTTGGTATTGAACTCTCATTGCGGCTGGCGGTAAAATTTCAGAATGTCGCCTATGAGAATTTTTTCCGGTATGAATTAAGCTGCCTGAGAAAGACAACAGTCTCATTTGTACCCTGGCAGCCTTACAGGGAAATGGAAAAACTTTACAAGGATATTGATCTTTATATTGACCTGAGGGATAAAAACTTTATTTATGACAACTCCCTTCCGATAAAGTTATTCGAATCTCTGGCATTTGGTGTGCCTGTGCTTTATAATGATTTGAGGGTTTTCCGTGAGGACTTTCCTCTGTCAGCATTCGGTTATACTGTGAATGCTGAAGATGCCGGAGCCACAGCAGAACTACTGCGGAGTATTGCCTTTGACAAAAAAGAGCTGATTACAAAATCTCAGAACACGAGGGATGCAGTAAAGAATTTATATAACTGGGAAAAGGAATCAGGAAAGCTTGTCAGATTTGTTAAGGAATTCATTCAATAACCCCTGCGGCCAAAGCAATTGCAGCCTGATTCCGCCGTAATAGATCAGCAGGCCGATTCCGGAAATCAGAACTCCTGAAAGAACAAATATATTCTCAATTAAATAAAAACTGCTGTAACCAACTGAAAGTATCAAAAGCGGGACCGTTACATCTGATAGTCTGATTGACTCAGAAACACTGCGTAATGATACTCTGCTGATATACAGAAATACTGACATAAATGCCATCAAAGTTGCCACGGCTGCTCCATAAATACCGATAAGCGGAATGAGCAGAAAATTTAATCCGGCATTAATCACAATCCCGGTCAGATCCATCTTCAGAAAGTAATTCCCTTTTGCGAGAGTATAAGGATAAATAGAAAAATAAGAAACCAATCCGCTGAAAATATATGCAGTGAGCAGAATGGGAATCAGTCCAATACCGCTGCCATAGTTTCCCGCAAAAAACTGGCCCAGACCAGGTATATGAGTAAATCCTGCTTTACTTAAAAGAAGAAAAGCAAGTGACAGCAATACCAGTATATTAATAAGATTTCTGAAAACCCGGGGTGACTTTTCGCTGTATTCTCCGTTTCGCATAAGTTCTATTCCGGCCGGAGTCCATGCCGTTCTGAATGCAATCACAAATACGTTAAGTCCTAGCGCAATACGGTACATGAAAGAGTATATCCCTACTTCCTCCTCGCTCAGATAGTAAAGCAGAATAAAGCGGTCAGAGACATCAAGCAGTGTCGAAAATAAAGCTCCTGCAACTACCGGCATTCCAAAAACCAGAACCGGTTTCAGGGGAATATGACCTGAGTTCATGGTAAGCTGACCTCTGATAAGGAAAATTCCCATTGGCAGAATTATCAGCGGCGAAACAAGATGAGCGGAAGCAAAAGAGAAAATGTTGTTAAAACCGGTAAGAAGCATGGTAACAAGTACTGCAACATGAACCAGAGTGGATGCAAACTGCAGCAAAGCAACTGTTCGCGCCTGCTGCTCTGTTCTGAAGTACTGAATTATAGTCATGCTCACTGTTTCAACAGCGGCAGCCAGGAAAAGCATCTGATAATAGACAGTATAATTCCCGTTCCCATGAACAAGACGGGCAATGCTTTCTGAAAATGTGAATAACAGGAAGAAGAGAATCCCCGCCCAGATGATATATCTGAAAAAGAAAAGTGACAGAACCTTCCCTGAGCCATGTATGTCTTTATATTCGAGATAAAACTTCGGAAAGATGGTCTGCATCCCTAACTGGAAGAACACAGCAGCAGTTACGGAAACACCCATCATCAGGGATGCAATGCCGAATTCTTCCGCAGAAAAGAAGTAAGAATAAAAAGGAAGGAGTAAAAAGCTGATTCCTTTTACAGTAAATCCTGTCAGAGTATAAAGAAACGTTGAAAATCCAAGTGACGATTTTTGTGACACTCAGATTATTCCTTTTTCTCTGTACAGGCTCTTCAGCGCAGAATTAACAGATTCAAAGGAATGGTATTTTTCAACCCACGTTTTCCCCTTCTCACCTTTTGCAAGCCGGAACTCTTTATCATCAATCAGCCGCATAAGCTGTTCAAACAATTCACGTTCGTTATTTGCAACAACAAACGGATTTTCAGGAAGCCAATCTTCATATTCTTTGGTTATATTAGTCAGCGTCGGAATGCCCATACCAAGTGTCTCAAGTCCGGCCTTTCCGTAACCTGTTCCTCCCATCTTGCCCCCTACCTGGTCAATGGATATATCACAATCAGCTTTGATTTCCAGTAATTCTCCCCTGGGAACTCCTTCACAGAGGATAAACTCAATATCCCGCTGTTTTTTAACTTTTTCGATAACTTCAAGAATCAGATCAGTCCCCTTATATTTCCTGTTAGTCGGAGAATGGATAATTTTTAATTTTTTTCTCTCTCTTGTAACAGGTTCCGGAAGTTCCGCCGTTGAATAGGGATAAAATAAATAGTGCAGATCATTCTTCATTGCCAGATGATCATATTCGGATGTGATATTCAGATCGGAGATTTCATCAAGTTCACGGATTACCCCGCGCAGCCGGAGATCACTGCCGTAATAGCAGCATACGATTTTTTTCCCGGCCTGTTTCCACTTAAGAGCCTGCCTCGGATAGCGGTAGAAATCCAGCCCGGCATCAAAGTGAATAATGTCAAATGAATCAAGTTCATAGTCTCTGATAACTCTGTTGATCACAGGCCTTCTTATTGTATCATTCAGAAAGAAATAGAGTTTCTCAGCAGCATTGGAGGGAGTAAAGTAATGCGGATAGTTTATTACAGTTTTCGCAGTTTGTTCTGCCTTTTTTCTACGCCACAATCTGGCAGCAGAAAAAACGGGCAAAGGCAGTTCAAGGCAGATATCCTCTGGAAACTGAAGCGGATTTTTATGAAGTGTAATAATCCTGGAATAATCACCGCACGCATTATGCATTTCATAAAAGCTGTAAGGTACACCGGCATAATTCTGCGGAGCAATATGCAGGATGCGAAGCATCAGAGCTCTATATAAAAAGTATCTCTGAAGATTCCCCGTGCGCCAAAGTTTTCCTTAAATCTCCCCAATCCCCAATTCGGCTCCATATTTACGGTAAAGATGCCAAAGTCCAGGAATTTAAATCCTTCATCCCGTGAACGATTCATGATTTCATAAAACAGCAGATTAACCGGGCGGTACATCTGATATTCTTCATCATGGCTTATATAAAAAGCAAGAACAACATTATTATTCGCGGAAAAATTGCAAACCCCCGCAAGTAATGTTTCATCCTTAAATGCTCCCCACAAGCGGATTTTAGCAGGATACATTTGCTTCAGGCGCTTTAATTCTTCGAGCGTGTGAGTAGGATTAACATTATGACGCATCCGCAGATTCTTTTTCAGAATTTCGTAGTATTCATCAAACCGTTCAGTTTCGGCGATTTCAACACCAAGACTCTGTGCTTTCTTTAATGCAGTACGCGCCTCGGGCCGGTAGGAGGCAAGAATTGACTCCCTGCCGCCGCTTAGTTCCACCACACTGGAGACTTCTCTTTTGAGATAACTGAATCCGTTTCGGAACAATGCAAAATCAAGATAGTTAGAGTAACTGGACGCATAAATTATTGGCGGGAGGGTGAGCTGAATTGCATCAAACCCGTTGTTCTTTGCGAACTCAAGAGTTTGTTCAACAACAGTAAATGCTTCCTTGAGATTAAAGGAACTTTTATATACGAATCCTCCGTACGATGCTCCAGAGTGGGAAGAAAGTACTCTTTTTCCGTTTCTGTTTATCGCGACTGCGGGAAGTAAAGAGAGAGGTTTGCCATCTTTGAAGAACAGTAGTGAAGTGTCCTCAAATCTGCCTTCAGGATGATAAGAAAGAAATTTCCTTGTATGAAAAATTGTACCATTGTCAGATTTTTCAACAAACTCATCCCATTCAGCGGAGGAGAGTTCTGTGTCACTCAGCTTTTTATAATCGAATACCATCAGAAACGATAATTTAGTGAGATTAAATGTCCGGCTCCGAGATCTTCAGCAAAAGGGGTAAATCCGTAATCAATTCGTATGCCGCTGATGTTGAATCCTAAACCTGCCGTTAAATAATTTGAATCATTAAGCGGCAGGGTGCCAAACCGCATGGCCACCATATTGTCATAAACAATCTCAGCGCCTGCATTCAAACCAAAAATACCTGATGTAAGCTGCTGCTGAACTTCAGCACTCGCGGAAACATCAAACTGCGGAAAGATGGAAGCAAAAGATTTATTAATTCCTGCTCTGAATGCTGCCGGCAGTTTGGTCGGGTTATTTTTGAGATTATTCATACTTCCGATATTACTGAGTGCCGCAGAAACGCGAAAACCTGAGAATGTATAAACTGCTCCTACATCAAAGGCAAAACCATCGGCCTGATCAGCAAGATAATCCTCATATAAATATTTAATGGTGACACCTGACTGCCAGTTTTCAGCCGGTGAAAAAGCAGCACCAATACTAACAGTCATTGCGTGAGCATTAAACGTCCCCTCCGGATCACCGGGTTTGTTTCTTATTTCAATATCATCTACTGAACTTATGCTCAATCCGGCAGCGGCTGTTAAACCCCAGAATGAACTCTTCGCTGCAAAATACTCCGATGATACCCCTTGAATCCATTGATTGTGGAATATGAACACCTCAGGTGCAGAGGACTCATTCAATGAAGCAGGATTATAGAATAATGCCGTAACATCCGAAGCAGATGAAACCCCGGTATTACCCAGTGAGGCATTTCTGGCTCCGACCGGCAGTTTCAGAGTTGCAAAACCTGTTTTACCGGCATCTTGTCCGTAAACACTCATCGAGAAAAGCAGGAGAAAAATAATTTTTTTCATTGGTTAAAAATTTAATGAAATTCCAAAATAATGACGCAATCCTGAAGAAAACTGTTCAGGTGCTGCGGCATAGTCAATTCCTGATGCAAGCCCCGCCAGAGCAAACTGATAACTGAATCCGAATGACGGAACAACCGCTTCATCAGAATTCTTAAGATGCCATTTATCAAATCCGGCTCTTAGCAGGAATTCAGGTATTAGTGCATACTCCCCTCCTATTCTGAGGAGTTTTCTTTCCATATTGTTAAATTCATATTCTGCGGAAAGATGGAGCGGTAAATCCGTAAACGTATAAGCGAAGCCGAACTTCTTTGCAACCGGAAAGCGGTCTGTGGTAGTGGTGCCCGAATTGCCGTATAATTCTGATGTGTCCCATTTATAAGCTGAGTTGATATCCTGTATCACCGCTGAAAAACTCAGATTATCTGAATAGGTATATACAATACCGATATCAAATCCCAATGAGCTTGCAGAAGCTTTTTCGTAGAGATCAAAGTAATAAAATTTTACTCCGATTCCTGCGGAAAATTTTTCAGAAAACTTGTTGGCAAACGCAAGAAAAAACTGATTCTCGGATATAGAAAGATCCTTTGTTTTAAGTCCCTGATTGTCCCTGCCGTCAATATTAGAGATTCCAAAGTTAATTATTCCTGCGGAAATACCAGCAGTTGACCGGGGTTTTCTGTTTTCCAGGGTATCATCTTTTGCAAAAAACTCAAATCTTCTGGTAAAGCCGAGTGTATTAAGCATCCGGTCATACGAAAGCACAGCACTGGAAACCGAAGTAAAATTATCCTTCTGAAAAACAACCAAAGCCGGGTTATAGTAGGATGTAATGTTGCCAGTTTTAAGAGCGGATACTGAATTCCCCATAGCAATACCGCGAGGTCCAAATCCATAACGCGCAAACTCTCCCGGCGCTGAATTAGTTCTTTCAAATTTTGGCTGAGCAAAAACGGATACAGCAAAAAGAATCATGCTTAAGAAAATTTTTATCATTGCAGCACCATGATCTTTCCGAACTGCGGTTCTCCGCCATTAATCTCGACCGTATAAAAATACACACCGTTAGCGGCCGTATTCCCCTGATCATCTTTGCCGTCCCAGTAATCAATTACCCCCGCAGGGTCATTTTTATCTATTGTGTGAATCACATCCCCTCTTTCAGCATTCTGAATAACCGTTCTAATATACTGCATACCGGAGTTATATATTCTAATCGTGACAGAAGCTCTCACGCCGCCGGTTGAGTATTTAATCTTGCAGGTTTCAACCTTTGGTGAAAAAGGATTCGGGAATGCATATGTGGCTGAACGGGACTCCAGCTTCTGTGACGCAAAAAATACTTTCCAGTTATCCGGCCAGAGATCACCTATACCCGTGTTTAACACCAGACCATCATCCGAACCAAGCCAGAGTTCATTGCCTGCTGCATTGTATCCGGCGGAATAAAACGCTGTTGTCTGCAGTTTGATTTTAGTTTCGGAATCAGAGATGTTTACCGGAAGAAGCCAAGACCTTCCGCCATCAAATGAACGGAATGGTCCGTTATCAGCTGCAGCGATAACCCTTGATGAGAAATTTGTGAAGTTATGTGCTTTTTCATCACGCAGACTGGTGCTCCAGTTCAGCCCGCCATCAGAGGATGAACTTACTGCATAAAACTCACTGCTCCCTTCCGCCTTCCAGGTTGCAGCCCAAAGAGTATTTGTTGAGGGAGCATAATTCATTGCAACGATAAAATTTCCGCTGATGGGATTAGTCTGATTCTGATGGCTGAATTTTTCCCAGCGCAGATTTTTACTCGTATCAGCTATCAAAGCATCGGTGGTTTTATTGATACCACCCGCAGTTCCGGCATATACAATAGAATCATTTACTGCAATGATTGAAAATCCTCTGTAGTTAAGATTGTTATCACTGCAGAATCTCCCAGCAACCGGTGTAATACAAAAGTTGTATAACGAATCAGGATGCACTGCGTCAAGTCTGTCCGGCGGGAGTACTACTCTGTCCCATTTCTTACTTGTATTCACCAGCAGACTGTCTATTCTGCATTTTCTGATACCACCCGCAAAAGCGGCAATCCAGACGGTATTCTTTGTGATGGCTATATCGTATATAATGTTCTGTACTGCCACTGTCACTGGAAGCGCCCTTAAGGAACTAACTCCGTAAACTTCAACCGTATCATTTTCAGCATCAAGAGGCTGAGGAATGGTTATCCAGGTACTGCCGTTATCCGAACTTACCCGGATACCGCTACCTTCCGGCAGACGCTGCCCGGTTATCTCACGTGTATGAGCAGTTGAAGCCCATATAGTGCCGGTGTTTTTATCATAAGCAAGAGCAGTAATACTTTCAGTACCAAATTCCGGAGTTCCGTAATAATTTTTCCAGCTCGCGCCTTTATCAGTTGTGCGGCTCAATCCCCTTGTGGTGGCAAGCCAAACAGTATCACCTACCACTAAAAGATCATTAATGCCGTTCGAGAGAGGTTTTTCATCAAGAGAGATCTTCGCGAAAGCTTCATCAGTCTGAAGATAAAAATTTCCCGGACCGCTCTGTGGCATTACGGTACTGCATAATATTAAAAATAATAAAGCTGATCGGTTCATCTGATTGTAATAAAATAATTTACCGGTGTGCTGTTAAGTTTTCCACGGTCTCTCGCCTTAAATTCAAAACGATAGGTACCCTTCTGATTCGTGCTGTCCACCTTAATACCGCGCGACCAGATACCGTCTCCGGCTGTGGCATCCCCTTCAATCCCTCTGTCATTCATCTCATAGAGGAAACCGTTTGTTGATCCGTCCGGACGGTATGTCTGAAAATATACTCTCTCTATATCATCGCTTCCGTTTGAATCAGCAACCTCGGCTGCAAGGATAAAAGGAAAAACTCCGGTTACGGTTATCGTATCAGGCGCAATAATCCTGTTAATGACAGGCGCGATATTAGCCGCGCCGTTATCGTATATAAAACTTTCCGAACCGGCTTTTCTTGACTCACCCGAACTCAACGTAAGATAATATTCAATGCGGTACAGGCCGTTCACCTGACTTTGTCCCAGCGTGATTCTATTGGTGAAGATGCCATCGAGAGCAGTCTGATCACCATAAAGAAAACTGCCGTCATCATGTAAACTGAGAGGAAATGGCTGAACCCGGTTGTTAAGCGGATTATATATTTCTGCCCTTACTGAAGTAACACTGCTGAAACGGGTAAGCTGCAGTTTGATAGTAATTACGCTATCTTCAGGTGTTCTTCTGAAAGTGCCAATCGCGGAAAGTGAGGTAACGGAGGGGGAAACTTCTGTGGGATCAAAGGTCCCTGAAAAATCCTTGTCACAGCCCGTAAAAAAGGCAGCGGTCAGGATCAGTAATGAGAGTACTCTTTTCATTCTGCTATATAATTAAAATCGGACTTGGTGTAAAGGTCAAAATGAATATCAGAACCGAGAAATACCCCAAAGCCATTCTCCTGCTGTCAATAGGAGCATCATCAGGTACAGGGGGGTGATTCACTTTTATGACAAAATACAGGATACCTGCCCAGACCAGCCATCCTGCCCATCCAAAAGCGAGTCCCGGCAGCAAAAACTGCCTGACAACTCCAAGAATACCCATGATGATAAGGGCAATCATTGCAACCGAGGCAATCTTTTTATGATTTCTCAGACCGAACATGCCATAAACGATATGACCGCCGTCAAGCTGCCCGACCGGAATCAGATTCATGGAGGTTACAAACATGCCGAACCACCCCACGCAAAGAAACGGATAATGGTATATCTCAGACATCGGGGGGATGAACACCCCGGGTCTGTTAAAAAATGAACGGAGCACCATGGTTATCAGATTATCACCGAACACCAGAGAAAGTGCGTTTTTGCCGTACTCCGGCGAGAAATAATCCGGATGAATTCCCAGCAGATACTCCGGACCGGGCAGGGTTGCAAAACCATAAATATACACTCCGAGACAGGCGATAAAACCCGCAACCGGGCCATAGACACCAATATCAAAGAGAGCTTTACGGGTATATATAACAGACCGCGTCCGTATGACCGCTCCCATGGTTCCAAAGCTGAGAAAGATTCCCTCAAACGATAAAAACGGTATAAAATAAGGAAGACTGGTTTTTACCCTGTGATATATCGCCGCAAAGTAATGACCAAACTCATGCACCCCGAGGACAAAAAGTATTGCCATAGAATAAGGCAGTCCTTTTGCCAGCTCAGAGATTTCAATGACGGCGGAGGACCTTCCCACCCAGTCAACACCCGCAAAGGTGGTTGTTATAAAGGTTATGATAAAAAGCAGAATCGAGTAAAAAATTCCCTGTCTCCGCTTTTTTCGCTCTTCAGCGGTACGGTCATATTCAGCTGACTGATAATCTTCCATGAGGGACTATAAATCCACGTTAAAACCGACTGAAGAATATGATTCTGCGGTATTAAAAAACATTCCGTGAACACTCTTGCCGGAGAGATAATTATAATAAAACGAGATGCCGCCCCCGTGTGCATTCCCCATTTTAATTCCTGCAGTAATACTGTTGTGACCCGTGTAGGATTCATTGCCCGCGAGCTCAAATCCATAATAGACAAACGGCGTTACTGACTCAGATAAAAGCCCGTCAAAATATTTTTCAGCACCTGTTTGCAGAATGAACGGCTTCACTTCTTCAGGTATGGTATGGAATATATATGTTACACCGCCGTAAACCCTGAATGATTTATTAAAATACACCGCCGGAAAAATTTCAATAAACTCCCTGCTGTAGACAAAAGGAAGCTGACCATCTCTCCACACAAGCGTTTTATCATCAAACTGCCCGTCAACCAGATGAGCGCTGATATGGCTGAAGCGAAATCTTATCCCTGCGTCGTATCCCGAGAGCTTAAAATTATACGATGCATTAAGACCAAAAAGATAATCCACGGCCATGACGGGGAATTTAAAGTCATCATTTTTTCTCAGGCGGGTCCAGGTAAAGAAATCCCCTCCGAAGGAAAATTTTTCTCCGCCGGGATAATCAATCCTCAAAAAATCTGCAGTGGTACCGATATCAAGACGCAGGCGGTTTTCACCCAGCATAAAAGAACTGCCGGCTCTTGCTTCAAGAAGATTGCTGTAAAGCGGTTTAAAAGTAACTCCCTGCGGGAAATAGGTTGTTGTGTTCTGAGATAAAGTCCAATTAAAAAATCCTGCGAATAAAAGAACAAAACCAGCGAGTATTTTTATCATTAATTGAATTTTGAAAAGTTAACGGAAGTATCTTCCTTTCCATGTAATTCCCTTTGAAAACGGGAGAATTAACGGAAAAATGATAACATAAACTGACAAATATAACTCAAAGGGAAGAAAATATCTCAATACCCCCCGCATTTTTACCTTATGCAAAAGATTATGGAGAAGTAAAAAGTCGGCCAGAAACTTCAGCAGGGGGAGCAGAAGACAATACCCCTGCAGCATAAAAGGAGCGATAAAAAGTCCGGCAGAAGCGAGCCATGCAGCGAAAAACAGAAGGTAAAAGACCGGCGGGCTTTTCAGTCCTCCCGCAGCCCAGCGTTTCTTTTGGCTGAACAGTCCCCCAAAATCATTGACCGGCAGTGTTCTGACCGAGGTTCCTTCTGAAGCAATGTGCACCACTTTTTCCCCTTGCTGTAAAAAAGCCCTGGTCAGCTGAAAATCTTCAGTCACCGAAAACCCCAGTTTTTCAAATCCCCCGGTCTTCAGATATGAATCTTTTTTATAGGACATGTTGTTGCCCATTCCTGCTAACGGCACCCTTATCCCTGAAAATCCCGCCGCCACCCCATGAAGAAATGCAAAATCAAGTGTCTGCACCCCGCTCAACCATCCCCTTCCTTCCGGCAAGGTTACCCCGTTAACCATTGAAACACGGTTATGGTAGTATGAAACAAGGGAGGAAATCCAATCTTCCGGCACAATGCAGTCAGCATCGGTATTCAGGATAATATCCCCTTTAGCCAGACGGATACCCGATTCGAGCGCGCAGGACTTACCCGGGGGCAGCGCGATATCATTCCGGCTATCAGTTACAATAATTCTCGAATCTATTTTTTGATATTCACTCACTATCTGTTTTGTCCTGTCCTCTGAGCCGTCATTGACGATGATTATCTCAAAAAGATAAACCGGATATTTCTGACTGAGAAGAGATTCAATGCAGGCACCTATATTACCTTCTTCATTTCTGGCAGGGACGATTACAGAAACAAAGATAGGATCCGTACTCCCCGATTCATGCCTCCTCATCAGTCCTGCAACGGCAGCAATAACGAGTAAAGCATAAAACGAAAAGACGGATAGTACTACTGCTTCAGGCATGCGGCCGGATCTCCGATCCTCAGGTTTTTCGATATGATTTTTGAATAAGTAAAATCCAGAATCTCTTTAATCTTCGGACTGGTATTCGGGTTATTATGAAACACCATGATGTTACCCGTTTTAATATACCGATCAATAATCCGCGTTACGGACTTTACCTCATGGCGGAAGTCCCAGCTCAGCAATGACCACATAACCGTCTTCATCAGAAGTTTCCTCATCATGTGAGCCATTCCAAAAAACGGTATGCCGTATGGAGGCCGGAAATATCTGCATTCAATGCCGGATATATTCGAAATCAGGTCGTTTGTTTCGATCAGTGATTTTTCAATCTCTTTTCTGCTCATGAAAAGTGCCCTTCTGTGTGTTCCCAGATGATTTGAAAGCAGATGGCCGCTCTGCGCAATTTCACGCAATGCTCCCCGGTCTCCCGTTGCATTAATGAAAAACTGTGCTTTAATCTTTTTTTCATCGAGCCATTGCAGAATTATTTCTGTACTCTCAGGATAAGGCCCGTCATCAAAAGTAAAAAGCACGGAACCATCATTGGTTTCCCAGATCGTTTCAGAAAAAAAGCTCCGGATGAAACTGGGCGGAGAGATAAAAGGACTGACAGGCATTACTTTTATTTCCTGTGATCTCTTTTTTTCCAGGTAAATCCCGAAAATACTCCCGCAAGCACAGAATAAATGATATACAATGGGTGCAGTAATTCAGCCGGAAGCAGAACACCCGGGGAGAGTTTTTCCATATATATTCCAACCCCCTGCCTCAGTACCATAAAGTCAGCCGCGGTTTTGAGCAAAAATACCGCAAGAAAAAACAGTGTGTATTGTGCCGGATCATGCACAGCAGCCGCAAACAGCGCTATATATGCAATAAAAAAAAGGAAAAGAGGCGAAAGCATCAGTATTGTCTGGATACGGTAATTCAGACTTTTGCTGGCCCATCTTCTTCTCTGCTGTAAGAACTCCGCTGTTCTCTTTTCAGGAATTGTTGTCACCAGACAGCGCTTGTCAAAGAGAAATACAACCTTTTTCTTCTCCTGATAGAATATCTTATGCATAAGCTGTTCATCATCGCCAGATGTAAGAGTTTTGGCGGCATCAAATCCGTTTATCTTCTCAAATAAAGATTTGCGATAAGCTATGTTTGCACCGCTGCAGATGACCGGATGATTTGTACCGATTAGTCCGGCTCCCGAGAGTGAAAGTCCCGCGTGTTCCAAGCGCTGCATCCGTTCAAATATCCCCTTCCCCTCTGCAATTGTCACCGGACCGGTAACCATTCCGGTTGTACTGTCAAATGCCGCCGAAAGTGTGCTCAGCCATTCCGGCGAATGAACACAATCCGCATCCGTCCCTGCTATAATTTCCCCACGAGCATGTGAAACGCCATAAGTAATAGCGCTTTTTTTTCCCGTAACGCCATCGGGCAAATGCAGGAGTGTAACAGAAATTTCCCCCGTATATGCCTGAATTATCTTAACGCTGCTGTCATCTGAGTGATCGTTGATCAATAGTATTTCAAATGAATCCTTTGGATATTTCTGCCCCTCAAGTGAAGCTATCAGCCGCGGGATATTTTTCTCTTCATTCCTGAACGGTATGATGACTGACACATACGGTACAGAGTCGTTCGCTTTTTCACTGCTGATTCTTTTTAACCGGACTATCCCTCTGCATACTCTGAAAAGAAACGCAGCGTAATAAAAAAGCAGAATACCCGCAGAAAGAGGAAGGTAATCCATTTATTTATTTCTCAGCAGAAACCAGACACCAGGGAGTGAGGGTAAAAATATATTAATTAAGAATAAGAAGAGGGAGGCATTAAAACCAACCGCTTCGGAAAGGCCGAATGAGGTAAGATAAAAAATTGACACCGCTTCCCTGACGCCCAGTTCTCCCCAGGTAAAAGCCGGAATAAAAGATTTTGTATAAAAGAAAAGAGCAGCTCCCCATACATAATTCAGAATATCATTCTGACCGCTGAAAGACATCACCAGGAGTGCATACTGAAGCAAAATAATGATATAAATTCCCCCTGAATAAAGCATCAGGCGGCTGATCAGACTTTTATCCAGATCCTTCAGTATCAGAAACCGCTCACGGTAATTTTTAAGGAACCGGAACTTTGATATATATTTTACAACGGAATTGTTCCACCAGATCTCGCTTATCAGCAGATGCATGAAAAGAAAAAAGAGTATTGCGATAGTAACAAAGAGTGCGGTCGCTGCTATTGCGGGAACCTCAATAGTTACATAGAGAAAAAGTGTCAGTGAGAGTGCCCCTACACCGGCAATAAAAAAGAGATTAAAAATTTTATCCAGAAACGTAACTATCGTTACCTCAAGAAGCCCTTCATCTTTAAGGGCAAGCTTTCTTCCGAGATATTCACCCAGTCTCCCCGGAGTGAAAGAGCCGAAGAGAATTCCCATAAAAAAGGCCTTGCCAAGTTCGGCATCCTCCCGGGTTCCCACAACCTGTTTTGCCAGAAACTTCCACTTCTGGAACTGCATGGTAATATTGGGCACCATGAGCAAAATGGCAAGCCCCATATAGACCATATCAGCGGATACGATAACCTCCCAAAGATTTACACCTCCGACTTTGCCCGTAAGAAAACTGACCAGCCAGACGGTGGCTATCAGTTTAACGGCTACTATCCATTTCCCTTTATGGCGGGGTATGCTTTTTACAATCTGCTGAACAATGGAGATCAAAAATCTCCCCCTGTCAGCCGCGTATTACGGTATCGCTCTGCTCTGTCTGTCATTCGAATTGGTTACATTTACAGGTTAGTTTTATTTAATTTTTGAGCCGGTTAATGTTTGTAAAATTCTCTGAAATTGGTGGTTTTTCTAAACTTTTCACAGATTACATTGAAAATTATCAAAAAATAAGCAATTATTTTGCGGCCGATTACCGGAACGCAGAAGGTTTCCCTCCCCTTTTCCGGGATATTTCCTCCACGAAGAGGAATCATGCCGCCGCCCTTAAAGAAATAATTACTTCCCAATATAAAAAATTAACCCCGTCCCTTAAGACGTTTCATAATCTTAACCTGCTGGACAAAAAAAATACCCTGTTCATCACCACCGGACAGCAGCTTGGCATGTTCGGCGGACCGCTTTATACCCTCTATAAAACCATAACAGCCATTAAACTGGCAGATCAGCTTTCTGCCGACTTCCCTGAGTACAGCTTCGTTCCCCTTTTCTGGCTTGAGGGAGATGATCATGATATTGATGAAGTGGATTTTGTTCAGGTTTTTGATGAGGCCGGGCAGACCGTTCGGCTCCTCTACCCTTCCGAACTTGCCGGACCGGACAAGCGCCTGACCGTAGGAGAGATCAGGTTTGATGATCAGATTTATCAGCTCTTTGATGAACTGGATAAAAATCTGCGCAATACCGATTTTAAGGAACGGCTTATGGAACTGCTACGTTCCTGCTATTTCCCCGGCAATAGTTTTAAGGAGGCATTTAAGGCGCTCATGTTTGAGCTCTTTGATGAGAAGGGGCTCATCATCTTTGACCCGATAGATTCCCGGGTAAAGGAGCTGCTCAAACCGGTATTCAAAAACGAGATTGAAAACTACCGCACCCACATGGAAAAGCTCATCCGTGTTTCTGCAAAACTGGATGAGGAGTATCATGCACAGGTTAAAATCCGGCCCGTCAATCTTTTTATGAAGCAGGATAACGAACGCTTCGCGCTAGAGCCGGATGATAACGGCGGATTCCGTCTCAGAAGAAAAAAATTCTCTGCCTCAAAGGAAGAACTGCTTAGCGCCATCGAAAACACTCCGGAACTGTTCAGCCCCAATGTTTTATTAAGACCTGTTTGCCAGGACTTCCTTTTCCCAACCGCATTTTATGTTGGCGGTCCCGGGGAGGTAAGTTATTTCGCTCAGGTTTCTGTGCTTTATGAAGAGTTCAACCTTCAGATGCCGGTTATATATCCGCGTGCATCAGCAACGATATTCGAAAAAGGAATTACCAATACCCTGGCTAAATTCGGATTTACTCCGCAGGAAGTTTTTGTTCTTGGGGACGCACTTATTGAAGCCGGACTAAAGCAGGTGTCTGAATTAAATCTCTCGGGACATTTTGACCGGACCAATGAAACAATTGACCAGGCAATGGCTCAGCTCCGGGCAGCAATTGCATCAGTAGATAAAACGATTGCAGATGCTTCCGAGACAACCCGAAAAAAAATGCTGGGATATTTAGGTGAACTCCGCTCCAAAGCATCAGAAGCGGAAAAAAGGAAACATGAAACTTCGGTAAGGCAGCTCAATAAAGTGCTTTCAACCGTATATCCTGAAAAGAGTCTGCAGGAGCGTGAAATCAGCTTTATCTACTATGCGAATAAATACGGCATGGATTCAGTTAAGATGCTCTTTAACGAACTCAAACACGATGAGTTTGGGCATCAGATAATTACGCTGGGGTAAAACTTATAGCTGGTTAAAAATATCGCGCAAAGATCACTCCGATCCTCTCCAATCCGCTCTGCGAAGCATTCGTACAATCAGCGGGCTAATGAGAATCGGTAGGGACAGGTCGCGACCTGTCCTTAGGGTAAAACCGCAGAGAAATTACACTAACAGTGATTTCTCATCAGCCGCATCAAAGAAATTCAGCTTGCTCAGGTCCATATATAAGGGGTGTTTGGTTCTGGGGCTCAGGCGCTCTCTTGTGGGGATGCGTGCGGTTATCTGTATACCCTCCTGGGTAAAATAAAGGAATACTTCATTGCCCATCGGTTCTACAACTTCAAGCTCAGGTGTCAGTTCGTAATACTCTGTCCCCTCTTTTTTGGTAGAGATATCAAAGAAATCCTCCGGACGGATACCCATCACAACGTTCTTTCCGGCATGACCTTTCAGTTTTTCCGAATATACTCCGTTCAGCGGGAAATGAAATGCTTTATCATTGCTGGTAAACTGAAGACTTCCCTCATGAAGAAGTCTTCCGGGAATAAAGTTCATAGCCGGGCTCCCGATAAAACCTGCTACAAATTTATTAACCGGATGATTATACAGATTTAACGGAGAATCTATCTGCTGAACAAATCCATCCTTCATCACAACTATTTTATCCCCCATGGTCATTGCTTCAACCTGATCGTGGGTGACATAGACCATAGTTGCTTCAAGGCGCTGATGCAGTTTGGAGATTTCCGTTCTCATCTGCACTCTCAGTTTTGCGTCAAGGTTGCTGAGGGGTTCATCAAAAAGAAACACTTTTGGTTTTCTTACGATTGCCCGGCCCACTGCCACTCTCTGTCTCTGTCCTCCTGAGAGCGCTTTTGGTTTCCGTTCAAGATACTCTTCAAGTCCCAGTATTTTTGCAGCTTCCGATACTCTGCTGTGTATCTCCTCTTTGCTGAATTTTCTGAGTTTAAGTCCGAATGCCATGTTTTCGTAAACGGACATATGGGGGTAGAGCGCGTAGTTCTGGAAAACCATTGCGATGTCTCTGTCCTTGGGGGAAACGGTGTTCACCACTTTACCGTCTATGATAAGTTCACCGCTGGAGATATCTTCCAGGCCGGCAATCATCCTGAGCGTGGTTGACTTTCCGCAGCCGGAGGGGCCGACCAGCACTACAAACTCTTTATCCTTTATCTCAATATTAACATCTTTAACTGCGGTATTTCCGCCTTCATACATTTTGGATACATTTACGAGACGCACATCAGCCATATTTAACCTGTAATCAGAGACAATTGATTAATGAAATCGGGATTTGATATTTTAACGCAGTCAAAATTATCAATTTTACCCCCTTCTTCCAACAGTAAAGAATAAATTGCAAACGCCATTGCAATTCGGTGATCATGAAAACTCTCAAATACCGGACTTGCTGTCTCCCTGCCCCTGCTCATTCTGAAGCCATCAGGGAATTCTTCAATCCGAGCCCCGGCAGCTTTGAAATTATGAAGAAGTGCCGCTATCCGGTCCGATTCCTTCACCCTCAGTTCCTCCGCTCCGCGTACTTCAAAATCACCTTTCGAAAAATATCCCGCCACGGCAAGGATGGGAATCTCATCAATAAGATTGGGAATCAACTCTGGTGCGATGGGAACGTTCTTTAACTCTCCCGCACGAATCCTGATATTACCATAAGGTTCACTGGCCGAAGTCCTGATATCCTCAAAACTGATATCCGCCCCCATCTCGTGAAGATGGCGGATATATCCGGTACGGGTTGGGTTAACAGTCACATTATTGATCAGGAGTTCACTGCCCGGAATCAGAAGCGCCGCAACTACAAAAAAAGCGGCCGATGAAATATCCCCCGGAACAAAATACGTTTCGGGTTCAGGGAGAAATTCAGATGATGAACTGATAAACCTTACTCCATTTACCTCAGAAAACGGAAGCTGAAGCATCCGCTCGGTATGGTCTCTGCTCTGAATTTTCTCAATAACCTGGCTTCTCTCCTCAAGCCCGAGACCTGCAAGCAGCACTGCGCTTTTTATCTGAGCACTGGCAACGGGAAGCTCATAACGGACAGAGCTTAGTTTTTTAGCGGGAATTATCTTCAGCGGAAGCCGGTCTCCCTCAGCAGCTTCAAACCTCGTTCCGAATAACGAGAGGGGCTGCATAACCCGTTTCATTGGTCTCCTCGAAAGTGATTCATCCCCCGTAATGACACTCTCAAAAGGGAGTACCGCTAAGATGCCCGCAAGCAGACGGGCAGTGGTTCCGGAGTTGCCTGCATAAAGCTCTCCCCCGGGTTTTGTGAAACCGCTGAGTCCCGGACTGCTTATACTGTATATACCATCATGAAAATTACACTCAGCACCGAGAGCACGGATGCAGCTGATGGAGGACTGCACATCCTCAGCACGGGAGAGATTCCTGATTGTTGACTCCCCCTGAGCAAGCGCTGAAAACAGCACCGCACGGTGAGAAATGGATTTATCCCCCGGCAGTGTCAGTTCACCTCTTATTACTCCGGGTCTCTTAAATTCTGCTCTGTTCATATTTACCGTTTAGACCATTCCTGTATCAATGCTTCAAGTTCCTGACCGCTTAAATCACTCCGCTCAAACATCTGTTTCACCATCCTCTGCCGTGCTGCTTCATACAGCATAATGGCCGCGGAGACCGAAACATTCAAGCTCTGTATCATGCCGAACATGGGAATATATACGGTTGAGTCGGCCAGTTTTTCTGCCTCGGCTGAAATACCGCGGTGTTCGTTTCCGATTACGATGGCTGTCTTTCGGGTTAAATCAAAATCATAGAAGTTTTTGGAAGTATCATTCAGCGAAGAGGCAAGAATAGTAAAACCCTGGCTTCTCAGTGTGGTGTAACATGCCTCAACAGTATCAAATTTCTCACGGTCAACCCACTTAAACGCCGAAGCGGATGATTTCTTCCCGATACGGGGGAATTTTTCATAATTATATATAAGTGAGACTTTGGGCACCCCTGCCGCATCGCAGGAGCGGAGTATAGCGCTTACGTTATGAGGGTCATGTATATTCTCCAGCACCAGATGCAATGACTGCTGTCTGGTTCTGGCAACACGGGTAAGTTTTTTCAGACGTTCTTCGGTAATGGGAACTCCGCGGTTCTAAAAAATCAGACGGTAGTGAAGCGTATTTCCTTCACGTTCTTTCAGGTCAGTTTTTATTTTTTTTGATGGGGGCAGTTTCATATAATAGCGCGCCAGTTCGGTTATCTTCTCAATAACTTCTTCTTCTGTATGAGCCCATGACTCACACCCCGGCAGTGTTGGTATCTCAGCATTAAAACCATCCCCTTCATTGGTGATTATTAAAGGAAGAACCACGTAATCAGTAACCTTTGGATTCTTCTCCGGCACCGGAGACAATTTTCACGCTTGCACTTGCACCAATCCGGTCTGCGCCGCTTGCGATCATCGCATCTGCATCTTCTCTGGTTCTTATACCGCCTGATGCTTTAACACCGACTGCCGAACCAACCACTCTTCTCATCAGAGCGATATCACCCACGGTTGCCCCGCCTTTGGAAAATCCCGTTGAAGTTTTTACAAAGTCAGCACCCGCATCTTTGCATATTACACAAGCCTTTACTTTTTCTTCATCAGTAAGGAGTGAAGTCTCAAGAATTACTTTTGTAAGCACCCGTTTTGGTTTTGCAGCAAGCACAACCTGCTGCACATCATTAAACACATAGGAATACTCCCCCTGTTTCAGCCGGCCGACATTAATGACCATATCAATTTCCGTTGCGCCGTTTTTAATCGCCTGCTCAGCTTCAAAACGCTTTACTTCTGTGGTTGTTGCCCCTAACGGGAAACCGATGACCGTGCAAACCTTTACTCGGGTTCCTCTGAGCATATCAGAGCAGAGAGATACAAAACCGGGATTAACGCATACCGAAGCGAATGAAAACTTTTTTGCCTCTTCGCAGAGTTTAATTACTTCTTCAGGAGTTGCATCGGGTTTCAGAAGCGTATGGTCAATATATCCGGCTATCCCCCGGTCAGGCAGCGTTTCACCAACACCAATGCCAGCGGCAATACGCTCCGCACCGGCATCAACAATCTGACGGACAGTTTTTTCACGCGTTAGGACGTCAACTTCCCACCCTTTGCAGGAGCCGTCCGCGCAATAAAAATCACGCAGCGTCTTTTCAAGAAAAACCTGATTTATTACTCTTGATATATCTGATTCATTCATGATACTATCTCTTTCGAAAATGCTTTCCAGGTATTGCTTAGTAACATTGCTATCGTCATAGGACCAACTCCGCCGGGGACGGGGGTGATATACGAGGCCTTAGCTGAAACCTCATCATACTTTACATCACCGGTAACTTTATATCCTTTCGGCAGCGATGCATCCTCAACTCTGTTTATACCGACATCAATAACGCATGCGCCTTCTTTTACCATATCTCCTGTTATAAAATCCGCCTTCCCGATTGCCGCAATAAGGATATCGGCACTGCGGGTATAATCCGCTATATTTTTAACGGCAGAGTGAACAACCGTAACAGCACAGTTGGCTCCTTCTTTTTTCTGCATCAGGATGTTAGCAATCGGCTTGCCTACGATATTGCTTCTGCCAACCACTACCGCATGCTTGCCGGAGGTTGGTATCTTATATCTGAGCAGCAGTTCATGAATTCCCGCCGGTGTGCAGGGAACCAGTGTATCCTCACCATTTACCAGTTTGCCTGTATTTACGGGATGAAATCCGTCCACATCCTTATCCGGCGAAATGGCGCTGATAACATCCTGCTCATTCAGCCCCTTGGGCAATGGGAGCTGAACCAGAATGCCGTGTATGGTTTCATCATGATTATATTTTTCTATAAGAGCAAGCAATTCAGACTGTGAAAGGGATGCATCCCTTTTCTCAACCACGGATTTCATCCCGATCTCAAGGCATGCTTTTGCTTTGCTGTTAACGTAAATTTCGCTCGCCGCATCACTCCCCACAAGGATCACTGCAATACCGGGTACTTTTCCGCTCTGCTGTTTTTCCGCAGCGATTTTTCCGGCAAGTTCTTTACGAATCTGTTTTGCTGTTTCTTTTCCGTCTAATATTATCATTCTGGTATAGTCTTATGTATTCACTCTCAGAGCCGTGATTTTTCAAACTCCGGCAGAAGAATTCTCTCAATGAAAACCGACTTTCCGGTATCGGTATCCACTTTGCTGTATATACCGCAAAGATGCACATCATTCTGCGCTGTTTCATATTTCTGCGGTGTCTGATAAAGAAACCTGTTCACCGCCGCGACCGTTTTCATTCCGATTACCGATTCATAAGGGCCGGTCATGCCCACATCAGTTATAAACGCTGTCCCGTTTGGCAGGATTCTCTCGTCCCCGGTCTGCACATGGGTATGTGTTCCTACCACTACGGAAACCTTGCCGTCAAGAAAATGAGCGAGTGCTGTTTTTTCCGCTGTTGCCTCTGCATGGAAATCAACAAAGATGATATTGGTTTCCTGCTTCACTTTTGAGATAACCCATTCAGCTGCTCTGAACGGACAGTCGATAGCTGCCATAAAAGTTCTTCCCTGCAGATTCATAACGGCAACTTTTTTGCCGCTTTTAGTTTCAACTATACAGTGTCCCGTGCCGTGTGTGCCGCGGGGATAATTCTGCGGGCGGAGTACATTTGCTTTTGATTTAAGGTAATCCTGTGACTGAGGCCGGTCCCATGTATGATTTCCGCCGGTAATAACATGTGCCCCAAGTCCGAAAATTACTTCTCCTTCTTTATCCGTGCACCCTTTGCCGTCCGCGGCGTTTTCACCGTTAACAATTACCAGATCGGGTTTGTATTTATTGAGCAGAGGGGGCATCCAGGTTCTCAGCATATCGAGACCCGGTTTTCCGATGATATCCCCTATAAACAGGATTCCTAATGTGTTCATATCTTAAAAAATGTTAAAAATTAATATATTTATTTTAGGGGTAACTAAAAAGAATGAGGATTATCCATTTTTTCATATTTTCCGCCCCATGTTCAATTTGCATATAAAAGACGTGACTTTCTCGGTTGTGGACGTTGAGACCACCGGTTTACGCCCAACTTATGAAAGAATTATTGAAATAGGTATAGTACGTTACCGGAACGGGGAGATTATTGATTCATTTCAGTCATTTGTCAATCCCGGGCGTTCAATTTCCACCTTTATAACCAACTATACCGGCATCTCTGATGATATGGTCGAAGATGCTCCCTACTTTGAAGAGATACTGCCAAAACTTCAGGACTATTTTGATGGAACCGTTCTGGCAGGACATAATCTTCAGTTTGATATGGGTTTTATCCGGGCGGAGTTCCAAAGGGCCGGCAATCCCGGCTTCAGGCCCATTAAGGTCTGCACCCTTAAACTTGCCAGACGCATGTACCCATTCCTCAAAAGCAAAAGTCTGAGCAATGTGGCAGCGCACCTGAAAGTCCGATCAGCCGGCGCGCATAGGGCGATTTACGATGCGGAGACCACTGCCCGGGTGCTTGACCGGATGCTTAAAGCGAAAATTTCAGAAAACCCGGATTTCCGGCTGAATGATCTGATCGCGTTTGAGACAAGCGCAAAACCGACCCCGGCCCGCCTGCAGGTAAACCAGAATCTTGTGGAAACTATCAGCAGTGTTCCCGATGCTCCCGGAGTTTATTACTTTCTTGACCGCACAAATAAGCCGGTCTATATCGGTAAGGCAAAATCTCTGCGTGACAGGCTGAAATCCTATTTCTCCGGTACCGCTCCTTCGAAAAGTAAAAAACTCTTAAGAACAGCTAAAAAACTTAAAATAGAGCCGTGCAATACCGAGCTCACAGCATTTCTGACAGAAGCGGAAATGATAAAAGCACTTAAGCCGAAACATAACGTAATGCTTAGAGAATACGGCAATAAGTATTATCTTCGCATGAGAAGGGATATCCCCTTCCCCCGGCCGGAAATAGCAAGTTCCTTTGACTTTGACGGTAATGATTATTTCGGGCTGTTCGTCTCCCGTAAGAAGGCACAGCAGGTTCTCGAAATTATTGATAAAGCTTTTCAGCTGAGAGAGTGCAAAGAAAGTGAGCTAAAAAAAGGAAGAAGGTGTTATCTTGCGGAAATAGAACGGTGCACCGCCCCCTGTGAAAATAAGAATCAGGATCTCTACTCTGAAGAGATCCGGGCTGTTTATGATTTTCTTGAGGGTAAAAACAATGACCGTCTGTCACTTCTGATCAGCAAAATGAAGCGCCTTTCAGACGCTCTTCTGTTTGAGCAGGCTGGTGAACTGAAAGCCGTAATTGAACTGATGCTGGCTCAGATTCATAAATCATCACTGCTTTCAGAACCGGTGAACGCGGCAAATGTGCTGGTGCTGGTTGACGGGCAGACCGCGCAGGATTTTATACTTTTCCTCGAGGGGAAAGTATATATCAAGGACTATCTGCTGAGTGACAGCAGGGAGTTTTTTAACGCACTCGATGATTATTTTGCCGGGGTCATTCAGACATACAGCGTACCGGATGATGAAGACCTGGAAAAACTTAAAATCTGCATGAATTGGATGATAAAAAACAAAAACCAGATAAAAACCTATTATCTGAAAAATTACCGCTCAAAGGAAGAACTGTTCTCCTTAGTCAGCAAAATGAAAAAAACCGCCTCTCCCGAAGGTGAATATATATTTGATATTAAAGATGTAATAAATGAATTTGAACAGTAAACAGGAAAAAAGAAATCCCATGAAACCCGGCTTCATTTACTTTATTCTATGTATTTTATTTTTAAGCACAGCTGTCATCCCGCAGAATACCGGAGAACCGGAAAAAATTCTTCAGTCTGAGTATTTCGCGGTTCCTCAGCCGGTTGTTAAAAAACAGAACGGACTGAGCGAACAGATTGCCCTGCTGCTTAAGCAGACAGAAATTGATCTGGAGGCAATTGATCCGGTTACCGGCAGCCAGTCCAACCGGATATATACATCATGGAAAGAAACATCAGCATCAAGAAACGGAACATTTTCCCTGAAAAATACCACGGGCGCTCTGGCAGAGGTATGGCTGTGTCTCTTTATAGTTTCGGATGCATTTATGCCCGTTACGGTTGAAGCAGAATCAGATGCCAGTTTCACCCTGTTTCTGAATGAAAAAGCGCTCATCACATCCAAATCCGGCTTGCCTGATTCGCTTGTCAGAAATTCGGAGAAAACCCAGCTGACCAATGGCACCCACAGGGCAGTAATCCGCTGTATCCTACCCGCTGATAATAAAGAACGAAGCATATCACTCGCGGTGAATACGGAAGAGGCATTCGCAGAGGATTTCACTTTTGCTCTGAAACCGGTTAAACGTCTTACCACGCTGCAGCTCCTTGATGATGATAAAGTCTCCTCTGCAAGTATATCCAGAAGCGGTAAATATGCTGTTGTTTCAGTCAGCCGCTATAATACCGTGAACAAAAAGACCGATTATTCACTCCGCCTTTATGATGCGCAGAGCCAGAAACTGACGGCTGTTTTTCCTCAGTCATCAGTCATGAGCCGCCTCCGCTGGATGGCTTCACAGCCGGAAAGCTTTATATATACCGAATCAAACAGCTCAGAAACCAATATCCGCCAGTATTTTCCGGCAACGGGGAATAATCTGGTACTTTACAGAGGAATTTCAGATTTGGAATCCTATCAGATATCTGAAGACGGTAAACTGCTCTATATCCTAAAATCAGTCAGGACTAAGGAAGAAAGCAAATCATACAAGCGCTATCAAAATCCGAATGACCGCTGGCCCTGGGCTAACAGCAAAAACAAGCTTATTCTGCTTGATCTGAATTCAGGACAGGAGCACCTGCTTGCTGATTTTGATAATTCACTTCGCCTGCATGATATATCCCCTGACGGGAAAAGACTTCTCATCAGTTTCAGTGAAGATCATTTTGATAACAGGCCGTTTTCACGAACCTATTCAGCCGAACTGAATCCTGCCACCGGAGAAATAGATACCATCAGGGTATTTGACTGGTACCGCTCCGCGCAATATCTCTCTGATGACGAAATCATTTATTCGGGCGGACCTTCCATGTTCGGCAAAGAGGGGGTAAATGTGCCCGACTCTCTTATTCCAAACGAATATGATACTCAGATATATCTTTATAGCATTAAAAAAGGCAGTGTCAGTCCCATTACAAAGAATTTTAATCCGGCAATAAACAGCATCTATGCAAACCAGAAAAAGAGAATACTGCATCTAACGGTCACGGAAGGGAGTATGCAGTTTTATTACGAGTATGATATAAAAAGCGGCAGTTTTAAGAGAGTACCTCTTGCGATTGAAGTGGTGAATGATATTTCCGTTTCTGATGCAGGACAGGTTGTATATACCGGTTCCGGTGCTACCGTGCACGAAAAAGCCTATTATTATCATAACGGAGTCTCTAAAATACTTCATGATCCCGCGCCTCATCAGACTCAGTTTGGCAAAGGGAAAACCAAAGTGTTCAATTATACCACCCCTGCGGGTAAAAGCATTGACGGTCTTCTCTACTATCCTGTTGATTTTGATCCGGAGAAAAAATACCCCTGTATCGTAAATTATTATGGCGGCACTTCACCAGTCTCCCAGGATTTTGAAGGCCGTTACCCAAAAAATCTCTGGACCAGCAACGGTTATTTTGTTTATGTAGTTCAGCCCTCCGGCGCAACCGGGTACGGGCAGGAGTTCTCGGCAATTCACGTGAATGACTGGGGTAAAACCACATCCGATGAAATCATAGGCGCGGTGAATAATCTGACTGCCAGCCATGAATATATCGCAAAGGATAAAATCGGCTGTATCGGCGCCTCCTATGGAGGGTTTATGACCATGACCCTTCTCACCAGAACAGATATATTCGCGGCAGGTATCTCTCACGCAGGCATCAGTCTCCTCCCCTCCTATTGGGGTGAAGGCTACTGGGGATATCTCTATTCCGCGATTGCCACTGCTGAGAGTTACCCCTGGAACCGGAAGGATATTTATGTTGATCAGAGTCCCATTTTTCATGCTGATAAAGTAAATACACCGCTTCTGCTTCTGCATGGCAATTCAGATACAAACGTTCCTCCGGGTGAAAGTATGCAGTTTTACACGGCACTGAAAATACTGGGGAAAGAAGTTGAACTGGTTGAAATTGACAAACAGGATCACCATATTCTGGAGCATGACAAGCGCGATTTCTGGACCCGGCTGATTATTGCATGGTTTGACAAACAACTCAAACGGCAGCCTGGTTATTGGGAGCACTTATTTAAGCAAAAATAAGACTTCTCAGACGTTAGAATCGGTAAAAGCTATTGGTATAGTACAAGTGATTGCCGTAATTTAGTTGTTTGGGAATGTAATATTTTTTTCCGGGGGAGCAGTGTGTCAGTATTGTATGTTTAATTAATCAGAATTATCGTCATGGCAAATTTGAGTCTGATCGCAGTTTTCTCTGATAACCGGGAAACAGAGAGCATCTACCTTGGAGTAGCGAACTCAACCGGCGCGAAGGTTTTATTTAAAGAAAAAAACCGGACGGCGCTTGAGTCCATGCTCGGCCTCCATTTTGATGCCGTAATCGTTGAAATCACCCAGCCAGTGATGTCGGAGATTGATTTTGTTGATCAGCTCAGCGGCCTTTTGCCCGATACACCCCTTATTGTGATATCACAGTTTTTTTATGATACCAGGGATATTGTATTCGGTGAAAAGATATCTGACTTCATCCTTAAGCCCCTTACACTGGACAAGATGGAGGAATCCATCGGCAAAATTGCTCCCGGATTTATGCCTGCTGAAAAGGTTGCAGAAATTGTATCTGCACCTGCTGCTCCTGAACCCAGGGTTTCAAATGTCGCATATGAAGGTAAAAAGCTCTCGGTTCTGCTTGAAATGTCCCGTGACCTTAATTCAGTCAAGGATTTTGACGATCTCCTTCACCGGATAATTGTGCTGGCAACAGACGCCCTGAATGCTGAACGGGCTACACTTTTCATTGTAGATAAGAAAAAGAAAGAACTCTGGTCAAGAACCGGCATTGGTATTGAAAAACAGGAAATTCGCTTCCCGATGGACAGAGGCATTGCCGGAGAAGTTGCCCTTTCAGGTGAAGCACAGATTATAGATGACCCTTATTCCCATCCAAAGTTTAATAAAGAAATTGATATAAAAACCGGTTTCGTTACCCGGAATATCCTTACCCTCGCGATGAAGAATATCTCCGGAGATGTGATAGGAGTTTTCCAGATTCTGAACAAGAAAGATGGAAGCTTTACAAAGGAGGATCAGAGCTTTCTTTCAGCCATGGCAGTAAACACCGGAATCGCTCTGGAAAATGCCCTGCTCAGGGAAGAACTGAAAAAGCAGCTCGATGATGTAAAACGTGCTTATGACGAGCTTTACATTGCTCAGAATGCAATACTGAAGGAGACCAAAATTGTCACCTATTCAGAAATTGAATCCATCATCCGGGGTCTTTCACCGGGTGAGAGCAGCAGCGAGGGTGACACAGCTAAAATCACCAAAGAAATCCGCAGGATTTATCCCTTTGACCCTCAGCTTAAAAAATACCTTGACCAGATTGACTCTGCTAAAGGCGGAAACTCTCAGCTGATCATTGATATCCTTGAGGAAAAGAGAAAATCACTCCTGCAGTGATTTTATTCACATGGAAAGAAAATCTGAGGATTTTTTAAATAAATCCGCCGGATTTCTGGAACTAAACCTGCCCGGGTACGCTATAATCATCATAGAATTTATAAATAATCATTATGGAGAATAACATGCTGTTTTCATTCAGAGCAAAAGCACTTCTGCTTTTACTGATGCTCATTACCATTTCTGTTTACCCGCAGAAAAAAGATGAGTTTAACTGGAATGACCTGGATAAATATGTGGAACAGGAATTCGGCAAAATCATTAAAGGTACCGCCGAAGATAAAATGATTCAGGATATCGCTAAAAATATCAGTAAATATATTTATACGAACGAACACACCCTTACCATTAAGCTGATTGACAATGACGAACCCAATGCATTCGCGTTCGGCAACGGAAGTATGTATGTGCTCAAGGGTTTGTTCAAGACTACCGAGTCCGTTAATGAACTTGCGTTCGTTATCGCTCATGAGTTTTCACACGTGCTTCTTAAGCACTCAGACGAAGCTGAAGAATTTAAATCCAGATTTAATATATCCAGCCATGATGACCATAAAATGAAGGCTTTCACCCGTGAGCAGGAGTATGAAGCTGACAAATACGGCATTCTTTACGCACTCCGCGCCGGTTACTCCCCTCTCGGAAGCGTGAACTGGTTCAATAAAATGACCAACCTCGGCTACGAATATCCCCCGCTTTATGTTGATTACTCTGATCATCCTAACTTCACCCAGCGTGTGGTTCAGGCGTTTATCAATATCGGCGCTTATTATGAATACGCAAAGCATTTTGATTACGGACTTCTCTATATCTCCATGGGCAACTATCCGGAGGCTGCTGAGGCATTTGGCAAGTTCCTGGAAAAATATCCGAATTACAAAGAAGCGTACAATAACATTGCGGTTGCCCAGATGATAAATGTGGTGGCGGAAAAAGATGTGACGCTTGACCTCTGGATTTCGGCCTCGCTAAGTAAAGTCTCTCTTTTCGCCGATAATTTTGATAAACCGGTCAGAGGAAATTATACATTCCAAACAAGGGATTTTGCCGAGGCGATAGAGAATATCCAGGCCGCTACAAAACTTGACCCTAAGTATGCACAGCCCTATGTAAATCTTGCGCTAATTAATATATTCACCAAGGATTATGCAAAAGCGAAGTCAAACCTCGATTTAGCAATTAAATATAATGCTGATCTTTTTGAAGCACATATTGCAAAAGGATTTCTTCAGGTAGAGCAAAACAACTTGAAAGATGCAATCAAATCTTTTGATAACGCTATCCAGATTGATAATCAGAATCCGCAGGGCTATTACAACCTCGCGTGGGCTTATCAGTGGAACAAGCAGAATGACCTGGCTATTCAGGCATGGCAGCGGTTCCTCGTTCTGATGCCCGAAGGCAGTTATGCAGATATCGCCCGCCAGAATCTTGAAGCCCTCAAGACCGGCAATGCGCCAACCATAACCAAGAATGACAATAATCCGAAAGACAAAACTGTATATTCAACCAATAACCTTGGCCTGGCAGGTGTTGAACTTAACGATGACCAGACTGAGGTGAAGAATACGTTGCAGTCCCCTGACAATAAAACCGCTGACAAAAGCGGCGATGTCTGGGAATATCTGACTCCGAACATCACCGTTGGTTTTGATAAAGCCGGAAAAGTTGAATATGTGCTGGTTTTTGACAGAATTGAAAAAGGTCTTGAGTCTGTCGGGAACATAAATGTTGGTTCATCAGTAGAAGAAGTAATAAACAAATTCGGCAGACCGATACAGGTCCTCACCGAAGGCGGATACCTGGTTTACAATTATCAGAATCTCGGAATCGCATTCTGGATTCTTGACGGCAGAGTAAAAGGTATCGGAATTTACAGAATCTAAATAAAAGTCAGCAAAATGAAGAAGTTCAGATTTTATCTAATCGCAGGGGCAGCAGCGCTGCTCCTGAATTTTATGATGGTGCTTCAATCATCAACGGTGGCGCTTATAACCGGTGTTGAAGGAGATGTGACACTTTTCCGCTCCGGAAGCGAAACCAAAGAAACCGTAACACTGGGAACTGAGCTTGGCAAAGATGATCTGCTGATGGCAGGTAAAAACGGTAAAGCCACTATCTATTTTATGGATGGAGTTGTTGTCGTACTTAATGCTTCCGAGCAGATAACCATAGGCAGCAGTTCATCAGACAGCAAAAAGAATGACGGCTCAACAACCCGCTCCGTGACCGATACCGATGTTTCTCTTAAAACCAAAAACGGTTTTAATAACCTCAGAAAAAATGAAATCGCTTCACTCACTCCGGCTAACTTCAGAGGTGAAGGTGTGAATGCAGTATTCCCAATGGGTTTCATTAGCACAACCAATCCTTATTTCGGATGGGTTGACTCCTCAAACGCCGGTGCCGCACCTGAGGAAAGGGACTACGTGCTTATTATCCTCAATGCTGATGAAGAAGTTGTTCTTAGAAAAGAGCTGAAAGGAAGAAGTCTTATTCTGAATATGGTTCAGATACCTGAGCTTGCTCTCACTCTGAGTGACGAAATGCAGGAGTTCAACTGGGATATATATCCAAAAGAGAAAGCTCCGGCAAAACCGGATATCAGCCGTGTGAACAATCAGTTCACCTTGTTTGATGCGGGAAGAAGTGAAAAAATAAACACAACACTTGCTGAGTATGAGAACAGTCTTAAATCAGGCAAGATTGACAAAAGCACGTATCTGATCGTTACAGGTTACTACCTGAAAGACCAGAAGCTATTTTCTCAGGCAATTGCAGCATTTGAAGAATTAGCTTTGATGAAACAGGGAGTCAGCTTCACTTTTCAGGAACTTGCTCTTCTTTACAGCGCTCAGGGTAACCGTACCGGATTTATGGTTAACTATTATCTGAATAAAATAAAATCTCTTTCTGCCAAATAATTCTCCATAATTGCCGGTAAAATTCCGGCAGTACAAATTCTATACAAAACCCCGGCTAAGACCGGGGTTTTTATTTTTATTCCTGACTTCTCAGGTTGGCACAAGGGCATAAAATTGGTTAGTTTAAAAACTCTGCCTAACTAAGCTTACTTTGCGTTTAGTTTGCTGTGTAAGCCGCCTTCAAACTCACCCCCAAACCCCCTCTCTTTCCGTCAAACAATATTCTGGTATTACTACGGCTTTTTTGAATTATGATAGATTTTCTGTAATAGGAATTGGTTCGGAAAAAGAGGGGGCTTAAAAAGAATTGATTTAAACTCTGCGTAACTTCGCGCTAAACTTTGCTTACTTTGCGTTTAAAGGTCGCCCCCTGTGAACTCGCCACACACTCTTTCTCACTTCGCATTTGATATGGTAAACAATATCTCCCCGCCGTAAAAGCTCCTTATGCTATTCAGGTTACCATAAATGCTTATTCCGAAACCAAATTCATCTGCGAATCTGAATAACCCATAAACTTGCGTCTGAATACCAATAGTTCTGAAGGGTTCCGGCTCTTCCCCTCTTTTTATCTTCCCATTTATATAAGATATCCCTGCAAAATAACCTGACATAAACCATTCAGACATTTCTCTCCTGCCGATGGATATATCATACTCTTCAAATCTGAGTCCGTCCTTACCAACACCTTTGCCAAGCAGACCTCCCCGCCCTAATGCACCCACTTTATAAAAATAATCACCTATCGAAAAGTTATAACTAAATGAACTGCTGGCAAACGCTTTCGGATGCAAAAAAATACCTGACGCGAGCCAGTACTTGTAGTCATCAGTCAAACCTGAATCCGCACTCTCAGAATTTGTATTATTGTAACCTGAGTTCTGATGTGATAGAAAATAGGAATTTTGCATCTTTTCCGGTAACGATTGTGTTCTGCCGAGATAACAAGTAATGCAGAGAATCACAACGATGAAATTGAGTAGGTTAAAATCCCAGAATAAATATTTTCTTTTCATTTGTATTAATACATTTTTCCTAGTGCGATAAAACCGAGTGAATTCTTATAACCAGCAATAACAACCATTTTCTCAGTTACGTGTAATCCATAGAAAGCAGTACCACTTCCGAATATCCTGTAGTTTTTCCAACTGACCCCATTAAAATGTGCGACCAGTCCCAGATGACCAACAGCGAATATGTTGTTATGTCCCGTCCCTCTTATTCGTTCACTATATAAATAATCAATTTCAGGCAGTAATTTCCATCCATTTTTATAAACATGAACTCCCGACCCGGCTGCATACAAACGCATTTCTGAAGGACCCCATACCGATGTTACATCCAAACTTTCCGGCCATTCAAAATAATTTAATTGATTATCCGCCATAAGGCGAAATATCTTCTTCTCTCCGGTAGTTGAAAGACTATTAGTAGCTGCACCGTAAATAATATATCTATTATTTTTATCCCATATCCCGTAAATATCTTGTAAATCAGAATTTACACCACTATTTAGTTTTATCCATGTTCCGTTACGATATTGTGCAAGGTTACCATAGTCTCCGGCTATGTAAAAATTATCAGGAGATGTTCCCCATATTTTATTAATATGAGCTGGGAAATCAATGTTTAACGGAGGAATTGATTCAAAACGTTTTCCGTTCCATCTGGTTCCATTAGAGAAAAAAATATTATCATGAGTACTGGGATGTAATGATCGGATTTGAGCAAACGAGAATCCTTGCTGAGTTTGATATAATATTCTTTTTTCCTCCCACTTAACGCCGTTCCACTGTAATGCATTATGGGAATCGCCATTATAATAGTAATGTCCTGTTACCCAAATATTGTTTTCATCAAAGATAAATCCATCATAGAGTATTGCAGTCGGACCACCTGCACCAAATGTCCACGTCTGCCAGGTAAAATTGTGGGAGGTGGTATCCATAGTTCTCACCTGCACAGTATTGCTTATTTTATCATCCTTACCCTCATAGCGGATTATTGCGCGGAATGAGTAATTGGCGGAGGGTTCTAGGTCTTCAATAACTAAGAAGGTGTCACGGTTGAGTGAGAGCAGCCGGAGGTGATCTTTGCCATCCATCTGAATTGCCACATTTGCCGGCTGGGTAAGATTGCTGAACTTAAGCTCAAGCCATACCTCGGTACAGGAGGCATCAAGTGCGGTCAGGGTAATATCAGTCTGCCCATACGGGCTGGCTGGTTCTGAGCAGGAGTAAGCGGAGAGGGCAATAAGCGAGAGTGCTGCCCAAAGGTGCAGTTGAAGCATAAATTTTTTTTGAACCATGGCTCCTCCTTCCAATAGTCTTGGCAAATTATCCGGTCTTGATTGAAAAGTGTTCCCCTCTTTGGCTTTTAAGTTCGTTACCCGGGGGAGTTAACTCCGTTTCACTGACCAGTGGAAAAAACATTTCCGCGATGGGCAATATAAACAAACCTAACGATCCGATCTCAAACTGAATATTTAAGCGCAGATTGTTTGTCATGCCTCCTGTGCAGTCTCACCGGACAAGGAAATTGACCGGTGACTCAATAAAATTCCGGCCGGTTTATGATTCTCTCTCATTTTTCTTATTTTTAACTTTTACTTACAACTCATTATTGTTATGATGAAAAATATCGCAGCTTTTTTACTTCTTTTCACACTATGCTCTTCCGCACAGACACTTTATACACCATACGATGTGCAAAAGGCCTATAAAAATGGCACCCGCACTCCTGAGGGTAACCCCGGTTCCAAATACTGGCAGAATCATGCATCCTATACCATGTATGTATCACTTACACCACCGGACGCGCAGCTTCAGGGTCAGAGCCAGATAACTTATTTTAATAACAGCCCGGATACACTCAAGGAAATCGTGTTCCGGTTATATCCCAATTTGTATAAACTGGGTGCTGAGCGTGATTTCTCACTTTCGGCTGAGGATCTGCATCCGGGAGTTGATTTTACTTCATTTAAAGTCAGAGGTAAAGAGCAGCTAACTGATGAAAATACATCCTTCCGGCAGAGTGAAACTGTTCTTACCATTAAACTTGAGGAACATCTTCCCCCTGCTTCCTCTGTGAATTTTGAAATTGCATGGAATTATCCTCTCCCCTCAAAATCAAATGTGCGCATGGGCAGGTATGATTCAACATCATGGTTTGTGGCTTACTGGTATCCGCAGATTGCTGTGTATGATGATGTATTTGGCTGGGATAAAATTCCTTATACAGGTCAGAAGGAGTATTATAATAATTTCAATGATTATACTGTAACCATAGATCTGCCGGAATCATTCTGCGCCTGGGCTACCGGAGAGTTGCAAAATGCCGCCGATATTATGCCAGATGCACTATTGGAAAAGTTCACTGCAGCTCATACTTCAGAAAAGGTTATTAACCTTATCACAAAAGAAGAAGCGGAGAAAGGGTACAAAATGAAGGGACGCGAGGGGCGTGTGCAGTGGAATTTTACCGCGATGAATGTCCCCGACTTCGCCTTTGCCTTAAGCGATCATTATCTGTGGGATGCAGTAAGCGTTGTGGTTGACAGCACTACCATGAGAAGAGCTCTGGTTAATGCTGCTTATAAAAAAACTTCAAAAGACTATTACGAAGTTGCAGATTTCAGCCGGACTATAATGGCATACTTTTCACATGTTCTGCCCGGTGTTCCATACCCATATCCTGTGATGACGGTATATAACGGACAAGGGGGGATGGAATTCCCCATGATGTGCAACAATGGGTCTACAAGCAGAGGAGGAGCATTCAGTCTGGCTGCGCATGAAATAGCACACACATACTTCCCGTTTTATATGGGCATTAATGAAAAGCGCTACGCATGGATGGATGAGGGTTGGGCTGTGATGCTCCCGATGGATTTAGTCCTTGAGCATTTTCCCGATATAGACCTAAGAAACAGAAATGCTAAAGCATTTAATACCGTTGCAGGAACGGAATTCGAAATTCCCCTCTATATCCCCTCTCAGCAGACAAGCGGTTCTGCATACCGGATCCATGCTTATACCCGCCCGGGAATGGCCTACTATATACTCCGTGATGCACTCGGCAAGGATAATTTTGACAAGGCGCTTCGTGAATACATGAAACGCTGGAGAGGAAAACATCCCCTCCCGAACGACTTTTTCTATTCATTCAATAATTATCTGAAGGATGATATCTCCTGGTTCTGGAAACCGTGGTTCTTTGAATCAGGATATGCAGAGCTGTTTATTAAATCAGCAGTGCAGAAGAAAAATGACCTCACCATAATCGTAGAACGGGAAGGAAATCTCCCGGTTCCGGTTAAGCTGCTCATTACACTTGAAGACGGCACAACCATCAGCAAGTATGAAACAGCCGCGGTATGGAAAACAGGTCTGAAAGAGAAAAAATATACCTTTAAAGTATCCGGAAAAGTGGAATCGGTATTACTAGGAGATTTGATAATTCCGGATAAGGTCGCAGAAAATAATTTCGTAAAATTAAGCAGCACAAAAAAGTAATAACCTGCAAAAGAGATCATCGTGTTCCCTGACGAAATAAGGATATACTGCCTTAAAAAACCGGGCACCTCAGAGAGTTTTCCCTTTGATGAGGTTTCACCGGTATATAAGGTTGTAGATAAAATTTTCTGTATTGTATCCTTAGAACCGCCTCTCTCTGTCAATTTAAAATGTGACCCTGAGAGGGCTGTTGATCTGAGGGAACACTACTCTGCCATCACACCCGGCTGGCATATGAATAAAACCCACTGGAATACAGTATATCTTCAGCAGGGTATGCCTGATTCACTTGTCAGGGAACTCATTGACCACTCATACGATCTGATCGTTTCTAAACTGAAGAAATCAGACCGGGAGCGTCTTAAAAAATAAAAGAAAAAATATGAACAATAGACCGACAGACAAACTGCCCGCCTCAGGAGAAAGTATTTTTGCTACCATGTCCCGCATGGCTCTTGAGCATAATGCGATTAATCTCTCTCAGGGTTTCCCTGATTTTGAATGTCCTGAAAAACTGAAAGAACTGGTTGACTATTATATAAAAAAAGGATTTAACCAGTACGCTCCTATGCCGGGTGTCCCCCGTCTCCGTGAGGAAATCCGGGAAAAAACCCTGCGTATGTATGGCAGTCACTACAATGCAGATACGGAAATTACCGTCACGGCGGGAGCAACTCAGGCATTATATACAGCTATAACAGCTATCACCTCTCCGGGTGATGAGTGCATCGTATTTGAACCCGCGTATGACAGCTATATGCCTGCGATACAGCTTTCAGGGGGCAATATTAAACCGCTTAAACTGAAAAGCGGTGATTTTTCCCTGCCATGGGATGAAATCAGAAACACCGTCACGGAGAAAACCAGATTTCTGCTGCTGAACACTCCTCAGAATCCGGGGGGAAGCGTTATTACAGCGGACGACAGAAAACAGTTTGAAGAACTCGCGGTAAAATATCCCGGTCTCATATTTATCTGCGATGATGTTTATGAAAATATTCTGTTTGACGGCAGAGTACATTATTCTTTTACCCAATCTAACGTGCTTAAGCCAAGATCAATTGTTATTTCTTCATTCGGTAAATCCTATCACACTACCGGATGGAAGATGGGATACATATTGGCACCTGAATATTATACAAAGTTGATCAGGAAGATTCATCAGTTCCTTGTCTTTTCTGTAAATACTCCCATGCAGCATGCATTTGCAGACTTCCTGAAAGATGATGATCACACCCGCGAACTTTCACCATTTTATCAGAGAAAAAGAGATTTATTCAACTCACTGGTCAGCGGGTCGAAATTCAAACTGCGTCCGGCAGAAGGCACCTATTTCCAGTTATTAGATTACTCTGCCATATCCGGTGAAAATGACAGAAAATTTGCTGAACGGCTGACGAAGGAATACGGAGTGGCAGTTATTCCCCTCTCTCCATTTTACGGAGATGATCACCAGACAGGAATGATCAGGGTATGTTTTGCCAAAAGAGATGAAGTTTTAACCGCAGCAGCGGAAAAATTATGTAAGATCTGATTCTCGTTAACTTAAGACTTGTATAGACACGCCGCGGCGTGTCTCTACGAATGTATTGTTCTGAATCCGGAGGATTCACAGATTGGTAGAAACATATGTACCAACAAATCCAAAAATGAACCGCGCTAGCGGTGACCGACTAATAGAAAACAAATTTACCAACCCCACCCTTGAATCGCGTTAGCGGTGACCCATTAATAATATCTCTCAAAATAAAATCAATAAACCCGCAGCGCGGGTGACCCATTTCTCAATCCATTATTTGGATTTTACCTAACATTTACATTTGATGAGACACGCCGCGGCGTGTCTTTACGAACGCATTGGTAATGAATCCGACGGATTCACAGATTGGTAAAAAATATGTACCAACAAATCCAAAAATGAACCGCGCTAGCGGTGACCTATTAATAGAAAACAAATTTACCAATCCCACCCTTGAACCGCGTTAGCGGTGACCCATTAATAATATCTCTCAAAATAAAATCAATAAACTCGCAGTGCGGGTGACCCATTTTTCACTATATATTTGAGTATTACCTAATTTATAAATTTGTACAGACACGCCGCGGCGTGTCTCTACGAATGATTATCC
The DNA here is from genome assembly GCA_015709675.1 of Ignavibacteriales bacterium. Lineage (NCBI taxonomy): Bacteria > Pseudomonadati > Ignavibacteriota > Ignavibacteria > Ignavibacteriales > Ignavibacteriales bacterium. Next base: position 3,073,652 of record CP054182.1, read on the forward strand.
TACTCCCCCATCACCTTCAGTAATACCCGCTTCTTTCTCATTCCGTCAAACTCAGCGTAATATATCTGCTGCCACGGACCAAGATCAAGCCGCCCGTCGGTAACAGGCACTATCACTTCATGATGAACCAGCAGACTCTTCAGATGCGCATCACCGTTATCCTCACCGGTGTGATGATGCCGGTAATCAGCCCTGAAAGGTGCCAGTTTTTCCGGCCATTCATCTATATCCTGAATCAGGCCATGTTCGGCATCATTCACATATACACCAGCTGTTATATGCATCGCTGAAACCAGAATCATCCCCTCCCGGATTCCGCTTTTCTTAAGTATGCTTTCCACCTCACTGGTGATGTTTATATATTCACGCCGTTTCTTAGTGTAAAACCAGAGATACTCCGTTAAGAACTTCATTTGTTCTCCCTGTGAAGATTTCCGGACATATACAGCAGAAATGCTTTTACGAACCGGTCAATTTCTCCATCCATCACTGCCTGTGTGTCAGATGTTTCTTCATCAGTGCGATGGTCTTTAACCAGGTTATACGGATGAAAAACATACGAGCGGATCTGTGAACCCCACTCGATTTTCATCTTACCTTTTTCCACTTCATCACGCTCCGCTTCAAGCTTTTCCATTTCAATTGCATAGAGCTTGGATTTGAGCATTTTCATGGCAGTTTCCTTGTTCTGCCCCTGTGAACGCTGGCTCTGGCAGGCAGCCACTACTCCGGTAGGAATATGAGTAATACGCACCGCGGTCTCAACTTTATTTACGTTCTGACCTCCTTTACCCCCTGAGCGATAGGTATCAATACGCAAATCAGCCGGATTGATTTCGATTTCAATCTCATCATCAATCTCCGGTATTGCAAAGACGGATGCAAATGATGTATGCCTCCGCTTGTTTGAATCAAACGGGGAGATTCTCACAAGGCGGTGCACGCCATTCTCTGCCTTCAGATAGCCATAAGCAAATTCGCCGCTGACAGAAAGAGTTGCATTCTTGATTCCTGCTCCGTCACCATCAAGGATTTCCTGAATTTCCACCTTAAATCCTTTTTTCTCACAGTAGCGCAAATACATTCTAAGAAGCATTTCAGACCAGTCCTGTGCTTCTGTGCCCCCCGCACCTGAGTTGATGGTCAGAATACAATTCTTAGTGTCATTTTTACCGCTGAGCATATTCCTGAACTCTAGAGACTCAACTCCCTCTTTCAGATTCGCAAGTTCACTTCGTATATCCTCTTTAAATGATTCATCTTTTTCTTCCTCAGCAAGATTTATAATCTCACTGATATTATTAGAAGAATCATAGATAGCACGCCAGGAGTCAACCCACTCCTGCATCTGCTTTATAGACTGAAGTATTCCCTGTGCTTTTTTCTGATCATTCCAGAAAGAGTCCTCACCTGATTTTGCCTGTAGTTCCTGTATCCTGTTTTCCTTGACATCCAAGTCAAAGAAAACCTCGTAGATTGGTGATACGGATATTCAGTTCTTTCAACTGACGCAATTCATCTTCGTACATATGGTACTCCTTTATTCTTTATTTTTTAAAAAATTCTTTGTACTGTTCACCGGTTATTTCAACCTCAAGCCGGAGCAGTGCTGCTGCAAGAGTTTTCCCCTGCGCATCAAGTTTCAGCGAAACGGTTCCGCCGCCGCCTAAAGTGTTGTTAAGCAGAAAGTTCAGAGCATAGATATTCGGCAGTTCATACCGTTTCACATCACCAAAGCATACTCCAGCAAAATAATCTTTCACAAACTTTTCAGTAAGCAGTCCGGATATATAATCATAACCAGCCTGATTATAGGCAATGATACCAACATTTGCCGCATCACCTTTATCACCGCTTCGGCCGTGGCAGAATTCAATTAGCTTAGTTTTCATGGCTTAACCTCCATTACAGTTACCTGAGGCGTAACCTGATCTTTTTCTATAAGTGCAGGCCAGTAAGCAACCACATCCTGCGGTTTAGGGCGTCCCCCTGCAAATCCGGTTACAGCAGGCGGACCGGTTAAAATTAACGGGGCAATTTCCATTCCGAAACGCTCTATTGCCTTTTTGTCTTTACCTCTCACGCCGATGCGCATGGTTATTTCATTAATTGAATCTTCATCAAGTTCTTTTGCAATTGGACCGTGACATGCATTATATCCGGCAAATTCCGTTCTCATTTCATCAAATTTCAGTCCCAGATTTTTTAATCTTCTTCTCAGGATTTCATCCGCTTTTTTGGCTTTGGTTAATGCCAGCGGCCATGAGTAGGTTAATTGACCGAATGCCGAGTATCCGTCAGCATACGCACAGGAGACTTTATAAAAAGGTGTGGCTGCTGAACCGGTTATTGAATGTACCTTTACGCGGTCTTTTCCTTCCTGCTCAAGTTTTATTGAGGTGAAATCTGCAACGCAGTCAGGGGTTATATACTGTTTCGGGTCGCCTATTTCATAAAGAAGCTGCTCTGATACCGTCGCAACACTGACTTTGCCTCCCAGACTTTCATGCTTGGTTATATAAAACGTACCATCCGGATATGCTTCGCAAATCGGGAATCCCGGCTTTTCAAAATTCTCAACAGACTGCCAGTCACCAAGGAAATTTCCACCTGTTGCCTGCATTCCGCATTCGAGGATATGCCCCGCAATTGTTCCGGCTGAAAGTTTATTATAATCATCCTTAGCCCAGCCAAATTCATATATCATAGGAGCCAGAGTAAGACCGGTATCGGTTGTTCTTCCTGTAATGACGATATCAGCACCTTTTTCAAGTCCTTCAACTATCGGAAATGCTCCAAAATAGGTATTGGCGGAAAGAATCTTATCTTTTACCACGGTTATCGGCTCACCGGTTTCCATATTCCTGAGTTCAGAACCAGAAGCAACCAGTTCATCAAGACTGCCGAGTATATCATCACCGGTAACCACGGCTATCTTAACAGTTATTCCGAGTTCTTTTGCAACTTCAAGAACTGCTTCGGCGCATCCAAGCGGATTTACACCTCCGCCATTGGTTATAATTTTAATATTCCGCTTTTTGCATTCAGGGAGAATTTTTTTCATCAGTCCCGGTATATCCTTAGCATAGCCCAGCTTCGGATCACGAAGCTGCTGCTTCTTAAGGATGGACATGGTCACCTCAGCAAGGTAGTCCATCACCAGATAATCTATCGGTCCGCTGAATACCTGGTAAACAGGCGCATCAATCAGGTCACCCCAGAAGCCCTGCCCTGACGCAATTCGGATGTTAGGTTTCATTCTGTTGTCTTTCATTAAAATCATCTGCAATATATTGTGCAATCAGTTCACTGTCATAACAGGCGCTCGTTTGTATATAGTGAACTTCCTCCATACTCCGGAACCAGGTATACTGCCTCTTTGCAAAATGCCTGGTATTTCTCTGAATCAGCCGGATCATCTCATCTTTGCTAATCTCACTCTTAAGATACGAGATGGTTTCTTTATATCCCACCGTATTCAGGGAGTTCACCCCTTCGGGATAAAGTGCGAGCAGTTTTTCAGTCTCGGCAATCAGACCCCTTTCAACCATTTCTGCCGCCCGCTTGTTGATTCTGCCGTATAAATATTCCCGCTCCGGCATCAGGCAATAAATAACAAAATTTAAATCATCATGCTTTTTTTGATTTTCCATCTGCCTCAAAATGGATTCACCGGTCACATGCATCACCTCAAGAGCGCGGGCTACTCTTTTATAGGTAGCTGACGGAATTCTTTCCGCGGCATCAGGATCGTTTTTTTTCAACTCATTGTGAAGTCCCTCTGCTCCGGATTTTTCGAAAATTTCCTTCAGATACTTCCGGTACTCCTGATCAGCCTCAACAGGAATTATTCCTTCCCGGAGGGCCTGTATATATAACCCCGTTCCGCCGCACACAATCGGCAATTTCCCCTCATTGAGCAGATCACGGCAGACTCTCCTCCCCTCCTGCTCAAACCTGCCGGCACTGAAAACCTCATCCGGCTCAAGATAATCAACGAAGTGATGTTTAACCTCCTGAAGAATGGGTTTTTCCGGTTTGGCCGTTCCTATATCCAGATACTTATAAACCTGCCGGCTGTCTGCAGAAATAATTTCCGTGCCCCATGCTCTGGCAAGAAGGACCGCTGCATCAGATTTACCTGAGGCAGTGGGTCCTGTAATTACAGGTATTAGTTGTCCCAACCTTCTTTCCCGATCAGAGGTACAAATTTGAATCCCGGAATTACGGTCTCTTTGAATTCCGTTTCATCAACTCTTTCAACAACAAAGAGTTTCTGGGAACTTCTGTCCCCGACAGGAACAACCAGTTTCCCACCCGGTTTTAATTGTTTTTTTAATGTGCCAGGCAACGAGGGTGCACCTGCAGTAACAATAATTCCGTCATAAGGCGCAAATTCATTCCAGCCAATGGTTCCGTCTCCGTATCTGGTAGCAACCGCATATCCGAGATGCTGAAGCAGCCGGTTCGTTTCCTTATAAAGGTCAAATTCCCGCTCAACGCTGTAAACCTTAATCCCCATCACACAGAGAATTGCCGCCTGATATCCGGAGCCTGTTCCGATTTCCAAAACTTTGCCCCCCTTTTTGACTCCAAGTTTTTCGGTCATAAAAGCCACAGTATAGGGCTGGCTGATGGTCTGCTGTGAACCAATAGGGAGCGGATTATCAGCATAGGCCAGATGCCAGAGAGTTTTGTTAATAAATTCGTGCCTGGGAACTGTGTTAATTGCCTGCAGCACCGCCTCGTCTCTGATCCCCTTACGTCTGAGTGATCCGGTTAATTCTGCCCTCTCTTTCTCAAACATTATTTATTATATCCGTTAAACAGGCTTAAAATGTTAAAAATTGAAGCAATTTTTCTTAAATTTAGAACTCAAAATAAGCACTTTTGACCATTCTGTTCACTAAATTCAAGGTAGTTTTCTGAAACCCTATGATATTTGATTCTCCTTATTTCGGTCCGGTGCTTATAGCCCTGATGCGTGTCTGTGACGTGAGTATTGGAACTGTCAGAACCATTCTTGTTGTTCAAGGTCGCAGATACTATGCTACATTTGCCGGTTTCTTTGAGGTGCTCATTTGGGTCTTTGCCATACGCTTCATTTTTCAGCACCTTGATAATACCGCTAATTTGTTCGGTTACGCAATAGGATTTGCCCTTGGCAATTTTTTCGGAATTACTATTGAACGGTGGATTGGTCTCGGACATGCAAATATCAACGTAATTTCCAAGTTCAATACTGATAAAATTGCAAGCGCACTCAGAATGGCCGGATATGGAGTGACCATAATTCCCGGCGAAGGAGGCAGTGGTGGTGTTTCAATAATTAACTGTATTCTTCCAAGAAAAAAGCTGCAAAACTTTATTAAGCTTGTCGAGTCTATTGATAAGGAAGCTTTTATTCATTTGCAGTCATCAATTCCCTACCGGGGTTTTATGCATGGCTCAAGGAAGTAGCAACAGCATTAGCGCACAGTGTGATCAAATTTAATAGGTTATTTTATAATTTTGTTTTTAAACGATTGAGAGCGGATCTATATGTCAGAATATAAACCTGGAGCTTTGACGAAGGAATTATCACAATGGTACCATTCCCAGGTTAAAGATGTATTTGTTGAACTACAAACCGGTAATAATGGCCTGACTTCAGAAGAAGCAGCTCAGCGCCTTGAGAATTACGGCCCCAATGCTCTGGATGCGGAAAAGAAGGATCCGGCCTGGCTTTTACTGGTTCGTCAGTTCACAAGCCTGCTTATTGTGATTCTGTTTGCGGCGGCAGTCATCGCGGCTTTTATGGGAGACGTAGTTGAAGCCGTAGCCATCATCGTAATTGTAGTTCTGGCTGGTGTGACTGGTTTTATTCAGGAATTTCAGGCAGGCAAGGCGATTGAATCCCTTAAAAAGATGGCGGCACCGCAAGCTCATGTAATAAGGGACGGCGTCGAAAAAGTTGTAAACTCAGAAGATCTGGTTCCTGGTGATGTTGTTGTCCTGAAAACCGGTGATAAAATTCCTGCAGATGCGCGCCTCATAGAAGCACAAAACCTGAGAGTCGAGGAAGCTTCTCTCACGGGAGAATCTCTGGCAGTTGAAAAACATACACATGAAATTTTAGAGCTTGATGTACCCCTCGGAGACCGTAAAAATATGGTTTATATGGGGACATCCATTTCCTACGGCCGCGGCAAGGCAATCGTAACTGATACCGGAATGAAAACTGAGTTTGGTAAGATTGCTTCCCTTCTGCAGAATACTGAAAACCGTAAAACCCCGCTCCAGCAGAATCTTGATGAACTCGGAAAGAAAATCGGTATTTTTTCAATTATCCTGGCGGGTGCAATGTCCGTTCTTGGAGTATTCCAGGGACATACGATTGTTGAAATGTTCGTCTGGGGTGTTGCTGTTGCAGTAGCTGTTATTCCAGAAGCATTGCCGGCAGTTGTGACCATTTCTCTGGCCCTTGGTGTCAGAAGAATGGTTAAAAGAAGAGCACTTATCCGCAAACTTCCCGCTGTTGAAACCCTTGGGGCAATTAATATCATCTGCTCAGATAAAACCGGTACGCTTACTCAGGATGAAATGACCATCCGTAAAATTTACAGCGGCGGAGAGGTTTTTGATCTGACCGGAGTTGGCTATAATCCTGCCGGTGAATTTCACATTAATGGTACAAAAACAGACGTAAGCGGTAAAACCGATCTGATGGCACTGCTGACCTATGGCTCTCTCTGTAACGATACAAAAATCGTGAAAGATGACGAGGGATGGGATGTGCTTGGCGATCCGACAGAAGGCGGAATCGTTGTTGCTGCAGAAAAAGCCGGTATCAAAGTTGAGGACATTCGCGGCAAACATGAACGAATTCATGAGATCCCATTCTCCTCAGAAACAAAGCGTATGTCAACCGTTCATAACGTTAACGGCACCAGAATGGTTTCAAGCAAGGGAGCAGTCGAGGTTATCCTTGATTCCTGCACCTACTACGCTGAGGGCGGTAAATCCGTTCCGCTGACTCCTGAAAAACGTTCACAGATCCTTGATGTCGCAACCGGGTTTGGCGAAAATGCACTCAGAGTGCTGGGAATATCCTATAAAGAAATGCCGAACACTGCGGATGATTACAGCGGCGGTGAAAATGCTGAGGCATTCAAAGATATTGAAAAGGATATGACCTTTGCCGGTTTAGTCGGCATGATTGATCCTCCAAGAATGGAAGTTAAAGATTCCATTAAAACCTGTTTCTCAGCCGGTATTAAACCAATCATGATTACCGGTGATCATAAAATCACCGCTGTGGCTGTAGCAAAAGAGCTTGGCATTCTCCGTAACGGACGTGCAATTTCAGGTACAGAACTTGAAAAAATGAGCGACAAAGAATTCGAAATGAGCGTTGATAACACAGAAGTGTATGCACGTATTTCTCCCGCTCACAAGCTGAAGATCGTTGAATCACTTATGAAAAAGGGCAATATCGTTGCGATGACCGGTGACGGAGTTAACGATGCCCCTTCTCTCAAAAAAGCTGATATCGGTGTCGCGATGGGCATCACCGGTACGGACGTGAGCAAGGAAGCAGCAGATATGATTCTGACTGATGATAACTTTGCTTCGATTGTTAATGCAGTAGAAGAAGGCAGAAGCATCTTTGAAAATATCCGCAAATATCTGGTATATCTTCTCAGCGGAAATATGGGTACTGTATTCGCGATGATCATTACTCTGCTTGCTACCCTTCCTCTGCCGCTTCATGCAGTGCAGATCTTATTCATCAACTTTATTATGGACGGGCTTATCGCCATCGCCCTGGGAGTAGAGCCGCCAGAACCCGGTATCATGACCAAGAGACCACGTAAAGTGAATGAAGGAATTCTTAATACAAAAGCTCTCTGGTTTATCGGTGCTGTCGGTTTATGGATATCCTTAGTAACCACGGCGGTATTTGTCTGGGGCCTTAATGATATGAGTTTATATCCTGAAGGTACTGACGCCAAGACTATTGAAACAACAGCAGTTACCATGTTCTTCATGACGCTGATTTTCGCAAGATTATTCAATGGTTATAACTGCCGCTCGCTCTATCAGTCATCTTTTGCCATGAAAGTTTTTTCCAACAAATCTCTTTTCCTGGCAACGGGAGTTGCACTATTGATGTCCCTTTCATCTGTCGGATTTGAGATTTTACATCCGATATTTAAGGTTACCTATCTGACTGGATTTGAGTGGGTAGTAATCATTGGTGCCGGAGCAAGCACATTAGTATTCGGAGAAATCTGGAAACTGATAACAAAGAATAAATTTAACTAAGTCTGTTTGACAAAAACCTAAAAATCATTATATTTGTATTCTGTTTCGGGCAATTTCCGGAACAGAATAACAGATAAGCGGGAATAGCTCAGTTGGTAGAGCGCAACCTTGCCAAGGTTGAAGTCGCGGGTTCAAGTCCCGTTTCCCGCTCAAAAGCAAAATCCACGCTTTGGTGTGGATTTTGTTTTTTATAGCGATATGGCGCTGTACCCAAGTGGCTTAAGGGGAAGGTCTGCAAAACCTTTATTCGTCGGTTCGAATCCGACCGGCGCCTCAGAGATTAAAAACCCGGAAATTTACTTCCGGGTTTTTTTATTCAGTGATTTTCCTGCCTCCCAGACCAGTCATCCTTGTAACCATTTCCCCTGCTGCCGGTAAGAACTATCAGTACTCTTTTTATCACTGCGTCCAGCAATCCAAGTCATTTCTTTTTTGTCTTTGTATATGACAAATGCTTATTGCTTCTGCGCGCTGATTGCATCACTTTTTTTTAAGCTGGTTTAAAAATAAAAAGCCCCTCAGGTGAGGGGCTTTTTTTCAAAGAAAATTATTGTAGTCTGAATACGACCGGAATAGCAACCTGAACTTTCACAGGCTTACCGCGCTGTTTACCAGGCTTAAATTTGGTCTGTTTTACGGCTTCCATTGCAGCTTCGTCGCATCCGGCGCCGATACCTTTAACAACTTCAACCTTGGTTACCTCGCCCCCTTCGTTAACGAATGCCTTGATAAATACCTTACCTTCAACACCGGCTCTCTTTGCAATTTCAGGATAAACAATCTTACTCTGAATTGCACCGATGCCTCCGATTGGTTCAGGCATTTCTTCAACCGCAACGAAATACTGAGGCTCTTCTTCAACAATGGTACGGGTCTCTTCTTTTGGAGGAGGAGGTGCTTCTACCACTGCCTGCTCGTCTATTTCTGTGTCGGCTATTTCGATATCGTCAAGAACATTATCAGATGGTGCTTCAATCGGGATAGGCGGTTTAGGCGGTGGAGGAGGGCGGTTCTCCTGCTTTGTCTGCTGGATATCCTCTACGCTAAACAGCTCCTGCGGAGCATCAAAATCAACTTCCTGCGCTTTCATATCAGGCCAGAACTTGAAGGCAACAATCATAAAAGCCAGTGCAATAATGACCGCAAGTTCAAAGGTCCTTTTGTATTTGCTGCGCATGTCAGCTATTGGGTTTTTCATTCGAAGCATTTTAGCCTCCTGTAATCCTGTTTATAAAACTCTTTTCAAACTTTATACTACCGAAAAATAGAAAAGTTCCAGCTATTTTTTTAGTGTTTTTTGAGGGAAAATTAAGGTTTTCAGGAAAAACTTTTATTTTCACCCGTTTTAACCGGCAGTCTCAAAAAACCGAGACAAAGATATGCACCCAGAATACTGCCCGCAAAATCAGCCAGCCAGTCCAGAAATTCGGCATTACGCCCCGGAATAAAACTCTGATGAAACTCATCCAGTGCACCGTAAAGAGTCGCCACAGTTATGGCTGCCAGAACTGCATAACCTCTGAGTTCCGGGTACTTTTTCTGAACCATAAATGCGAGCGTCAGCAGAAAACTAAGTCCGCCGTACGCAAGAAAGTGCATCGTCTTGTCACTGTATGAAATTTCAGGAAGACTTTTCGACGGAATTGATGTAGCAATAAGCAGTGTCAGCCAATAAACCACAAGCGGAAAATAGACAGCATACTTTTTATTTTTTTCAAGAAATTGTAGTATCAACGGACTCCCTCAAAAGTTTAATTGCATCAGGAATAATATCAATAATGTCAGACGCAGAATAACCATAAAATGTTTTATTCGCCGACAGAATATCAGCCGCAAGACCATGCAGATATACTCCTGATATAACCGCTTTTTCCCTGTCCTTATACTGTGCGTAGAATCCGGATATCATTCCGGCAAGCACATCCCCTGACCCGATTTTAGCAAGCCCCTGATTTCCAGTTGTGTTAATGAATGACTCACCGGAATCACCGAAAATTATGGTCCTGAAATCCTTATAGACCAGAATCACATTATTCTCCTCCGCGAATGACTTCCCTGCCGATAGCAGGTCTTTGCGCATCACATCAATGTTTTTTCCTGTAAGCCGCGAAAACTCGCCCGGATGTGGGGTGAGAATTACCTGATTCAAAGGAAATTCAGAAATACCAGAAGAGATGGCATTAAGACCGTCAGCGTCCAGAACTGCAGCAACTTCCCACTTCAGCAATTCCCTCAGTGCTGAAACTGTTTCTTCTGATCTGCCTAATCCGGGACCTATCAGAAGGGTATCACTTTCTTCTGTTTGTTTTTTAAGTTCAGGAAGCGCTTCGGGTATCAGATATCCTTTGCCGGCATCATCATACTGGACAATGATTAATTCAGGCTGATTAAGCTGGGAAACGATAGCTGTATATACTGATGAGGGTACGGCAAGTTTAACTGAGCCGCATCCTGTCTTGAGAGCCGCTTTTGCCGAGAGAACCGCTGCTCCGGGATAAGTCCTGCTCCCTGCAATAATCAGAAGTCTGCCCCCTGAGTATTTATGTATACCCCGCTCTTTGACGGGAAGAGAGTAAAAACAATCTTCAGGTTCCACCAAATAATCCTCAGCAGGCAGCAATTCAGGATCAAACCTGAATCCTATATCCGCAGGTATAACTTTTCCTGAATGGAGATAACCATCCCCGAAAAACAATCCCCGCTTGTACGCAGCAAGGGATATAGTATAATCAGCTTTGAACACCATTTCTTTTCCGTCATCTGAATAATCCCCTGTCAGACTGCCGGTATCAGCATCAATTCCTGCAGGTATATCAAGTGCAATCTTCCTTGCAGAAAGTAAATTCATCTTCTTAATGACCGGATGAAGTGATTCCTGCAGCGGGCCTTTTACTCCGCTGCCAAGAATTGCTTCAAAAAGCACTGTTACGTTAAGAAGTGGCGCTAAATCAATAAGTGATTTATAATTAACAAGTTCAAGCTGTGGATAGGTATTGCGGCTGTTAAGGAGGATCCTGTAGTTGGCTGCCGCATCAGGCGAGAGTTCTGATATATCAAAAAGCGAAACCAGAAGAACCTGGTAGCCGCCATTCAGGAAGTGGCGCGCAAGTGAGTAACCATCTCCTCCGTTATTCCCTTTCCCGCAGACGATTCCGATGACATCATTATCCGGATCTAATTTTAGTTCCGTTGTTGATATCTGATAGATATTTTTTGCGGCATTTTCCATCAAAACAATTGACGGAACCTGCGATCGTTCAATCACATCCCGGTCAAATTGCCTGACCTGTCCGGATGTGTAAAGAGGTATCACGTTATAGTACTGTTACTCAGAAAGAGTTAATTAGCCGGACGATTGAGCCCGGTGCGAGACCCATCATGATAACAAGGATCGCTGAGATTACGATACCAAGTAATGCTGTATGAGACTCTGTAATAATTTCATTTGCTTCAGGTTCACTCTTACGGAAATACATCACAACGATAATGCGCAGATAGAAATATGCGCTAATAGCTGAGCTTAATGCACCAAGTATTGCCAGCCATACATTGCCGGCTTCAAGCGAGGCAATAAACACATAGTATTTGCCAAAGAAACCCGCGAACGGAGGCAGTCCGGAAAGAGTAAACATGAAAAGCGCAAGCAGTCCTGCAAGCAGAGGGTTTCTGTCTGAAAGTCCGGCATAACTGTCAATTGAATCTTCAGTATCACCTTTTCTTTCAATAAGTGACACAATACCGAAGGCACCAAGATTCATGAAAGCGTATGCTGCCAGATAAAACATAATGCCCGATGTTCCGGTATCATTACCCGCCGCTAAGCCGATCAGCATATAACCGGCATGAGCAATGGAGGAATATGCCAGCATTCTCTTTATATCCGTCTGCGCGAGAGCAACAATGCTTCCAAAAATCATTGATGCGGCAGAAAGAACAGTAAAGAGAGGAGAAAATACCTGAGGATTTTTTGAACCGATAAACGGAATCATAATTAGCAGCAGCGCGCTGAATGCAGCAGCTTTGCCTATGGTTGACATCATTGCCGTAACTGAAGTGGGAGCCCCCTGATATACATCCGGTACCCACATATGGAATGGGAATGCTGCAATCTTAAAAGAAAAACCGATTACAAAGAGGAGAATACCAACATAAAAAAGAACCGGGGTTGTATCACCGCTCAGCATTGAGTAGAGTGACTGAATATTGAGTGATCCGGCTGAACCATAAATGAGAGCCATTCCATAGACGATAAATCCTGTGGCAAAGGACCCAAGAAGGAAGTATTTAAGCGATGCTTCGTTTGAACGGAGATTTTTTCTCTGGAATCCGGCAAGAACATAAAAGCAGATGGACATCAGCTCAAGTCCGATGAAAATCATTACCAGGTCGGTAGCTGATGCCATAAGCATCATGCCAAGTACGGAAGATTGCATTAAAATATAGTATTCACCAAAGTAAATATCCGCTTTCTTTAAATAATCCATCGAAAGCAGCGCGACGATTGCAGCGCCGAAATTAAAGATAAAGTAAAAGATATTTACTGTCCCGCCTGTGGCCATCATACCGCCAAAGACTGAAGAGACATTATTCACGGTATAGAGTGAATAATATGCAACAGCCAGATGCAGCAGAAAACTGAACCAGGCAAGGAAACCCTCACTCTTTTTACTGTACATTTCAACAGTAAGAGAAATCAGAATTCCCGCCCCAATCAGAAGGAGTGGAAGTATATTTAAATAGTCAGTACTTGTTAGATTCATAGTTACTCAAAAAATAAAATGTCTTTACCGGCTGATTCAATCAGCGTTTTATTCTTTTCTTTCAGATAAACAACAAATTTCAGGTGCTTCTTTTCGTCAAAGATATCCTCACCCTTTTCAACTGCAATAAACTTAATCGTTTCATACCTGGATACTTCCTCACTCAGGTTTTTGTAACCGAGAAAGTATATATCCATAAATCCTTCACCATATCCGAGGTCAATATCCTCTGAACTCTGTGAAAAATCAGTAATGATCTCATCTTCGATAATTATCTTGAGCAGCTCACAATGGAAAGGAAATATCAGTCTGTTTCCAAAGTGCATTCCAGTTGTTCCGGTGGCGATCGATTCTGTTATTGAAACCATAGCAGCTTACCTGAAGAAAAGCAGATAAATTATAAAAAATACCGGCAGCAGCACAGGGATAGAATATTTTACCATGTAGGTAAAAAAGCTTGGCATTTCTATACCAGCACGCTCACTGATTGACTTCACCATAAAATTCGGTCCATTACCGATATAGGTCATTGCACCAAAGAACACCGCTGCAACTGAGATTGCTCTCAGATAGACGTCATCATGGACAACAAACTCCATCACCTCGGATTTCACATTCACATCCAGCCCGTATTTACCCATTGCAGCACTTAAAAAGTTCAAATAGGTAGGAGCATTATCCAGGAATGAGGAGAGCGAACCGGTTGCCCAGTAAAAAGTACCCTGATTCAGGATATTACTGTATACTCTTGCCTCGTAAGCGATAAGCTGAAGCGCGGGAATCATTGTAATAAATATCCCGACAAAGAGATATGCTACCTCCTTAATAGGTTCAAAATCAAATTCATTCGCTTTAAGAACCTCCTGGTCCGCAGTACGGTAGGCTAGAACTACTACTGACATCATAATGATTTCCCGGATGCCAAACGGAAGCGGAGCCAGTGAAGGGACCCATGAAATCACTGCCGGATCAATAAAGACGCTAACAATGATTATAAACAGATAACCAATATTTTTCAGTCCTTTAAATTCTATTTTGCCACTAAAGGAAGCATCTGATTGAGCGGCCTCCCCTTTATTCATGCTGTCAATCACATAAAAGATTGCAAGAACAAAAAGAAGAGCAGGTACCCAGATATACCAGACATTCTGTATCACCCAGAAAAACGGAACACCGCGCAGAAATCCAAGAAATAATGGAGGATCACCTATGGGTGTCAGTGCACCGCCGATATTACTAACGGAAAATATAAAGAATATGATATGATATGGCTTAATCCTGTCCTTATTCATCCTGATAAAAGGACGGATGAGCAGCATTGATGCACCGGTAGTCCCGATGACATTTGCCAAAACAGAACCGGTCAGAAGGAACGCAACATTGAACAGAGGTGTTGATTTTCTGTCCACTTTGATAAGAATGCCGCCTGAAGCAACAAAGAGAGAAGCAAGAAGAGCAATAAATGAGATATACTCAGTTGCTGTGTGCAGAAGACTGGTAGTATCTCCCAGCACTCCGGCATAATAGACAGCAGTTATTATTCCGAGCAGAATGGAAATCTTCGGATAATGGTGCTCCCAGAAATGCTTGTAAAAGATTGGTCCGGTAGCTATCATCAAAAGTAACAGCACAAATGGTAAAACCATCCATGGACTTGGAAGAGCGTGCCCGGCCACATCATGCGGAGTTTCAACCAGTACATCAGCAGCATTCACTGCTGATGTAAACAAAAACGAGAAGAGAGTGAGAAGTAATTTTTTCATTGAATTAGTTTAATACTTAAATATCTCAGCAAGAAGACTCGCAGAGAATCCTTCAGTCATAATTAAAAACGTGGAGGGGTATACACCGATCCAGACAACAAAAATGAGAATAGGAATCATGATGGCTATCTCTCGGCCGGTCATATCAGTTAATTCCCTGACATGATTATTCTTTACCTCGCCAAAAACAACTCTCTGATACATCCAAAGCAAATAAACCGCAGCGAAAATAACTCCGGACGCTGCAAATACTGTGTACCACCAGCTGTTCAGAACCGGTGATTTGAAGGTTCCGATAAGGATTAGAAACTCACCGATAAATCCGTTTAATCCGGGCAGGCCGATAGATGAAAGCGAAGTAATCAGAAGCATTGTTGAATAAACGGGTAAAATCTTCGCGATTCCGCCATAATCAGCAATTTCTCTTGTATGCATTCTGTCATAAATAAAGCCCACCAAAAGGAAGAGTGCGCCTGTTGAAAGTCCGTGGTTGATCATCTGAATGATTGCCCCCTGCATTGCTTCCTGAGTGAAAGCGAAAATACCAAGAACTACAAAACCCAGATGCGCAACAGATGAATATGCAACCAGTTTCTTCATATCTTTCTGTACCATCGCCACAAAGGCACCGTAAAGAATACCTATGACCGAAAGTACGGCGAAGAGTGGTGCAAAATACACTGCTGACTGTGGGAACAAGGGAAGACAGAAGCGGATGAGTCCGTAGGTACCCATTTTCAGAAGCACTCCGGCAAGAATCACTGAGCCGGCTGTGGGCGCCTGAACGTGTGCATCCGGCAGCCAGGTGTGCAATGGAAAGAGGGGTACTTTAATAGCAAAACTCAGCGCGAATGCCAGGAACAGAATCTTCTGAATGTCAAAACCGACCTGCGGTCCGACTGAATAAAGCGCAATCAGATCCGTGGTAAATGTACCAAGCACATTAGAACCTTCGACCGCGAGCCAGATAATGGCAACAAGCATGAGCAGACTGCCTGCCATGGTGTAGATAAAGAACTTCACGGAAGCATAGATTCTTTGTTCCCCGCCCCATATACCGATGATAAAATACATCGGGATGAGCATTGCTTCCCAGAATATATAAAATAAGAAAAGATCAAGTGAGAGGAACACACCAAGCATACCCACTTCAAGCATTAGCATGAAAAAGGTAAACTCTTTAACCTTTACCTTTATATTATCCCAGGTTGCGAGCAGGGTAAGCGGGGTTAAAAAGGTTGTGAGCAGCACCAGAATAAGGGATAGACCGTCAATGCCAACCTTGTAGGAAATATTAAAATCAGAAATCCAGGGGAAGGTATGTACCATCTGGAATTCCTTAAATCCGTTTTTACCGTAATCAAAAAGATCAAGGATATATAACGAAACAATAAATGCCGCGATGGAGACTACAAGACCTGCTGTTCTGACGATACTATCCTTCCCTTTTGGGATAAACAGGATGGCCAGGGACCCCACCAGAGGAATCAGTATGAGAAGTGTTAAAATTGATTCGCTATTCATATTACAAACTTGTTATAATCCAAAATAGTGCGGTTAAAATTCCAAGCATCATCACGAGTGCATAAAACTGCGTGACGCCGGTCTGCATTCTTCTGATGACATCTGCTGATCTCAGGAAAAACGATGCTGTACCGTTCACAAGACCGTCAATCAGTTTTACATCTGCTACTTTCCAGAGCACTTTGTCCGAAAACTTTACCAAAGGATTGACTACGGTCGCGTCATACACTTCATCCACAAAATATTTGTTCAGGAGCAGGTTATACACTCCCTTAAAACGCGAGGCTGTCTGAGCCGCAATTTCCTGTCTTTTTGTATATATCGTGAGCGCCAGATAGATGGCTGAGCCTGCCAGAGCGACTGAAACTGCCATAAGGATCAGTTCCGTTGTATGAGAGTGGGTTCCGTGAGCTGAAAGCTTGGAAGCTGCCTGAGCAAAGACCGGTTCAAGCCAGCCATGAAACAAATTGCCATGAGCACCGGAAAAGACTTCCGGAATACCAATGAATCCGCCAATGATGCTCAGTACTGCAAGAATCATCAGAGGCACGGTCATAACAGCCGGTGATTCATGAGGATGAACATGATGATGATCAAAACGCTCTTTCCCGAAGAAAGTAAGGGATACCAGGCGGAACATATAGAAAGCGGTCATCAGAGCAGTAATAGCTCCGACCAGCCAGAATCCGAAACCGCCGTTGGCAAAAGAATACCAGAGAATCTCATCTTTTGAAAAGAAACCTGAAAAAGGAGGAATTCCCGCGATGGCAATCGCCGCAATCAGGAATGTGAGATATGTGCGGGGCATATATTTCTTCAGCCCTCCGTATTTCATAATATTCTGCTCTTCATGCATTCCATGGATCACAGAGCCGGCGCCAAGGAATAAAAGCGCCTTGAAGAACGCGTGGGTCATTACGTGAAAGATTCCAGCACTGAATGCACCGACACCAAGTGCAAGGAACATATATCCAAGCTGGCTCACTGTTGAATACGCCAGTACCTTTTTAATATCAGTCTGAACCAGGCCTATGGTGGCCGCAAAGAATGCAGTCAGAATTCCAATTACCGCAACTACATCCATCATTACGGCAGAAGAAGCAAAAATTACAGAAGTTCTTGCCACCATATATACACCGGCAGTCACCATCGTTGCAGCATGGATGAGTGCTGAAACCGGGGTTGGGCCGGCCATTGCATCAGGAAGCCAGACGTAAAGCGGAATCTGTGCTGATTTACCGGTTGCTCCTATAAAAAGGAAGAGCGCGATCATGGTGAACACAAACTCTGAAGTTCCACCCGCGGCTGCGGCCGGAAGCACTTCTGAAAATGTAAGGCTTCCGAACTCCATAAAGATCAAAAACATTCCGAGAAGGAATCCAAAGTCACCAATTCTGTTTACAACAAATGCTTTCTTGGCTGCATCCGCAACGGTACTTTTTTCAAATTTACGGTCATACCAGAATCCGATGAGGAGATACGAGCAGAGGCCCACACCTTCCCAGCCAAGGAAAAGAAGAAGGAAATTATCAGCGAGAATCAGATTCATCATCGCAAAGATGAAAAGGTTCAGATATGCAAAAAATCTCCAGAATCCTTTATCTCCGTGCATGTATCCGATGGAATAAATATGAATCAGGAAACCAACGCCCGTTACCACAAGAGCCATCACAATAGAAAGCTGATCTACCTGATATGCAGCAGAAATATCAAGTCCGCCGGTCTTTAGCCAGGTGAAAAGCGTGACTATGACGGTTCTCTGTTCAGCGGGAAGTGCAAGCAGTTCGAAAAACGCGCCTGCAGCAATAACGAACGGGATTCCGACCGCACTGCTTCCGATTATGCCTATTACTTTTTCATTTTTAATTTTTGATCCGAACAGTCCGTTTATCAGAAATCCGACGAACGGCAGGAGTACGGTTAAATATATTAATTGTATCATCTGTCAGATTTCCGGATTACCACTTTAGGATATTTATTTCATCAATATTGAGGGTAGCCTTGTTCCTGTATATAGCGATAAGGATAGCCAGACCTACTGCCGCTTCAGCTGCCGCGACAGCCATTACAAAAAAGACGAACAACTGACCTATTACATTACCCAGATAGGAAGAATAAGCCACAAAAGTCAGATTTGCGGAATTGAGCATCAGCTCAATGGACATGAAAACTACTATAGCGTTTCTTCTGGTAAGCACCCCAACAACACCCGTTACAAACATGAATCCGCTGAGAATAAGATAATGTTCTAATGTAATCATAGTACCTGTTATTCAAATTTCTTTTTGGATATTACCAGTGCCCCGATCGTTGCAGCCAGAAGCAGAAAAGCTATGGCTTCAAAAGGGAGCAGGTAGTTGGTTATCAGTTCCCTGCCGATAAACTCAACCTCACCGGTTCTGATTCTCTGTTCAGCAGCCACGCTCTTCCCTGATGATACCGTCCCTGCTATAATGATATATATCAGCTGAGCGAAAACCAGCACACCCACGCCAATGGAGAGTTTCTGCAGTGTCGGGTTGCCTGAGAAAATTGACTTCTCTTTTTCAGGACGGAGCAGCATAATCACGAATAAAAACAGCACCATGATGGCGCCGGCATACACAATTACCTGCACAACCGCAATAAACTGGGCGAAAAGCGTAACATAAATGCCCGCCAGAGCAGCAAAATTAAGCACTAAAAACAATGCTGATATGACAGGCTCACGCCTTGAAACAACCAGCACGGCTGTAACGGCGCATATCGTTGCGAAAAAGTAAAATAAAATAGTTTCCAAGCTCATCAGTTACCTAAGGAGTATTTCTGTAAATCATTCTTGCAAATGGAATTGTTTCCCTCACATGCTCCAGACCACAAATCCAGGCCACAGTCCGTTCAAGACCAAGGCCGAAACCTGAATGAGGGACTGAGCCGAATCTCCGCAGATCAAGGTACCACTCAAAAGCCTCCATCGGAAGATCATGTTCCTTAATTCTTTCCTGCAGCACATCCAGACTCTCTTCCCTCTGGCTTCCGCCAATGATCTCACCATAACCTTCAGGCGCAAGAACATCCACGGCAAGAGCTAAATTCGGATTTTCCGGGTCTCTTTTCATATAAAAAGCTTTAACCGCCGAAGGATAGCGGTGAACCATGACCGGCTTGTCAAATTTCGAGGAAATTACGGTCTCATCTGTCGCGCCAAGATCGTTTCCGTACTCAAACGGCAATCCTTCTTTATGCAAAATCTCAACTGCTTCATCGTATGAAATTCTTGGAAGAGGGCGGACAACACTCTGAAGTTTTGTAATGTCACGTTCAAGTATTTTCAGTTCTTCAGCCCTGTCATTAAGAACAGACTGAACAATATACTCCAGGAATTCTTCAGCCAGATCCATGTTGTCATTCAGATCATTAAATGCGACTTCAGGTTCAACCATCCAGAATTCAGTCAAATGTCTTCTGGTTTTGGATTTTTCTGCACGGAATGTGGGGCCGAAAGTGTAAACCTTACCAAGCGCTAACGCACCTGCTTCAGCGTACAACTGACCAGACTGGGTCAGATACGCTTTTCCTAGGTCAAAATACTCAGTTTCAAATAGTGTGGAGGTTCCTTCGCAGGCTGCGGGGGTAATTATCGGGGCGTCCATCAGGGTGAATCCCCTCTCGTCAAAAAAGTCCCTGATCGCCTTCACGATGCGGTGCCTGATCTTCATGATTGCCACCTGCCTGCTTGAACGCAGCCAGAGGTGCCTTTTATCCATGAGAAACTCAACCCCATGTTCTTTAGGGGTTATCGGGTAATCATGGGTTTCATGAAGAACGGTGACATCGGTAGCGTCCAGTTCATAACCGCCTGGTGAGCGGGGTTCTTCTTTAACTTTACCGGTGACGGTTATTGAGGATTCCTGACCGATTTTGTCTGTCAGTTCAAAAACTTCGGGGGTAACATTCCCCTTGAAATATACGCATTGAAGGTATCCGCTTCCGTCGCGTAAAATGAGAAAGCGTAGTTTACCTGATGACCTTTTATTGTATAGCCAACCGGAAACCTGGATTTCCTGACCGACATAGTTTTTAAGGTCTTTTATAGATATTTTTTTAGACATTAACTGAAATAAAAAAATTAAGCAGTCTGCAAATATATAAAATGTTTCCCTTTGCCCAACCCGGAATCAGGGATTTGGCTTAATTTGAGGGATATTTGAATTGGAGAAGATGCTCGTGTCCCCCTCCCAATGCCAGTGCCAGGGCTCGAAAGCAACACCAAGAGCGTTACCTCTTGGATAGGAAAGATAAAAATTGAACCTGGAAGCATTCTGCTGCAGCCAAGCATATTCTTCCAGTTTTTCGAAATCCTCTGCTCTCTGGGTACCGGAAAACCCGTTTATTCCATCTTCTGAAATAAAATCAATCGCGGTGAAAAGCGGGCTTCCATGTTCACTGAAGCCGGGCATGGCGATCCACCGGGCGTTTTCCTTGAGAGAAAAATTGCTGGTATTGACCAAATAATAAAAAAAGAGGTAAGACTGACGTCCCGGCGAGCGATAGCCGGAATCAATATAAAGCCGTCTGCCAAGATCTGCCTTCATGCTGTCCATCATCTCCTTATAGTCTCTGAAGGCATGCCTGGGGTAATACTGCACACCTGTTTCTGCGCTGTCAGGGCTATTTTGCAGAACAACATTGGGAATCTGAACCAGATCAGCGGGTTTATCCAATGAATAAAACTTCCCCTTAAACCCAAGCTCAGAGGGTGGTATCCTGAATATCCTTTTCACGAAAGCTGCTTCGTAAAAAGAAAGCATTCCCATAAGTGTATCAATGTCCAGAGTGGCTCTGAGTTCACGAGGAACATTTTTATCATGTTCCATCCACTTTTCCACAACAGAATTCGATACGTAACGATGAACCGGATTAAGACTATCGTAATCGGGCTGAATCAGGTACATGGTCACAGGCACCAGTGCCAGTGAGAGGAGTACCCCTGTTATAAGGAAGACTTTCTTCATCAGCTAAGGTAAAACAGAGACAGACCTTCTTCCCGGGTATCGGCAATTGTGAATAGTTTTTCATAACCGGTAATCTGAAACACCTTACGGTTGCTTTCGTTCATTCCGGTCAGAACCAGTTTACCAAGCTTGGCTTTCATTTTTTTCAGGGCAATCATAAAAACTCTCAGGCCCGCACTGCTAATGAATGTCAGATTTTCGCAGTCAATCAGCATTTTACTTTCATTCAGACCGTCAATGTACTCATTTATAGTGTTTTCGAAGCCCTCTGCATGCATAATATCCAGACGGCCTGAAAGCGCTATAATTCTTACCGAATTTTCCTGTTCTACATGAATTTCCATTTTTACTCCTGACATTAATTTATTTTTTTCTGAACTGTAAAAATATTGAATTCCCCTTCTCTTTTATAATCTAAATGTTCTGAAAAATCCCTGACCATATTGATGCCCCATCCGCCAATGTGCATTTCGAGGTTAAATTCATCACGCTCTGCTTCTGTTCTCAGTTTGGAAAGGGGGTTAAACGGGCGGCCATTATCACGGAAGATCATAGTCAGAAGATCTTCTTCAACCCTGAATATAAGCGTGATATCTTCTTTGGTATTTCCCTGATCTGTAAATCCATAGTTGATAATATTCAGAAGAATTTCTTCAAGTATGGTATAGAGCTCATCAAGGGTTTCCTGATCGCATTTTTTTGCAAAGGGGAGTTTTAGCATTTCCTGCTCTGCACGCTGCAGTTCCCTGGTGTCCTTTTCTATTTTGAGAACGGTATCCATCCAACCTGCTGATTATTGAAATTTCATCTGTTACATAATATCAGAATTTTCTGGCATTTGGAAATGATTTCTTTAAGCCGGCAAAAGTATTTACCGCATATTTTGGCTAAACCTGACCAAAATATTATCAATTATAATTTAATTTTAAGAATGATGTTTGAAAAATTACTTGAAATTACTGCCCAGGCCTCCTCATTTGTTAGAGAGAAGGCACTCACCCCCTTTACTGTTGAATTCAAAACCGGGGAAATGAACCTGGTGACCGATGCTGATAAAGGATCAGAAAAACTGATTATTGACTTCATCCATAAAAATTTTCCCGGGCACGGGATTCTGGCTGAGGAATCCGGAGGAGAGGATCAAAATGCTGAATATCTTTGGGTAATTGACCCCTTGGACGGAACCACAAACTTTGCCCACGGACTCCCTCTTTACGCGGTATCTATCGGTGTTATGAAAAACGGTGAGACAATCATGGGAGCGGTTGCAGATGTTTCGCGCGGAATTATTTATTCAGCTGAAAAAGGGGGAGGCGCTTACGCAAACAATAAAAGAATTACCGTCAGTTCAAGGAGCCGTCTTGAGGAATCCCTCTTGGTAACCGGCTTCCCTTATGATGTCCGTGAACATGCTGACCCGATTCTTAATGTTCTGGGTGGTTTTCTCAAAACTGCCCGTGGTATAAGACGGCTTGGCTCAGCCGCACTGGATTTTTGCTTTATCGCACAGGGAGTATTCGACGGATACTGGGAAATGCACCTGCAGTCCTGGGATATTTGCGCAGGGCAAATAATTGTTGAGGAAGCTGGCGGCAGAGTGACCGATTTTGCAGGTAATAGATTGAGCATCTTCTCAAAAGAAATCCTCTGTTCTAACGGACTGATTCACCCGCTCATGCACAAGATCATCGCAGAGTCACTTGGACGCAATTCGTAATTACGCAGTTACTATTGCCTATGACGGCACGAACTACAGCGGATGGCAGATTCAGGCAAATGCCGATTCGGTTCAGCAGAGAATTAAGGATGCTCTGCAGAAAATCTTGCGGCATGAGGTAACTCTCACCGGTGCCGGAAGGACGGACACCGGAGTTCATGCCCTGGGGCAGACTGCAAATTTCAAGACTGAAAAGGAACTTGATGCTTTTCAGTTCCTATATTCACTGAACTCAATGCTTCCGTATGATATTGCCGTACGGGATTTACGGGAGGTTCCCCTCTCCTTCGATGCACGGCACAGCGCCGTAAGGAGATCGTATATATATGTCATCAGCCGTTTGAAAGACCCCTTCCGGTATAAATACAGCCATTATCTGTATAATCCTCCGTCAGCATCAGAACTAAACGCATTAACGGACGTTCTGATCAGGAATAATGATTTTGCTTCGTTCACAAAAAATGCTGAAAAACAGCAGCATACGCTTTGCAACTTATACTCCGCCTCATGGCGCAGTCACAGAGACTTCCTTGTTTTTACTATTACCGGCAACAGGTTTCTTCATGGTATGGTGAGAACCATCGTCGGTACACTTCTCCGTACCGCGGAGGAAGGGGGAAATGAAAATGATATTCAAAACATCCTGGACAAACGGGACAGGACAGCAGCGGGTGAGGCAGTCCCCGCAAAAGGTCTTTTTTTAAGAAAGGTTCATTATGGAAAGTGATTTTAAGGATAAAGTTATTCTTATCACCGGCGGCTCAAGAGGAATTGGCGCGGCTTGTGTTAAAGCATTCATCAAATACGGGGCAAAAGTGTACTTTACGTACCTCAATAAAAAAAAGGACCACACCTGGCTTGAACCGGCAAAAGGATTCCGGGTAAATATGAATGATGAAGATGAAATTATTTCCTGCGTAAAAAAAATTATTAAAAAAGAAAAACGGATTGATGTGCTTGTTAACAACGCAGGCATCTGGACTGACGGGAATGCAGATGAAATGTCAACCAAAGTCTGGGAAGAGACCCAGCGCGTAAACATGACCTCTTCATTTATCTTTACAAGAGAAGTACTCCCCGTTATGAAGGAACAGCGGGAAGGTAAAATTATTTTTGTCTCATCCACAGCCGGTCAGCGCGGTGAGGCATTTCATTCACATTATGCCGCTTCAAAGGGGGCAATGATTTCTTTCACTAAGTCAGTCGCCGCAGAAGCCGGACCGTTTAATATTAATGTTAACTGCGTCGCTCCGGGCTGGGTATATACTGACATGAGCATGGATGCATATACCAATGAGGAATCACTCCGGAAAATTCTTGACGGTATTCCGCTCGGACGAATTGCCACGGCTGATGATATTGCCGGTCCCATTCTCTTTCTTGCAAGCAGCCTAAGCCGCCACGTACAGGGAGAAATCCTTAACGTCAATGGCGGAAGCGTGCTTTGCGGATAATTTAAAGAGAAGCTTTACAGATATATGACGGAGTTTCTTTCTTCACTGCATCCTAAAATGGTGCACTTTCCGGTTGCACTGCTCTTTACGGCAGGTCTGCTGGAACTATTGTTTTTAATCATAAGGAAGAGGTTTATTTCTGATGCCGCGCTTTTACTGTTATGCATCGGAGTGTTTACTTCAGTAGCTGCCCTGGTTACAGGCGAACAGGCAGCGCTACAGGCCAGAGAACTGATGCAAAGTACTTCACCCGGGTATCAGCACTATCTGCTCGAGATAGAAAGGCACGAGGACTCCGCAACGATTGTTGTCTGGGTCTTCACCCTGCTGCTTATTTTGCGCGGCTGGCTCTTTATTAAAATCCGGGTTCGAAAGCAAACGATTAGTTCTTTATCCTACCTGAAGGTTATCATTGTTCTTCTTACAATCGCGGGTATGTATTTCCTTTATCAGGCAGGCGACCTGGGCGGAAGGCTGGTATATAAATATGGCATCGGGACAGAGCTCTTTAAAAAAGGCGTGAATCCGCAGGATACTCTTGGAACCGAATAAAATTTCGCTACTGAACCGCCTTACGGTTTATCTGACAGTTGTGATCATAGCATGGGGATTTTATTTTGCGGAAATCTCTCCCCTGTTTTCCTTCATCGGGTTCAGGATATATATCCCTCTGCTCCCTCTTACTTATATTATTTATCTTCGCTTCCGTAACGGTGAACCATTCCTTTTCAGGCCGTTCCCCTGGAAAACCAGCTTAGCCATTATCGCGGGAAATCTGCTTATTGCTGCAGGAGGATGGTATTTTGCACTGCTCAAATTCCGTCTTCCTGAATTTCATTTCGAACTTGCGGCTTCATCACTGGCAGACTTTCCTGTTTATTTTATCTGGAATGTTCCGCTGTTCTTTCACATCTGGTCAGGATTACGTGGCGAAAAAGAATCAGCAGGCAGTATCCTCCTGGCTTCTCTGTTTCTTCTTCTCTTCTTTTCTCCGCAAATTTATCATGAGATTCTTTCCCTCAATAAACCGGAGGAGGCTGTTCCTCTTGCCGGTTTTATCGCAGCAGTCACAGTACTGTGGATATTCTCCAAATCGCCCCTTCATTTTGCACTGAATGTTTTTAGCACTGCCTGGATTATCCTTCTGATCTACGGTACTGACCACCGGCTGCTGCTGAACACATTCCTTGCTTTCCGTTATGATGTCTGGGAGGGATTCTTTAAGGCAAAAAGCGAAATTCTCAACTATTTCAGAGCAGGCGGTGTAATGTTTTCTATACTTGTGGCTCTGTTTGCTTATAAAAGAACCACTTAGTGCAGATTCTGGCTGCACCATAGCAATACATCGAAAAATTGTTTATTTTTAATTTTTCCATTTTAAACTGCTCACTCTCAATGAAAAGACCGGCGTTTGTATTCTTTTTGCTTCTGCTGAATTCCATGCTTCTGCCGCAGCAGCATCTTTTTGATACAATTCTCAGGATGAAAGACTCCGTCAATCTGGATAATATCGTTAATCATATCCGCAATCTCCAGTATGCAGGAGGATTTTACAGCAGAGTAAATTTTACCCCCGGTAATGATTCTGCCTTCGTTTATCTGCGTGAGCAGTTTCAGCAGCTTACCAAAAACGGCACCGTCACTGTTGATACCTTCTATATATCAAGCGCAACTCCGCCGCTGAATACTCAGCCGCTGTTTAATATCACCGCTACGATTAAAGGAACTGAAGACTCACTTAAATATTATCTAATAGGCGCTCATTATGATGCTTCTGCCAGCAGAATGGGCTCAACCATATGGAATCAGCAGTGGCGGACCATTAAAGCGCCGGGAGCTGATGATAATGCCTCAGGAGTAGCGGCATTACTGGAAATGATCAGGATTCTAAGCGATACAGCTAATGGTTACAAACCGGCATATACATTAAAACTCACAGCATTTGGTGCGGAAGAAACCGGACCGGCTTATTCGAGCAATCATCATGGAAGCAAGTATATGGCCGCGCGGGCAGCGGAAAACGGACAGCGTTTGCAGGGGATGATTTCGTTTGATATGGTCGGATATAATCCCGATTATCTGTTTACATCAATAGTCTCTAATAACAATTCGAGTTTTCTGGCAAATAATCTGAGAGAAGCAAATACCCTGTTTGATGTCGGACTTCTGATGGGCAGTCTTGTTTCATCAACGGCAACATACAGTGATCATCAGTCATTCTGGGATGCTGGTTATCAGGCTTTGCTTGTGATTGAAAATGCGCCCCCATGGAATAATGGTCCGTTCTATACAGCAAATCCATATTATCATACTTCCTCAGATACACTGGAAACTCTTAATCTGAATCTGATTAAATCAGTCACCCAGTTAAATCTTACCGCTTTTGCTGCCTTTGGTTCACATCTTTCAACGGATGTACATGATAAGGAGATGACACCTGAGAATTACAAAATTCTTGAGGTTTACCCCAACCCCTTTAACGGACAGGCAAAATTGAGGTTTAATTTAAAGCAGAGCGGAATACTGCGGCTGAGTGTTTATTCGGTTACCGGTCAGGAGCAGTTTTCTGAAATGATTGAGTGCGCGGGCGGGCTGAATGAGGTACCGCTGAACGGAAATAATCTGACAAGCGGAGTTTATTTTGTGAGTCTGACGGGTAGAGACGTAGGGCTTAACGGAAAGTTTATTTTGATAAAGTAAAAGGATTCCGCTCCGCCAACCCCTGGCGGAGCAGAACTTTTACCCTCATCAACGATATCTTAAATCAATAACTCTTGCTGGTCCGGGTACAACCTGATAACCTGCAGGTGCCTGGCTTCCAATGGTCATGCTGTAAACTTTTTCAGGTGATCTGAATTCTGCCGGCTGATAATAGTTCTTCTGAACTTTAATTCCGGGAACTGCGGTAACGGATGTTCTTTTAACACTTTTCATTTTGTACACCATATAAGCTGTTACTACTGAGAAGATACCTCCGCCAACTACCAGGAGGGCAACATCTGCGAATAATTCTGATAATTCCATTGGTAAACTTCTTCTTTTTATTAATTATACTGATCTATGTATTCCAAATAGCGTGCCAATCTTAACTTTACGCATTTATTGCGGTAAATGCTCATTTCGGACGGGGAAACTGTCTTGGAACGATATTTTGTATTAAAATGATACAAGAAAATCTTACTTGCGCAGCCAGGTTCTGCTCTGCTTGTGGGTTGAATACCAGGGGAAGAGAAAAATCATTGAAGAATTGGCAGAAAGAAAGTAACTTTACTTAATGAAAAAAATACTCCACACAGGACTTCTCGCAGTACTTTTTTCCGGGATTCTATTTTATTCCGGATGTGATGATACAACAAACACGGCAGAATTAGATAATATCGTTATTCCTGCTTCAAATGTCAGTTACAGGAGACACATCCAGCCGGTATTCGATCTTAAATGCAATAATGCGGGCTGCCACAATGACGCTGACCGGGCGGGGGGTCTGGCACTGACTTCCCATCAAAACACTACATCCAACTTCGATATCGTCTTCCCCGGAGAGCCAAATAACAGTCTCCTGATTCAATCTATCAGAGGGCTCTCGCTATACCCAATGCCCCCGCTTAATTATTATCCCCTGACCAAAAACCAGATCGAAGGGATTACTACCTGGGTGCGCGAGGGTGCTAAAGATAATCCCTGAGAAATATTTTATATCCATCCTTCTTTTTTATACCATGCACAGGTTTGGGCAATTCCCTGCTCTATTGAGATTTCCTGCCTGAACCCAAAATCCCTTTTTGCTTTTGCGCTGTCACAAATCCAATAACTCTGAGTTAGGTCTCTGGCCTTTTCAATATTAAGTGTTGCAGCCTTACTGCTGAACAGTGAGAAGAACTGGGCAACCGCGGCAATCACAAAAACCACTCCATGAGGAACCGGAATAGTCAGCGCTTTCTTTTTAAGTATATCAGCTGTAACTGCTCCAATCTCTTTCCATGTATAATATTTTTCAGAGGTGATAAAGTATATCTCCCCCTTCGATTTATCAGCTTCAGCGGCCATTACCATACCCCTGACCAGATCCTTCACATGAATGAGACTTACCTTCTTCTGGTCAAATCCAACTGAAGTTGTAATTCCCTTTGAGAATGTATTAAAATATATAAATATCTCTGTATCACGCTCGCCATAAACCGCAGGGGCACGGCAAATCGTGATGGGGAGCTTATCCATATATCTCATCGCCGTTTTTTCCTGTTCACGCTTGC
Organism: Ignavibacteriales bacterium; assembly: GCA_015709675.1. Lineage (NCBI taxonomy): Bacteria > Pseudomonadati > Ignavibacteriota > Ignavibacteria > Ignavibacteriales > Ignavibacteriales bacterium. The sequence goes on from CP054182.1 coordinate 3,102,424, forward strand.
TTCTGCCGTATGTGGTTATTGGCCGGCATTCCATATCTTCAGTTACCGCCTTTCCATCGGATGATGGTCCCGCAGCTGTCTGAGAACTGACTATGAGCACCCTCCTTAACGTAGGAGCAGCACGCAATGCGGCCTTGAGAAGGGTTTCAGTTGCTTCAACATTTCCATCATAGTACCCTTCCGGCTTCTTGGATTTAACCACCCCGGCCACGTGATATAAATAGTCAGCTCCTTCCAGAACTTTCTCAAGAGCCTCCTGACTCTCAAGCCCTACAGGCAGTATCTCAACCGGCTTACCGTTCAGCCATTTAAGATCACTTGACTTGCGGACAATACACCTGACCTGCAGCCCCTTCTCGAGCAAAAGATCTACCAAATGACTTCCGACGAACCCGTTTCCCCCCGTTACGACTGCTATTTTATTCATTTTCCTTTGAATTGGGTCTATATTGTTCAAAATTTTAAAATTGATTTACCAAAATAATCTTTATATTTGAAAGTTTTTCTATACGATATTACTTCGGAGGAGTATTTGGATCTCTTTAAAAAATGTTATGAATTTACGAGGGCCGATGAAATAAAGGCCATGGACTTATATCCCTATTTCCGTCCTATTCAGGAAAATGAAGGGCCTGTTGTTCAGATTGAAGGACGGAAGGTTGTGATGGCCGGCTCAAATAACTATCTGGGTCTGACCTCGCATCCTAAAGTAAAAGAAGCTGCCATTAAAGCAATTGAAAAATATGGAACCGGCTGTTCCGGCTCCCGCTACCTTACCGGTACGATTGATCTTCATAATGAGCTTGAATACCGTCTTGCAAAATTCTTTAATAAGCCCGCTGTTCTCTTATATTCTACCGGATACCAGACGGCTCAGGGTATTATCCCGACTCTGGTAAATCGCGGCGAATACGTGGTTTCCGACAAAGATAATCATGCCTGCATAGTTGCAGGGAACCTGATGGCAAGAGGTGCAACGGCTGAGATTGTCCGCTACAAGCACAATGACATGAATGACCTTGAAAGGGTCATGAAGAAACTACCTATTGATGCCGGTAAACTTTTAGTAAGTGACGGTGTCTTTTCAACGGGCGGAGAGATTGTTGACCTGAAAACACTTAATCAGATTGCCAAAAAATATAATGCCAAAATTCTGATTGATGATGCGCATGCAACAGGAGTAATCGGCAAGGGAGGAAGAGGAACAGCCAGCGAGTTTGATCTTGAAGATGAGATTGACCTTACCATGGGTACTTTTAGCAAGACTTTCGCATCACTCGGCGGATTTGTCGCCGGTGAAGAACGTGTTATCAATTTCCTGAAGCATGCATCCCCTGCACTTATCTTCAGTGCATCCCCTACTCCGGCTTCTGTTGCTGCAGCACTGGCAGCATTAGATATTCTGGAAGCTGAACCGGAACGGGTAACCAGACTTATCCGGAACGCAACCAAAGTAAGAACGGAATTAAAAGAAGCCGGCTTCAATGTTGTTGACGGAAGAACTGCAATTGTGCCGGTTATTGTGGGCAGTGACGAACTTGCATTCCAGATGTGGCGTCTGCTTTATGAAGCAGGTGTTTTTGTGAATGTATTTATTTCGCCGGGAGTACCGGCGGGCCGTCAGATGATGAGAACAAGCTATATGTCAACCCATGAGGATGAACATCTTGATTACATCATTGATACTTTTAAGAAAACCGGCAGACAGTTAGGTCTTATAGAATGAGTAAAGTGGAAATCGTCCCCGTTAAAGATAAAAGTCAGCTGATGACTTTTATCAAATTCCCATGGGAAATATATAAGGACGATCCGAATTGGGTTCCCCATCTCATAATGGACAGAAAAAAAGTCCTTAGCAAAGAAAAGAATCCGTTTTTTGAACATGGAGATGCTGATTATTTCCTTGCCTATAAAAATGGCAAACTAAGCGGAAGAATAGCAGCCATAAAAAATGATCTGCATAATCAGCACCATCATGATAAAACAGGATTTTTCGGATTCTTTGAATGTTATAATGATCAGGAAGTGGCAAATGCTTTGTTTGATTCAGCAAAAGACTGGCTGAAACAGCGCGGCTTTGATAATATGCGCGGGCCGGCTAATCCATCAAGCAATGATGAATACGGTATGCTCTTTGAAGGGTATGATGACCCTCCGCGTCTGCTTATGTCTTATAATCCCCCGTATTACAATGATCTCTGCGCTAACTACGGCTTTGCAAAAGCAAAAGATCTTTTCGCCTATTCCATCGAGAACAAAGATATGGTGCAGGAGAAAAAGATTGAACGTATTGCAGAACTGGCCAAACAGCGTGCCGGAATAACTATCCGTGAAATCAACATGAAAGATTTCAAGGCGGAACTCGAGAAAGTAAAATTCGTATATAATAAAGCATGGGCTCCTAACTGGGGCTTTGTGCCGATGACGGATAAAGAAATTGATGCTGTAGCAGCGGACCTTAAACCGATTGTTGAACCTTCCATTGTACTCTTTGGAGAAATTGATGGTCATGTAGCCGGTTTTGCGCTTTGTATGCTCGATTACAATGCAGTCTTCAAAAAAATGAATGGCAGGCTTTTCCCCTTTGGCTGGTATCACCTCCTTACCGGCAAGAAGTATATAACCTGGGCGCGAATTCTTATTCTTGGTGTGGTACCAGAATATCAGAAAAAAGGACTGGATGCCGTATTTTACTGGGAAGTCCTTAAACGTGCCGAGAAGATAGGTATCCTGCGCGGTGAAGCGTCATGGATTCTTGAAGACAATACCATGATGAACCGCGGTGCAGAAGCAATGCACGGTAAAGTATATAAAAAATACCGTATTTACGATAAACCAATCTGATGCGTAAATTGCTCCTCCTGCTGTTCCTGACGGCAGAATTGGTCTTTCCGCAGTTTTCATTACGTGACTCCTCCCTGCTGAGGAGTCTTTTTTTTCGTACTCCGGCTCAGGGTCTGGTAATTCAATATCTTCATGCTGATGATTCAGATTCTATAAAAGCAGGTCTGCTTGCCGCAGGAAATATGCCTGACTCCCTTTATATCAATGAAATTCTTAAACTTCCCTTTTCGTTGTACCCAAATGAGATTTCATTCGCACTGAGCAAACAAACTGCCGGACAGCAAATCAGTGATTATCTCTGGGCAGGGTTTGAAAAGCACAAACAGAAGGATTTGCGGAAAGTTATTGCAGAAACTCTTGGATTAACCGGTTCAAGTGAGGATTTCAAAAAGCTTTCGACCTTCTGGTTAAAAAAGAATAATCTTCCGGGAATCTCCGAAGCTATCTTTCATTTCAGGAACAGGCAGATAAAGCAGGATTCCCTGCAGAGGCTTATCCTGCTCACCGAGCTCAGTTCATCTGAAAAAGCAAGACAAATATCAGCACTCTTTTCACTAAACAGATTTGGGAAAGACGCCGAAATAAAAAAGGCAGCTGAAAAATATTTATTCCTGTTGGGAGGTGGCAGAAACCCTGATATATTTGCCGGGCTTTTACAGCTCCTCCGGCGCAACAGCGATACACTCTCCTCTTTTTCCATGGTGCGTCCTTACCTGAGGCATAAAAAGTTTATCGTCAAAACCGAAGCAATATCGGCACTAAAAAACTACAGATTTACAAAAACCAGAGAGTATAAGCTGCTCGGAGAACTGCTGCTTTCTGACAATCACGGCATTGCGTATCAGACTTCTCAGCAAATACGCCAGAATATGTTTTCTGATAAGGCAGCAGATTATTTGTCAAAAACCATCAGAAACTATTTAAACACAGCAGCCGCAGTAACACCGGTCAGTCAGGAGTATATTCTTACTTTGCTTTATCTCAATCCTGATCAGAGAAAAAGTATTTTCTCCGGATATGAGGGCAGGCTTAACCGCAGTTACTGGTATATAGCTCAGGAAATTATTGGCACTCCGGCCCCCGAACTTCTGGAATATGCCGTGAGTGAGTTTCCTGGACTTGACCAGCCCGCGCGTCTGCAGTCATTCACACAACTCTATAAACCGGATGTGCAGTCTCTTTTAGCGGCTAATCCCCTTTACAAACAGTATATATGGATGATATTGAAGTCCGGAGAATCCCCTCTCATTTCAACTTTTGCTGATCAGGCAACTGAGGCGGTAGTTCAGACCGGGAGTGATAATTATCAGAAACAACTTCTGAGTCTTTTCAAGGAAAGAATTGACGATGCTGACTTCAACGAAGCGCTTATTTCAATTTATAACTTTATAAAAAAATTTTTCCCTGAGTCTCTGCAGTATCTTAACGAATTAGCTTCCCGCTCAAAACTGAAATCAATCAATGGATTAAGCGGAAAACCTTCAATCGCGGGTGAAAACAGCATGAGGGAAAAACTGTTTTCTGAGCTGATGCAGAATGCATTTTCAACCAGCACAGCTGAAATTGAAACAAGCGAAGGGAAAATTACCGTAAAATTAAATTCCGGAATTGCTCCCTTTTCGGCAGGAAATTTTATCAAACTGGCAAAAGACGGATTTTTTAAGGGGGTAAACTTTCACAGAGTGGTTCCCGGCTTTGTCATCCAGGCAGGTGACCGCACGGGAACAGGATGGGGCGGCCCCGGTTATGAAATCATTTCTGAATACTCATGGGCTCCGTATATACCAGGCACCATGGGCATGGCAAGCGCGGGCAAGGATACAGAGGGTTCACAATGGTTTATTACGCAATGGTATTACCCTCACCTTCAAGGCAGATATACGGTCTTTGGCAGCGTTATTGAAGGATTTGACACTGTTACCCGCATACCGCAGGGTACGTATATCAGAACGATTACCGTCCGCTAAATCTACCTCAGCATCTCATCATATTTTGAAGCATGCGGAGGGTCTAACCTCTTCAGTTTCCTGAAAACTTCCTTATCAGCATAATCAGAGAGCAGATCAACTATCTCACCGTGCTTTGCATCAAAAAACGTTTTTGGATAGACACTTTTAAGATCTATCTGTGACTGAATTGATTCAAGAGCGTCCACAATCTTCACTACTCTTTCCTGAGCAGACTTTCTGTTCCTGACCGAAAGATCAACACCGAGATGATAATCAGCAAATGCTTCTCTGAACAGACGGTATTTTTCATTCAGCATATTTTCAACAAGGTCTTTTCTGTTGTATGATCCTGTTGCAGATTCCCAGCCCTTCGAATAACGTGAGGATGCGGCCAAATTAACGATGTCAGCAGCTCTCTTAAAATTTTCAGTCCCGGCCAGTTTCTCCCATGAATCTTCATCAAGTCCGATTATGACATACGCATAATAATCCAGCAGGCTGGTAACTGAATTGAACATCATAGGGTTAAAATAAAACTGCTGGTTTCTTTCATACATCAGATTCCAGTTTGAATCAAATACGCGAAGCATTGGGGAAAATTTATCAGATTTGTATATCTGCCTTTGGCTAACAACAACTAACTGCGCCTGATAATTTAGCTCATCTGTTGCTGAGATAAAAGAAATCTGAAACGAGCAGCGGATTTTCGCGTAGGGCCACTCACTTCCCGTAAACCTGGTATTATTTATGTAGTTTTCAAGATCGGCTGCAAAATTGACAAGAATCTCTTTATTCACGACAGGCAGATTCTGAAAATTTGCCGTCACCGTGGCAAGAAGTTCCTGGCCTGAGGCGGGACGGAACATCAGGATTATAAAGAAAACCAGATATTTTCTCATTTTGCTTTCCGTGATTTGTTTTTGCAATTTTGAACACAGCAATTTAGGAAAAAAATAACTGCTTTGAAATCCATGAATAATTTCGGGAGTTTCGGAATTCATTACCTGTCCTGGGCAGCCGCTTTACTGCTTTCAGCCCTGCAGTTTTCATACGGACAGTTCTATAACGGGGTCAGACAGACCGCGCTTAGTTTCTCCTCTGTCTCCTATTACCAGGATGTTTTCTCTGCTGTTCAGAATCCGGCGCTCTTCTCCCCTGGTGAACAGGTTGAGATAAAGTCCTTTTATTCCCCTTCACCTTTCGGACTAAACGAACTGGCACTTCTGGGTGCGGGAGCTTCATTTTCTTTGAGCGGAACAAGAGTAACAACATCAATAGCTTCTTACGGATACAGTCTCTACCGGGAAAATACGCTCATGATATCCGCGGCGGCCAATATGTTTGGATTCAACGCCGGATTATCCCTTCAGGCAGCGCATGTGAATATTAAAGGTTACGGCACATCTCTGGTTCCGGTCTTTTCGGCAGGAATCCGTTATCCGCTCTTTCCGTTTCTTTCAGTTGGTTCATCCTTCAGTAATCTTGCAAATGCAAGCTGGAGCAATACTAACGATCAGATAGGCCAGACCTCACTCTTTGGTATCAGATACGAAGAAGAGGATTTTCTCGCTCTTTCTTTTACCCTGAAAAATGAATCAGGGTATAAGGCCGAACAGCTCGCAGGTCTTGAAGTGAAACCTTCAGAATATCTGCTTTTAATGGCAGGAATGCAGTTTACCACGCGCCAGTATTCCACAGGCATTTCATTTATTTATATGGGAATCGTTGCAGACTACGCCACAGTTATTCACCCGATACTCGGACTTTCTCATCAGTTTGCATTGGGATATACCATTCGATGAGAGTGCCGGGGGTTATAGCATTCTTTCTGATTTTCAGCTTTGGGCTGCTCGCCCAGACTGACTCACTGGAAGGTGTTTCAGAACCGTTTAATTTTGTGAGCGAAGAGGAGTCAGGTTCTTTTTTTGAATATATAACCGATTTATTCACTACAGGAATTCATCTCAACCGCGCCAGTAAAGCGGATTTCCTGGAACTTGATGGCTTTGACGAAGAGACCGCTGAAAAAATCATTCATTACCGGCGTGAAAACGGTAAGTTTTATTCCACGGGAGAACTATATATTATTCCCGGAATTAATCAGGATATCATAAGAAAATACTTCTCTTTTTTCAGAGTTGACGAAGCATGGGCATCCGGCAGAATCATAAACGGTAATCTACTGTACAGGCAGGAAAAACAATTTAACAATGATCTGCCAGCATCATATCCCGGGAGCGAATTCAGGCAGATGTTAAAAGCAGATATCCGTTTTCCAAATGATATTCAGGCGAGATTTATAACCGAAAAAGATCCTGGTGAACTCAGTTTTGCCGATCATTACACCGGATTCATAAACTGGAAAAGCGCAACTATGATCCGGTCGCTTACCACCGGTTCCTTTATTCTCCGCTCACCCGCCGGATTGCTTTCCGGAGCAGCTTACTATATACCATTCGGCAGCCGTATATCCCGGTTCAGTCCGGATATTCAGGTAAGAGGTTTTAGCAGCAGTGAGGAAAACCGTTTCTTGCTTGGCGGTGCGGCTGAACTTGAACTTTCCGGTGTTACGCTCACTCCTTTTTACTCAAGTAACAGCTATGATGGCAGTTTCAGCAGTTATAATGAGTATTATTCCCTCATTGATGGCGGCTATCACAGGAGTATTACTGAACGCAGGTTAAGGGACGGGCTGAAGATTACGAGTTCTGGGATATCTGCTAATGTTACACATTCCTCAGGGGCCGGAGGAAGTTTTACATTTTATCATCAGGATATAAAAAGTGCGTTAAACCGGGGTGTGAATAATTTCGCGTCCGCTTCCCTGTCAGCAAGTTTTTACGAATTTTCCGCAATGAGTGAGTTGGTTTACAGCAGCAGCGGATTAAATGTTGTTATCCATGCAGGCAGAAAATCAACGGGAAAAACCCCTGCAGGAGTATATTTTAGACGGCTTAGGGAAAACAGTCTTCCTGTATACGCAAATCCATACCGTGAAAGCAGTTATCTTTATTCCGAGACCGGAGGCGGCTTATACTTTCGAATAAATCCATTTTCACTTCCGTTAGATATCGTCACAGATGTTTTTAGTTACCATAGGAAAACAGAACCGGTCACTTTGACAGGATTCAGATGCATGATAAAGAGTGAAAAACGATTGAATTCCTCAACAGTCATTAAGGCCGTTTATTCGGTCCGGTCAAAAGATAAAATAATCTCCGAACTCCTTTCACAAAAAAACAGCATGGGAGCCCGGCATTCGGTATCAATTATTGTGCAGAATTATTTTTCCGCGGAAGCCTCCGTCCGGAACCGGCTGATATATAATGTCTATGATAATACAGTAACAGTAAGCGAAGACGGATTTGCTTATATAACCGAATTCCGGTACCAAAAGGAGAAGTATGGTATTATCCTGGGCTACTCCGGATTTAGCGGAGAGATGATTGAGACTGCATCCTATTTCAGCGAACGGACTTTCCTCGATTACGGTCTCTTTAAATCACTCATCGGTACAGGAAACTACCTTTACACTTCCCTGTTTGCAAATCTTCCGTTTGGTTTCAGACTCTCTTTGAGAGCCGGACTGGAAAACAAAACCAGTTATGACGGCTTAGCTGTAAACAGTAGTAACGGCAGTGTTATCCTCCAGTACACGTGGTAAAAGGTTTATCCGTTTCGAGTGATAAGCCGTACCGAGTGCCTGAAACTGAGATAGTACCACACCCATTCAGCCATTACCTTAAAGCGGTTTCTGAACCCGATCAGATAAAGGACGTGAATAAATGACCAGAGCAGCCAGGCAATCACCCCAGAGAATTTAAGATTTCCGACTACGGCAATCGCTTTTGCCCTGCCAATCGTTGCCATACTTCCTTTGTTTCGATAAACAAAAGGTTTTCGATTCTGTTTTTTGTTATTGTCAATCAGTGAAACAACATGTCTCGCCTGCTGGATTGCAACCGTTGCAATTCCCGGAAGCACTCCTTCCTTCTCATCCTTAAAAAAAGCTGAGTCTCCGATTACGAAAATATCCGGTGAACCTGGAATAGAAAGATCCGGTTCGACGAATACTCTGCCAGCCCTGTCAAGAGGTACATCCAAAGATTGCAATAAGGGGGATGCCTGATTTCCCGCTGCCCAAATGATGGTTCCTGCATGTATTTTTTCATTATCCAGCATGACTGCCCCGTCATTCAAAGAAGTGACCTTTCTGCCGGATAAAACGGTTACCCCCATTTCGCTGAGGTCTTCCTTTGCTCTGAATGAAAGGTCATCGGGATAGGAACTCAGAATTCCCGGTGCTGCTTCAATAAGGAATATTCTGGTATCTGAAGTATTTATTCTTCTGAAATCATCCTTGAGGTCTTTTCTTGCCATCTCCGCAATAGCGCCTGCCATCTCCACCCCTGTAGGCCCGCCTCCGATAACCACAAATGTCATAAGAGTTTTTCTTTCCTCCGGGTCAGTGGTCAGTTCGGCACGTTCAAAAGCAAGGAGTATTTTCTCACGAATCTGAAGAGCATCCTCAACGGTTTTTAATCCCGGAGCGTTTTTTTCCCATTCAGGATTTCCAAAATATGAATGCCTGGCTCCCGGTGCTAAGATGAGATAGTCAAAATCCACTGAAGAACTGCTTAATTTAAGTTTTTTAGCTGTTTTATCTACTGACTTCACTTCATCCATCAAAACGGTGACGTTCTCCTGATCCTTAAAAACTGCCCTGATCGGGACGGCAATATCTGCAGGTGAAAGTGCTGCAGTTGCAACCTGATACAGAAGCGGCTGGAAGAGATGATGATTTGTGCGATCAATAACGAGGACATCAAAATCGGTGTTTTTAAATCTTTTAGCAGCCGTCAGTCCTCCAAAACCGCCGCCAACTATTACTACTTTCTCTTTTTTAGACATGGAACTCTCAGTTTACTTTACCTGGTTTAACTCAAAAAGATGCCAAATGTTCCGGCAAAATAGGAATTTCGTTACATCTTATCCCCCTTGTTTCGATGAACACATTAGATTAATGAGGACTGGTTTTTAAGGATGATGAAAACGCTGAAGAATGGCCTTAAAGAATCAGAAACAGCGCATAAATCTTCGAAAAATCGGGAAATATTCACCTTTTTAATTGTTTTTTCCGATAGAAAGTGCTATTTTTATGTAGATTAAATCTTAATAATAAGCAAAATGATCAAAAATAAGCAGGCAGCCGAAATCTTCAGAGAGTTTCTGAAAAACGGCAAAAACAGGATAACCCCTGAGAGATTTGAGGTCATGGATGCTGCGCTTGAAATAGACGGTCATTTTTCCGCGGATGAATTGTATATCATTATGAAAAACAACAAATCCCGTGTATCCCGCGCTACCGTCTATAAAACTCTTGAATTGCTCACCCAGTGCGACCTGCTGTCGCTTCGTAATTTTGGCGATAACATGAAGCGTTATGAGAGCAATTATAAGCGGCAGAATCATGATCATCTTATCTGCCTCGATTGCGGACGGATTGTTGAGTTTACCAACAACAAAATAAAAAAGATTCAGGAAGAGATTTGTGACGCGCTCGGTTATGAACCCTCTACCTATTCATTTAATCTTTTTGTACGCTGTAAAAATAAAAAGGAATGTCCCTACTATCATGGAAACTAGAACTTTAGATCAGGTAAAAAAAGGTAATTTTATCACTATAATGCATCTTCCTTCCGGAACCATAAAAGTGCAGTTAATCCGGATTGGTATTTCCGAAGGAGACAAAGTGCTCTGCCTCGAAAGGCTTCCCGGCGGAACCATTGTAATCCAGAAGAACCGTCAGGAAATCGCAATCGGGTATGATCTTGCCCGTCAGATAAAATTCACTGCACATTAACCGGTATATATGAAATCAGAGGGCATTACGGCAGCACCGTCACCAGGGAGTGTTATATCCCCGTCATCACCGGCGGGAGGTTCAGGTAAAAAATCAGTTGTTTTAGTAGGCAACCCAAATGTAGGGAAATCCCTTTTCTTTAACCACCTGAGCGGAATGTATGTTGACGTTTCGAACTTCCCGGGTACCACAGTTTCAATTTCAAAAGGTCATTACAAAAATTACGAAATTCTTGATACCCCTGGTGTTTACGGAGTTTCATCGTTCAATGATGAAGAAAAAGTAGCACGAGATGTAATTGTTGATTCTGATATTGTATTAAACGTCGTAAACTCGCTGCACCTGGAACGTGATATCTTCCTTACCATGCAGCTGATTGATATGGGGAAGAAAATTTCAGTGCTTCTTAATTTCTCTGATGAAGTCAGAAAACAAAAAATCAAAATTGATGCCTCAAAACTTTCCAATCTTCTTGGCGTTCCTGTATTCGAGACATCTGCCGTTGATAAGAAGGGCTTTGAATTTCTGGATGAAGCAATACAAAATGCACGCCAGGGACACACAACAAAAGAAATTGATAAACTCCTTTCCAGAGAACCATATACCTCGCTCCCCCGTGCTGATGCACTCCTGATACTTGAAGGAGATGAGCATTACGCAAAAAAACATGGTGCTGAAAACGGAACCGCGGACGACCGTGAGATGATTTATGTGGAGAGGAGGAACCGTGTAAATCAGATCTGCGCGGACGTTGAGTTTGAAGACAGTTCAAGAGGCAAGTTTTTTAATCTGCTTGGCCGGCTGAGTATTAATCCTCTTACCGGAATTCCTGTTCTGCTTGTGATGCTTTACCTTATGTACCTCTTTATCGGTGATGTGGTTTCGCAGCGCGTTGTCGGTTTCACTGAAGATTATATCGGTAAAACGATATTTGAGTACAATCTTAAGAAATATGTGGCGGAATTTACCCCCTCAGACATTACCGTACAGATTCTGAATGAGGATGAGGAAGTTCTTAACGAGAAGGAATTTTCTTTCTCGACTGATTTGAATGAAGATGCTCAGAAGAAAAATGAATTTCTGGAATTTTCTCAGCAGCCCGGAGCAGTCTCGGAATTTAATTTCCCCAATGCAATTCCTCGTTTATTCTTCGGAGAGTTTGGTGTGGTTTCGATGACGGTGACCTATCTCCTCTTCCTGCTGCTGCCTCTGGTAATTGGTTTCTACCTGGCAATGGCAGTGCTTGAAGACAGCGGTTATCTCCCCCGGCTTGCAACCATGATGGACCGGTCTCTCACCCGCATAGGTCTTAACGGCAGAGCTGTAATTCCTATTCTTCTTGGCTTTGGATGCGTGACGATGGCCACGATAACCACAAGAATTCTTGGTACGGACAGGGAAAAGACCATTGCGACCGCAATTCTGCAGTTTGTAATACCCTGCAGCGCACAGCTTGCCGTTATCGCCGTTCTTATTAGCGGTGCCGGATTAAGCTCTTTGCTGATCTATGTATTTGTAATTTTCACTGTTTTAATCCTGATATCAACTACCCTGAATAAATTTCTTCCAGGACAGTCCTCCCCTCTCTTAATTGATCTTCCGATCATGAGAATTCCAAGAGGCGGAAATGTTCTGAAGAAAACTTACTTCAGAACTCTTGGGTTTATGAAGGAGGCTTCAGTATGGTTTTTTGTAGGAGCGCTGTTTGTAGGATTACTGGAGGTAACCGGATGGTTATATGATTTCCAGGACCTGCTCGCTCCTATTACCACCAGCTGGCTGAAACTTCCGAAAGAGGCTGCTACTGCTTTTGTGATGGGTGTGGTGCGCAGAGATTTCGGCGCTGCAGGACTGTTTAGTCTTGAACTGACCGCCATGCAGGTTACCGTGGCAATTATAACCATAACACTCTTTGTCCCGTGTATTGCATCATTCATGGTAATGCTTAATGAAAGGGGATTAAAAGAGGGACTGATTATCTGGGCATCAACATGGATATTTGCTTTCCTGATCGGGGGAATTGTAGCGCAGATTATCGTCTAAGGAAATGTAATGACAAAAAAACAGCCAAAACAGGTTATCTCTAAATATCCCATTCGCTGGGCCAAAAAGAACTTCTCTATAAAGATATTCTGTTCAATTCCGAATATCGCCACGGGAATACTGCTGCAGGCTGGTAAAAATCATTTCCTTATTGATCCGGGTGACGGCATACTTCGCGATATTAATAAGGAGCTCAGCGCTGAAAAAGTCGCGGCAATTTCAGATATATTTATCACCCACGGCCACCATGACCACGTGGGAGGTGTCTGGTCATTCCTCACCTATTTACGTGTTGTGAGAAAGAGCGACCGCCTCAACATCTATTACCCGGACGGCTGTGTTGAGATAGAAAGCATTTATAGTGCTTTCAGCAAAGTTTATGCAAAAAGCACAACTTATCAAATAGCTCTTAAAAAGATTTCCAAACATTCCACTTTCAGGACAAAGGAAGTTGCTGTTAAGCCTTTCCCCGTAATCCACAAAGAAATTTCAATCGAAACCGGTAAAAGCCGTATCGTTCCAGCTTTAGGCTATAATTTCACCTACGGCGATACCCGCATCTGCTATGGCGGTGACACAGCATATTGCGAAGCGTTAGTACGCAATGCAAAGGATGCTGATTTAGCAATCCTTGAAGCCGGACATGATGATGAAACTCCTGATGATATGCATATGACCATGCGCGAAGCTGTTTCAATCGGAAAGAGCGCAAAGGAGTATTTCTTAGTACACGTTCCGGAATAATTAACCACTCTTTTCATTAACCTTACAACCTGCTATGAAACAACTTTACATTTTTCTGTTTATTCTCACTTCCCTCACCCTGGCACAATCAGACACCATGAGATTCGAGGGTGAAAAGCGTCTAAAAAATATCAAAATGCTCACCTTCCAGGGAGAAAATGCGGAAGCGTACCTTTCATTCTCGGGTGATAAATTAATTTTTCAGAAAACGGACGGTGATCTGGAATGTGACCAGATTTTCACCATGGGCACTGACGGCTCAAACCAAAAAATGGTTTCGAACGGAAAAGGAAGAACCACCTGTGCTTACTACCTTCCGGGGGACAAACAGATTATATACGCATCCACACATCATTTTGATGAAAAATGCCCACCTCCGCCTGACAGATCAAAAGGTTACGTCTGGAAGTTATATGAATCTTTTGATTTGTTTATCGCAGATGCCGACGGCAGCAATATCCGCCAGATAACCGATGCACCAGGTTATGATGCAGAAGCAACAGTTTCTCCTAAAGGTGATAAAATTATCTTCACCTCTCTCCGTGATGGTGACCCGGAATTATACGTTTGCGATATAGACGGTTCCAATCAGAAACGCCTCACTTTTGAAAAAGGTTATGATGGCGGTGCATTCTTCTCGCATGACGGAAGTAAAATCGTTTTCCGCGCAAGCAGACCAAAGACTGAAAAAGAACTTGAAGATTATAATGAACTGGTAACCAGCGGTTACGTACGTCCTACGGCTTTAGAAATTTTTGTGATGGCTGCAGACGGCAGCAATATGAAACAGATCACAAACTTTGGGAAAGCAAGTTTCGCTCCATATTTCCATCCAAACGGCAAGAAAATCATCTTCTCTTCCAATATAAACAGCAAGAGCGGAAGAAACTTTGATCTTTATACCATAAATCTTGACGGTACCGGTCTTGAACAGATTACTTATAATGAGTCTTTTGACGGCTTCCCTTTCTTTACTCCTGACGGTAAGAAGCTGATTTTTGCTTCCAACCGATATAACAAAAATCCCAATGATACCAATATTTTTATTGCGGAGTGGGTAAATGAATAACAGGTTTTATCAGTCTGCTTTGGCTGCATTGTTTACCTTAGGAATATTTTCTTCTGCTTATGCCCAGACTTCTCCTGAAATCAAAGAAAAAGATTTTAGGAAACATATATCTCATCTGGCTTCTGACGAACTCAAAGGCAGAATGACCGGCACTGAACAAGAAAAGGCAGCAGCCGAATATATCAGCAAGGAGTTTAAGCGCTTCGGGCTAAAGCCATACTTTAATGGAAGCTGGTTTCAGAATTTTCCTTTCATCTCAGGTGTTGAGTTAAAAGGAAATAACAGCTTTACTTTCTCATCAACCGACAAAAAATATGTAGTTGAAAAAGACTTCATCCCGCTTGGCTTCAGTTCTTCCCTGAGCGTTTCAGGTGAAGTTGTATTTGCCGGCTATGGGATATCTTCCAAAGACAACGGCTATGATGACTATGAAGGTCTGAACCTTGAAGGCAAGATTGTATTAGTTCTCCGTTACAATCCGGAGTATGATAATCCCCATTCAAAGCTTGAAGAGTTCGCATCATTCCGTTACAAAGCAAACATTGCAAAAGAAAAAGGCGCAAAAGCCATTCTCTTTGTGAACGGTCCGGCTCCTGTTGAAGAAGATAAACTGCAGAAACTCACTTATGACCGTGCCTCCTCTGTACCGGGAATTGCAGCCGTTCATATCTCCCGCTCTGCTGCAGATGCAATGCTTTCCAAAAGCGGATTTACCGTTAAATCACTTCAGGAGAAAATAAAAGCTGATGGTGAACCGCATTCCTTTTCAGTAGCTGGAGTAACCGTTCAACTGGAAACCGGTGTTGCCGAAGTTAAAAAAGAAGGAATTAATGTAGCTGGTATCATCCCCGGTTCTGATAAAAACCTGAAAGATGAATATATTGTCATCGGTGCACATTACGATCATCTTGGTATGGGAGGAGCTAACTCACTTTATCGCGGTGATGAACCGCAGATTCACAACGGAGCAGATGATAATGCTTCAGGCACAAGCGGTATTCTCGAGCTGGCAGAATATCTCAGTAAAAACAAAAAACAGTTAAAACGCAGTATTATCCTGGCAGGTTTCTCTGGTGAGGAACTTGGACTTCTTGGTTCCTCCCACATGGTGAATAATCCTGTTGTTGCTAATGAGAAGATTACAGCAATGATCAATCTTGATATGATTGGCCGGCTTACTGACAGTGCGCTCATTGTTTACGGTACAGGCACTTCTTCCGGCTGGAAAGAGATGCTCAATAAAAACAAGCCCGCGGATCTTAATCTTACCTTTAATGATGAAGGTTATGGTCCAAGTGACCACTCCTCATTCTATGGAAAAAATATCCCTGTGTTGTTTTTCTTTACTGGCACCCATTCTGATTACCATAGACCCGGTGACGATGCGGAAAAGATAAACTATACCGGGCTTGAAGCTGTGGTGAAGTATGTGGCTGCAATGGTCATGGATATATCTCAAATGAGCTCCAGACCAGAATATGTAAATGTACCAAGAAAAGACAATCAGAGAATGGGCGGCTGGAAAGTTTATGTAGGCACTATCCCCGATTATGCTTATTCAGGTCAGGGGCTTAAAATTACGGGTGTTAATGAAGGCAGCCCGGCTAAAAAAGCAGGTTTGCACGGAGGTGATATAATTACCAAATTTGGTGCAAAACAGATTAATAACATATACGATTATGTTTATGCTCTGCAGGAATTAGTCCCCGGTGATATTGTTGACCTTGATGTAACCCGTGGTGAAGAAAAAATTCAGCTTAAACTTGAGCTTGGGGCAAAATAGCTCAGTTAGTTCAATTAAAAAAGCTCCATCAGCCAAAAACTGTTGGAGCTATTTTTTGAAATATATCTTACTTCAACAAAACCGATTTTATCTGTTTTGTACCAATCTTAGTTTGCAGTCGCACAATATAAATACCGGATGATAGGTTCGTACCAGATTCATCCTTTCCGTTCCAGTTAAATCTTTCCCGATTTCCGGTACTGATTCCTTCTGCTAAAGTAATAATCTGCCTGCCCATTATGTCATAAATAACCACTTCAAACCCTTCATGATGTGGTACCGTTACCTCGTAGGTTTGAGTTGCATTGAATGGGTTAGGGTAAGCTGTAATTGAAAAATCATCAGGAGAGATTATTTCATCTTCTAAACTTGTACCAATTGTTGGTTTATAAATTTTCGAAAACTCTCTCACCTGGAATGAATTAAAATTATGTGTAATATAGTCCTGAGATATAATCACTTCCATATTTCCGTCACCGTCAATATCATACATGGTTCCGCCAAAGTATTCACTGCTGACGCCAGAGGGTACTTTATCTCTAAATTTAACATAATAGAGAGCATAATTGTGTTCATTTGGAAATCCGCGGAAGGTTAATATAAAAAACACATTGTCCAGACAGACAATAAGTTCTTCTACACCGTCACCGTTAATATCCTTTGCAAGCATATTATAGGCAGCAAACGAGAAGATCCCTGGTATTTCAATTCTTGCAACCTGCTGATACTGATTGTCTCCTGTTGCTTCAAATGCAGTGAAGCGCGTAATACCAACTCCGTTCCGGAAGGCATCTCCGCCGACCCAAAACTCCTTCCTTCCATTACCGTCTATATCATTACTTGCGGCATGCATATAGGGATTTGAATGTCCAACAGTACCCGTCCATGAATTCGTGTAGGTACCGAGTACTGGTGAATATTCAAGTATCTGGATTTTACCCTTCACATTACCCAATACTATATCAGCATATCCGTCACCATCAATGTCTTCTGCTGAAAATCCTGCGGAATATACATCCTCCTGTCTGAATTCATAAACACTGTCAAAACCATTTTGCTGAGAATTAACAGTCTTAATAAAGTTTCTACCGGGTGATGCAAGTGAATAATAAACCAAATCAGTATTATCATCAAGATTGAAATCCCCAAAAGTCGGATCATTCATTTGATACCCCATATCGTTTAGCATCATTTCATTAACGGGGAAGGATGTATCACTTGGCGCATTCATAACAAAACCATATTTACTGCCTGGAAAAGTCTGAATATATACCTCTAGGTCACCATCATTATCTATATCATACAATGCTTTGGCTCTCAGTAGTGTATCCTTATATATATGTCTGATGATATAATTGTCGAGTTGAGAATCATATTCAAATATTTTCACCGGAAAAGGACCATTGGGGGCATCTAAAAAATATAAATCGCTTCCATAAAATTCCGTTATCCCATTCTTGTTAACATCACCAATCAATACTGGGGCTACAAAACCGCCAGTAGCATTAACCTCCTTCCAAAATGTGTAGCGATCGTGGTATAAAAGTGTATCTACATTTAGAACATCTATTACAACTGTGTCTATTCCATCAACAGGAAGATTGCCTTGTTCAGGATAAATACCTTTTACAATGGATTTACCCCCAGGATATTTTATCAATAGCAAACTGTCCGAATTATTGTATAACTCACTTTCAATGTTTTGCTTTAACAACTCCTGCTTTATTTGCTTCAAATTCTGACCATGCAGAAATATAATCTGCAAAAACAAAAGGCATAATACAATGTTCTTCATAAGATTCTCCATTTATACAGAATGAAAGCTGGTCATCATCTGGTTTAGATGATGACCAGCAGGAACACTTTTACAGATTATTTTAATAAAGCTAATTTAATACTTCGAACAGTTTTGGCCGTTATCAACCGGCAAACATACATCCCGCTTGGTAAGTTTTGTCCATCAAGCACTTTTGTATGCATTCCTTTTGTAAGCGGCTGATTAATCAATATTGCCACCTCGCTACCATTCATGTCAAATATCCTCAAATCTACAAATTGTTCACTTTCTAAAGCAAAAGAAATCTTTGTGGTCGGGTTAAATGGATTTGGATAATTTGCAAATACTGAATAATCTAATTCTTCCATCTCTTCGTTGCCAGAGAATTCCTTACTAAGCTCACCCCCAACAACATAACAACTTGCCGTGCCTGAAAATTCAGATTCATTGTCGTTCAAATCTATTGCCTTTAATTTGTATTGAATCTGTGTACCAGCAGGATCCCCGGCTTGTCTCAAATTCAGCGTATTATCTACATAGTATAGATTTGTAGTAGTTGCTAAGTAAGCCCATGAAGCAGTACCATATTTTCTATATACTTTATAGCCGTTTATATCAGCTTCATTATTCCTGCTCCATTCCAGCCGCGGATGTCCTGTTTGGTTCACCTGTGCAAGGTTCTGTGGTGCTAAAGGAGCAGCATCATTTTGCTTAAATTTAAGGTAATTATCAATCCCATATTTCCATACACAATAAATGTCATTCGAGACAGATGTCATATCTGAAATACTTATCGAACTGCCTTGCTCGATCTCAGTTACACTGCTCCAGGAAATATTGTTATGTGTTCTAAATTCAAGATGATTGCCTACATACAGGATATGTGAGTACCCATTCGATGTTGTGACAAACGAAACTGGAGCCATTACATTGGTTGCTTGGAAAAGTTGTTCGGCTGATGACCAGGTTGTGCTGCCAACTGCCCGCATTTTTACATTGAGATTATTATAAAACAATCCCATCCCACCAACAAACTCATAGTAAAAATTAAATAAGTTTCCATTACCTACCCCAATTCTTTCTAACGAAGATGCAGGTGATGGTCCAAAAACTACCTGAGAATTTCCCCAGGTTGACTGATACTTATCTCTTACTCTTGCAGTTCCCTGATTACCAGGATTTTGATTATAACCGGTATTAAAAGAAACATGGACTCTGTCCTGAGAAACTGTTACGCTGGCATACCCGCCCACAACGCTATATTCATCTGTAACTTCTTTATAATCCAACCACTCATTACTTGGCGCTAGTCTGTAATAATAAGATTCATAGTTATATCCATTATTTTGAAGTGAATAGACAAGGTGAACTGAATTATTATCATAGACAGCATCCAAGCTATTGCAGGTATTTGTTGAAATGTCAATTTCACTAATGTTCGTCCAATTACTCCCTGCATTTGTTGAATATTTTCCCTTTATATAGCCACCATCACGATATATGATGTAAACCTTATCGTTTGAACCTGTTATTGAAGGGAAATTACCCGAAGAAGAAATTGTGGCTGATGAAACAACTGACCCGGAAGTATTAAGCCGGTAATACTTAATTGAGCCGTTTTGCCCCTCTCTAAGTGCTAAGTGAATCCCATCCCTATTGGCAAATTGGTCTAATTTGTCAAGGTAGGGCTCATTAATGGAAGTCGTAACTACAGACTGCCACTGTTGTGCCCAAACGAGGGGGGGGGGGGCGATTAAAAAGAAAGCGAGAAATAGGAAAAATTTGGTTTTCATACTAGGACCCTTAAATTGTTTTGAATACGCCACAAACCTAAAAACTCTTTTTTAAAAAGTCAAGTGAAAAATTCGGTAAAAATAAAATCAGTTTATTGAGAGCTCAATTCTTCCCAAGTGCAGTGCGCTGAATCTCTGAAAAGCCGTTGTATGATGAATCTTAGATAAGAAAAACCATAAAAAAATTTCATCAATTCATTAATGCCGGCAAAACTCAACATTTACTGAAATGTAATATAGATATGCAAATAACCCAGATTTAATACTGAATTATTTGCCGGATTGTTTTCCGGCAGTGCAAAACAAAATCACCAACCCGTTTAAGCAGCAAGGTTAAATCTTGCTTACCAGGTATAATTGCAGGCGGTAAAAATACCTACCTCAATACTCCTTCGGTGCCTGCACTCCTATTATTATCTGATCACCTGAGGGAGCATCTACCCCGCCTTTGGGCTCAACGGTGATAACAAGACCTTCAATTTGTTCAAGGTCAGCAATAGGCAGATTCATCAAAGGATGATATAATACTGAATCTTCATCTAAGATCTGGAGTACTCCCCCGTTAATCATCTTACTGTCTTTTACTAACCACAATTGATAATCTTTTTTCTTATTAGCAGGAAGTTTTGTTTCTGACTGAAACAACCCTGTAGAGTTATCCTTTGTGAGAAAAACTCTGGCTTTGGCGGGCAATCCGTCCGGCGAAGTATGAAGATTAAATAACATATATTTATCCGGATAGATAGTCTGAGCAAGTTCAGCATAAACCCGGTTTCTCTGCATGAGCGAGACAAGCTCCGCCTGCTTTTCGGTTACCTGATTAAATTGAATATATATAACCGATGCTGCCACAATAACAGCCGCTCCAAGAGCATAGGCAGCCGGGTGCCCCACAACAAAATTTATGATGGTAGAAAAAATCGAATCCTTCTCCTGAGCAAATAACTTTTTTCTTTTCGAAATTCTGCTTAAAATCACTCTTTTAATCCGGTTGGATGGCTCAGGGCTTTGTGCTGAAAGCGCCAGACTGTTATAGGCATCAGTGCTATGTTTTTCAAGAGCGTCCGCTAATTCCGGGTCCTGTTCCCGTAGCTCAAGTATTTCAATTCGTTCCTCATTGGTGAGAAGGTCAAACTTCTCAAGAAAAAGCAATTCTTTAAATCGTTTCGTTTTATTCATGTCCTTCATTGTACTGTTCCAGTAATCTGTGAAGTTTAATAAGCCCTTGCCGCATCCTTGTTTTAATCGTTCCAAGTGGCAGTTCAAGAGTGTCTGAAATTTCGGTATGGGTCATTCCTTCAAAAAATGACATTTCAATAACAAGTTTCTGTTCTGGCGGTATCTGCTTCAATGCTTTAATGATTCGCTCAGCGGTTTCATCTATAAGCATGGACTGAAGACCATTCCGGGTTACTGAGTTTTCATGTTCGGAAAAATCATCCGGAGTTTCGCTGAATTGCTGAGCTTCCTTAAATTCCTTCGACCTGATTTTATCAATAGCCAGGTTTCTGGTCATCGCGGTAATCCATGAGTAAACGCTCCCCTTTTGTTCAGAAAAAGACTCTGCATTTTCCCATATTTTTATGAATACATTCTGCAGCAATTCTTCTGAAAGCATTCTGTCCCGGGTAATCCGGTAAATGATTCTGTAACAGAGACTACCATAAAGGTCATACAACTCACCAAGCGCCCGCTCCTGTTTATGGACGATTTCTTTGATGATATTTACTTCTGCTGAACCGGACAAACCGGCAAATCCAGCCACATGACCTCACATTAATTATACGAATTTGCACATGAAACAGATGTAATAATAATCTGAATTCCGGACTTTAAAATAAAAAAGGCGGCGCAATCCCGATTTACGGGGTACACCGCCTTAAAATGTTTAGGAATCAGACTGTTATATCACTCAGCGGATTAACGGTCTGCCTCATGGAGTGTACCTTTTCTTTAACTTTAAGCTGATAATTCTCAGAAACCCGAGCTTCAAATTCATCTCTGAACCGGGTCACCATGAATTTAACCGGCCAGGCAGCAGCCTCGCCGAGCGCACAGATGGTATTACCCTCGATATTATTCGCGACAGTTACCAGCAAATCAACATCATGGGTTGAACCCTCGCCTCTGAGGATTCTTTTGAGAAGCTTTTCAAGCCAGCCCGTACCTTCGCGGCACGGGGTGCACTGTCCGCAGCTTTCATGATGGTAAAATTTCGCTATTCTGGCAAGAACTTTCACCAGATCGGTATCTTCATCCATAACCATGATACCGCCGGTACCAATTGCCGAGCCCGCTGCCCTGAGAGATTCTGCATCCATTTTGACCCCCTCCAGACTATCGCCTCTGAGCGGAGGCATCGAAGATCCGCCGGGAATAACGCATTTGATTTTTTTATCCCCCGGAACACCGCCGGCATATTTATAAATAATATCAGTAAGCAGTGTGCCTGACGGGAGTTCATATACCCCTGGCTTATTCACATGGCCGCTGACACCAAATAATATGGTTCCAGGGTGTTTTGGCTCCCCGATGGCTGAAAACCACTCCCAGCCCTTGGTTATAATCGGAGGAACATTGGTAATGGTCTCTACATTATTAATTGTGGTGGGGCAGCCCCAGAGACCGTTCTGTGCCGGGAATGGCGGCTTAACTCTCGGATATCCGCGCTTCCCTTCAATGGAGTTCATCAATGATGATTCTTCTCCGCAGATATATGCTCCGGCTCCCTTGTGAATATAAATATTGCAATGGAACTGCGTGCCGAATGTTTCTTTCATCTTCTCGCCAACCAGACCTGCTTCATAGGCATCGTCAAGGGCTTTCTGCATCAGCTTAATCCACTTATGATACTCGCCTCTTATATAAATGTAGCAGTTATTCGCCTGAATTGCATAACAGGTAATAAGGATGCCTTCTATCAGCTGATGAGGGTTATACTCAAAAATCTGTCTGTCCTTAAATGAGCCCGGTTCGCTCTCATCGCCGTTCACGCAAAGGTATTTCGGCTTGGAGGTTGTTTTGGGCATAAAGCTCCATTTCAGACCGGCGGAGAATGCTGCTCCCCCTCTGCCGCGGAGACCTGATTTCTTCACCTGATCTATAATATCATCGGGTGACTGGCCGTAGGCCTTTTTTACTGCCTGGTAGCCGCCGTTTGCTTTATATACATCAAGCTGATGGAGATTTGGTATATCGGGTAAAACTATTTTTTCCATACAATCTTATTTAAGTGAGTCCAGAATCTGAAGAGTTTTTTCGGTATCAATGTTCTCATGATAATCTTCATTGACCGCTATCATCGGGGCAGTGCCGCAGGAGCCCATGCATTCAACTTCTTCAAGGGAGAAGAGCATATCTTCAGATACGCCTCCGTTTTCCAGTTTCAGTTTATCGCGGACGGCATTGTAGATATCATATCCTCCGCGGAGCATGCAGGAAACATTTGTGCAAACCTGGATGTGGTATTTGCCAGCCGGTTTTTTGTGGTACATCGTATAAAATGTTACCACGCCAAGAACTTCTTCCTGAGTCATCTCAAGAATGCGGGCTACTTCGGTCATTGCTTCGCCGGAGATCCAGCCGTGCTGCTCCTGAACGATATATAACACCGGCATTACTGCCGCTTTTTTCTGCGGATATTTTGCAATTGCCGCTTCAACTTTCCGGAGATTTTCTTCTGTGAACTGAAATTTCATGTACCTTAAATCCTGTTATTTATCTGCTTCGCCCATCACCGGATCAATACTTCCGATAATCGCAATAACATCTGAAATCATGTGCCCTTTTACCAGATGAGGCAGGGACTGTAAATTAACAAAGGAGGGGGAACGGATTTTCAATTTCCATGGATGTCCTTCACCTTCACTCACGATATAAAATCCGAGTTCTCCTTTAGGATTCTCAACCGCATGATATATCTGACCCTTTGGCGGATTAGTGCCAAAGTTCACCAGCATGAAGTCGTGAATCAGCTCTTCCATTCTGGAGTATATCTCTGTTTTTTTCGGGAGCACCTTTTTGGGAGCATTGAGCATAATTTCACCTGCAGGCATTTTGTCAATCACCTGTCTGATAATCTTTACGCTCTCACGGATTTCATCTGCCCTTACAAAATAACGGGCAAGACTGTCCCCTTCATTGAAGGTGACAACCTTAAAATCCATCTCATTATAGAAAAGATATGGCGCTGCCCTTCTCAGGTCGTATGCCACTCCGCTTCCTCTGAGTGAAGGTCCGGTTAAGCCAAGACTTAATGCATCTTCACCTGAGATAACGCCAATACCTTCAAGACGCTCAAGGAAAATTCTGTTTCCGTTGAGCAGGCGTTCCATCTCATCAAGTTTTTCTTCGAGCTGCTCTATGAAATCCTTTACACCCCGCAGCGTGCCTGCGTCAATATCCTGCGCAACACCGCCGATACGGGTATAGCTTGTGGTGAATCGTGCTCCGCAGATTACATCATACAGATCAAGTATTTTTTCCCGCTCACGCAGACCCCACAGGAATACCGTAAGTGCTCCTACATCCATTGCCAGCGCGCCGATTGCCACCAGATGTGAAGCGATCCGTGAAAGCTCGCTCATCATCATTCGTATATACTGAGCGCGTTTAGGGGCTTCTATATCAAGCAGTTTCTCTACCGCAAGCGCGTAAGCAACATTGTTGGCCGGAGGAGAAAGATAGTCAAGACGGTCGGTGTGCGGTATATATTCAAGATAGCCCATGTTTTCAGCCATCTTTTCATAACCGCGGTGCAGGTACCCTAACTCGGGAACGCAGGCAACAACTGTTTCGCCGTCAAGACGGAGCAGCAGCCGGAGCACGCCGTGTGTAGCAGGGTGCTGCGGTCCCATGTTAAGTACCATTTCATTTTCTAACGCATCCTCAACGGTGATATCTGAGTCCATGGCAAGGAGTGCCTGAACTATTTTCGGATGCACATCATCTTTGGTTAATTTCTGCATAGAGTACTTCTACTTTTTCGGAAGGGGAAGTGATCCGGGAATTCCCATAAGCGGGAAATCTTTCCGGAGAGGATGATATTCAAATTCTTCGGGCATATACATTCTTCTCAGATCCGGATGGTTTTTGAAGTGTATGCCGTACATATCGTATGTTTCGCGCTCAGCCCAGTCTGCGGATTTCCAGATGGAATAGACAGAATCAATTTCGCATTCGCTCTCATCCACCGAAGTTAACAGACGGAGCCGGAATTTATTATTTATAGAAAACATCTGATAAACCACCTGAAAACGGTTGGTTCTTTTTGCCCAGTCAATCGCTGTAACGTCTTCAAGCTGAACAAAATCAAGCTGGGGCTCATTTTTCAGGAAATCGCACAGTTCTATAACGATATCCTTCGGAAAACTAATAGTCAGTTCTCCTCTGAATTCAGAAAAGTCAAACTGCACCCCTGGAAATTGCTCCGTCAGGAGCTTTTCTAATGTTTCGCGCATATGTTTAATTCTGGTTTATAAGAGATTTTGGAAGATCCTGGAAATCCCGCGCTCTTGTATTGCCGATTTTTTCCTGAATGTGCATCAGAGCGTTAAGAAGATTATCAGGTCTTGGCGGGCATCCTGCCACGTAGATATCAACCGGTAAAAACTGGTCAATTCCCTGCACCACTGAATATGAGCGGTACATTCCTCCGGTAGAGGTGCATGCTCCCATGGCAATTACCCATTTCGGGTCAGGCATCTGATCGTAGATTTTTTTCACCACTTTTGACATCTTGTAGGTAACCGTACCGGCTACCAGCATAACATCTGACTGGCGGGGTGTAAAACGCATAACCTCTGAGCCAAAACGAGCAATGTCATATTTCGGGTCTGCTGAGGCCATCATTTCGATAGCGCAGCATGAAATACCCATTGGCATTGGCCATACGGCACTTTTTCTTGCCCAGCCGGTAATTGCGTCAATGGTGGTGGTTACAAAACCTTCCTGCTGAATGATTGCTTCTAATCCCACTTAAAGCCTCCTTTTTTATATACGTAAAGAAAACCAATTTCAAACACTATCAAAAACAATAACATCGAATAAAAAGCCGTAGTTCCTACTGCCGGATCATTATACAGAGACTTAAACTGGACTGCCCACGGATAGACAAAAATTACCTCAAGATCAAAAATGATGAATAACATCGCGACCAGGTAATATTTTACGGATACCCTCTCAAAAGCGGTGCCGACGGGTTTCATCCCGCTTTCGTACGTGGAGAGTTTTTCCTCGTTCGGACGCTGGGGACCGAAGAGACCGGAGGACATAACCGTCCCAACGGCAAAAACTATTGCAAATCCGAAGACAAGGAATAATGGTATATAGGTTTCAATCATAAGGAAAATTAATTATTTTGAACTCCAATTTATTATAATTGGCTTTTATAATCAATTTACAATAAATTCTTTCTGATATTTAACGATTTTATGCACGGAAGCAGCCTTATTCTCACAAAAATCAGCTCCTGCGAACAGAGTTTTGGGGAGTTTTCTCCACTTTTGACTGCCCCTCTGAATTCAGCCGGGACTCCCCTTGGCTTCCTGCTTAATGTCCTCAAATTCCAACCTAAACCTTCTGAAGGAATCACATGAAAATCAAATTTATTGGCGCTGCACGCACCGTTACCGGATCACAACATCTCCTCGAAGTTAACGGAACGAAAATACTGCTTGATTCAGGCCTTTTTCAGGGAAAAAGAAAAGAATCCTTTGAATTAAACCGGAATTTCGACCAGTTTGACCCTGCTGAAATTGATTGTATCGTCCTCTCCCACGCACACGTGGATCATTGCGGAAATATCCCCTCCCTGGTCAGAAGGGGCTTCAAAGGGCCTATTTACTCGACTTTCGCAACCAGAGACCTTACCTCCCTCCTCCTAAAAGATAGCTGCCATATTCAGGAAAAAGACCTGGAATTCGTCAACAAAAAAAGGAAAAAGAACGGACAGCATCTTTTTGAGCCGCTGTATGAGATTGAGGATGTGGAAGAAACCATGAATCTTTTCATGTGCATCAATTACCACCGGACCCTGCAGATCGCCCCGGGCGTTAAAATCACCTTTTATGATGCCGGCCATATCCTCGGGAGTGCTGTTACTCACTTTGAACTGGAAGAACATGGCAAGAAAATAGACTTCGGATTCTCGGGTGATATTGGAAGGGTAAATATGCCCATACTCCGGGATCCGGAAATTTTACCCGATGTGGATTATTTTATTTGTGAATCCACCTATGGCGGCAGATTCCATGATGACTATGCGGAAACTGAGTCAAAACTTGCTGAACTGCTCAATAAAGCGCATCATCAAAAATCGAAGATTATTGTTCCGGCATTCAGCGTAGGCAGAACCCAGGAAATTCTTTATTCCCTCCACCTGGTTTTTGAGAACAAACTGGCTCCGAGAATTCCGATATATGTAGACAGTCCCCTCTCAGTAAATGCTACCGATGTTTACGGGCTGCACAGCGAATGCTTTGATGATGAGATGAAAAAGATTGTGCGGGAGAATCAGGATCCCTTCGGATTTGCAAAACTCTCATATATAACAGCCGTTGAGGACTCAAAAGAACTGAATGAAAAATCAGGGCCTATGATGATTATTTCTGCCTCGGGAATGGCGGAGGCCGGCCGTGTTCTTCACCACCTGGCGAATAACATTCAGAATCCGAATAACATCGTTCTGATGGTCGGATACTGCGCGGAAAATACTCTGGGCAGAAAAATCGTTGAGCGCGAACCGGAAGTCAATATCTTCGGAGAAATGTTCAGTCTTAAATCGGAAGTGGCAGTATTCAACTCACTTTCAGCACACGCTGATGCTGATGAGCTTCTGGAATATTGTAACGGACTGGATAAAAATAAGCTGAAAAAAGTATTCCTTGTTCATGGCGATTATGACCAGCAGGTAAAAATGTCCGAACGGCTTATTAAAAACGGTTTTCAGTCTGTTGAAATACCCGAAAGGGGCCAGGAATTTCTTCTCACCTGAGAACTGATGAAAACAGCTCTGTTTTATGTGAGTACCGCAATAATCCTCCTGCTTCAGGGGTGTGAACGGCTTCCGGTTACTTCACCAGGATCAGATACATTTCCGCCTGCAGTGCCATCCGGCCTGCAGGTTTCCTATGAAGCTGACGGTGAGGTTGAGCTGATCTGGGAAAGAAATTATGAACCGGATATCGAATCTTATACCATTTACCGGCGGCCGGACAGTTCCGGAAGTATATATACCATGGCGGGAAGGACCTTTGACAGCTATTTTTTTGATACAGAACTTGAGTACAACGTCCGGTATATCTACCGAATAACGGCTGAGGATAATGCAGGTAATATCAGCGCGTTTTCTGATTCAGTAATTGCAGCACCGGTAAATCTCTATGCTCCCCGGAGACCACGGAATCTTCTTGTCTATGGCCAGAATTTGCAGGGGAAACTCTCAGTTGAACTGAGCTGGGCAAAACCATTTGATACTGATATAGCGTATTTCCAGATACACAGAGGTACCGATGAAGCATTTGTGCCGGATGCTTTAAATCAGGCAGGCAACTCTCAAACAACCCGGTTCACTGATTCATCAGGACTGCAGACCGGCATACAATACTTTTATAAACTGATTGCTGTTGATAAAGGCGGTCTGAAAAGTATTGCAAGCAGTGTGAATTCAGATATTATTCTCCCCCTGCCTGAAATCATCTATCCACGGAACGGTGATATCATCCCCCGTTTTTATCATGTAAGGGTAAGCGGCATTCCATTCAGTGCATCCTACAGGCTTATTCTGCAAAGCAATGAAGTATCAGGAATGCTCTGGTCAACAGAACTGTGGCATAACGGCGGATCAGACGAAGTGAGCATACCCATTCAAACCTACTATCTGTCTGCAAACCGTGATTATTATATCAGGATTGAAACCTACCGTAAATCAGAGGTGTTCCCGAATGGAATTACTGCCGCTGTAAAATTTGCGATTACGAACTGATGAAATCAGCTGCCCTCTCAGTTTATATACTCCTTTTATTTCTGCAGGGTCCGGGGTTTTCAGCAGAGCCCGATTCTATTCCGGATCCTGACACAGCGCTGAAACCCTTTTATTATACACAATATGACAAACAACTGGTAACTCATCTTTTTACAAATAAGCTGTTGTATAAGGGAAGTTACAGCGGAGCAGAGTTCTTCGCAAAGAATATTTTCACGTCAACCATAACGGAAGTTTCATCAAAATTCATCAAAGATGAGGAGGAGACGGAAATAACCGGTGAATATTTTCTGAACCGTTCAGTCAGCACCGGTATATCAGCATCAAGAATTGCACAGAATGATAACCGCTCCGTTGAACTCAACTCCTCGGCACTTAACCGATACACCCTGCATCTGGGCATAAAACCGGCTGGAGAATTATATATACAATCCTTTGCCGGATACTCAGGGCATAAGCAGCTGAATGAAAACAACAGCGGGGTTTACTATGGTGCTTCAGCAATACTCCCGGAAACATTTTTTGAGAATACCAGGACTGAGGGATCTGTTCTTCTGAGTAATGAAGATATTATGCCCCGCAGAAACCTGAACAGGACAGTGCGCCTTAGTGTGGTTAATCTGTTTCCGGAGGCAGTCCTGATGGGTATCAGTGCTGATTACACAAACCAGAGAAGGGACTTCTATCTCAACGCAGACCCTGCGCTGCAGTCACTCCACAGTATAACAAGAAATATTCAAACCCGCAGCGAAATAAAATCAGAACTCAGCGGCTTTGTCCAGTCGGGTAATTTGTTTCCTCTCATCAGAGCCGAAGGAGAATTCCGGCTGCAATACCGAACGGTTGACAGAGATTACCGTTACAAACCCATCACTTTCACCAATGCAACCGGACTTGGCTCTGAATTAAGTGCTTTTCGTTTTGAGGGAAGCGGCAGTGCGGCTATCAACTTTTATCCGGTACTGATCCGGCTCAGGGGCACCATTATCCAGCAGGAAGAGAAAAACAGTCTTCGCAGTGAACCCTCCGTAGATGCTTTTCTTCTTCAGCAGTTTAATCAAAAAGAGCAGGAAAAGAACTTCCTGACAACCCGGATAAGTTTAGGCACATCAATCTCATGGTATCTTTCGGAAGATGAGTTTTTTGCACTCGATGCAACGCAGCAAAAACTCACGTATGATACGCCTGCCCTTCTGAATTATGATGACCGGGATGAACTGATGAGTGTTCTGAGAATTTCGTATGAAAATCGCACAAAACGTGAGTTTCAGTGGTCAGCTGGTCTGGAAGGTTATATTTCGCGGAACGCATACCTTTTTGCCCAAAGAAGCGCCAACAACTCCCATAACCGTTTTCTGAAGTATTTTGCCTCATCCCTGCTCCGGTTCCCAGGACTTACCTCACGGAACTATGCAGAGGTTTCCGCGCTTTATACTGTATACGATTTTGAGGATCTTCTCCCTAATTATAGGAGTCTCTCTTTCAGGCAGTTTTTTCTCTCCGACTCAACATCCGTTCCGCTTAGCGGAGGTTTGTCTTTTCAGGCGGATATCAGTCTGAAACTGGCGGAACAGGGTTTTCTCTACTGGGAAGAGTTCAGCACTTTGCCTGAAAGATATGTTAAAGAATTTCTGATTTCTCCTAAACTTGAATACCGTTTTTTTGATCTGGTCATATTTGCCGGTTACCGATTTCTGAACATATCCCTTTTCCGTTATGAAAAGACCGTAAAATCTCTCAGTGAGAATTATAGCTCCAGCGGGCCGGTGTTTTCATTGTATTATAGCCGGGGTGAAAAGTATTCTGCCTCTCTGAGTATTTATCAGGAGTATCAGAAAAGCAATACCACGTCCGGCAGGCAGAATTCAAATATAAACACCTCTGTGCAGTGGTTTTTTTAGTGATGAAATCTCACAGAATTCTTAACTTTCTCAATCAAATTTTGGATGCATGAGTAACTATTTTCTCGAAATACCAAGTGATGCCTCTCAGCTGATAACTGTTGAGGAGTTCGTAAACTATGCTGCAGCAGAACTGCAGCTGGGCGAGGATATGATTGCTGAAATGCTCCTGATAGTTACCGAGGCCACAACCAACGCAATAAGACACGCTAATAAAAACAATCCTGAAAAAACCGTGAGCATCCAGATTTACCGAAACGGAGAGTTCATTACAATCAGTATTAAAGATCAGGGGGCTGGTTTTGATCCTGACAATATTCCTGATCCAACCACTCCGGAAAATATCCTTAAAGACCATGGGCGCGGTCTGTTTCTTATGAGAACCTATGCGGAGGATGTACGCTTCAATATCACCCCTGAGGGCACTGAAACAATTCTCATGTTAAAAATAAAATAAGCTGTTATTTTTAACTCTTCCCCTCCCCTTAATTACTGCTCTCTTTGATCTGCGGTTTGTTTTATTCTCGGATAATTCTTAGGATATTTGAGAGTAAAATTTTCAATTATTTCCAAAGGATAGAAAATGAGCAGAAAAAAAATAGCTTTAATTGGAGGAGGCCAGATTGGCGGAGTCCTCGCTCAGCTTGCGGCAATGCGTCAGCTTGGCGATGTAATTCTTTTTGATATCGTAGAAGATCTTCCGCAGGGTAAAACTCTTGATATTGCTGAGGCCTCTGCAATTGATAAGTTTGATGTATCAGTAAAAGGCACAAACGATTACAAAGATATCGCCGGCTCTGATCTGGTAATTATTACCGCAGGACTGCCCCGCAAGCCTGGGATGAGCAGAGATGATTTGCTTTCTGTAAATGCAAAGATCATGAAAACAGTTGCTGAAGGTGTCCGTGAATATGCACCAAACTCAATTGTAATCATCATCTCAAATCCATTAGACGCAATGGTTACCCTTTTCAAGAAGGTATCAGGATTCCCTGCCAACAGGGTTATGGGACAGGCAGGAGTCCTCGACTCATCCAGATTTGCCTCATTTATCGCCTGGGAGCTTGGTGTATCGGTTAAGGATGTAAGCGCACCGGTTCTGGGCGGTCATGGTGACACAATGGTCCCTCTGGTGCGTTATGCCAGTGTGAACGGACTCCCGGTTATGGAATTACTGGAAAGAAAATATAATGATTCGGCAAAAGCTAAAGAAGTAATGACTGCCATGGTGGAAAGAACCAAACAGGCCGGCGGAGAGGTCGTAAAACTGCTTAAAACCGGTTCTGCCTTCTATTCTCCTGCATCAGCAGCTATTCAGATGGCTGAAGCCATTCTGAGGGACGAAAAACGCGTCCTGATGGTCTGTGCGCTTCTTGAGGGAGAATTTGGTGTTAACGGCTACTACGTTGGCGTACCGGCCATCCTGGGTGCTAATGGTGTTGAGAAAGTTGTTGAAGTATCACTCAACGCAGAAGAAAAGGCACTGATGGATAATTCAGTTAATGCTGTTACAACCTTAGTGGAGGATATGGAACGGCTCGGGTTTTAATCCCCTGATCGAAATAAGCATAAAAAAAACCCGCTCAATTTGAGCGGGTTTTTTATTAAACGGGGTTTAGATTCTTAGTTCGCGTTGTAAACAGAAACGAACTGTCTGTCGCCTCTGCCACGCTCAAACTTAACCTGACCGGTAATAAGGGCAAAAAGAGTGTCATCTCCGCCGATACCGACATTATTGCCAGGATGAAATTTGGTACCACGCTGGCGCACAAGAATTTCACCAGCATTGACAACCTGACCACCAAATCTCTTTACGCCGAGCCGCTGGGCATTACTGTCTCTTCCGTTTTTGGTAGAACCCTGACCTTTTTTATGAGCCATTGTGTTATCCTTATCCTATTTTTGTAATTTCTACACGGGTTAAATCGGTTCTGTGGCCGTAGCTCTTTTTGTAACCGGTTCTTCTTTTCTTTTTAAATACTAATATTTTATCGTCCTGAACATGCTCAAGCACTTTACCGGATACTTTTAATCCGTTTACATAGGGTGCACCCACTTTTGTACCTGAATCATCAGAAAGAAGCAGAACTTTATCAAAAGTTACTTCAGACTCAACTTCTGCATGCAGAAGGGGTACATAGTGTTTTTCTTTTTCAGAAACAATAAATTGTTTACCTGCAATCTCAACAACTGCGAACATTCAGACTCCGTTTAAAGATAGACCCCAAAAATAAGAAATATCAATAAAAAAATCAAAAATAAAATTCTACTTTTTCAACATGAAATAGAATTCAGAGCCCTGCCCGGGCACACTGTCCACCTGAATTACCGACCCATGGGCCTCTATAATATGCTTCACAATAGCCAGACCTAACCCCGTGCCTTCAATTTCCTTGGATCTGGCTTTATCTACCCTGTAAAAGCGCTCAAAAACGCGTGACAGATCCTCTTCGGCGATGCCGATACCTGTATCCCGGACTGAAATACGGGCTTTTTTCTGTTCACTGCTCACTTCCACCGTTATTTCCCCGGTTTCTGTGTATTTGATCGCATTCTGGATCAGATTATGCATCACCTGCTTAAGCCGGTTTTTGTCCCCGTAAACATCAAAATCCTTTTCCGGCAGGATAAACCTGAAACCAATCCCCTTCCGGGCTGCCTCATCAGCATAATCGGAAAAATTGGTTTTCAAATAATCACACACAGCAAAATAGCGGAAACTCATTTTCATCTCACCTGCTTCGATAAGGGAGATTTCCACCAGATCATTCAGCAGTGAGGCGAGGTTATTGCTGTGGAACATCGCCTTTTCAAGAAAATGGATATTCACTTTAGGGTCATGAATTGCTCCGTTCAGCAAAGTTTCAAGAAAACCCTGTATGGCAAAAAGCGGAGTCTTTAATTCATGAGAAACATTACTCAGAAACTCAGTCCTCACCCTCTCAAGCCGGCGGAGTGAGTTAATATCACGCTGAATCTGTCTGTAGGCCAGCTGAATTTCCGATTCGAGGTCTTGTAATCCGGAGTTGAGGGTTATACTCTCATGTGAGGGGAGTTCATTTTGCCTGATCTTTCTGATTACCGCGATCAGTTCTTTAATGTCTGCTCTTTTTCTTCGGTGGAAGAGAAAAGCAAACGATACTGTAAGTACTGAAAATAAAAGAAGGTATAAAATGGTTAATTCTTCGGGTACCGCTAAGAAAGAAATAAGAACTGAAACAGAGATATAAAAGATTATATATTCTTTATAGTAAAGAATCCTGCTTCTGAACTGAATCAAAATATCAGTAAAGGACTTTAATCCTGTAGCCAACGCCTTTTATTGTCTCAATAGCATCAGAATAGCGGCCAAGTTTTTCACGTATCTTTCTTACATGAACATCAATCGTTCTGTCCCCCACATAAACATCGGAGCCCCAGACTTCTTTCAGAAGCAATTCGCGGTTAAGAACTTTGCCGGGGAAACTCATAAGAAAAAAAAGAAGTTCAAATTCCTTTTTGGGGAAGATGACTTCTTCAGAATTTATATATACGAGATACTTTTCCCGGTTTATGGTTATAGGACCATTTTCAATCTGCACAACCGAATGCTCCTGTCCGGATGACTCCATATTTCTGAAAATGGTTTGTACCCGGGCAATCAGTTTTTGGGGTGAAATTGGCTTAACGATATAGTCATTAGCCCCCATGTTTAAGCCGTTAATTTCATCTGCTTCCGCTGCCTTAGCTGTGAGAAAAATTACCGGAAGTTTCTCCGTTTTTTTATCATCTCTAAGGCGTTTGCAGACTTCAAACCCGTTAAGTTTAGGCATCATTACATCAAGTATCACAAGATCAGGATTTTCCTGAACTTTACTTAATGCCTCCTCCCCGTCATAGGCAGTTATTACAAAATAATTCTCCTTCTCCAGGTTATACCTGACCATCTCAACAATATCTTTCTCATCGTCAACAAGGAGAATTTTTCTCATAACTTGAGTGCTATTTCCTTTTTATCAGAGTTTGACTGATACATCGCCTCAATAATCCGCATGCGTGAAAGTGATTCATTTCCGGGAGAAAGATTAGGATTCAGCCCTTTACATGCACCGATAAAGTGTTTAATTTCATTCTGGTAAGACTTCTTGAAGAGAGTAATCTCCGATTCAGACTTGAACGGAGTCATATCAACCATAGTGCCTCCGCTTCTTTTGTAAACCCGGAACGGATTAATACTGGCATTCCCCTTTGAACCATATACATCAAAATATAAATTATCCCTGTCTGAGCCGATTGACCAGCTTGATTCAAGGAAAATGAGGGAGTTGTTCGCACAACGAATTTTACTGATTGAAGAATCTTCTACGCTGCTGGTAAAATGTGAAAAATTATGTGTTGAAACTGACTTAATTGCCGGATAATTTAGCAGCCAGAGACTCAGATCAAGCAGCACGATTCCAAGATCAAAAATAACCCCGCCGCCACTTTTTTCCTTATCGGTAAACCATTTGCTGTCACTGCTCTGCTTTTTAAGCCAGCCGGCTTTAACATAGAAAAGTTCACCAATTTCACCGGAATTCGCAATACTCTTCAGCAGCATAATATCAGGCCGGTAACGCATATTCATTCCAACCATCATGGTTACTTTTGTCTTCTGAGCCAGTTCGACAATGTCCTTTGCCTCCTGATAGGTTCTGGCAATTGGTTTTTCGATAAGAAGATTAATCTTTCGGCTGATAATCTCCTTTGCGATTTCTGTATGGGTTGAGGTAGGTGTTGCCACTAAAACAGCATCAACCTGAACCTCATCAAGCATCTGGCGGTAATCAGTATATGCACCTGATATATTATACTTTTCAGAAACTGTTTTCAGCCGGTTTTTATTTAGTTCGGCCGCGGCTGGTACGGTAACGCCCGCCATTTTCTTAAGGATTGGTAAATGAACCAGCTGCGCTACACTCCCCAATCCTATTACTGCAATCCTGAAGTTTTCCATATCAGATCTCTATTTTATGATTTTCCATAAATTCGGCCACTCTTTCGGTTATGCCTCTTGGATCAATCTTAAGCAGCGCGTGAAGTTCTGCCTGAGTTCCATGGTCCACAAAATAATCAGGAAGCCCTATACGCAGAAGATCATTCTTCAGGCCTTTGTCAATCATATATTCTGCTACAGCACTGCCGAAGCCGCCGACAATACTATTTTCTTCCAAAGTGACTATCTTTGAGTAATTCGCTGCTGCTTCATCAATAATATCGGTATCAAGCGGTTTAACATATCTCATGTTATAAAGGCCAGCGTTGATTCCCTGTTCCTTCAGAAGAGGCAGAGCCTTTTCAGCATAATCAACCATTGAACCGACTGCAAGAATTGCCACATCCTCCCCTTTATTGAGCAGTTCACCCTTGCCTATCGGATACATCTCAAACTCTTCTTTCATCTCAACTCCGAGAGCTGATCCTCTTGGGTAGCGGACTGCTACAGGTCCTTTTTTGTAATAAACCGCCGTATATACCATATTGCGGAGTTCAGCCTCATCCTTAGGGGCCATTATAACCATTCCGGGAATCATTCTTAGATAACTGAGATCAAAGGTACCATGATGTGTTGGACCATCCGCACCGACAAGTCCCGCACGATCAAGAATAAATACTGCATGTAATTTCTGCAGTGCAACATCATGAATAATCTGATCAAAAGCTCTCTGCATGAATGTAGAGTATATAGCAACCACTGGAGTGATTCCCTGAGTAGCAAGCCCCGCAGCAAAAGTCACAGCGTGTTCTTCTGCTATACCAACATCAATATAATTTGCGGGATGACGCTCCTGAAGGATATTAAGTCCGGTTCCGTCCGGCATTGCAGCAGTGATTCCGACAACTTTCTTATCCTTTTCTACAATATCGCTCAGTGCATTACCGAAGATGGTTGTATATGCCGGAGGAGCGCCTGATTTTTTGAAGGCCTTTCCGGTAAGTTTGTCAAACGGTGTTGAGGCATGCAAACGCTGCTCATGAGATTCAGCGGGTGCATAACCCTTTCCTTTCTGTGTAATGGTATGAATAAGGATGGGACCGTTTAACTCTCTGACCTGTTCAAATAATTTGATCAGCTGATGTAAATTGTGTCCGTTTACCGGCCCAAAATAACGGAATCCCAAAGCTTCAAAAAGCATACCCGGAGTAACAACGGATTTAATTCCGCTCTCCAGGCGTCCTGCAATTTTTCTGAGGCGGTCGCCAAAAGTATCAAGTTTGCCGGTCATATCCCATACATATCCCTTAAACTTATTGTAATCCGGGTGAGCAATCATCTGAGTAAAATAATTTGATAACTGCCACACATTCGGTGCTATTGACATATTATTGTCGTTGAGCACCACAACCAGATCTGAGCGCAGTACACCGGAGTTATTCATCGCTTCATATGCCATGCCGCCGGTCATTGCGCCATCACCAATAACTGCAACTACTTTATTGCGGGTATTGTTATACTTCTGAGCAACAGCCATT
Source organism: Ignavibacteriales bacterium (assembly GCA_015709675.1). NCBI lineage: Bacteria > Pseudomonadati > Ignavibacteriota > Ignavibacteria > Ignavibacteriales > Ignavibacteriales bacterium. The sequence goes on from CP054182.1 coordinate 3,139,665, forward strand.
CCAAGTGCTGCAGAGATGGACGTTGATGCGTGTCCGGCTCCGAAAGTATCGTATTCGCTCTCTGTGCGTTTTAAAAATCCGGAAATACCATTCAGCTGCCTGATAGTGGGGAGAAGTTCTTTTCTGCCGGTGATAATTTTATGCGGGTATGCCTGATGCCCTGTATCCCACACAATAAGATCATCCGGGGTCTTAAATGCCGTGTGAAGCGCAACGGTAAGTTCCACAGTACCGAGTCCGCCTCCAAAGTGACCACCAATCTCCGAAATCACATCAACCATGTAATTCCGGATATCCTGGCATAGCTCCCGCAGGGTTTTGATATCCATATCCCTCATGCGGGATGGATTATCAATCTGTTTAAGGACTTTATAATTGTTCATGTCAACCATGGAAAGACTCTCCGTTATATTTCTTCTTCTTTTTCATCGTTCCCAGTATCAAGCTGGGAAATTTTTGATTTTAGTGTAGTTATTTTTAATTCAGCTTCGTTAAGCACCTTGAGGCATTCACCAACCAGAATAATACCTTCCTCGTATAATGCGATGCTTTCATTGATATCAATTTCTTCACTCTCAAGAGCTTCTGATATATATTCAAGCCGTTTCAGTTTGCTGCTGAAAGAGGCACTGTCCTGTTGTTTTTTACTCATTTGGTATTTTTACTTCACCATCATGGAATTTAAGCAGAAAAGGCTCACCCGTTAATAAACGATTTGCGCTCGTTACAAATTTATTGCCCTGCGAAACCAAAACAAAACCTTTTTTTTGGATTTTTGCAGCGTCAAAAGCACCTATCCGGGCTTCCAATTGCTTCACCCTGTGTTTAATCCGGTCAAATTTCCTGTCCGCCGCAAAAAATACCTTTTGAGCAGCAGAATCCACTTTCTGATTCAAAAAGCGCAACCTTCCCTCAATAGATCTGAAACCGTGTGAATGGACAAAATGGTGAAGTTTCTGGCGGTTATTGTAAATAATATCCTCAAGATAGCCGTCAAACATCGTCCCCACAGACAGCAGGTTCTTTATAATTTTTGTCCTGTCCGGTGTAACGAGTTCCATTGCTGCTGAGGGAGTGGGAGCCCGCAAATCCGCGGCATAATCGGCAATGGTATAGTCCACTTCATGCCCCACCGCTGAGACAACGGGAAACGGCATGGAAGCAATCTGGCGGGCAACAATTTCTTCATTAAATGCCCACAGGTCTTCAATTGAACCGCCTCCCCGCCCTATAATGGCTACATCAATACTTTTTTCCATAGCCAGAAGTTTCATGGCCATTACTATACTTTGTGCAGCGCCTTCACCCTGAACTTTGCATGGAGATAGTAAAAGTTCTGCAAGAGGGAATCTCCGCCTGGCTATGGTGACCATATCACTTATTGCAGCTCCGTCAGGAGCCGTTACAATGCCAATTCTGAGGGGGAGTTCCGGCAAGGGCCTTTTTTTATCCGCATCAAAAAGTCCCTCATCCTCAAGTTTCTGTTTAAGACGGTCAAATGCCAGCTGAAGCTCACCAACACCTGCCGGCAGCATTTTTCTAACATCTATTGCGTAAGTGCCGCGCGGAGCATACACAGAAATTCTGCCCTGAACCACAACCTTCATCCCGTCAACGGGGCGAAAAAAAACGCCTGCATTCAGACTCTTCCACATTGTGCCGTTAATCTGAGCGGATGAATCCTTCAGAGTAAAATACCAATGACCCGATACGTGATCTTTGAAATTTGATATTTCCCCTTCCAGTAAAACATCCTGGAATCCTTCTTCAAGAAATCGCTTGATTGAATAGGTTAATTCGGAAACGGTCAGTTTACGGTCAGCGAAAATTCCCATCAGAACCTGAAATTGAATCCAAAGGTTGGCAGAATCGGAAACATATTATTCGCCTCTTTACCTAGGGTAAGATCTTCCTCAACAAAATAATCGTAACCGACCACATTCTTCCGGTTGTAGGCATTAACCACATCTATATAAAACTGCCATTTAAGATTCCACAAAACTGTAGAATAGGTCGCCCTGATATCAAGACGGTGATAATCCGGTTTCCGGCTGTTAAAACGCTCACGGTTGCCGTAGTCAATATCATAAACCACCTCGGTTACCTCAGGATTTGAGAAGGAAGTTCTTGTGGCAATCTTCGGAGTTTCGGCTTTACCGTCCCCGTCTGCATCCACTAAGAGAACTCTTGGTTTAATGCCTGAAGGTTCAGTAAACGGAAAACCAGAGCCAAACTGCCAGCGGACACCAAGATCCCAGGCTTCTCCGAGTTTATAGTTAAGAACAATATTCACCGTATGACGCTGATCAAAACGGAATGGAATCTTTATTCCTTTTTCAAAACGGTCAGCATAAGCAAGCGAATAACTAATCCAGCCGTTCAGGCGGGCAGCGGCATCTATATTCTTTTTGCTAAGCAGTACTTCAAAACCATAGGATTCTCCCTGGCTGTTATTCACAGGAATCTGGGTTAAGGAATCCGTAAACTGCGGTACCGGTCTTGTCCATGCGTCTGGATAGCGTATATCCCTGCCTGGTATTGGTTCAGTAACAAAACGATACCCTGAGAATTGCTGCTGTACAATCAGGTCTACAAAATTCTTATAATACATTTCCGTACGCAGATTCCATTCAGGAGTAAGCCAGCGCTCAACACCCAGAACGTAATGAATTGCTTTTTCAGCATTGAGCCGCTGTGTATATACAGGGCTTAAATCAAACAGTGCCTGGCGGTCAACAGCTTTCTCGTAACCTGGAGACTGATAATAGATACCCCATCCGGCTCTGAGGGTAGTCAGGTTATCAGGTGAATATGAAAGTCCGAGCCGGGGAGCAAAGAATCCCTTCTTCAGAATTTCATAATTATCGTATCTCACACCCGCCTGAAAATAGAATCTTTCGGAAAGCTGAAAGTTATTCTGTATATATCCGCGAAATCTGTTGTAGGTCTGGATTTCCTGTAAATCATCAAGAACCGCGCGAAAATTGGGATTAGAACCAAAGAATGCTCTGAGCCCCGGGTCAATCTCAAAATCAAAATCTATAATAGAGCGGATAAAATCATACCCGGCTCCGGCTTCAAGGATATTTGAGCCCCACTGATACGTGAGTTTGTCTTCTATCGTAGCTTTTTCAGCAAGAAAACTTGATGTCGCTTTGAATCCGAGCAGATAGGGACTAACTGTGTCAGGAAGAATTTCTTCAAAGTTCTGGCGGTTCAATGAAGGATCAAGAATTTTGGAATCAAAATCGGCATCTCCTCCGTTTGTGTAATAGGAGAAAATCAGCTTGTTAATAAATTTCTTTCTGTCAGCATATTGCCAGGAAAGACTTGCTACATTATTTGTTATATCATTGCTGACTGAAATGCTGTCAGGCTGTCTGCGGTTTTTTCCTGAAACAACATTAACGCCATCCTGCGAAAATATTCCAAGCATATTTATCTTATGACCTTTAAGAGGTCTGAAAGAGAGTTTTGCCTGTATATCATAAAAATTCGGGAAACTTACATTTTCTTCAACAAGCCCGGCATTCTTTACGAAAGGCTCAACCACAAGATCATAATATGTCCTTCTTGAACTTAATAGCCAGCTTCCATCAAGCCAGCGGGGGAATTTACCTTCGAATACCAGGTTTGCATCAACAATGGAGGCGTTTACACTGCCGTTGAGATGTGAAGTATAATTTCCTTCCTTATTGGTCACATCAAGTACCGCAGAAAGCCGGTCACCATACATTGCGGGGAATGCACCGGTTACCAGGTTTACATCTGAAACTGTCTGCGGATTAAACATACTGATTGCACCATAGAGGCGGTAGGGATTAAATATTTCAACATCATCAATAACGATCAGATTCTGATCAGGACCGCTGCCTCTTACAACAAGCTGTGATGAAAAGTCATTCGGGGCCAGAACTCCCGGCATGGCCTGAAGAGTACGAAGAACATCCTCAGCTGCACCTGCAAGTACTTTTGCTTCTTTAGGGCTTAAATCAATAAACGAAGGACGGGTATCGCTTTTATCCTGAATCCTGCCCCCTATTACTCTGACTTCACCTACTGAAATTATCTGTGCTGAAAGGGTAACATTCAGTTCAAGAACTCTTCCCGGTATTATTTCAACTTCGTAAAACTCTGTTTCATAACCCACAGAACTGAATCTGATTTCATACTCACCTGCAGGTATATTCTTAATTTCATAGTTTCCATTGATATCCGTAACCCCGCCGATATTGGTATCGGTAAGCAGAATATTCACCCCCGGCATAACTTCAAGACTATCTGTTACCTTACCCTTCACACTGCCTGACTGAGCGAACAGAGTGATCCCAGGAAGCAGAACAAAAAGAATCAGAAATTGGATTATATTCAGACCGAAAATCGGGTTAATTAAGTATTTTTTCATATCTCCAGAAATGTTTATCAATCCGGGCACCTGCAGACTGTTCGTAGAATTTGACAGGACCAACCCAGGGTATTACTGCCTTGGTAAATCCGTCTTTCTGCAAACTATTCAGACAAAGTCTGAGCAGGACTCTCCCAATTGATAACCCCCTGAAGGCTATATCAGTTCCCATTGGACCAAACCATCCGGTGCCCCTGTTATTTGCCTCATAGCCGGCAAAACCAATTACTGTATCATTATGCAGTGCAATAAACAGCGTTATAGGATCGTTTCGGAATGCCTCAGCTACTTCCCCTTTCCATTCAGGAAAATTTACGGCAAGCCAGTACATGATTTTACTCCTGTCACCAGGCTGAGCTTTGCGGATGCTAATCCCCTTTAATGAAAGTCTCTGAATATCATCCTCAACAGCAAAACCCCCGGCAGGAAGAAACACTTCCAGATTAGAAGTCTCATTGAATTTTTTATATCCCGCTGATTCAAAAAAAGAAACTGCTCCTGCAAAAGCAGGATCAACTCCGGGCATAAAATAATTCGGATAGGATTCAAATAACCGGAGTGAGCGCAATCCCCTTCGCTTCATTTCGTTTTCCTGTTCTGCCAGTAGTCGTGAGCCAATTCCCCTCCTTTCATAACCTGGTCTCACGCCAATCAATTTCACGTAACCAGCAGGTCCGGAGTCTCTTTTTCTGACAACCCCCATAATAAACCCGGTAAGAATATCCTCCTCAAATGAGGTGAAAACCAATCCGGGATGGAAGTCAGGATCCCCTGTTAACTTTTCCCTGAACAGGAAATCCGGGAAAGGATAACCCGGCATGGATTGCCGCAGCAGTTTTGCAGTTTCCGTAAAAAGTCCGTCATCCCAAGGACTGATAATAATACTGCTCATCGCTGAAAAGAGAAGAATGCTGAAAAGAGCCCCAGAGAGAGCTGAGTCATGTTTTTGTCTCTGTCTCCCGGAAAAACATAATGACTTCCCCGCACATACAGCGTAAAGACATTCATAATTCTGAACAGCCCCAGACTTGCCTCAGGCAGAACTGCATTCCCGCCTCTGAAATCAGTGGAGAACGAAAATCCGAGGGAGACATAATTGATGTATGGCATTTCTATAATTTGTTTATACCCAAAATTATACCGGCTTTTTATATCATTTAAATCGGTGTAAGTATATTCAAAAGCAATATATCCATTAGGATAATTATACCCCCCGCTGAAGAAAGAAACCAGGGGAAACTCCTTTCCAAAGCCGAGACCAGAACTGTCACGGTGAAAATTGTAATAAACCGCGGGAATTGCATAAACAGCTGAACCGATCAGACAGCCAGTCAGATCAGCTCCTCCTGAAATCGTCGTATTTCCTTCAGCTACAATATCAAACTGCTCACTCAGATTGATCTGGCCTGACTCCCCTTGTACTCTGATATAAAATACGATCATCCCCTCAGTAACTGGAATATCACTGATTTCCAATGTTGTGGAATAACTCTCGTTAAATTCCGTGCCGAGAGGGACTGTTTTGTTCGAAAAAATGACTTCTGCTTTAACAGGTTCACTGGTAAAAAAGGTCAGCACCATTTTGCCGGGGCTTTCTTTGGGCGAATAGGCCTCAATGAGGATAACCTCTATTGAGTCCCCTTCCTCACTTCTGAAACTGAGGCCAAAGGTGGTAGAAGAAACGAGCAAGAGAAACAGAAAAACACTGATGGGTTTCAAAGGGCGGAATCCGAATTTTTTTAATACTTAATATAATCATAAGGAGTCATTTGAGATGGATCACTTTTTTATACGATATTGACTTATGTTAAATAAATCAATTTGTAATTGGCTATTTTTTATTATTTTGAATGCGTAATAAAAATTTCACAGTTTACAGGATACAATGGTAGTAAGGTTTTGGGGGGTCAGAGGGTCCATACCTTCACCGCCAAAAAGCAGTGAATTACAAGAGAAAATACTCAGAATTCTGGAATTTTCGCAGGGTGCTGATTTATCAACATCCGAAAAAAGAAAGAAATTCCTGGATTCCATTGAGGAGCAATACACTACTTTTTTAGGAGGAAATACCCCTTGCGTCGAACTTCAGTCAGGAAGCACCCGGCTGATTTTTGATATGGGCTCAGGTCTGCGGGATCTGGGTCGTGAAATCATGCATACCATGGGCGGCCGTGATATTGAACTGCATATGTTCGTCGGCCACACTCACTGGGATCATATTCAGGGGTTCCCTTTCTTTATTCCCGCTTATAGTCCAAAAACTACCATCAACTTCTACCATCGCCACCCTGACCTCAAAGGACGTCTTGAAGGACAGCAGCAATTTCAGTACTTCCCTGTTTCGCTGGATATTATGTTATCCAAAAGGATTTATAATGAACTTACTGAAGGACAAATCCTTAAGATTAACGACCTGACCGTCAGAAATATTGAGTTAAATCATCCTGGGAAAGCTTTCGGATACCGGGTCGAAAAAGATGGAAAATCATTTGTTTATGCCAGTGACAGTGAATACAGCAATCTCCCCTCAGAGCGCATTAAAAAATATATAGAGTTTTATCAGGGCACTGATGTCCTGATTTTTGATGCTCCGTATTCTTTCAGTGAAGAGATCGAGAAGATTAACTGGGGACATTCATCAGCGATTATTGGAACAGATTTGGCTGTGGAAGCTAAAGTGAAGAAACTGGTACTGTTTCATCATGCTCCAGAAAATGACGATGAAGAGGTATACAGGCTGTTGAATACGGCACTCACCTACAAAAGCAGGAATTATCCGGATTCAGATTTAAGTATTGTTTTAGCAAGAGAAGGATCAGATATTAATATCTGATCCTTACGTAAAAATTAGTAGTTGATACGAATAACCGGGGAGAATACGAAGTAGCTGTCGTTCCTGTAATCAGGGAGAGAACCAGAAAATTGCAGAGGGGAAAATACCTTGAAATCAAATCCAATAGAATTAGTCACCATCACAAAAAACTTCAGCCCCAAAAATCCATTTGAGTCATTAAAGTTGTAATGAAACAGGGTTGAAATTTTATGCGAAATAATTGCTCCGTCCCCTTCAAGATGGGCTTCAGCACCAAGCATCCAGCGGTAATTACCGGATATATTGGTGGGAAGAGCAGTCAAAAGCGGCGCTCCGGGAACTGACAGAAAACGCTTCACATCGTACAGTCCGAAACCGCCTCCTGCTTTCAGTTTTCCTGCAGCACCAAAATCCAGGAGTTCAGGATAGAGCGCAGTCAGAGAGAAATAATTTCTGTTACTGAAAAAATAGAGACTATCGGTGTTCTTAAAGTCTGATGGAGTATCCTCTGTTATTGCAAAAGCGCCTTCAATATCCAGTTCAATATCCTCGAGTTCAGGAGTAATCATTCCGAGGGGTGAACCGATAAAATGCATATAGATATTTGTACCAGAATGGTTCAGGCGTCTTGCATTAAGAGGATTTGCATCTCCCATTGAAAACTCCTTTGCCGGAATTCCAAAACCAAGTTCAACAAGGTACGTTGTTTTTGGAACTGTATTCACTATATATTCGGAATATTTCAGTCTGACTCCGGAAAAATAGTCGGGATAATACCATCCGGGCATTGCAGGACGGTCCATTCCCCATTTACCGAACAAAGATACCAAATACTTATTACGCGCATTTGTTGTAAGATTCCATATCATCATCTCCGGTTCCAGAAGATGCAGATAAATATCAAAATTATACTGATAATTGAAATCATAGAGGGTTTTTGTAATATCATTCAAAGCATAAAACTGCTTTTTCAGATCTTCATATAGCTCAAGGCCAAGAATTTCCCTGATGTAGACGAAGTCATATACCTCATCAAAGAAATAGTCAGAAGTATCAGACTCTCTGTTCGGGCTTTCAGTAAAGAATCTTAAAAGTTCGATTTCACCATCATAGTACCGTTTGCGGACATCTATAAAAACATCCCCTTCGTAGATATCATTGGACTTCTGACGAAGTTCCGCCAATGTTGGTTTCTTACCCCGTATCTTCAGTCCGTTTTTCACCACAAACTTATTATATATCTCACGGACATATACCGGATCGGTAACAATCCATGTTTTTTTCAGATCGTTAAACGCAGTGGTGTTATACTCTAAGTTATCGTAAATCTTCTGAACTCTGATTATTTTTTGCTCAGTCTGAAAATCCTGAGCTGAAACTAAAGATGCAAGAACCAGTAAAACAAATAAAACTTTAAATTTCATAGTTAAAACCCGTACCTGTATCTGATCTGAACCATTGAATTACTTCCTTCAGTCTCCCATGGGTAGAGCGAACGGAACATCGGCGCACTCATAAAGTTTGTTTCAAGCCGGAAAGCACCAACCCCCTGTATATCGATGATTTTCATCCAGAAGAAAAGGTTCATGACTCCATCGTAGAACCTGACTCTGGCACTGAGGAATTCACTGTTGAGAGGAGCAAATGTTGTCTGCAGAGAGATAACGGGCTGTGTTTTGTTAAAAATCATTGACTTTGATGTAACAGGAGTATAGTCAACCTTATAAATATCATAATTTGCAGCACCAATGTCCATCTTGAAACGGACGGTCCTTTCCTCACTGCTGTTCCAGAAATAGGAGAATGTTGCTTCCCACTGATTAAAGGAGAAATAAGCAGAAGGAGTTGCAGCAGGACCAAAGGTCACATAAGGACTTAAAGAAGTACCTGAACTGGTCGAAAGATAAAAATTAAAGAACGGGAAGCCGTAGAGTCTTGAAGTTGAAAGATCAACAACAAATCCTGGTCCTACGTTTATACTTGGCCGCTGACCAAAGATAAACGGAAGTGATGAAATAAGATCGGATGTATTAATTCTTGCTCTGCCAAGAAGTTTGGCATCAATCACGAAATCATTTCTCAGATTGTTCAGATTGCCTTTAAGACTGAAAAGCGTTCTCATTCCGAAAGACATTCCCATCGTCTGATAAGGAAGCATATTAAGAACTTTTGAACCCATGTCAATCTCAGCGCTAATAGTACCAAAACCAAGATTCAGTGTGTTATGGTAAAACGTAAGATGTGAGAAACTTGCATCAATCTGCATATCGCTGGCAGAAGTGGTTTCACCTGATCTTCTGCTCCTTCTCTGTGTTTGCTGATCTTCAGGATCGGCCGGATACCGGTGAGTGCTGTTAAGCCGCATATGGCTTAAAAAATCACGGTTATCTATAAAGGAAATTCCTTTTGATTTGTTTCTGCCGTCATCAATTACCAGATTCAGCAGTGCAGAAGGGTCTTCAATTTTAACTGAATTCTTTACAATTGTATAAAGATATTCGTAGGTAGAGGGATTATAATCAAACAGATCCTGTATATCACCAAAAGTAAGAACGGTAGTGGTATCTATCTGAGGCCCCTGAGATGCATCGCCGAAGAAAGACTCCCCTGATGACTGTTTATCTTCAATCTCTCTCACATAAAGCAGAGTAATTGAATCAAGCTCAATGGTTTCTTTCTTAAAGATGATCTGATATGTAACGCCGTCCTTCTTTCTGAAAGAGAAAGAAGGGCGGTCGTTTCTTCTGGGAATGTTTGAAAGCGGCTGAAGCTGTGCTTCTTCAGGAGTAAAGTTTACAGCAAACAGATCAAGATAGTTTTTGTCCTGAGACAGTTTTTTCTCAACCTTCAGATAAAGGTCATTAATCGGCTGAGAAAAAACTGTGAGACTCAGAATTCCAAACAACAATAAGGTTTTATATCTGATAATAATCATCCTGCCCGTTCACTGTTGAAAAAAGATTCTTATTTAGAAATTAATAGTTGATTCTCAGGATCGGTGAGAATACTATATAAGCATCTTTTCTCCAGGTGGGGAAAGAACCTTTATCATAACCAAGTGCACTCATGACACGGATATCAAAACCAAAGTTTCCGCTCAGCATGGTCTGTGACTTTATTCCTACAACAGCATAACCGCCTGTAGAATAACCGAGGGTTAAATGAAAACGATGCTGAATGAGACCGCCGGTTCTGGCAATACCGCCATCAACAAATAGCATGTGGTCAAGTTTTTCGATGATGCTTTTGTTTGACTCGAGGTCAGTGGTTTTGCTTGATCCAGGGGTACTTCTGAATTTATTTATATCCATGCTGGAAAGACCAACTGCAGCTTCAACATCTCCGAAGTCACCAAGATTATAGAGATTCTTGAGGCGTCCTTCAAGAATGAAATAGGCTCTGTTGGTAAAGAAGTCTATCTGTCTGGTATTACCCAGATCTTTTGGGCTGAAGCTTGTCGCGGTATATTTTACCTCGTAGTTTACGGTAAAGTCTCCGATATCTTCGCCAAAGAGTTTGAGAGGATCACCTGAGATCTTGAAGTAAACTGCCTGACCTGAGACCATAAGCGGAGTAACCGGAAGTTCACTGACAAAAGGAATTGTTGACGGGAAAGAAACACCAACGTTAACTCTGTAGGAGTATTTGTCAGGATTACTGGCGATAGCTTTATAATAAGTCAGTTCTGAACCGACGATGTACTCCATTGAAGTCCATCCCGGCAGGAATACCTGATCGGCACCCCACTTACCAAAGAATCCGAGTGTATATTTATTACGGAAACTTGAGGTAGTAGTCCAGTACATTACTCTTGGTTCAAGAACGTTCATATAAAGATCAAAGTAGTAACCGTTTTTGGTATCGTACTCTTCTTTAGTGAGGTTACTGAAGAAGTAGCTCTGGTCTTTCATTTTCAGGTATACTTTTTCACCAAGGATGTCTCTGAGCAGGAACGGATCTCTTACCGGATCAAAAAGATATTTTGGATTCTCTTTATCGATCTCCTCTTCAGGAACGAATGCAAAATACTCGATCTCATCATCATAGTATCTTTTACGCATATCAACAAGGATTTTACCGTCGTAAATTTCCTGTGATCTCTGCTTAATGATATCAAGTGATACTCTCTGGTCATTGATTCTTAGTTCGTCGCGAACTACAAATCTGTTATAGATTTCTCTGACGAAGAAAGGATCTGTGAGTACCCATTTTTTCTTCAGGTCATCAAAGGCGAGAGTATTATACTCTAAGCTCTCGTAGATTGTCTTAAGCTGCCCTGCAACTGAAGTATCAGCATTCTGAGCAAAAGATTTACCCGCGAGTAAAATCAGTAATACAAATAAAAATTTCTTATTCATGGTTTTTGCTCTCTTCTAAATTATAAACCGAATCTGTAACGTAACTGCATAGATCCGCCGCCTGCTGTTTCATAGGGACGTTTCTTTCTTGTGACAGGAGCAGTGACCAACTGTGTTTCAAGTCTGAACTGATGACCGCCGTCAAGCTCAAACAAAGCAAGCCATGCAGTGAATTTGATGACACCATCATACAGCTTTGTTTTTGATGCAAAAAGTTCAGTTCCTTCAGGTGCGAAGTTCAGATGGAACTGGATCATCGGAGCAATATTTGCGTAAATTTCTTTTGACGAGATCTTGGTGTTTGATCTCTTGGCATATTCAGCTTCCTGAACATCATGATAACCAACACCCACATCCATGCGGAATCTGGTAGTATAGTTATCTGATTCGTTCCAGTAGAATGACATTGACCACTCCATTGAATTTCCGCCGAAGTATGCAACGTCACGGGTAGCAGATTTTGAGAATCTGAGAGCTGGTCCCTGATAATCAATTACGCCGGCCATAATATAAAGATTCCAGAACGGAAGCCCGAATGGACGAGTGAGTGAAAGGTCAAGTCCTGCACCATTAGACATGTTAAGCCTAGGGCTGGCTGCCTGATTCCAGACAAGATAATCAGTAAATCCTGTAAGATCAACCGCAGCACGTGCAAGAAGTCTTGCGTCAACCATTACTGCTTTTTCTATTTCTTCTTTCTTTTCTGAAAGACTGATCAGCGTTCTGAATCCGCCTGTAACAGACTGACCTCTGAAAGGAAGCACATTGAAGACTTTATCTTCAAATCCGAGTTCTACTGAAGCGCCGCCCAGTGAAAAGTCCATTACTTCGTGTGAAAATGTTATAAAAGACGGTGTTGCATCAATTTTGAAAGGTGAAGCAACTTCAACTACTTCCGGACCTCTTCTGCTGGTCTTCTGAACAACTTTTGGTTTCGGATACCAGTGAGGATGATTTGCTCTCATATAATTGAGAAAGTCAGTATTGTCACGGGAAGAAAGACCTAAACTGGTCTGAATCTCCTGATCAGGATTTATTCTGAGGAGTGATGGAGGATCTGAATCAGGATTCTCCTTAATAAACTTATCTACAACCTTGTAAAACTTGAAGTAGATATTGCTATAATTATTTTTCAGATTGAACATATCACCAAAAGTGAGGACTCTGGTCGTGTCAAAGGACGGGCCAGAAGCATCACCGAAGAAACTAGAGTCTCCTCCGGCGAGATTGGTAATCTGATCAACGTAGAGAACAATCATTGAATCCACTCCGATTGCATCCTTGAGGAATACAATCCTGTAAATAATGTTGTCCTTTGCCTGAAGAGAGACAGGCTCTCTTTCATTGATTCGGGGCAGATTGGTGAAATCAGGATCTATCCTGCCATCAGAGGGATACTCAACGTAATGAAGGTTGAGATATCTCTTATCCCGGCGGAGTTTAAGATCAATCTTCTTTATGATTTCATCAAGGTCCTGTGCAACCATGACCATAGAAATCATGAAGAAGAATAAGGTTAAAAATAATTTTCTAAACATAAAAACATTCCATCTGTAAAGAAATAAGTAATTAAAAACCTATTTAATAACTGTAGCGTAAAAGGTCTCTTTAACCTGATCACCAAACTGCGTTCTGAACTGAACGGTTATTTTAATATCTGCATCGCTTCCGGTTGACATAGCATTCATGAAGTCCTGGTTGACATTCAGATCAATATACACAAACACACCCTGCTTACGCTGGGTTGCTCCAGTAATAAACTGTTCTGGTTCAGAGGTAACTCTGAGGTTTCTCACTTCAGGCGTAACCGCAACTATTCCTCCCGGTTTCATACCCATATAGGTAAAGAGGAATGATTTACTGAACTGATTGTCTATACTGATATACCATGGATCTTCCCCTGCCTTCGGTTCGGCACTTGACCATCCGTTAAACTTCTGGACAGCCGGCTTGTCAATAGAAAAAGTCCACTCAGAATTTTCAACCGCATCCTTAAAGGGATTTTTATAAGTGAACTGTTTACCCTGATAAAAGCCCTTAATGGTGAGTGATTTACCAACCGAATTGATGTCGCTTAAAATCTTATCAAGTCTTACTACTGAACCGCGGCCGCTGTCAACGATTGCGCTGCCGTCCAAAACCTGATAAGAATACAAGTTAAAATCGGTGTATTCGGATGTGGCAAAACTCATCACATCATTTTCGGAAAAGAAATAGTTGGGTCTGAGAGTAATCGGAGCCGCAAGAGTCGGTTCTGAAACATTCACAGCATAGTACCGGTCCGCTTTAAATGCTCCTGTTTCACCCTTTCCGCTCACGGTGATTTTTACTAAATAGTTACCCGGCTGATCAATAAAATCATGCAGAACAAGCCAGACAGTTGTTCCTCTTCCGCCGGCAACATATTTTGAAAAATCTTCTTTCCTTGGACGCTGCGTAAAGTTATTAATATCCCTAACTTTCTGACCATCAGCAGTCAGCAGTTCAGCGGTAAAATCAAAACTCAGAAGGTTAGCAGCTACAATAGCGCCAACTTGCGGGACATTAAAATTCTGCAGTTTAACAACATTTATCGTGTCACTGATAGTCTGGGGAAACAGATTGATACTAAGCAGCATTACTGCCACAAAGCTTAACCTTTTTAAAAACATCGTATCCTCGGTTTAGATTATTTCAAAAATAATAAAAATCAGGCAGGTGCGATGTGACCTGCCTGATATTTTGTAGAACTATTTGCTAGTCAACAAGCGCGCCCGCAGCCTGCTTTACACCACCCTGCCGTTTGGCGCGGATAGTGAATTCTTCCTGATTTGATACTCCTTCTTTCAGATCGCCAATCAGCTCCATGAGCTGACCTTTCAATCTTTCAGTAAGATAGTCAGGAACACTGCGCTGGACGCGGCACTGGGCAACAAATTTGAAGTCACCTTCGTTGGTGATTTTTGCAATAAATTTGCCAGTACCACTTTCATTCAGAACGTAGTATGCTTTATTGGTATCTGCGTTAGCTGAGGAAAGTTCTCCCGGCCAGCCTGAGGGAACGGGTGAACCCTTAACCTTAACGGTGAATTCCACATTTTTCTTCTCATCTTCTGAGACGAGCCCGATAGCGGAGAGAACTACAGTAGCTTCCTTGCTGTCGGCGCTTCCAACGTTGAAATCAAGACTCTTGGGAACTGCTGCCAGAATAAGCGGAGCCTTATAGGACTCGGCAATACTTACAAGCATTTTGTCCCTGATCTTGTGTTCTTCCTCTTCTAATTCGTCTCTTTCGGTGCTGATAATCAACAACTCTACTATAAGTACCACATAGAGTACGAAGTAGAGCATTTTTCCGCTGCCACCTTTTGCCATTTTAAACTCCTTTTTTAAAGATATTTATTTAATTATTAACCCTTAAATACCTGTCTCAATTCGGAGATGGACTTATAGAATTCGTTTTTCTGGGCAGTCAGTTTTTTGTTGATATTTTCGAGATTAGCGAGCTGGTCGTTAATAACTTTCATTTCAGCATCAACCACGCCGCGAAGATCACTGATGGTCTGCTTAGCTTTTGCAACTTCAGCATCCGGTACAAGAGCTGCCGCAGCAGGCTTCTTATCGTCCGCATGATGAGCATCTCCGAAAGAATCTTCAGGGGTAAAGAAAGTTACCACTGCCAGGATCATCAGGAGTGTAAATTCGAGAAAGAGAGCGATCATCACCCAGGTTGAAGAAACCTTCTGAGTCGCATGATCAAGAAGGAACGGTGGAACAATGGGAATTTTGTAGGCAGCTGTTCCTAATCCTTTCAGACCGACGATGATAATGAGTAACGCTGCACCCATGTACACCAAACCCTGAATGTTGTTGGCATAGTTAGGAATGAAGGTATACACCATGTAACGACCGAAAGCTGTTTTAGGACCGCTAGCAGGTTTCTGATTCTGAGTTGCCACAGTAGATTCTCCTATATATTGGATTTAAGTTAATTGAATATCGTTTAGAGCTAAAATTTCGTTAAAAAAAAAACTAATTCCAATTGAAAACTAAATCAATGGGAAAAAATAAAACACACACACAACATAGCTCACACATTTTGGAGTCATTCAGCTATCCTCATCGGTGAGCGCAAAGTTGAGGATAATGTTCGGAATTAATTAAATAATAGTCTGAAAGATAAACTAAAAAAGCAATTCCTGAAATATCTTCACGATTCCTTAACCTCTTTTTCTTCAAACCAGCCAAAAAAAGCTTTCAGCGCGTGACGGCGCTCATCTGATACGTAATTAAAATTAACCCCGCGGGGGGTTATCTCCCAAAATTCTTCCTCTTTGGTGTTCTCAATCAACTCCTGGATTTTCATGATTCTGCCGTAGGGCTCAAGTTTCATATCCTCAAATATGACCCGCGCCAGGTCTTCTTCCCCGTTAAGCAGGTAAAAACCGGCAAGTTTTGCCTGAGCCACGCGGACCCCTATCAAGGAAGCTTCCTTGGAAGAACCCTTTTCTTTTGATTCTTCTATGGGCTCATCAACTGTAAGGAACAATTTTAACAGAGCAGCCTGATTTGGCACCTGCTTTTCGTAGGCCAGTTCCATCAGAACACACAAATCATGAGCAGCAGTCTCAAGAATAAATAACACCTGAAACTTGTTCGCTTCCTGACCATAGTATTTAAAGTAAAAGAAAATGGTTTCCACCATTTTGGGGTTCACATCCATCAGTTCTTCAGCCAGCACACGGTAATGCTCCAGTGTGTTAAATGCCGAGCGCGGATCCCTCTCCCTAATGGCAATACGCAGGTAGGAGTTAAAATACTGAAATGTGCAGTGAAGTGCCCCGTTATCGCTGGCTTTCATCGCTCCCGAGCCGATCAGTTCGGAGTTCAGCAGGACTCCGGAGGCCACATCTCTCAGAGTTACCCTTGAATTGGAGTAAAGCATTTCAAACAGCCGGAATACTTTTCTTTCCAGGAATATTTTTTTCCGTTCGATAACAGATAGCACGAACCTGGAATAGCTCGAAAAATCAGGATCATAATACGCCAGACCGCTGAACTTGAACCAGCTGTTTGGAAGGGACTGCTTTAGGGGAAGATAATCAACCGTGAGAGACTTTAACGTCGCAACGCAAAGCAGCACTGTAGCCCTGTCCCCCTGTATTACGGAATTAAGGGCGATATCACCGATAAAATTAATATTCTCAGCAATAGAGTCTTTTTTCTCTGAGACTAAAGAAGAAGGAGGATTTCCTCCGGCGGCCTCTGACTTTTTTATAATGTCCTGCAAATCTTTATCAATCTTGTCCTGCACATAGGTAATAAAGTAATTCGGACGGAGGAAATTTGAAACATAATTAAAATGAGGTATAACAATCATCAGACAGCTTAATATCATCAGGAGGCTGAAGGTGATTGAGAAGTACGGAACATTTTCACCTGTTATCGTATTGCTTACCGTAACAGTATAGATTGCCGTTATAACATACAGCATGATAACTATAATGTTAATCTTATTCTGAATAAACAGTTCCATTATCTTTGAGGAGTATTTATTCGCGGCCAGCTGTACGATAATGGCAAGTACGGTAATTTCAATACCCATGATGGCTGAAACCAGTTCACCGAGCCCCCCTATGGTATTGGTGAGATTTCCGGCGTCCTGGGTGTAAAGTACCGCAAATACATTCGCGTTATAATGGTACAGCAGCATATCAACTACCCTTGTAATGACAAGAAGAAGTACACTCACTGAGACTATAGCCGATGAGGGTATAACCCAGGGCTTTAGCTTTTCATAATCGACGCGCAAAAATTTTCCGGAATGATTTATTAGAATTATGCAAATATAGAGCAATTCCCCTTATTTGATGCTTAATTTTTGCTGTCAGAGACTGTTTTTCTTTCCACCCCCCAGCAGCAGAACAGGGATACTACCCCTATAGGTAAAAAAAAAGGAGACCCCTGAATGAGGCCTCCTTTTCATAAAAACTGTGAGTGTAGTTTACTTAACCAAAATCATTTTTTTGGTGTCGGTAAACGATGACTCACCAGCTGAAACGCGGATGGTGTATATATATGTTCCGCTGGTTAACTGGCTTGCATCAAAACTGACCTGATGATATCCAGCTTCTTTAACTTCATTAACCAGAGTGGCAACTCTTTCACCAAGGGCTGAGTAAATATCAAGCACGACATTTCCTCTGACCGGCAGAGAGTAACTGATGCTGGTTGCAGGGTTAAACGGATTAGGATAATTCTGATTCAGTGAGAATACATCAGGACGGCTGATTTCCACTCTGATTTCATCATAAGTTTTGCTGGTTCCGTTGTAGTCTTCCTGTATCAGGCGATAAAAATAAACACCTGTTTCCAGTCCTGATTCGGTAAATTCATAACGGCTGATTTCGGTAGTGTTGCCTCTGCCGTCAATGTAACCGGCCTGTTTCCAGGCTGAGTTTTCATTTCTTCTTTCAACGCGGAAACCTTTGTTGTTTACTTCTGTTGCAGTCACCCATTGCAGTAGTGCAGTGTTGCCATTAACAGAACCGGTAAATGAGGTTAATTCAACCGGTACTTCACCGTCAATATAAAGACTGACCGGTATAGTATGAGTCGGCTTTAACGGATCATTGGTAGAGAAAACAACATCCATGGTATACATACCGGCAGGATAGTCTTCCGATCTGAACTCCATAACAACCGATGCTGATGCACCATTATTCAGGGTACCTCCGGTATGCTGGGTGGTCATCCATTCAGGATCTGCAGCAAATTTGATCGCATGGCTATTCTTTGCATAGGCAGCATTATAAGCAGTCTGCAATCCAACTGAACCATTGCCATTTTCGATACCGATGGTGGCCGAGTTCATGGTGGATGAGGTCATTGTCTTATAGTAAATCATTATTCTGCCGTTAGAATAAAGCACAACCTGGAAAGTTAATGATGAACCGGTTGTGGAATATCTTGGCCAATTATTGTACTGGATGGTGAATTTACCGCCATCTGCCTTATAATATACTTCACCTCCGTTTGTGCCGTCAAGATCGTCCCAGAACGGGGCAATATATTCGTTCGGTGCTGCAGCATTAGGAATAGCAGCATTGGTAAATATGTTAGAAGTAGGAGCGTTAAACAGAATTACGCCATTCGAAGAAGCGTAAACGGTGTTCTTTACGTTTCCATAGAATTTGAATGGGAACGGAAGAGTAATTGGACCTGAATGTCCCTCATCTTTAGCACCAAAAGTACCAGTCGGAGTCCAGGTAGTAACATTTGTTCCTGTGGCTGCGATATCATTCCACTCATATGCAGGACCATTCGGTTCATCACTGTCAATCCACTTATATCCGAAAGCATCTGGTCCGCCCTGTCCTTCAATTGAAAGTCCAGGTGTGTACTGAGAGAGTTCATCACCTTTCACAGGATATTTTCCTTCAAGCACCTGAGTCTGATGAGGTACTAATGTCAGTTTAACGTTACCCGGGAATGTGCTGTTCTGCAAAGATACCTGGTAGTTCAGTGTTGAAGCATGCGCGGAGGTATTTGACACAACGAGACTGTCAACATATACCATATTTGCGCTTAACTGCTTGTGCATTGAGTCAGGAGTAACGGAAAGTGCAGGAGCGCCAAGGGTTGTGCCTGAAGCGCTGTTTGAAAGCAAGGACCAGTTACCCCAAAGATCACGTGCACGGATAGCAAAATGATAAGTTGTAGCAGGCTGAAGATTGCCAACCATAACCATATCAGTTGATCCTGAAGCGCCAGGCGCTCCGTTGAAGGGAACATCCTGAGCATTATTAAAAGCAACAGTATCTGTTATAGGTGCATTGGACATCTTAATTGCATATCCTACTACACCGCCATTTGAAGTATCATCCGGAACCGTCCAGGTGAGTTTCAGGCTGTTTGACTGCGGCTCAGCTGAGGCAAGATTAGTAATCTGCGTTGGTGCAACGGTATCAGGGGTTCCTAATGTAAGGAATGCAGCATAGAGATCAATCAGACCCATTCCGTAGGTGTTATCTTCACCTGCTGTACCTAGATCCTTTGCGGTATTATAAAGAGCCATTTTAATCTGGGCACCGGTAAGTGTTGGAGCATACTGCTTTAAGAGCGCAATAGCACCCACCACATGGGGAGCTGCCATGGAGGTACCGCTGAGTGTTGAGTATCCGCCGCCCGGATAGGATGAACGGACATTATTTCCGGGAGCTGAGACTTCCGGCTTTATCAGAAATGAGCCTGTTCCACCGCAAACTGAAGGTCCGCGGCTCGAAAAACTGGCGATCGGATTATTGTTACCGCCGAGATACTGAACGCCGTCAATTGCTCCGATTGCGAAAACATTCACCTCAGTAGTACTGATATTCTTTGGTTTGGTGATGGTGGAAGCACTTGGTCCGCTGTTACCTGCTGAGAAAACTACCGCGATACCTGAAGCCTCAACTGCATCAAGTGTGGTTTTATATATACCGGTACATTCGTTTGAAACATTGGGATCATACCAGCTGTTGCCGATTGCATCCGGCATATCAGTAATAGTAGAAGGGTTGCCGTCAGGGTTCATTGCCCACTGGAAAGCGGCAACAGAATTTGAGGTGTGGGGTGAGGAACAGATTGTTTTAGCGGCAATCCACTGAGCATCAATAGCAACACCAACGGTGTCAGCAGTGGTTGTGGAGCGGCCTGCCATGGTTCCGATGGTATGGGTTCCGTGACCGTCACAATCGTTAGGGGTGGTTGAGCCTCCGCCCGGATCAAACCATGCCTGGCTGGCAGGAACAGTATTGCCTCTCCACTTGTGATTGATAGCCGGATGTGTAGGATCCACACCGGTATCTATACCCATGACTAAACGGCCCTGACCGGTAATACCCATTGCCCAAAGTTTATCTGCATTGATAATCTTTACGCCGGGTTCGACGGATTCGGTTGATTCAACATTGTGTTCAACTACAGTCGGTTTGTCAAGTTTCAGTTCTGCATCCAGATCCATCTGGGCAACTTCCATACTGTTCATCAGTTCATAGAAGACACTGGATTTGGCTTCAATTAAGATCATATTGGCAATCCAGAAGGACTTGTAACCAAACACTTCCCTCTGAGCATAACGCTCTTCAAAATAGTTGATGAGGTTTTGCTGAGAACTCTGAGCTTTATTCTGAAGTGTGGTGATTACCGTGAATGCTCTGTGTTCAAGAGTAGCATTTTCAGCATACAATTGCTGATCAAGCGCTTCGATATCCACCTGATCACGGAGGTACACGAATCCTTTTATATAATCTGTCGGGGATGAATTTTGTAAAGCCCGCATCAGACGGGTGCTTACTTCAACCTGTGCAAACAGTGACGAGGTCAGAAGAAAGACAAAAAAAAGTAGGAAGTTTTTTTTCAACTTTTTCTCCTAAGTTTTTATTAAATGATGACTGATTTTGGCCGGAGTGCAGATGGTTGGAAGAAATCGAACGCCGGATAGGTCAAGTTAGTGAAATCAGTTGAAATAAAAAACAGTATTTGAAGCATGAATCATGAATTATGAAGGATGAATTTTTAGGAGTTTGCATCCCTTTGTGTCTTAGAGTCTTTGGGTGGGTTATTCGGGGAATAAAAAAACCCCGCAAAAAGCGAGTTTCTGCGGGGTTATTGCAGCTTTTTTACTGAAAATTCTACATTTTCTTCGAAAGCACTTTTGCTTCTTCCAGAATCATTTTGTAGGTATAGCCATATCCAAAATCCTTATCAACAGCTACTTTTCCCTGGAAGGTGATAATATCCCCTTCATTCACGGTTTCTGTTGAGGTCACGGTCAGATCAAAATCTTCACCTGAACTTGTGCCATCCTGGACGTGGAACCAGTTACGGTCCATAATGCCAAGATTCACTTTGGTCACTTTACCTCTTATTTTAACTGACTGACCTGAATACTTTGCCGGATTTGCATAAAGTTCACCAATGGTAATCCCCCCTTCAGCCTTTTCAACAGAGACATCGGTCTTTGTAATAGTCGGCTTCTGCGGTTCAGAAACTTTATTAAGTGCTTCAGTTACTTCCTGCTGGTTTTTTGCATTTTCAACAAATAAAAGTTTATCGAAGGTTTTATTAAGGTCTTCACTTTTAAAATTGGTCATTTCCATGGCATTCATAAAGTAAACCCATTCGCCCACTTTAAATTGTGCCTTGGTAATAGCCATCCAGTATTCATTTTCTTTTTCTTTAACGCGGAGGTAGGTATATGCAGCTACTTCCTGAACTTCCAACACCTGAGCTACACGGGTTCCGGGAGGAAGTTCATTCTCCGCGATGGGAGATTTTTCGGCTTCTTTCTCACATGCTGAAAAAATAAACAATGAGAGAATTGCAAAAACAAATAATTTAACGCGCATTCAATAGTCCTTCTAAATATGATATCGTTTTCTTGTATAATTTATCAATAATCGTGCCGTTAGTGAGGTGCCTCATTTTCAGCATTTTCGGTGCAAATATCGCAATTTCCGCAATTTTTTTTCGTCCCAAATCCGAAATACTCCGAAACTGAAGTGCGGCGGCATTTGTTATGCTTAAAATAATTAACCACTGAGAGCAGTTTTGTATTATCCCTCAGCAGTTTCTGCTTCAGATATTCCTCATCATCGAGTTCAGGCGGCAGTTCTGAAACCACTTCCAGATTCCTTTCTTCAAGTGAGCCTGATGTTACACCATAACGGTCAAACATCCCTAGCACAGTATCAACCCTGAAATCAAAACGGTTTTTGTGGCTCATTTGTTCCATAACAAATTCGTACCCGAGAGAATTTACCTCACCAGGTTTTGCCAGAAGAAGTTCATACATCCGGTGATAAAACTCAGCATCGGGATTTGCCCACTGGACGAACTGCATCTGGGTATATAGATCTTCACTATTATAAAGAAGCAGGCAAAGAGACGGCTTACCATCACGGCCCGCCCGGCCGATTTCCTGATAATATGATTCCAGCGAAGAGGGCACTTCTGCATGAATCACGAACCGTATATCGGGTTTATCAATCCCCATACCGAATGCATTAGTGGCAAGTATCACCTGCTGATTGCCGGAGAGAAATTCCCTCTGAACACGCTTCCGCTGCTGAGGTTCAAGTTTACCGTGATATACCGAATGAGAGAATCCGGCATCCCTGAGTTTTTCAGAATACTCTTCAAGCTTTTTAATAAGCGCAAAATAGATAATGCCTGATCCCCGGTAATCGGTAAGCACCCGTTTAATTTCACGAAGTGTTTCTTTTTCGTCAAAAACATCAAGCGCTTCCAGCCGCAGATTGGGGCGCTCAATCCCCTCCTCATATATACGAACTTCATCAGGAGTAAGACCAAGTTTTTTTATAATATCAATTTTAACATCAGGAGTTGCTGTTGCAGTAAGAGCAACTGTGAGCGGATTTCCCAGCATTTCACGAAACTCTGCGATGCGGCTGTAGTCGGGACGGAAATCATGCCCCCATTCTGATATACAGTGTGCCTCATCCACAGCAAGAAGAGATATATCAGCTTTTTTTATCTCCTGTGTAAACTCTGCCTTTCTGAACCGCTCCGGTGTTACATATAAAAGTTTCAGTTCACCTCTTACGAACTGCGCGAGACGTTTTTCCCTGTCGGCAGCGCTTACAGTGGAATTAATAAACGCAGCCCTGATATTTCTTTTCCTGAGTGCATCAACCTGATCCTGCATCAGCGCAATCAGAGGAGAAATTACAATGGTTCCCCCCTCAAACATCAGAGCCGGAATCTGATAACAGAGTGATTTCCCTCCTCCGGTAGGCATAAGTACCAGCGCATGCTGCTTCTGCTCAGTAAGGCGGCTGATTATCTCCTCCTGCTTGCCGCGGAAGGAGTCATAACCAAAATATGTTTTAAGAGTTTGTAATGAGGACTGCATAAATTCTGAAAATGAAAGTTTAAAAATAGGGAAAAGCAGTGAGGGTTTTGAGGCACTTTTTAAATCTCAGGAACATTTATTATATTTTCAAATAAATTATCGGAGCATTTATGAACGTAGCAGAACTTATCGAGAAACTGAAAACACTTCCTCAGGATCTGACCGTTGTGGCCGACAGTTATGAAGACGGATATGACATCGTAAGGGAAATTAAAGCCTCCGAGGTTGCTTATCAGACCGAACAGAAATGGTACTATGGACGTTTTACCTCAACCAATGAACAAACCGGAATAAAAGTAGTCAGGATAATTTCTGAGGCACGGGATGATAAGAAGTGGGAACGGGAAGAGTGATAGAAGTGATCAGAGAATTCTTTTCCCTGTCCTTAAAATCTCTCTCTCGCAAACGGATTCTCCAAAGCAAAGTCTCCAGTTTAAATGGACGAATTTCTAAATCAATGGAAGTCTGGAGGATATATTTATTTAGTTTTTCTCATCAAAAAAGTTGCTCCCTTAATACTGATCAGAAACAGCGGCAAGTTCTATATCACTTTACTCTCCGGCAATGCATTCAGCGTATGGAACCAATAAGTAAATTGAATGTAATGGAACTTCAGGACAAATAAATTCTATAAATTTATTTATTTTTTAAGTACTTCTGCATACTGGTAATTCATATTGTATATATTAACTAATATATATTATGAAAAATATCATCCACAATTTCCCTACAAATCCCCCGGCTCGTAAAGGTCAATGGAGGGGATGTTTCTGAATGCTTTATCGGCGGAGGCTATTGCTTTGATTTCCAGACGGTGTGCAACTGCTAAAAATATTGAATCATTTGTCATGAGTCCATGCAGTCGTTGTAATCTAAGTGCAGAATGAAGGTCTTCACCATTGACAGGTACTATAGTGATTCCGGCATCTAATATATTCCTCATAATTGCATTATACTCCCACATGGATTTTATCATTCCGGGTTTTTCACTGAGTTGTTTTGCCGGATTACTTCCTGAAACAATGCCTGATTTTCTTGCTTCAGCGAGCATGATTACATGCATCACTTCGGACATGATATGACTTGGTACAAATCCGGAATATAAGTTCTCAGCACACCTGTCCAAAAATTCAAAACAATCAACAGAAGACCTCATGTGGGTGTATAGAAAGATGTTCGCATCAATGAGAACTCTTTCCTCTTTTGGAATTTCATGTAATTTCATTGATCGTAAAAATCCAGTGCCATTAATTCTTCGAGTTCTTGCCTTGTTAAATTAAATGGATTAGAAGAAAATCGTCTTAGCGCCTTCTTCCTAGCTTCAATATCAATCACCGGCTTGGCGTTGTATGCTACTATCGCCTCCTGTATGACATCGCTGATGGTGCGTCCTTCTTTAACAGCACGTTCTTTTAGCTGCTGATAGATTTGCTCATCAAGGACGGTGCCTACTTTGAGTTTTTTGCCAGAGGTATTCTTTTTCCCGGGCATGATTACTTTCTTTTGCTATTTTTTGTAAAATGTAATTTGATAAACATCAATGTTGCAGAAATTCTTTTGTATTACTGATCATAAAAATCTAATTCCATAATTTCTTCCAGTTCCTCTCTGGTAAGTTTGAATGGGGTCGAGCAGAACCTCCTTACTGCCTCTCTTCTTGCCTTAAAATCAATCACCGGAGTTGTGTAGTATGCCAATAAAGCAGCACTCACGACTGCGCTTATGGTACGTCCTTCTTTTACGGCGCGCTCTTTTAGCTGCTGATAGATTTGCTCATCAAGGACGGTGCCTACTTTAAGCTTCTTGCCGGAGCTTTTCATTTTTCCGGGCATGGCTCTTTTCCTTTTTTTCTTTTATACTGGGTTTTTTCCTGACCAAAAGTAATCAGATTTCTGCAATTTGTCAAGACACTTTCAAGAAATCTTGATACCTTCTTGACAGTGTAATTTACGGCAGAAATTTTGCCAATTTCCGTAACAGAGTCCTGTTTTTCCCTATATTTGTCAAACCAATTTTTCCTTTAATTCTATTCGAGAAGTAGAGAAGGTACCCATGAAAATTTCCCTCCCCTATACCTCCATGAAGCATTGCCTTCAGAAAGTTGAGGATTACCCCCATGCAGATTAAAGCAACCATTCTTGATGAGACCGCAATTCAGCGTATCATCACCCGGCTATCACACGAGATTCTTGAACACAATAACGGTTCAGAAAACATTATTCTGATGGGAATGCGAACCCGGGGTGAATTCGTCGCAAAGAGAATTGCGGCAAAAATACGTGAGATTGAAAAAAAGGATGTTCCTCTTGCCATACTGGATGTTACCCTCTACCGGGATGATTTTCGCACAAACCTCAAGCAGCCCACCGTATCAGTTTCAAATATAACCGCTGACATAACCGGCAAGGATGTCATCCTCATTGATGATGTGCTTTATACCGGAAGAACGGTGCGCTCCGCCCTCTGCGCTATTATGGAGTTTGGCAGACCCGCGACCATTCAGCTCTGCTGTCTGGTGGACCGCGGCCACCGCGAGCTGCCGATCCGTGCCGATTATGTCGGCAAAAACACCCCGACCTCAGTGGATGAGGAAATAAAACTGAAAATGAAAGAAATTGATAATGAGGATGCAGTCTATCTGGTGGACAGCAGCAGTCTGAAAGGAGAAGCATAAGCCATGGCTCTGAGTATTAAACATCTCCTGGGATTAGACGGCGTTTCACGTGAGGATATACAGGAAATTCTTGATACCGCGGTTACCTTTAGAGAAGTGATTGAACGCCCGATTAAAAAAGTACCCACTCTTCAGGGGAAAACCGTGGTAAATCTTTTTTATGAAAACTCTACCCGTACCAGAATTTCATTTGAGCTGGCTGAACGGCGGCTCTCGGCGGACAGTCTGAATTTTTCTGTTTCAACCAGCAGTGTGACCAAAGGTGAGTCTTTTAAGGATACCGTTAGGAATATTGAAGCAATGAAAGTGGATATGATAGTCGTCCGGCATGCTTCAGCGGGCGTTCCGCAGTATCTTACGCGGATCTCGGGGTCAAAAATTATAAATGCCGGAGACGGCACCCACGAGCATCCCACTCAGGGGCTTCTGGATATGTATTCTATCCGTGAAAAACTCGGACGGCTTGAAGGGGTTAAAGTCTGCATCGTCGGGGATATTTCTCACAGCCGCGTCGCGCTGTCTAATATATACGGCCTCACAACCATGGGAGCTAAAGTTTCTGTCTGCGGTCCGGCAACCATGATTCCGCCGTATATCAAAGATCTGGGGGTGGATGTACATTACAATATAGATGAGGCCATTCAGGCAAATGATGTGCTCAATGTTCTGCGGATTCAGCTTGAACGAAAAGCAAGGGAGTATTTTCCGTCAATACGGGAATATCAGAAATTCTACGGAATTGACTCACACCGGCTTGAGAAGAATAAAAAAGATGTACTGATACTTCATCCCGGGCCTATTAACCGTGGTGTTGAACTTTCAGCAGAAGTGGCTGACGGCGAGCATCAGGTGATACTTGACCAGGTAACCAACGGAGTGGCAGTAAGAATGGCTGTGCTCTTTTTATTAGGCACACAAAATTAATTCAGGAAAGAGGAAACAATGGATATATATATAAAAAATGCTCATCTGCTGGACCCGGTTTCCGGAGTAGATACGAAAGACGGCCTGCTTATAAAAAACGGCATCATTACCGCAATAGGCCCCCTCCCCGCAAATGAGAGTGGCATTAAAGTATGGGATGTTAACGGCGCTTTGGTTGTTCCCGGTCTGATGGACATGCACATTCATCTGCGTGAACCGGGGCGTGAAGATGAAGAAACCATTACCACCGGCTCAGACGCAGCGGCAGCCGGCGGGTTCACTGCAGTTGCCTGCATGCCCAATACCGAACCGGCGATTGATTCAGCCGAAGTGGTTGAATATATACGTAAACGCGCCGAGGGGCACATAGTGGATGTCTATGCAATAGGGGCTGCAACAAGTGAGCGGAAAGGTGAACTTATTGCTCCCATCGGTGAATTAGTTGAAGCAGGCGCTGTTGCTTTTTCTGATGATGGTGTTGCCATTAAAACCGCAAAAATTCTCCGCCGGGTTATGGAATACGCAAAGATGTACGACAAACCGGTGATCGAACACTGTGAGGATGAGACATTAGCCGGCGGGGCAATGCATGAAGGTGTCACTTCAACAAAACTGGGACTACCGGGAATTCCCGCCATCGCTGAAGAACTGACCGTTGCCCGTGACATCATGATGGCAGAACTGACCGGTGCCAGGGTTCATATTGCCCACATCAGCACCGCAAAAGCAGTTCAGCTGGTACGGGAAGGAAAAGCAAAAGGAATTAAAGTGACAGCAGAGGTAGCACCTCATCATTTTACTCTGACCGATGAAGCGGTTATGACCTATGATACAAACGCAAAGATGAACCCTCCGCTCCGCACAAATGAGGATGTTCTTGCGATGATATCCGGTCTTAAAGATGGTACTATTGACGTTATAGCCACCGACCATGCACCCCACTCCCCTGAAGAGAAGGAGATGGAATTTGAGTATGCCCCCAATGGAATCCTCGGACTGGAAACTGCCATCGGGTTAACTTTTTCCGAACTGGTACACAAAGGGCATCTTACTTCAGCTGACGTGGTAATGAAAATGGCTGTGAACCCCAGAAGAATCCTCAACCTGGAAGTTCCTGCAATTAAAGCAGGAGTTCAGGCAAATTTGACGGTAATCAACCCTGAACTTGAGTGGAAAGTAGATGTTAAAAAGTTTAAGTCGAAGAGCCGGAATACGCCCTATGATGGTTTTACATTAAAAGGAAAATCTCTGGGTGTGATAAATAAAAATCAGGTTCACAGAAGCGAAAGTTGATTCCGGAACATTAAGTCCGGTAGTAAATAGTGCACAAAATGTGACTATTTTTTTAGACAACCGGAATGGTAAACCTGAGAAATCCGGCTAAATCCGGCTGTTTTCTCTGGCATCCAAATTGCATCTCCCGGAGAAAGAACATCAGGAAAGGATGCAAAAATGAAACGGAACATAATTTTTTCGATAATACTGCTGGCAGGCGGTTTACTCCTGACCGGTTGTGAAGAATACGGATACGATGCTGATTACACTCCCCCATCGGCTCCAAGAAACCTGCTCATTATGAATGGTGACGGACTTGTTGAACTTTTCTGGGATGAGAGCCGCGAGTCGGATGTCTCAGGTTATAATGTGTACGTAAGCACATCATATAACGGCCGGTATGAACTTATTGGTTCAACCCGCAGGAATTATTTCCTTGATGACGAAGTAATCAACGGAAATACGTATTTTTACGCTGTTGCAGCATTCGATTATTCCGGCAATGAAAGCAGTCTCAGTTCTGATTATGCTTATGTTATTCCAAGACCGGAGGGGTATAATCAGTCAATTTTTGACTACCGCAGATTCCCGAATAATTCCGGCTACAACCTGACAACTGAGAGAGTTGTTGCTTTTGACGACAATCTTTCTGACTTCTTCTTTGAAAACTATAACGGACAGTTTTATCTGAACGTTTGGGACGATACCGATATCAAGGATATGGGCCCGACCGTTGACCTTTATGAGATAACCCGTGCGCCTGAAAGCGGTTGGGCTTCCACAAAGGATGCAGTTGCAAAAGTCGGCCATACGTATATCATCTGGACCTGGAACAACCATTTCGCGAAGATCCGGATTACCAGCATCACCAGAGACAGAGTAGTTTTCGACTGGGCATTTCAGGAAGTTGAAGGAAGCAGGATGCTTAAGCCAGTATCACAGGAAAGAAATACATTAACCAGAAGTTTTACACGGTAACTAATCCGTAATGAATGATAATTATAAAATAAATAAGAGTCTGAAGAACACCGGAGAGAGACCCTCTCCGGTTTCTCTATTTAAACATCTGCAGCTCAGGATGATGATCCTTGCTCTGCTGCTGATGTTTTCTGCCCTTTCAGCTCCGGCCCGCGCAGCCGAATCAGAAGATGTAAGAAGTATTTTCACTTCAATAAGCAGAGGACTCGCAACAGGTAATGTATCAGCATTCTCAAAATATATTACAGGGCAGACTTATCTGAGTCTCGCTTCAACAGCCTCAGGTTATTACAGCCCTAATCAGGCGTTTTATATACTTCAGGACTTCCTTAAATCCATGAACCCTACCAGTTTCCGTTTCAGCATCCTTGAGCCCGAAGGAAGTCCTTATGCAACCGGCGTGCTTCATTTTGAATCTAAAAACAGGAAATCTTCGGCTCAGGTTTATATCGCTCTAAACAAAGCAGGGAACAACTGGTATATCTCTCAACTTACCCTTAAATAGTGATTGAAAAACTCCTTACCCGGTTCAGCGGCACAAGAAAGTATTTTCTTGTAACTTTTCTTCTTACGATGGGGATTATTCTTCTAGGAATACTTACCCCCTATCTTATACAAAATCAGATTGCATCATTCCCTGAAGAACGCGAAAAACTTTCGCGGGATTTAATCAGTAATACAACCGGGATATTCACGAGTGCAGCAGAGCAGCTCAATAACGACTTTATCCATCTCAGACAGGAAGTTTCAGATATTCTGCTAAGTGAAAAAGTGGAATATGACTCCCTCTTTCTCCTGCTCAATAGTCAACCGCAAAACAACTATATCATTGAAATATATGACAGGAAAGGCAGCCTTCTCAGCTTCAATAACAGCTATCCGCTTTCAGTAAAATCCGGTCAGGGAATACCGGAGAACCCGGGAAAAACTTTCTTTTTAAAGGGAGCTATTTTCACCTCACTAGTGCAGTATGATACCATCCGCACGGGACCACAGATATTTTTTATCTATATGGGGCTTCCGGTTCTCTCGGAAAGCGGCCTTTATCCGGAACCAGACAGATTATTATTCGCCAGTTTACAGAATAAGGCAGGGCAGGATTTCCGCTTAGTGACTGAAAATAGCCTGGAAGATTCCGCAGGTTCAGATACTCTCAGGGTCCCTCTCAGTGACTCACAAGGTAACCAATTGGGGTATATACTTTACAAGCTGCCATCCGGTCCTGAATCGCAGGATGCATTTGTTGACTGGATCAGCTTTATTCAGTCACTTTTGCTGATTAGTATTCTGATCAGCATACTGCTTGGAATCAGGAAAGACTATCAGCGGATACCTTATGTAAGCTTACGGCTCATACTGCTGATTTTTTTTCTGATAATCTTCAGATGGATAGTGTATGTATTAGATATTGTTGCCATTATACTACCCGCTGAACTCACTGACCCTGCATACTTTTCATCAGCATTTGGCGGAGGAATTGTAAAGTCACCTGCGGAGTTTCTGGTAACGGCACTCTTCTTCTTTATCATTGCCGCCTTTAGTGCTTCTTACGCGATCAGAACGGAAAAAACAAAAAGTATTCCATCAAACGTAAGCCGCTTAATATATTTCTTCTTCCTCGTTTTCTACGGAGCACTTACCGCTTTGCTTCTCAGGGGTTATGCTGCCTCAATGCGAAGCGTAATCTTTGATTCATCTCTGAGTTACTTCAAGGATCCATCCCTGATTCCCTCTTTTCCGGCTCTGACCATGAATCTAGGAGTATTTCTTTCGGGAGGTGGCGTCTTTCTTTTTATTTTAAGCTGGACAGCTCTTTTAATAAAAAATTATTCTCATTCGGGACTACCCTCCGGAACGTATTCCTACTTCATACTCTTTGCCTCCCCCGTATTATTTACGGTGGTTTTACTTTTTTTTACTTCAAATCCGCTTGTTACCCCGCCGCTCGCATTAGTATTCTTCCTGCTGACGGGAATACTTACGGCATACTTTGCTTATTATGAGAAACCTGGAGCGGCAATACAAATTCCAGCGCTGCTGCTTGCCTCCGTCTTATCCGTTTCCTTTATGAACCATTTTAATTCTGAACTGACAAAGGAAGAATTAAAAACAGCATCATTTGAATTTAACAGAAAGAATCCGGGGCTTTATCAGTTCCTTATGACCGATGCGCTTGAGGCAGTGCCCGAAATACTCCGCAGCCGCGACGCAGGCAGGAGCGGAATTCTTCATACTGCAACAGAAGCATATTCAGTATGGGCTTCACTCACCTTTTCAAAGGAATTATATGGTTCCGGTATCTATTTCCTTGACAAAAATAAAAAAATCACAGGAGGATTCGGATATAATCTTGATGGAATTGACATTGTCCCCTCTCTTCTGTCTTTTCTAAAGATAAACTCCCCTGCAGTCTTTAGTTTTACACCATTCAGCGGTGACAAAAATCATATTCAACTTGTCGGTATTGCGCCATTTAGCTTACCGGAAGGTGATATCTCCTACATTGCAATCTGTTTTCTGTATAATACGGTCAGGATTCATGAAAAATCCGACTTCCCGCTCATTCAGGCAGCAGATACACGCTGGAGAAGCACGCTTGAAAATGAAAATCTGACCATTCTCAACTTTCAGAACCGCGAGCTGATATATACTGAGGGAGAATTCTACCCGGACAAAAAGCTAATGTCACTTCTGCTGGATTCAGCTTTTACAGAATCAGCTGAGAAATGGATTACATACAATCCCGGAGCTGAAGAATATCTCTTTTACGCTTCGCTGAATGAAATAACAGGCAGCAGATCAATAACAGCAACAGGTATTAAGATAAGGACATTCACCTGGAATCTGTTTAATTTCTTCAAATTGTTTATTATCCATTCACTATTTTCACTGATCTGGTACGGCATTGCTTTCCTGATAAATCTGAAAAAGGGGGCGTTCCCCCAGTACACGTTCAGAATGCAGCTTCTTATTGCGTTTCTTTTTATAGCTATTATTCCGATGGTTGTTCTTGCAGTCTACAACAGGATAAACATAACGGAAAAGGCTGAAGAGGGACTGAAAAATCTGATACACGAAAAATCATCAGTTGTGGCCAATTATCTCGAACGTGAGGGGGCAGGGAGCAATACAATAAATGATAAGGATGTTTTCAGGAGTGCTTTCAGAAACCTTGATATACATTTTAGTATCTATAAAGAGAATGCACTCGTCTTTACCACTCTTCAACAGCTTGAAACTGCTGAATTGGTGCCGCCCCGGCCAGATCCGGAGACACTTCACATTCTCTACCGTGAAGGAATGAGGGATGATTTCAGAACAGTTTCGTATGGAGGGCAGACTGGATTATCACAGTTCCGTAAACTGACGTTCAAAAGTCAGGAGTATATTCTTGAAGTAAACAGTCTGCTGAACAAAGTCCGGCCGGTTATTTTACCGGTTGAAATTGATATCATCCTGTTCGGCGTATATTCATTGGCAATCCTGCTGGTAATTATTATCAGCAGTTTCATGGCAAATAAAATTTCTCTGCCGATAAAGAAACTGACCAAAGCTACGCACTCAGTAGCCGGCGGAGATTTTGCTTATGATATTCCTGATAACGTCAGAGGTGAGTTAAAAGAGCTGATGAAGGGATTTGAGAATATGACCAGTGAACTGCAGAGGAACCAGAAAGATCTGAGTTCACTTGAGCGAGAAGCCGCCTGGAAAGAAATGGCACGGCAGGTAGCGCATGAAATAAAAAATCCTCTCACTCCCATGAAACTGACTATGCAGCATCTCATCCATGCTTATAAATCAGGAGCAAAGAACTTTGATGCGATTTTTGATAAAGTTTCCGGCACCATTATTAACCAGATAGAAGTGCTGAATCAGATAGCATCAGAATTCTCACGATTCGCAAGGATGCCCGGGATGAATGCAGGGTTGATGAATCCCGCCGAAGTTATTGATGACACTGCAGCTTTGTATAATGACGATCATGTATCACTGAAAGTTGAGCATGAGAATAAAGAAATACTGATAATGATGGACCGATCCCAGTTCCGGAGAATGATGGTTAATCTGATCCGAAATGCCATTCAGGCAAAAGCAACAGTGATCACAATATCAACTTATCAGGAATATAATTCGTTTATTATGACGATTTGTGATAACGGTAACGGTATTCCGGAAGAAATCCGTGAAGTAATTTTCAGGGAAGGATTTACCACCAAAACTGGCGGGATGGGTCTTGGTCTTTCCATGACCAGACGCCTGATTGAAAACGCCGGCGGTTCAATAACACTTGAACAAAAAGAAGATCAGGGTACTTGTTTTAAGATAATTCTTTCTGCAGAATCAAATCAACCTGGGAAAGGGGAAAAATCAAATGGCTGATAAACTAACAGCTTCTCAGCAGGCAGCGCTTAATACGTCAATTCACATATCTCTTGCGGCAAATGCAGGTTCAGGAAAAACCTTTGTTCTAAAAAAACGTTATGCTGAACTGCTGACCAGACGTGATATCTTTCCGCAAAATATAGCGGCAATCACTTTTACCGAAAAGGCTGCTTCTGAACTCTATACAAAAATACGTGAAGAAATTGAAGGCTATATCAGAAATACTGACATTCCTGCCGGTATCAGGAATGACCTGAAGAAGAAAAAAAGACTGCTCAGTTCCGCAAGAATTTCCACTATTCACTCATTTTGCAGCGAAATTCTGCGTGAGTTTGCCATTGATGCAGGGGTGGATCCCGGTTTTATTCCTGTTGATGAAGTTATGTCATCAGAAATTCTTGAGAAAGCGGCAGAGCGGTCACTGCAGAAATCTTTTGATGATCCGGAACTACATGAAGTGCAGGTTTACCTTCAACTCACACTCGGAGGATATAACAAACTAAAATCGGCTTTAATTTCAGCCGTCAGAAAAAGAGGAAAACTGATTCCCTTTTACCGTAATCTTGTTTTACTCCGTGAAGAGGAGTTTCTGAATAACGCAGACCGGTATATGGGGAACATCATGGCAGAAATTCTGAACACCAGTTATGCATCAGAGGATCAGACAGGCAACGCCAGTTTACGTGATGAACAAGCCGTAGCTCTGTATAAAGATATTTCTTCAGAAATTGATAAGGGGAAATCAGGTTCTGCTTCTGAGACCCCTTCAGATTTGGCAACAGTAAGAGAGATGCACAAAAAACTTTACGAATTTAATATTAAATTCAGCAGACTATTCTCTCTGACCACTGAGTACTATGAATCCGGGAAAAGAGAATTGAACTTCCTTGATCATGACGACCTTATCTTAAAAGCAAGAGACATCGTAATGAATCAGGAATCTGAGGTTTCATCACATCTGAATCAGAAGTACCGGTATATTATGATTGACGAGTATCAGGATACTGATGATGCGCAGTTTGATATTTTCGTCTCAAAACTGCGGGAAATGACTGCCCCCGAACCTAATTTGTTTATTGTGGGCGATGAAAAACAGAGTATTTATATGTTCCGGAACGCGGAACCGCAGATATTTCGTGAAACACGGGAGATGATCGGAAATATCAATAAAGAAGGGGTTATTACTCTTGCAGAGTCCTTCAGGATGAGCAGAGAACTTTGCGCATTTAACAATGCATTGTTCGGGCAGGTTTTTGCGGATCAGATGAAGCCATTTAACAGCGTGGCTCCGGAAGAATTGATATACGCAAGGAATGAAGAGCCGGTTATTCCTCCTTCTCACATTGAAATCCTGCTTTCCACTCAGCAAGATGATAAAAAATCATCTATCGCTCAGAAAAAAATGCATCAGGCTGAGCTAATTGCTAAACGAATCAACAAATTATTGCAGGATAAATCTGTTGAACATTTGAGTGATATCGGGATTCTGCTATACGAAAATGAAGATGCACTCTTTCTGCAGGAGGTATTCGGAGCATATGGCATACATCATATTTTTTCAGGCAGAACCACGCAATTCCGGGATCAGGTGACCGCTGATATTATTAATCTCTTCAAGTTCGCTGCCGATCAAAAAAACGATACTGCTCTTACTGGTTTGTTAAGAAGTCCGTTTTTTATGCTTTCAGATGTTGATATATACCAGATCGCTTCCGGATCAGGATTCTACCTTTGGCAACGGTTTGAACAGTTGGATAACTTATCGGCAGCAGCTGCTTTCGCGAGAAGTTATCTGAAAGGATTTCTTAAAAAGGCAAAGGCAATAAGCCCGTCACGGCTGTTGCGAGAAGTTTTATCCGAAACAAGATACATTGAAATCAGTTCTGCAATACTCCCTCACGAAGAACTATTTGCAAGAATCAGATCCGTTTCCGAAAGAATCAGAGTCTTTGAAGATGAACAGAATTTTACTCTGTACGATCTGATTGTTTATCTTGAGGGACTGAGAGAGACCAAAGGAAAAGAGGACCCAGTTTTTTCTCAAAAAGGGTCCGATGCAGTGAACATCATGACGATTCATGCATCAAAAGGCCTCGAATTCAGGGCTGTTTTTCTGTTTAACTCTGCAAAAGAGAGGAAAGGCGGCAGCAGCGATCCATTTATTATTTCTCCGTCATTCGGACTGATTCCAAAATTCCCATCGGGTGAAAATGATATATTTCCTCTTGCCGGATCATTTGAACAATATCTTCGCCGAAGGAGAGAACTGGAAGAAACAAAGCGGATTTATTATGTGGCATGTACCAGAGCCACAGACCAGATTTTCTTCACCGCTGATGCCTCGGATAAAACTGAATCATACAGTCTCTTTGCTTTTCTTACAAGAACATTTGCCCTTAAGCCGGCAGATTCTAAAAAAACGTTTACTCATCCTGTGAAAGTTCTCTCACGCCCTTCAATGGAACACGTTACTGAACAGCAGAATTTTGTGATATCAATCCACACTGATATAACTACCGGCTCTGATTCTCAAACTCCTGAAGAGAAATCTTCTTTCTCAGGCCCGGTAGCACTCGCCGGTGTAACCAGAATTGAATCCACTAAACATCTCTCCACTCGCATGATTCCGGTTTCCGGAATTCTCACTTATGATGAATGCCCGCATAAATACCGGCTGGTAAATGAACTCCGGCTTACCAATGTCACCTCATTGCTTGATGAGGAAATTCCTTTACCTCTGTCACCTGAAGAGAATTCCGACGTGAGTCCCCT
Organism: Ignavibacteriales bacterium; assembly: GCA_015709675.1. Taxonomy (NCBI): domain Bacteria; kingdom Pseudomonadati; phylum Ignavibacteriota; class Ignavibacteria; order Ignavibacteriales; species Ignavibacteriales bacterium. Next base: position 3,176,142 of record CP054182.1, read on the forward strand.
GCTCAAAGGAGCATTCTACGGCAGTATTATTCATAAGGCAATCGAACTATATAAGCCCGGGCTGGACGCGGAAGATATCAAGCGGTCAATGACCGGTCAGTTTCACCAACTGCGGATTTCTTCGTCATCAATAAAAGATAAGATTTTCTCTGATGTACTGAGGATAGTTCATTCACCGGAGTTCCAGGATTTCTATTCGGCGGATGGTATATCGGAGTATGAAATCCGGGCGATTATCGGCGGTTATTTTGTGACAGCTAGATTAGATTACCTTCTGCTAAAAGAGAAGAATATCATTATAGCTGATTACAAAACCAACGAACTCAAAAATCTGACTGCCGCAGCAATGAACCGCTACCAGTTTCAGCTTGATATCTACGCTTTACTTGCAGGAAAGCTGTTTCCTGATGCTCAATCCCTTGAAACAATTCTTTACATTACCCGGGATCCTGCCCGTTCGGTCAGAAAACAACACACACGGGACGATTTTATTCGGACTGAACAGAGGGTTTCCCTTATATTGCAGAATATTTTTTCCCGAGAACAGCAGCAGTCCTTTACTGCCTGTTCTGACTGTATCCTAAAAATGGAAGGACTTACTTGTGAACAATTTTTTGATACAGCAATCAGCTAAATTTTTTGTTTTACTGCTGATTGCAGCAGCGTTTACGGGGTGCTCCCCTTCAGTATATTACGATACTCCTCTGGAGTTCAGAAATCCTGAAAAATACACTTCGTTTATGGCTTCCTATTCACCCTATCTCACCGGAAAAAAGTTTTATCTTGATCCTGGCCACGGAGGTGAAGACAGACGCAGCAAGGGACCTGCAGGCGAAGCTGTGGAAGCGGATCTGAATTTGAAAGTAGGGCTCTACCTCCGTGATTTCCTCACCCAGGCCGGAGCTATTGTTTATATGTCCCGCACAAAAGATACCACGGTAAATCTGAGAGACCGTTCCCGGCTGGCAAACGAAAGTGGTGCGGATTTCTTTATCTCAATACACCATAATGCACCGGGAGCCGGGGCTGACCGTTTTATCAACTATACTTCGACCTATTATCATGCCAAGGAAACCGACTACGAATATGAACCGATGGAACGTGACATGGCAAAGTATATTCAGCGCGATCTGGCTTATGCAATGAGGAATTCAGGCGGGCTGGGATCCTTTGACGGTACCTATTCTGACTACTGGATATATCCCGGGGCGGGGTTCTCGGTACTGCGTCACACAACTATACCCTCAGTGCTTGTTGAAGGTTCATTTTTTACGCATGAGTATGAAGAGCAGCGGCTTATCATTGATGAATTTAACAAAGTCCAGGCCTGGGGCATCTTTCGCGGAATAGCGAGATATATCAGTCAGAGTATCCCAAAGGTATCATTAAAGGAGAAGAATCACTCCAATGGTCTCTATACTGCTGTATTCAGCATTAGTGATACGGTACAGATTAACCCGAAATCTATCCGTGTGTTCAGCGACTCACTCGAAACAAGTGATTTTGTTTATCAGAAGGACAATAGGGAAATTACCATTTCATTCAAAACCCCGGGAGAGCGTCTTATTAAAATAATTGCCGCAAACAGCCGCGGTAATCATGCTTTCCCGTACGAAGAAAAGATTCTGTTCACAAAGGACTGACCCTATGCTCAATTATGTCTGGTATGCACTAATCATTCTTGGCCTCTCAGCAGCAATATATACAGATGTTGCCGATCTGGGTTCAGATGCATGGAATAATGATAAATCCCTGAGCATCAGCGTGGAAGGTGCTCCTTCCAGAGCGGATTTATTGAGCCATGCTTCTGATATTAGACTAATTATAACACCTGAGGCGTTTAAGTCATGGAGCGGTAAAGATTTGTCCGACACCCTCAGAATCAGTGCAAAATCTTCTCCTTCAAAGGATGGAGCAAGCGTTTCCCTTTATATGATCCCGGAAAAATCCCTGCATCCCCTTATCACGAAGATGGCTTCTGTCAACGGAAAGGAAAACGATCTCCTTGGGACTCTAACGCTGAACAAGAATTCAGATGCGCTGATTGGATCCGTAAAATTTGAGCGTATATCCTTTGTAAAAATGAAGGAAGTTACCGCCTCAGTATTAAGTTATGCTGAAACTGCGGTAACGATTGCTCTGGGGCTTATCGGCATTATGGCTCTCTGGCTCGGAGTAATGAAGGTTGCTGAAGAGGGGGGACTTATTGCGATAATAGCAAAGGCAGTTAAACCGATTACGAAGTTTCTGTATCCTGACGTGCCCTCTGATCATCCTGCAATGGGTGCAATGATTATGAATTTCTCAGCCAATTTTCTGGGATTGGGTAACGCAGCAACTCCTTTCGGACTGAAAGCAATGGAGGAACTTGACAAGCTAAATCCTGAAAAAGGGACTGCTACAAATGCAATGTGCACTTTTCTTGCGATAAATACCGCTGGAATGACACTGATACCGGCAACCGCCATTGCCATCAGGGCATCAGTAGGGAGCAGTGATCCTGCAATTATCATTGGCACCTCCCTCTTTGGTTCTACTTGTGCAACCACAGTAGCAATTCTCTCAGCTAAACTGTTTGAAAATTTTCCGATGACCCCGACAACATTCTTTGAACGGGCGAAAAAAAATCTCAAGGGCTTTGCTATCTTTTTTGCGGTAATTTTTATGCTGTTCGCGGGGATAATGAGCGGTGCATTTTCTTATCTGTTCAGTTGGGTGAGTGTGGATTTCATCCGTCAGTTTATACAACTATTCTCTATTGCTGCAATTCCCCTGCTAATCCTGATATTCTTAAGCTTTGGTTTTGTTAAAAAAGTTAAGGTTTATGAAACATTTGTTGAAGGTGCAAAGGAAGGATTTAATATCGCGGTACGCATAATCCCCTACCTGGTTGCCATGCTTGCAGCAATTGGTATCTTCAGAGCCGGTGGAGCAATGGAATGGCTTATATACGGCCTTACATTTATTACTGATCCGATCGGTATGCCAGCTGAAGCACTCCCGATGGCACTAATGAGACCTTTATCGGGCAGCGGCTCACTGGGAATTATGACCGAGATCATTACGATTCACGGACCTGATTCCTTTATCGGGATTTTAGTCTCCACATTCTTCGGAAGCTCAGAAACTACTTTTTATGTACTTGCCGTTTATTTTGGTTCCGTTGGAATTAAAAAAACCAGGCATGCTCTCCCCGCTGGTCTACTGGCTGATGCAGCAGGATTCCTGGGCGCACTGTTTATCGTTAAGTTATTGTTTGGTTAAGACGAGAAAGTCTGACAAGGAGTTAAAAACGAAAAAGTAATTCTGGATAATCATGAATAAGTCATATTTTAACAAAAAAGTCCCGGCTTCTGCCGGGACTTTTGGTTTAAAGTCTGTTCTACAATCCAACTACGATAAGTATATAATACAATGTACTTCTTTCAACCAATTAAGGTATACACCCTGCCTTTAAAATAAAAAAACTGTATCAGTAATTCCTGATACAGCTTTTTTTTAACTGATAAATTATTTTCCTAAAACCTTAAATTCAATTCTTCTGTTAAGGAATCTTCCCATTGAAGTCTGATTATCTGCAATTGGTTTTTCAGCTCCGAAGCCGGAGGTAGAAAGACGGTTAGCGGCAATTCCTTTTGAAACCAAATATTGTTTAACAAGGTCAGCTCTGTCACGGGAGAGTTTACGGTTAACCTCACTGCTTCCGATATTGTCCGTATGCCCCTGTATCTCTACTCTCAGGCTTGGGTTTGCCATCAGTATCTGGAATGCGTTGAGCAGAATAGGATAAGATTCCGGGGTAAACCGGGTTGAATTAAATTCAAAATTAATTCCCATCAGAACCCAGTTCGGCGCGTAACCGTCAGTTGCATTTTTATCATTAGTGGGCATACCGTCAAAGTTGATGCTTGGTTTATTCCGCTTAACGATATCTTCAATACGGTTGTAATCTATATTAGCCGGCTCTTTGACGTATCGTTTAATGATATCTTCAATGCGGTTATAGTCAACCAGACCATTGGTAACAGTTGAGTTTGGTTCTGTGTCTTTATTATCCGGATTGGTATTTTTATTATCAGGGCTAGGACTGGAAATACTGTTTATCGTTAGAACTCCGTCATATATATCGCAATAACGGTATTTTTTTCCTTCCGTTATTTTATATATAAGTCCTGCCTTAAAGGTCATATACGTGTCAAGTGAACCGCCAAGCAGCCCGCCCACAGTACCGCCTGCTCCGTCATACCCGTCAGAAGCAACGGTATGATATGCAATTTCGGTATTGTAAGAAAATCCTTCACCGAGTATATCAACCAGGTACTCATCAATTATTCCCCAGTTTACACCTAAAATCAGGTTCGCCTGATAATCAAGATAATTTCCATCCTTCACACTTTGCCCCTTTTCTAAGGAAAAATACAATCCTGAGACCCCGATGCCAAAATACGGATCAAGAATATCGCATGGAGCCATGTGAAATATGTAATCCAGATTTAAGGAGAAGGTATTATTTTTGACAGGAGAATTTAACGAACGGATCATAGCGTAGTGAGCCCCCCATCTGAAATCTGAATGTTCAGAAAAATTATATTGTGCGCTTGCGAAAAGCCCAAAATTAATTTCAGTTCCAGTAACCTCACTACCTGTGAAGCGCGGAATTAACGTTCCGAACGTTGTCGTCCACTGATTTGCTTTCACTTGAGCAAACGAAATTTGTTGTATCAGTAGTAAAAATGCAAAAACCGATAAGATTCTTCTCATGACAGAACCCATGAATAAATTATTGAATTTAGGCAGACTCATTTAACAATCTGATTTAGGTAAATTAGTCTAACTGTAACTACTAAAATAGTTTATATTTATAAAAAAACAAATTTTTTTAATTTTTGAGACCTGAACCCCCTAAAATAAGCGATTTTTACCTATATTTGCAGACCGGTTTTCGGGGTGTAGCGCAGCCCGGTTAGCGCGCTTCGTTCGGGACGAAGAGGTCGGGAGTTCGAATCTCCCCACCCCGACTCAGATTTCCGGTGTTCTTCAGAATATTCTTTCCCATCTGCAGATAAATAAAAGTATAGTATTATTATGGCATCAAATCACTCATTCGATATTGTTTCTGAAATTGATTTTCAGGAAGTTGACAATGCAGTCAATCAGGCCCTTAAGGAAATCCAGCAGCGATATGACCTGAAGGATTCCAAAACAACTCTAGAATTAAACAAAAAAGACAAACTTCTCACCCTTCACTCAAAGGACGATTACTCAAGAAAAGCTGCTATTGATATATTGCAGACAAAATTCATTAAACGGGGGCTATCAATCAAGGTAATGAAGTTTGGTGATCCTGAGGCTGCTTCTCATGAATCCGTCAGGCAGAAAATCACCCTTCAATCGGGCATCTCAAAAGAGAATGGCAAGATTATTACCAAACTGATTAAAGATTCCAAACTTAAAGTCAATGCACAGATTCAGGATGAGCAGGTACGCGTTACAGCACCAAAGATTGATGATCTTCAGGCGGTTCAGAAACTCGTCCGTGAAACTGAACTTGATTTTCCGGTCCAGTTTGTAAATTACAAATAACCGGTTGCAACCGCGTAAATTCGGCCGTACCGGTCTCAGTGTTTCTCCCCTTGGCTTTGGCGCAGGGCAGATAGGTGATGACTCCCTTACTGAACGGGATGCAGAATATCTGCTTCACTCCCTTCCCGATCTTGGCATCAATATGATTGATACAGCCCGCGGATATGGCCTTTCAGAAGAACGGATTGGTAAATACCTCGCTCATCGAAGAGATGAATTTATCCTCTCAACTAAAGTCGGGTATGGAATTGAAGGCACTGAGGACTGGACGTATGACTGTATTATAAAAGGGGTTGACACAGCACGTAAACAGCTTCGCACCGGGGTGATTGATATTGTGCATCTACATTCCTGTTCTGAGTATATACTCAGGAACAACGGAGTACTGGATGCGCTCCTGGAGTGCCGTCATAGGGGCTGGCTTAAAGTTCCGGCGTATTCGGGTGAAAATGAAGACCTTGCATTCGCGCTCAGTTCCGGTATAATACAATCCCTTCAGACCTCGGTCAACATATTCGACCAGAAAAGTCTGCGCATGTATATCCCTGGAGCCAGGGAACTTGGGATGGGGATTATAGGCAAAAGAAGTTTAGCAAATGTCTGCTGGCATCACCAGACACAGCCGCACGGCCACTACTGCGAGCAGTACTGGATTCGCATGAAAGAACTGCAGTACAAAACTGATATCCCCTATCACGAACTGCTCATCCGCTTTGCTGTATTTTCCGGAGGGGCTGATACCTCACTAGTTGGCGGGAAAAACCCTGATAACATTAAGCGAAATATTGCAATCGTTGAAAAAGGACCTCTGCCTGATGAAGTAATTAAGATGATCCTGACCAGATATCAGGAAATAGGCAGCAATTGGGAGGGGCTCATTTAACTGTCTTTCCTTTACCCCATTCAAGAACCTCAATTTTAACATCGGCAACCCCCTCTTTTAACATCTCCAGTTCCACAGCAGTCTGATAGGATAAATCAATAATCCTTCCTTTAAAGTCAGGCATTCTGTCATTAATTCTCAGAATTACGGATTTCCTGTTTTTCAGATTGGTAACCCTTATGATGGTTTCGAGAGGATATTTGGGGTGCGCGGCAGAAATTTTGTACATATCGAATACCTCACCATTGGCGGTCAATTTTCCATGAAATTTATCCGCGTAAAAGGATGCTTTTCCTGATACTTCCTCTAACACTTCAGCATCGGCGTAATCAGCCGGATTGAATGCAACTTCCGGCGCCGGGTTCTTTGGCGGTACGGATGACGTGGAATATCTTACAGCTGAAGAGCAACCCGTAATAAAAAGAGCCAAAACCAGCAGCAGAATGGGTAATTTTTGTCTCACATGAATGTGCCGAAAATCCAGTGTTTTATCCTCTAATTTCTTTAAATTGTATGCTTAATTTTACTCACAAATACCGGCTAACATAAGCAGTAAAGATATGAAAATTCTTGCGCTCCTCTTCATAATGACATTAACCATATTTCCGCAGAGCACGAATCAGGAATTCCGTTCCACCTGGGTTATTACCTGGGAGTACATCAGTTCCTCAAGCAGTGTGGAAACGAATAAAGCACGGATCAGAAGAATACTTGATGATCATAAAGCCGCAAATATGACCTCCGTACTCTGGCAGGTCAGGCAGGCTGGCACGGCGTATTATAATTCTTCCTATGAGCCATGGGGCTCCTATGCCGGCGGCACATACCCTGGCTTTGACCCTCTTGCCTATGCTATTGAAGAGGCCCACAAGCGTGGTCTTGAACTGCATGCCTGGTTCAATGTCTTTGCATCAGGAAGCACCGCTCCGGGTGCACCGGCACAGCAGCATCCGGAATGGATTTGCCGTGACCAGAGCGGGAATCCAATGACCTCAAACATTGCGCTCTCACCAGGACTCCCCGCTGTCAGAGATTATCTGACACGGGTGGGCATGGAAATCGTCAGGAATTATGACATTGACGGATTTCATTATGATTATGTACGGTGGAATGAATATAGCAGTACTGCACCAAGACCCGAACCAAAAACAGAAGATGAAAAGCGTCTTGCCCTGCTTGACGGAATGATTACTGATGATGATGTTCGTTCGCTCGAAGAAAATCAGGCGGGCAGATATCTATATGATGTAGAGCATCCTTACTCAGCAGGAATTCCGGCAGGATATACCTCATGGGAGGAATTCTGGAGAGGCTCTGTAACCAAATTTGTGCAGCAAATGAATGACTCCATTAAGGCGGTTAAGCCATGGATTCGGATTTCCGCTGCAGCCATCGGTAAATATAACTGGTCAGGATGGCAGGGCTATGGCATTGTGTATCAGGATGCTGCTCTCTGGTACAATATGGGCTATATTGACCAGCTCACCCCGATGCATTATCACTGGACTACTGCAGCCGGATTCACCGGTATGCTTAACGGGCAGTGTCCTCAGTGCTGGGGCCAGTTCATCCAGCCGGGTACAACGGCCGGCAGATTATTTACGGTCGGGCCCGGATCATATATACTGGCTGAAAATAACGTCTGGCAGAATCATCCCGATATCATTAACGCAACACGGAATGTTCCTTTTGTTGATGGTTTTCAGTTCTTCAGTTATGGCTCCTGGCGGGATAAAAACTATTTTACTGAAGCAGGCGCAACCTTTTTTAAGCGCAGAACCAAAATTCGCGATACCAGAACAGTAAAAGATACTGTGCCGGAAGCGCCGTCCTTAAGCATTACGAAAATTGACTCGCTGAACTATCGGCTGAAAGTCACGCCGCACGCTTCTTCTCCCCAGAAGATGTGGTATATACTTTACCGGAATGCAGATACCTCGATTAACACCGATCAGGCAGAAATTGTGGACATCTCCTTTGCCAGCGATACTTTTACTGTTACGCAGTCTTTCAGCGGGCTGCAGGATTTTAACGGAATATATCATTACGGAGTGACGGCTGCCGACAGATACTGGAATGAATCTCCTCTTTCAAATCTGGCACTTACTGATTCGGTACCTTCCTTCGCGCCGGTGGTGCTTTCTTCAGTACCAGCAATGAACGATACCGTCGGAGTATCTTCGCAGATAAAGCTGAATTTTTCAAAAAGCATGAACCGGAACAGCGTTATTACTGCCATAGAGACTGATCCGCAGATTACGTTTACCTCTGCTCTCTGGACAGCAGACAGCAAAAGTCTTACTCTGGTTAAACAGGGTAATCTGAGTTTTGCCACCAATTACCGTTTTTCAATTCTTCCTTCAGCCACTGACATTAATGGTAAAAATATTGATGGTGACGCAAATGGTGTCCCTGGTGATACATTCAATCTGTATTTCAGAACCGAGGATATAGATTTGCATGGGCCGGCACTCTTATCTGTGTATCCCGATACATCCGTAACCGGATCTATTGACGCAGAAGATGTTCTTTCTCTTCTGTTTGATGAACTGGTCGCACCTGCAACCGTAACCCATGCCAATATCCAACTCACCAGGAATGGAACCGCGGTTACAAAGGATATGCGCCTGACAACAGAAGATGGAAAATCCCGGCTCTCATTAAAACCGCAGCAGCGCTTTACTATCAGCTCAGATTATGAACTGAAGATTACATCAGGTGTAACTGACCTTGGCGGTAATGGAGTCTCACCTGAAATTGTTATTCCTTTCTCGGTTAATAATATGCAGTATTCCGCTTCTCTGATTATTGACCCCTACAGTGGTGACGGATTATGGTGGAATCCTCAGCAGAGCGGCTCAACTATTGGAATTGTTGACAGCGGAACCGGTTTTGATTATTCAACGGAGATCTTCCTGCCTGCAACCTCTCCGCAGCAGTCCGGTATGCTCCGCTACCAGTGGAATCCTTCCGCGGGAACAAAGCTGCTGAGAAATTACCTTTCCGGCGGGCCACCGCGTGATATCACTTTTGACACATCGTATACATTACAGATGTATATATACGGTGACGGTGGAGGCAGCAGATTCCGCTTTGCTCTTGATGAAGGGAACGGTGGTACTTCCTGGCCGAATCATGAAGTATCCGTCTGGTTTAAGATTAACTGGCGCGGATGGAAACTGGTGGAGTGGCAGCTTAACGACCCTTCTAAGGTCGGAGCATGGCTGGGTAACGGTCAGCTTGACCTTCCTCTCTACCGGATTGACAGCTTCCAGATGACTGATGATGCGGGTGCTGAACCTGCCGGCAGATTGTATCTTGATAATATGCGAATTGTCAAAAAGACAGAAGTAATTGTTACAGATGTCGCTTCAGAAGGAATTACCCCTTCTGTGTTTAACGTCAGGCAGAATTATCCGAATCCGTTTAATCCGGCAACAACTATTACATTTTCTCTGCCTTCATCATCTTTTGTAACGGTTGAGGTATTTAATTCACTTGGAGAACGTTCTGCGGTTCTTTTCGAAGCAGAATCACTTGATGCAGGCGAACACACAACCGTATTTCATGCAGCAGGTCTTCCTTCAGGAACATACTTTGTAAGAGTATCAAGCGCATTTGGCGTTAAAACTATTAAAGCAGTGTTAATGAAGTGATTATATGCTGCTGAGATTAACGGAGAGTTTACCAATGAAACATTTATTAATATTCCTGTTACTGGCCGCATCAGTTTCAGGTCAGTCATTCACCGGAAAAAAGTTTTGTCTTGACCCGGGTCACGGCTTTATACCCGGACAGGCATCTGCATGCAATGACGCAGAAACCAAAAGGTTTGAAAGCTACATCAATCACATCGTGGTACCATACCTGAAAAGATATCTTCAGGCAGAAGGGGCAACGGTAATAACTACCCGTGCAGATTATGACTCGATTGGTCCGTGCATAACCCTTACACAGCGTAAAACCATTGCAAACAATAACAATGTGCATTATTTCCATTCGGTTCATCATAATGCATTTGACGGAACATCAAATTATTCTCTTTCTCTCTTTAAGCAGAATAACTCAAGTATATGCCCGAACGGAAATCCTGCCTGGCCGGGAGTGACGGATGTTGCAGCCAATATTCAGGCAAACCGGATGTTTAATGCACTGCAGACAACCAGCGCGATATACAGAGGTGATCTCTGCTTCCTTGGTTTTAATCTGGGTGTGCTCAGCACGCTCAATATGCCAGGTACATTAAGCGAGGCGTCATTTTTTGATAATGCAAAGGAAAGAGTCCGGCTTGCTGATACCTCTTATCTTAAGACGGAAGCAGAAGCTCTCTACCACTCCTTTCTGCAGCTTTATAGTGCTCCCTTCCCTTCACACGGAAGTGTTACTGGTGTGGTTACTAATATGGCAACCGGACAGCCGGCGACAAATATCACCGTTTCAATTGATTCTCTCGGCCTGACCTACCCTATTGGCAATAACGGCAGCGGAGTATACCGTTTTGATGTAGTTCCTCCGGGGTTTTACCGGGTTACTCTCAGATCTCAGCTTGATACCGTACATACGAATATAACTGTTCAGGCAGGGACGATAAATAAAAGAAATCTCTCACTTACACAGACGGAGTACGTAGGGGATGTCAGGCTTAAAGCCGTACTTTCATCAAACACCAGCCTCTCTCTGCAGTGGGAAAAACCAACCGGCACCATAGATGTATATCATGTATTTCTCTCAGAAGACGGCGTGACCTGGGATACCATCCCTGCGGCAACTCCGGGGGGAGGATCTCTTTCAGCATCTATTGGAGGACTTCAGACCGGCAAGCAGTACTATGTTAAAATTAAGGCAAAGAATGCTGTAAGCGAAAGTCCCAACTTCTCCCGCACATATGGAGCATATACCTCAGCAAGCCAGGAAAAAGTTCTTATCGTTGACGGTTTTAACCGGATAAGCGGATCATCAGCCAATCCGGCTCATAATTTTGCAGCGATCTATGGTGATGCGCTGAGTGCCATGAACTTTAAGTTTGAAACCGTGAGCAATTTTACCGTCACCAGTTCAGCACAGCTATTATCGTATAAATATGTTTTCTGGTTCCTGGGTGATGAGTCGGTAGCTGATGAAACATTCACCGGTCTGGAGCAGACATATATACGGGACTACCTCCGTCAGGGAGGCAAACTTTTTGTAAGCGGATCCGAAGTTGCCTGGGATCTCGATCAGCAGGGTACCACCGCTGATAAAGCATTCATCAACACTTATCTTAAAGCCAGATATATTGCTGATGCACCAACCCCAAACACTCCGGCCGGAACAGCTGTTTCGGGAACACTTTTTGACGGTGTCCCGAATTTCACTTTTGGACAGGTATATCCCGAAGACTGGCCCGACGTCATTGATACCATTGGAGGAAGTTATCCCGTTATGCGTTATAATGCAACTCAGACGGCAGGAATTGCCTTCCGGGGATTGGTTTCAGGAGGTTTTATTGAAAGCAAGCTGGTATATCTTGCCTTTGCGCTTGAAACCATGGGCAATGTAAACCACCGCAGGCAGATTGTGAATAAAATCGTTTCATTTTTTACCGGAGCAACTAATCTTAATGAGAATGATCTGGAATTAACTCCGGCTGACTATTCTGTTTCCGCTTATCCTAATCCTTTTAATCCGTCTACTAATCTGGAGGTGAATCTTCCGGTCCGTGGTGATTATGAGATTACCATAACAGATATCCTCGGTAAAGAAGTCCTCACTCTGAGCAGAGGATTGTTAGAGGCAGGCGTCCACCGGTTCACAGCCGATCTTTCCCCTTATTCTTCCGGAATTTATTTTGCCTCGCTCCGCGGGAACGGAATTGTCAAATCATTTAAACTGATGTTACTGAAGTAGAAGGAATCAGACTGATATGAAAAAATCTTTATATATACTCTTTCTTATTCTGACCGTAACGGTATCAGCACAGGATGCGGTCCGGCTGAACCTTAAGGAGGGCGAACAGTTTCTTATACCAAAGGTTTCAGCAGACGGCAGATATCTTGCACTGAGCAGTGCTGATTATAACAGACTCTTTGTGTATGATATTATCTCTGATGCACTCATTGCAGAGGTCACTGGAGCAGGAATCGGCTGGGGTTTTTCATGGTCCGGGAGCGCAAATTTTATTGCCATGCGTGAAAATATTTTCAGTGAAAATGACCGTACTTCTAGAATAAAGGTGATAAATCCGTTTGGTCAGGTTATTTCTGAGAGCCGTCAGTATCCTGATGCATCCCTCCCTTTCTGGAGCGCGGACGGAAGAGTTCTTAACTATAAACCCTCAAAACTTGAAGCAAAATCCGTTGCTTTGGGTGAAGGAGGCCGTGATGCCGGATTTCTTATTGATGAAGATCTTCTGATAGTAAATTACCCGGAACTCACATTCCCCCCTTCATTCATTGAGACCATGGTATCTGGCAGAGCCCTGTCATTTACTTATTCCCCCGACGGCACCAAAATAGCAGTTGAGTACCTTGGAACCGGTATCCGTGTATATGATCTGAAATATGGTATCATCTATGACTTCGGTGAGGGAGAAGCCCCTGTCTGGATGGATACTGAACATGTGGCATATATGCTGGTAGAAGATGACGGCTATGAAATTACTGCAGGAGAATTGGTTACGAGAAAATATAACGGTGGGGACAGGTCAGTAATAACCGGCAGTTTTGATATACCGGCATTTTATCCATCAGCCGCAGGCAAGACCATTTACTTCACAGACCTGCAGGGACATATTTACAAGATGATTCTGAACTGAAAATCAACTGGTTTTGTAACATATTTACCCGAAAAGCCACGCAGATATGCGTGGCTTTTTTTTGCAAGTTCAATAAACTTGATCTGCTATTTTTACATGTACACACAAGCAGCGGTGTGTATCCGCGAATTCCTTATTTAACAAGAGTGAAAAATTTATTTGAGATATATTTCATTACTCTGCCAGTTTCAGCAGCAGTTCACGGTACCAGCCGTCAACATCTGCTGAGCGGCCGTTATAGTTATTAACCAGAAATGAGAATGCTATCAAATCCCCTTTCTTGTTATGAATATAACCTGAAAATGAGCGGACACCGTTTATGGTTCCTGATTTAATTCTGGCATTTTTTGCAATAACCGTCCCCAGTCCAAACCGCTTAAATCCTCCCGAATCTAATGTATCGCCCGCAACCGGAAATGATTCATAATAATCGGAGAATGTCTTCCCCTTCACAGCCATATAGTGCAGCAGTTCCGAAATAGTTCTTGCCGATATCATATTGCTCCGGGAAAGTCCTGATCCATCCTGAAGGCGGAGTGATTCACTAAAGATATTATTCGCTTTTAAGAATGAATCCACAACGGCGATTCCCTCCTCTGTTCTTCCTCGGCCATTTTTCATGCCGAGTGCAGCCAGAACCTGTTCAGTATAAAGATTGTTGCTTCGCTTGTTAATGATTCTGACTATTTCCCTTAAGGGAGGTGAATAAAAATCTGCAAGCTGATTTTGTTGCCTATCCCCGGTTTTCACGGAATCATATATTATGCTGACGGTAAAAGTTATTCCTCTCCTCTCCAGTTCATTTAGAAAAAGTCCGGTAAAAGCTGCAGCAGGATCAGGAAGGCTTCCTTTTATATCAAACTCTTCTACTCCTGCCGGAATAGTCCCCTGCAATAAATACTCCTCTCTTCCCGGCAGCGGATAAATATACCCATTATCTCCGGAGCCCGCTTTTCCGGTTCTCATTCTGTTGATGAACTTTAAGCCTTCAATTTCCGGTTCTGTCCGCAAAACCTCTGCAGGGTCCCCCGGTTTTAAGCCGGGCTTAAAGAAGAGGAAATACATATTATCGTGAAAGGTGAACTTATGCACCCCGGTACCATAATAATTGCCGATATCTATATATGACCAGTAGTCAGGAAACTGCTGAACAGAAAAGCCGGAAAGATCAACCCGTATTCCTCCGCGGATTTTTTTAATACCCGCTTTTTCAATCCTGAGGAATACCGAATCAAAAATTTCTTCAAAACTCAGTATTCCGGTTATGAAAGTAGAACCGAACGTGGGATCGCCGGAAGGTTCAATGATAACATCTCCTATAAACTCCCCTTCGGGTGTGTTTTCACCGGCAAGTGAAAATGAGGTTTTATATTTGTAATCGCTGCCAAGTATTTCAAGCCCGGCAGCGGAAGTTACAACCTTTAAATTCGAGGCAGGGGCAAGCACTTTCTGTCCATTTTTATCAAGAATAACCCTGCCTTGGGCAATATTGATTGCGTAGATACTAACCGAAGCATTCCTGAGCAGCCGGGATGTATCAGCAAACTGTAATAAACTCTCAAATTGGTTATTCTGCTGTGCGGGCAGTGAAGATGTTAAAAAGAGCAAAATCAGAAGTAAAGGAGCCATCAGAATTTCTTTCAATTTCTCGGAAATTGTCAATAAGTTTCAGCAGAAAAAATTAAACTAAATTTATCTCTGCTAAAATACTATGGCTGAAACAACTGACAGCGGAAGAGATTATTCACTTGATGCATTACGGGGGTTCGCGATTCTGACCATGATATTATCCGGACGGGTCCCATGGGGCGTCCTGCCAGGATGGATGTATCATGTGCAGGTACCTCCTCCGGCGCATAAATTTGATCCCTCCATACCGGGAATCAGCTGGGTTGATCTGGTATTTCCCTTCTTTCTTTTTTCTATGGGAGCTGCCTTTCCTTTTGCTCTTTCAAAAAAGCTGGAGAAAGCAAAATCAGCATGGAATCTTATGTCGGGTGTTCTCTGGAGGGGTGTGCTGCTCATGTTCTTTGCGCTGGTGATATTTCATATAAGGCCTCATATACTTCACAAAACGGAAACCACCGCCACATATATTCTGGCAATCTCCCTTTTTGCGCTCCTCTTTTTGATTTTCCTGCGTTATCCGTCCGGCTGGAGCAAAACGATAGTTTATACTCTCAAAAGCATCTCAGCAGTAATTCTGATACTGTTTCTGGCACTCTTCACATTTTCAAACGGTGAGGGATTCAGTTTCAGGAAATATGATATCATCATTCTGGTTCTTTCGAATGTTGCCGTAGCCGGTTCGGTTATCTGGATATTCACGCGCGCAAACCTGATGAGCAAACTCTTCATCATGGCAGTATTGCTTGGGATACGGCTGGGTTTTAACACGGAGGGGAGCTGGATCGCCCTTGCCGGAAAAGAGTGGCCCGGCTATCTGCTGTTTCAGCTAACTTTTCTGAAGTATCTTTTCATAATTATTCCCGGAATGATTGCCGGTGATATATTATATACACAGAGCAAAGCAAAAACTGTGCCTGAGGAAAAACTGTCTGCGGGCTTAGTAATGATTCTTATCATCTCAGCTTTCGGACTAATACTCATTTCACTCATCGGACTCTACATCAGAGAGGTTTTTCTTACAGTTCTGCTTTCTGCACTGGTGCTTGCAGGTATGTATGCACTTCTGAAGAATTCGGGAGAATATCTGACACAGAAATATCTCCGGTTATTCCTTTGGGGAGCGGCGTGGATTATGGTCGGACTGGTTTTTGAGCCATTTGAAGGGGGGATAAAGAAAGATCCCTCTACAATGAGCTATTATCTCCTGACCTCCGGACTGGCAATCATGATGCTGATCGGGTTTTCTCTGCTATTTAACCATCTGCATCTCACAAAATATTTCTCACTGCTTATTGATTCCGGTAAAAACCCGATGCTTGCTTATGCGGCAGGAACAAATCTGCTCACACCGCTTGTCATGCTGACAGGAATTCAGCCGCTTTTAATTGAACTTCTGCCTGGTATGTGGCCCGGGGTTCTGCGCGGCATCATACTAACACTCCTTCTCGCCCTTATGGTAATGTTCTTCACCAGAAAAAATTTATTCTGGAGAACCTGATCTCATGTATAATCATTCTAAAATAAGGAGCATGGAATGCCTATTTTAAAAGATTTTGTTACCATCCCGGATATTTTTTATTATCTGACTGAAGAATATGGTAAAACAACGGCCAAGCCGCTTATGTACCATAAATCGGAAAACAAGTGGGTTTCTATCTCCTATCCGGAGTTTAAGGAGTCAACTCATCAGTTAAGCGCCGGACTTTCTTCTCTCGGGGTTAAACGTGGTGACAAAGTTGCACTCATTGCGGAAAACGGCCCGAAATGGATATTTTCCGATTTAGCTATTCTTTCGTTAGGGGCGGTTAATGTGCCTCTCTACCCTTCTCTTACCGCTGATAATATTGAATATATCCTGAATAATTCCGAGACCGTAGGTATTATAGTTTCGAACAAGTTTCAGCTAACTAAAGTACTCAAAATAAAAGATAAGTGTAAACATCTGCGGTTTATTATTGTGATGGTTGATCAGGATGCTGTTGCCGGTGACCCGATGATTTATAGTTTCACCAATGTTCAGAAGCGGGGTGAAAAATTCCTCAGGGAAAACCCGAAACTGATCTATGATGCAATCAGTCTCTGCCGGCCTGATGATCTCTGCACAATAATATATACTTCCGGAACCACGGGTGAACCGAAAGGAGTAATGCTCACCCACAAAAATATTATTTCCAATGTTAACGCTGCACTTAAATGCTTCCCGATAGGCGAAACTGATACATTCCTTTCCTTTCTTCCCCTCTGTCATATTTTTGAACGAATGGCAGGATATTATACCGTTTTTGCCTCCGGAAGCACTGTTTACTTTGCGCAGAGCATTGAAAGCGTGGCATCAGATCTGATGGAGGTGAAACCAACTATTATGACCGCAGTTCCACGGCTATTTGAACGGATTTATTCAAAAGTGCTGAAAAACATACAGTCACAGCCGCAAAAGAAACAGAAGATTTTTGAGTGGGCTGTTGAAACCGGAAAAAGTTACTGCGAACAAAAACGTAATGGCTCAGTTTCACCTGCTCTTGCTATCAAACAAAAACTTGCTGATATTCTGGTGCTGAGTAAAATACGTGCGCGCACCGGAGGGAAACTGAGATTTTTTATCTCCGGTGGAGCAGCACTCCCGCGGGATTTAGGTGAATTTTTTGAAGCACTCGGAGTTATTATAATTGAAGGATACGGACTTACCGAGTCCTCCCCGGTTATTGCAGCTAACAGATTAGACGGTTATAAATTTGGAACTGTCGGAAAACCCTTTCCGGGTGTTGATGTGAAGATTGCGCATGATGGTGAAATACTTGCCCGCGGCGCAAATATCATGCTGGGTTACTATAAAAACAAAAAGGAAACTGAAGAAACCATTAAAGATGGATGGCTGCATACCGGAGATATCGGAGTCTTTGATGCAGAGGGATATCTGATGATAACCGACCGGAAGAAACACCTTTTTAAGACTTCCGCAGGTAAATATATAGCACCGACTCCGATTGAAAATATGTTCCTTTCCAGCAGATTTATTGACCAGTTTGTCCTGATAGGCGACAGAAGAATGTTCCTCAGCGCTCTGATTGTTCCTGATTTTGAGGCTCTTCGCGAATATGCAGACTCACACAGCATTAACTATAAGGATAATGCTGATCTCATCAAGAACAAGGATATCTATGATATGATGGAGCGGGAACTGATTACTTTCTCCCGAAGGCTTGCGAATTTTGAGCGTGTCAGAAAATTCGCCCTTCTTGAAAAACCGTTCGCTCTTGAAACCGGTGAGATGACACCTTCTCTCAAATTGAAGCGCAAGGTGATTGAAGAGCGTTACCGGCACTTGATCGAAGAGATGTATCTGGAAATGCAGTAAAAAACTCTATAATGCCGTAGAGACGATGCGTGCATCGTCTCTACCCATATATATTACAATCTATTTAAATAGTGTACCAGATCCAGTTCTAATTCTTCCTCCGTAAAAAATGGTTCACCATATTTCCTGCCGATTTTAAAGCCGTAAAACTCTGCCTTTGCCCTGATAAATTCAACAAATTCAGGTGTGCTTATAAAGGTATTCGGCTCAGTACTGTTCGGATCATAGAACTGGGTCGCATAAGCCATCATCGCCTTCTTTTTAATTTCAAAATAATCTGAAATATCAACAATAAATGAAGGCTCAAAGGTGTAGGTCTGCATATAGTAAAAAAGTTTTGCCGGGCGGTAAGCCTCCTGAGGAGTGTCTTTGTCAAAGGTTTTTATTTTGGTCAGCCCTGAGGAAAAAAACGCCTGTTTAACCAGGGCACTTAGTTTAATGTGATCCGGGTGGCGGTCATTTTTATACGGAGCAAAAATCAGTTTGGGACGGTATTTTCTGATGCAGATAAGCAGTTTGCTCAGATTCTCCTTATTGTCCTCAATTTCACCGTCGGGTATGTAAAGATTCTCTCTTGATGCGATTTTTAAGATTACGGCTGCCTGAAAAGCCTCTTTTTGCCTTGTTTCGGGGGTTCCCCTGGTTCCTAATTCCCCTCTGGTGACATCAATTATGCCGACTTTTTTCCCCTCAGCAACTAACCGTGCTATGGTCCCGCCCATCGTCAGTTCGGCATCATCCGGATGGGCGGCAAATACTATTACGTCTAGATTCATTATTGTTCCGGTAAAGTGTTATGAAATCCTCTGGAAAATTAATTATTTTTTATTTTAAGGACTAATCTTTATTTTAGGGCACTTATTTGAACCATTCCTGCCTTCTTTCCAGGAAGCAGTTCTCAATCAATTCATATTAACTAATCTTTCCGGAATCACTTAATGAAGAGTCTTCAGACGTTTTTCTTGTTCTTTGCTTTTTTTGCCACAACCCTTTTTGCTCAGGACTGGACCTGGTCATTACGCCAGAGTGGTCAGAGTCTGGGTAATCCTATTGCTGTCAGACAGGCTGATGCGAACGTAGTCTATTATGGCTCCGTTGGAACCATTTATATCAGCTACGACAGGGGTGAAACCTTTAGCACCTGGGGTACAACCATTCCGACTTCAACCAGGATCAAGCATATCATCTTAACTTCTAAAGATACTTCATCCATGGTGGTAGCATGTGAAGCAAGCCCGAAAGATATCATTGTAAAAACTACCAACCGGGGACAAACCTGGCAGACGACCGCAGGAAACCTCACTCTTTCTTTTTATGGTATACCTGTTACCGTTGACCATAAAGCCCCCGACACACTTTACTCAATGTCATCTGACTCTGTATTTAAATCAACCAACTTTGGTTCTACATGGCAGACCATTTCAAGATTGAACGGTTTGTTCGATGCTCCCTGCGATATTGAAGTATTCCCTGACAGTAATAACGTAATTCTTGCCGGTGACAATACCCGCGGCATTATGAGAAGTTCTGACGGCGGTATTACCTGGTCACAGGTATTTGTAACCTCAGGAGAAATTCCGACGATCGCAGTGGATCACAGAAGACCGGGAATCGCATACGCTACGAAATGGAGCGGCGGCGGCGGTTTTGCCAAAACCACTGATTACGGCCGTACCTGGTTTCAGATCTCTACAACTCTCTTTAACGGAAGAAATATGTGGGGAGTGCATGTTGACCCGAACAATTCAAACTGGGTAATTACCGGCGAATATTCAGGCGGACGCTCTTATCTTTCAACCGATGGCGGCGAAACCTGGAGAACTATCACCATTTCAAGTTCCAATTATTCATTCGTAATTGCTGATACCAATACAATTTTTGCGGCACAGGGCAACGGCTTCTACAAACTCCGCCTTCCTGTTGTGCCTGTTGAACTTACTTCATTCAGATACTCACTCCAGGGTGCTGATGTTGTGCTCAACTGGGAAACCGCAACTGAAAGTAATAATAAAGGATTTGAAATTGAAGCAGGTACTTCAAAAGAACATATGAATGTCATCGGTTATGTTTCCGGTAACGGAACCACAACTGAAAGAATGCTCTACTCATATAATTTCAGACCGGAAGCCGAAGGCACGTATTTTGTACGTCTGAAGCAGATTGACTATGACGGAACCTTTGAGTATTCATCATATATCGAAGTGGAATATATACAGGAAAAATCCTTTGCTCTCGGGCAGAATTATCCGAATCCCTTTAATCCTTCAACAACCATCACGTTTTCTCTCCCTTCAGAAGGATATGTTACCCTCGCTGTTTATAACGCTCTTGGCCAGCAGGTGAAATCAGTGGTAAACGGTGAACTGAGCGGAGGGAACCATAACTATAGCTTTAACGCTTCAGATTTGAGCAGCGGCCATTACTATTACCGCCTTAACTATACTGATCAAAACGGAAATGAAACAGTTTCAGTAAAAATGATGACACTGCTGAAATAAGGTAAATCATGAAAAAGTTTTATCCGCTCGCGCTTTTTTTACTGTTTGCCGGATTCATTTATAATGAATCGGTTCAGTACCCTCACGGAATTGTCGGACTAACCCGTCTCAACGGAGAGGGGTGTGTCTGTCACACACTTGAGTTTTCAACTGGAGTAAATGTCCGCATAACCGGACCTGATTCACTGGTTCAGGGTACAACCGCCGAATATACCGTCATCATGACCGGCGGTAATGCCCACTCAGGCGGCTTTAATGCTGCTGCACGCACCGGCCTTTTAACTGTTTCTGACACCAGCGCCAGAAAAATAGATACTGAACTCACGCATACAGGTCCAAAGGTATTCACTGCAGATACGGTAAAATGGAGATTCCTCTACACCGCTCCTGCATCACCAATGACCGACACTCTTTATGCAGTCGGTTTGAGTGCTGATGGCAACGGTTTTCCAAGTTCAGGTGATCTCTGGAATTTCAGTCCGAACAAGCCTGTCAGAATCATTGCTGTTATTCCGGTTGAATTATCTTCCTTCTCAGTCACCTCCGAAAACAATATTCCGGTGCTCAGATGGATAACAGCCTCTGAGACCAACAACAGTGGTTTCGCGGTTGAAAGAAGCTCTGATAATCAGCAGACATGGGAGACACTTTCTATTATTCATGGTGCGGGCACCACCACAGAGCCACGTTCATATATCTTCAAAGATGAACTGCCCAAAGGCGCATCACTGCAATACCGGTTAAAGCAGACTGACTATAACGGCGCATTCAGGTATTACGGCCCGGTAGGAATAAATCTCGCCAATACTCCTGATCAGTACCTTGTGGCTTCCAATTTCCCGAATCCTTTTAATCCGGCGACTACAATATCATATACACTCCCCTCTTCAGGAGCTCTTTCGGTAAAGATATATAACGCAGCCGGAGCTTTGGTTCATCAGGAAGCACTGAGAGCCGCCGGTGCGGAATCAGGCCAGATTGTCTGGGATGCAGCTAATAATGCGTCAGGTATTTACTATATCCACCTGAATTTTGCAGGAAGCAGCGGAGTTACACTATCCAAGACCATAAAAAGCATTCTGCTCAGGTAATGGTAACTGATCTAAGGTACAGGAAGCGTTTCAGGGCAATAAACGGACTGATTTTCGGTTTGTTTGTTGCCTTTATTTCCTTTGCTTATACGTGGACTAATCACCCCAACAAGAGAATCGGATGTACTGAACTTAACGGTGACGGCTGCGTGTGCCATAATCTTGACCGGACAACTGATGTAAAAGTATGGGTTCAGGGACCGCTGCAGCTTGAAACCGGAGAGACTGGTATATATAAGATGTTTCTTGCAGGCGGACCAGCTATGGCCGGCGGTGAAAGAATGGCGGGGGCATATAATATCGCCGCGCGCTACGGCACTCTTGCCATCATGGATACTGTTTCAGTTTTATTCTGGGGTGAAATTACACAGCGGATACCATTAATGTTCAATCAGGTCACTGATACACTTTTCTGGGAGTTTGCCTATACGGCACCGGACTCCGCTTGTATGGATACTATATATTCTACCGGCCTGAGTTTTATCCTGGAAGGACTGCCGGACACAGATGACTATTGGAACTTTGGTCCGAAATTTCCTGTAAGGATTGTCCCCAAAGCAGTGCCGGTTGAGCTTACATCCTTTTCGGTAAGCACTCAGCAGGGTTATAATCTGCTGCAGTGGACAACTTCGTCAGAGATGAATAATCAGGGTTTTGAAATAATGAGAAACAGCGATTACGGCAGCGCTGCTCATAACTGGGAAACCGTCGGTTTTGTTGCAGGAAAAGGTACTTCAACGGAACAAAATTCCTATGAGTTCACTGATAATCATCCCGCTCCGATATACGCTGCTTACCGGCTAAAGCAAATTGATCTTGACGGTTCCTATAATTTTTCAGGTGTCATTGTAGCTGAGACAGGCAGTATTAATGAAAATGGTTTCTTCATTAAAGGTGCATATCCAAATCCGTTCAATCCGTCCGCAATAGTTTCACTCCAGATTGGAAAGGATTCGGAGATAAAAGCTGAACTTTATTCCTTCACCGGAGAAAAGGTGCGCGATATTTTTGAAGGTAATCTGCCTTCAGGCAATCACCTTCTCAAAGTAGATGGTGAAGGACTCCCCTCAGGAATGTATCTGCTCAGAGTTGCGAACAATCAATCTGCTGCGGTATATAAAATGATTTTAGCAAAGTAGTCCCCTTTTAAATTAACCTCAATTATCTCTGCAACGGTACATTGCAGAGAGTCATTAAAACTTTCCGGTTACTAGCTTAGAATCCGAACCTTAGTCCGAACGAATACTGATTCGAGCCATCAGGGGCAATTCCCTGTCCCATTTCAAGTAACGTAGTTTCCGCCTGCAGACCTTTATTATGTGCTGAGACAAGGCGGACAGCATTAATTACACTTCCCAGCCTGTTAAGCAGCATTCCTGCTACTACAAATCTCAGGTTATTAAACGCCTGACGGCTTGAAACCCACATTGAACGGTACGTTCTTCTCTCCGTTGTTGAAAACCATGACCAGTAATGAGTTGTCGTATTATACATTTCATCAAACTGGCGGTAGAATGCTCTCTCATCATTAAACTGATGGATATCCCGGTAGTTTCCGATATTAGCAAAAAAGTCTTCATCCTTCCCTTCCGTAACCACACCGCCTCTTGTTTTTGCAAAGGAAAGATAGCTTTCTTCCTGCCACTCACCGTACTGGTTTATGGCAAAATAGGTAAGCCAGAGCGCGCCTTCGGTGATAGTCAGATATTTTCCGCTGGTATAATCCCCTGCGTAAAGTTCTCCCATGCCCGGAATCAGCGCAGAATAAAGTATGGCAAGCGCAGGACTTTTTCTTTCAGGTGAATCACTATTCTTCATCACCGGAGTCTGCAATTCTGAACTGATCTGCAATGTCTGCTGCAATTCAAATATATTCTGTGGAACCGTGTTCTGCGAATATGCAGGAAGGGCGGTCAGGACAAAAAGGAAAAAAACTAAATTTTTCATGCTTCTCTTTAGATGGTTATGCAGTAGCAAGATGCTCTGTAATAATTCCTCTGAATATAGTTCCGTCAAATGAATCAAGACGGACAGCCGTCTTCTTATTTATTAAGGCGTCAAGATAGGGATGTTCAACCCGTATATAGTTTGAAGTAAATCCCTTCATCATTCCTTCATCATTCTCATGCTCAAAAATCACTTCTGCTTCCCGGCCGCTCTGTGAAGAATAAAATGCGGCACGCTTTTTATCACTAAGATTGCGGAGGATATTTGTGCGCATTCTTCTGGTTTCAACTGCAACCGGGCCTTCCATGGATGCTGCTTTTGTATCAGGGCGCTCGGAATAGGTAAACACATGCAGATATGAGACAGGCAGATTCAGAAGAAAATCATGAGTCTCCATAAAATGTTTTTCTGTTTCACCGGGGAATCCTGTAATCACATCAACGCCAATTCCGCAGTCAGGTATCTGTTCTTTAATCAGCGTAATTAATTTTTTATAATCAGCAGAGGTATATCTTCTCTGCATGAGGCGGAGTATATCGGGAGAACCGCTCTGCAGAGGGATGTGGAAATGCCTGCACATCTTTTCATTTTCAGCAGTAAGTTCAATAATTTCTTTTGTGAGCAGGTTTGGTTCAATAGAACTGATCCGGATTCTGAAATCCCCCTCCTGATTAACCAGCATTTTAAGAAGCTGGTAAAAATCAACTGTGTTGTTCCATAAATAATCTCCGGTGTTCACACCGGTTAATACAATTTCTTTATATCCATCCCTGATAAGCTGATTGAAATTATTAATCACATCTTCCGGATTCTGGCTTCTGCTTCCGCCGCGTGCTTTTGGGATAGTACAGAAAGAACACTTGTAATCACATCCGTCCTGAATCTTGAGAAACGCCCGTGTACGGGAGTCAGCATCAGAGGAAAACGCAGGACCAAATGAATCTGACAACTCCCCGTCAGGTGATACAAAAATGCAGCTGAGTTCTTTTTTTTCAAAGTTGTTGAGTATATCAAATACCCGGAATTTCTCTGCCGATCCCAGTACTGCATCAACGCCTTTGATTGAGGAGATTTGCTCGGGTCTGAGCTGGGCATAACAGCCGGTCACGATAACATATGCACCGGGATTGTTCCTGAGTGCACGCCGGACTATTTTCCGGCAGTCTTTCTCCGCGTTTTCGGTAACGGTGCAGGTATTAATAACATACACATCAGCAGGGTTCTCAAAATCGGTGATTTTGAATCCCTGATCCTTAAACTGCCGTCCTATGGCGGATGTCTCCGCGAAGTTCAGTTTACAACCTAATGTATAAAACGCTACTTTTTCAGCCACTTCTAAGATTCTTTAACGTAAAATTCAGATTTTTTTTGAAATAATGTATCCATAAATCGGGTACCAAAAAAAAGGAGCGAATCACAAGATCCGCTCCTCTTTTTAAGATAGTTTTCAGTTTACCGTCATTAGTCGGCAGACTGATCCGGAGCAGCGCTCTTCTGAATATCTTCGATATTTTCATATGAAGGGAAATCAGAGAGATCAACTTTTCCGGTTTCAGCATTCTTTACATCCTGAACGGAAATCTTATCGAGCTTGTGGGCAGCGATATATTCTTCGATTTCGATATCAGGTCTGTATTTCAGATAGTCAAGAGCGCTGAGCACGATCTTCTTGTTTTCTTTATCGAATTCAAGAACGCGCAGTTTAATGTTTGTGTCAACCGGGAAGTGGTTGGCAAGATTCTTAATCCGTCCAGTTGAGAGCTGATTCGTTGGGACAAATCCGTCAACTTTTGACGGCAGTTCAACAATCAGTCCTTTTTCTATGATGCGGACAATCTTTCCTTCTGCTTCGGTTCCGGCAGCATACTGGCTTTCGAAGCTCTCCCAAGGATTGTCATAAATCTGTTTATGACCGAGGGAGATTTTTCTTGAGTCCATATCTACACCGAGAACTACTACTTCCAGTTTATCACCTTTTTTCACAACTTCGCCCGGATGACGGATTTTCTTCGTCCAGGATAGGTCAGAGATGTGAACAAGACCGTCAATACCCGGTTCAAGTTCAACAAACACGCCAAAATTGGTGAGATTTCTGGTGATACCCGTGGTTTTAGTTCCGGCAGGATATTTTGACATCAGTTCATGCCATGGATCCGGCTCAAGCTGCTTCATGCCAAGAGAGATCTTCTTTTCATCTTTATCGAGAGAAAGAATCTGTGCTTCAACAACCTGACCCATTGAAACCATCTGTGAAGGATGTTTAATGTGCTGGGTCCAGCTCATTTCTGAGTTGTGAATGAGGCCTTCTATACCCTTTTCGATTTCAATGAATGCGCCGTAATCAGTAAGAGAAACAACACGTCCGGAAACTTTGTCTCCGATGTTGTATTTCTCTTCGATGTTTTCCCAGGGGTGGGGCATCAGGCGTTTGAGTGAGAGAGAAATTCTCTTCTTTTCTTCATCATAATCGGTAACAACAACGTTGATAACCTGATCAAGTTTAACAACTTCATTCGGATGATTGATTCTGCCCCAGCTCAGGTCGGTAATGTGAACCAGACCATCTACGCCGCCGAGGTCAACGAATACACCGAAATCAGTGATTGCTTTGACGATACCCTCAAGAATCTGACCTTTTTCGAGTTTCTCAAGGATTGCTTTGCGCTGATCATATAATTCTTCTTCAACGAGAACTTTATGGGAGACAACAACATTCTTGGTTGGTTCATTAATCTTAACAACCTTGAATTCCATTTCTCTGCCGACATACGCGTCAAAATCTCTGATCGGACGGACGTCAATCTGTGATCCGGGAAGGAAGGTTTCCATACCCATAAGATCAACCACCATACCGCCTTTGATTCTGCGTACAATTTTACCTTTGAGGATTTCGCCGGTGTTATGTGCACTGACAACACGGTCCCAGATTCTGAGGAAGTCAGCTTCTCTTTTACTGAGCTGAAGATTACCGCCCTGGTCTTCAACACTCATGATAACGACTTCGATTTCCTGACCGATTTTTACTTTTTCGATATCTTCGAATTCGTCTTTAGTTACGGTGCCTTCTGATTTAAAGCCAACATCAATGATGACTGAGTCAGAAAGAACACGGACTACTTTCCCTTTTACGATTTCGCCTTCTTTGAAATTTCTGAATGATTCGGAATATATCTTGGAAAGAGCAGCAAACTCTTCCTGTGAATATTCTGCCTCGTCAAAAAACTTCAGCGATTTGGTGAAATCATCCAATCCGGCTGCTGTTACATTCGGATCATTTTGCATATCGGACATATTGCTCCTGATAGATTTTTTTGCTTCCCTGCCCGGCACACTGTCAGATGTCTGCAGGAACGCATTTGTTTTAGTTTAACATAATGTTTGTGACAGTTTAAACCTGTTCGCTGACGAAGCGTTCTTCAATCAGCTTTTTAATATCATTCATTGCCCACTGAGGTGTTGAAGTTGCACCGGTGATGCCGACGGTTTTTACCCCTTCAAACCAGTTCCAGTCAATTTCAGAAGGATCCTCAACAAAATGAGTGTGAGAGTTTTCTTCTTTGGCAATGTTATACAGAACTTTTCCGTTGCTGCTTTTTCTTCCGGCAGAAAAGATTATCAGATCATTGGTATTAGCAAAATCTCTCAGCTTCTTTTCACGTCCGGAAACCTGTCCGCAGATCGTATCCTTTGCATGAAACTCGACCGCGGTTTCTTCAATGGTGCCTATTTCAAGCGACACAACTTTTTCTCTCAGGGCTTTTGCAATACGGTAAAATGTATCCCTGTCCATGGTTGTCTGCGAAAACAGCACAGTTGGTTTTGAAACATCAACCGCCTCAAGCGCCTCCTCAACCGAGAGAACCACAATTGCTTCATCGTTGGTCACGCCTCTCAGACCGATTACTTCGGCATGATCTTTCTTTCCGAAGATCACAACCTGAAAACTTTTATCCACAAACCGTCTGATTCGCTCCTGCACTTTTGTAACAACAGGACAGGTTGCATCTACCAGTTCAATTCCGTATTCAATTGCCTTCTGATAGGTTGAAGGAGGTTCACCATGAGCACGGATTAAAACTTTACTTCCTCTTGGGATATTCGGAAAATCATCAACCGTAACCGTACTTAATCCTAAATCACCAAGCCGTTTCACTTCAGCCGCGTTATGAATAATATCACCGAGTGAGTATAGAGCCGGAGCAGATTTTAATTCCGCTTCCGCAAAATCTATCGCTCTTACTACTCCCCAGCAGAAACCTGCATTTTTATCAACCGTTACTACCATATTCATTCAGATCTTTTTCTTAATAAAACAAATCAGCTGCTGAATTGTTCCTCTGCACTGCGAATCTTATCAACTATCATCGTAACCTGTTCTTCAAACGTTAAGTTTGAAGTATCAATCTCTATTGCACCGTCAGCTTTTTTTAAAGGGCTGACGCTCCTCCCTGAATCTTTCACATCCCTTTCGGAAAGGTTTTTTCTGATATTCGCTTCATCAACCTTTTCCGTACCTACAACTTCTTTATATCTTCTTTTGGTCCTCTCTTCGAGAGAAGCAGTCAGAAAAAATTTCAAATCTGCATGAGGGAATACAACTGTTCCGATATCCCTCCCCTCCATTACAACGCCTCCATTTCTCCCGATAGATCTCTGCTTGTGAATCAGTTCTTCCCTGACATCAGGTATTGAACTTATTTCGCTCACATTTTCATTAACATCAAGAGAACGAAGTCTGGAAGTAATATCCTCACCGTTCCAGAAGATTTTATTTTCACCGCCGGATGCCTCAATAGAAATCTCCGATGACTTAAGCAGTAATGAAACCTGAGCATGACTCCCGATGATGTTCTCCCTGAGCGCCATAAATGTTACTGCCCTGTACATTGCACCGGTATCAATATAAACGTAACCGATCCGGGAAGCCACCTCCCGGGCAGTCGTACTCTTGCCTGAACCGGCGGGACCGTCGATCGCAATGATTAATTTTTTGGGCATAGTAAGGAAAATTACGGAAAAAAGCGCTAAATTACAATTCTGCTCCCCGTTCCAGACCCCTTTTAATTACTGATATTTACTGGCCCCTTTTTTCCTTAATTGGCAGCAAAAGTGGTTATAATGCAGAACTCCGGCTCAGGCAATTCTTTCTCCCCCTAAAATCTCCGTAATTGCCTTTTCGAACGGGTCATTTTTCATCTGCGAAGCGGTTGATTTGGTGATGTAGGATTCAATATCTGCCGCTTTTTCTTCTGAGGGTCTTCCGGTGAGACTAAAAATTATCCTGAATTCCCTTCCGGTAATCTTTTCAAATTCGGTTGAAAGCTGGCCGGCAAGCCCCTGGAGCATTTCTCTGGTGCGGAAATCAGGAACCTGAATATCTATTTCCCCGCGAAATTCAGAACGGATTTTTGCTCCGGAAAGACTGTCTCCAAAAGCCAGGTGCAGCGATTTATCATAAACCACTTTTTTTCTGATCTGTTCAAAAGCAAAGTTCAGGTCATCAGTTTTTTCAGGCTGAGGCTGTCTGACTGCTTCTGGTTTTTCCACTGTTTCCGGTGAAGCTATGACCGGGGATGGAGCAGGTTCGGATTTTTTTTCAGCTAAGGACTTTTTTTTTTCGCCCCCGGCCGGGGAATCTGACAACTGGCTTATCAGTTCCGAAATCCTTGTAGAGTTTTCAAGAGAGATAAGAAATGACAGAGTCAGTTCAAATTTTATCCGGTGATTCTGGGAGGATTTCATTTCATACAGAGACCGGGTAATAAATGATATCAGCCGGAGAATGTCCCCCTCACTGAATCGGGTTGCGTAAGTTTTGTAAAGTGATTTATATTCATCTGCTGTTTCAAGAAGTGAATCGGAGCCGGTAGCCGTCACGGTCAGCAGATTTCGAAGATGCTCTGTATATCCTTCAAGGTAATCATTAAAACTCCATCCGTGACGATAGACCTCATCCGAAAGCTCAAATGCCACCTTAAAGTCTTTGTCAAGAATTGCTTTGGTCAGCTTAAAGTATGATTCGTCATCAATCAGATTCAGCAGCGAGATTACCGTTGAGTAATCCACCTCTTTGCCGCAAAACGCAACAGTCTGGTCAAAGAAACTCTCCGCATCGCGAAGCCCTCCTTCAGCACGGCGGGCAATCAGCGTAAGTGTTTTGTCATCAATGGTGACCCCTTCGCTGGTTGCTATATATCTGAGCTGATCTTTAATAACATCCACCTTTATCCGGCGGAAGTCATACCGCTGGCACCTTGAGACAATGGTAATGGGGACTTTCTGAATTTCCGTGGTAGCAAAGATAAAGATGATATTTGGCGGCGGTTCTTCGAGAGTTTTAAGGAATGCATTGAAGGATTCCTTCGTGAGCATGTGAACTTCATCAATGATATATACTTTATATTTGCCGTGTGTCGGGGCAAACTTTACCGAATCGCGAAGCGTACGGACGTCATCAATACCGCGGTTGGAGGCAGCGTCAATTTCTATAACATCAACATACTGGCTTGTTTTAAAATTTTCACAGCTTTTGCAAGAGTCGCAGGGTTCAGCCCCCTGGAGATTTTCACAGTTCAGCGTTTTGGCGAGTATTCTTGCCGTTGTGGTTTTTCCAACCCCCCTGGGTCCCGTAAACAGATAAGCATGAGCTACTCTTCCAAGCGTAATAGCATTCTTCAGTGTGGAGGTGATGTGTTCCTGTCCAACGACTTCGGAAAACTTGAGAGGGCGGTATTTTCGCGCTGAAACGGTAAAGCTGCTCATATATCAGTTAATGCTTCCTGATGTTCCTGTTAAAACTTTTTTATTGATAAAATCACACAATTCTTCAAGATATTTCTGATCAGTTTCATTGAATGCGTGATAAAAATAACTGTCAAGATCAAGAACGCCGTAAAGTTCACTCCCCCGGAATACCGGGACCACGATTTCACTTCTTGAACCGTCATCGCAGGCTATATGCCCGGGAAATTTCTCCACATCCGGAACGATCTCGGTTTTCCTGTTCTTTGCTGCTGTACCGCAGACTCCTCTGCCGATGGCAATTGAGGTACAGGCAATCTTTCCCTGAAACGGTCCAAGCCAGAGAGTGTTTTCCCTCAGTATATAAAAGCCGGCCCAGCTGATTTTTGGAAAACTCTGCTTCAAAGCCGCTGTGATATTGGCCAGAGAAGTCATCACGGGTTCCCCGGGAGTGACGAGCGATTGTATCTGGGGGAGAAGTTCTCTATATATCTCCTCATCCTTCAGATTGCTGCCGGAGAATATCAGCTGCTCACTCATATCAGCGTTTCTTTCCAGCCGGTTTCTTTTTAAGATTCATGGTAATTTCAGGGAGTGTTTCACTCACCGCCTGAGGAATGGTTGAAACAGGAGTTATAATCAATCCCTCAAGAATCGGTTTTGGTATTTCCTGAAGGTCAATCTGATTTTCCTTTGGAATAAGAACCTTTTTAATACCATTTTTTCTTGCCGCGAGCAGCTTTTCATTCAGCCCGCCGATGGGAAATACTTCTCCGCGGAGCGTAATTTCACCTGTCATTGCGATATCACCCGCGACCGGTTTACCGGTTATGGCTGAGAGCATGGCAATGGTAAGTGTTATACCAGCCGACGGACCGTCTTTGGGTATGGCTCCGGCAGGAAGGTGGATATGAATTTCCTTCCCCTTAAAATACTCATCTTCAATGCCAAAGAGTGCAGCGTTTGAGCGTATATAACTCAGTGCTGCATGCGCTGATTCGCGCATCACTTCACCGAGTTGTCCGGTCAGCGTCAGTTTTTCTGCTCCCGGCATAATGGAAACATCCACACTTAATATATCTCCTCCCACACTCGTCCAGGCAAGTCCAGTCACAGACCCGACTTTAGAGGCAGTAGCATGTTTCTGCTGTTTATATTTGGGGATACCAAGAAACTCCGCAACTTTTTTCGAGTCAATCACGAATTGCTTTGGCTTCCTGCTCTTTTTTTCTTTACCGCCGTTTTTCTCAAGAATATTCTTTGCAGTCTTCCGGAGAACAGACGCAATCTCTCGTTCAAGATTTCTTACACCGGCTTCCCGTGTATAATTATTGATAACCGAAAGAATAGCATCATCCTTAAAGCTGACATGGTAATCCACCAGACCATGATTCTCTACCTGCTTTGGTATAATGTGACGCTTGGCTATTTCAAGTTTATCCATTTCAAGATAACTTGAAAGCTCAATAATTTCCATCCTGTCCTGCAGCGGCAGAGGAATGGTATATCTCACATTCGCCGTGGTAATGAACATGACATTGGAAAGATCATAATCCACTTCAAGATAATGATCCTGGAAGGTATGATTCTGCTCAGGATCAAGAACTTCAAGCATGGCTGAAGCCGGATCGCCTCTGAAATCAGATGTCAGTTTATCAATTTCATCCAGCAGGATAACAGGATTAACCGTCCCTGCTCTTTTCATTGCCATGATAATCTTACCCGGCATCGAACCGATATATGTTCTTCTGTGTCCGCGGATTTCTGCTTCATCACGGACACCGCCGAGACTGATCCTTACAAACTCTCTTCCGAGGGCCCGTGCAATTGATCTGCCAAGTGAGGTTTTTCCAACACCGGGAGGACCTACCAGACAGAGTATCTGTCCCCTCATCTTCTTCACCATATTCAGAACTGCAATATGTTCTGCAATTCTCTCTTTGGGCTTGTCAAGTCCGTAATGATCCTCATTAAGAACCTTCATAACGTTATGTATATCAAGACGGTCTTCACTCTTTTTACTCCACGGGAGAGAGATGAGGACATCCAGATAATTTCTTATTACAGTGTATTCCGGAGAGAGTGGCGGAATTTTCTTTAATTTATTCAGTTCTTCGGTTGCCTTATCAAATGCAACCTGCGGCATACCCGCTTCTTTAATTGCCTCACGGAGTTTCATTACTTCTGGTGATGAATCTTCATCCTCCCCGAGTTCATCCTGAAGAATTTTTATCTGCTCAGAGATAATAAACTTTCTCTGTGTTTTGGCGATATTCTCCTGAACTTTGCCGTCAATTTCAATTTCAATCTTCAGAATATCAATCTCGGTATTCAGCATTTTAATCAGCTCAAAATACTGTTCTCTCAGACTGTAAATTGAAAGAAGACGCTGTTTATTTTCAATTGACTGGGTGATATTGGCAGCAATGAAAAAGAGTTTTTTCTGCGGGTCATCAATCAGGTCAATTGAGGCAGCTAAATCCTGATTGCCCGTTTTGCTCAGTTTCAGATACTCCTTAAAAAGCGTGGTAGACTGCCTGACCAGAGCATCAATTTCGTTGGTATTGGTTACCCCCGGAAGCAGGAAATCAACGGTTGCCTCAAAAAATTCTTTTCTCTCGGTAAAAGAGACAATTTTTCCCTGTACCAGACCATCAACCAGAACTTTCATCAATCCGTTTGGCAGACGTACCATCTGCTGAATCCTGGCAATTGTACCTTCCAGATACAGGTCTTCCTTCGTTGGGTTTTCAACTGAGGAGCGGATTTGCGTGGTAAGGAAAAGTATCTTACCTGCTTCCATGGCATGATTTGCAGCGGTGATGGACTGCTCCCTGCCTACCAGCACCGGATAAATCATAAACGGAAAAATTACCATATCCCTGAGGGGAAGTACCGGCATTACCCGGGGGATTTCTATTTCCCCGGTCTGTTCTGCCTTATTTTTCATAAAGTATCAGCTTTCCAAGTCATCGAAAATTCAAACCTAAAAGTTACCAAAATTCCGCCCGTCCTTCAAGATAAAAGACCTCAGACCCCCTGAATGGCATTGACACTCAGGGTAATATGGCTGGTAAAACTCCCCCCGTTTTGAGATTTAGAAATTTTTTCTGTATGTTTGCGATATGAAAGTCTTACGATTTGCCATTTTAACAATCTATCTGACCGGAGTACTCAATATTCCGGTACTTGCACATTACTGTGCGATGGAGGAATCGTTTAGTCTTCAGGAGTGCGCAATGTGCTCCGAACCGGAAGAAATTACCTGCTGCTCTGAGTCAGGAGAGTCACCAGTTAAGGAAAAGTTTGAATCTTCCTTACTGGAATGCTGTTCAACAGAAATTACTGATTCCAATCTTGATAATCAGATCGCAGTTTCACAGAAGAATTTTCTCACTTCTGAACTTTCTGCTGTTGCTCTGCTGAGCGAAATCCCTGGCAAGGTAATTCTTTCCTACAGTTCCTGTGATTCTGATACTTCTCCCCCGGACCGGGGAATTCCCATCTACTTATTTCATAATATTCTTCTGATCTGAGAATCTCCAAGGATTAATGTAATTCTGAGAAGGCCTTATTAATTCAGGCTCTTCTCCGTTATTTTATTAACTTAAGTAGATTCATCATGATTGAAAAAATTATTGACTGGTCGGCTAAAAACCGTTTCCTGGTCATCATCCTTTATATACTTCTGACGGCAGCCGGATTGTATTCTCTTTACAATCTGAATATTGACGCCATTCCTGATCTTTCTGAAAATCAGGTAATTGTATATACAGAATGGATGGGGCGGTCAGCCGAAATTGTTGAGAACCAGCTCACATTCCCTCTTGTTTCAGCATTGCAGGGGCTCTCTGACGTAAAAGATATCAGAGGAAGCTCCATGTTCGGAATGTCATTCATCTTTGTCATATTTGAAGAAGATGTTGATTTAAAGCGGGCAAGATCTCAGGTTCTCGAAAAACTTTCATCTATCCAATCCTCCCTCCCCCAGGGAGCAAAACCTGTGCTCGGTCCGGACGGAACCGGTGTTGGGCACATTCTCTGGTACACGCTGCGGAGCGAAAAACACGACCTGGCAGAACTTCGTTCACTGCAGGACTGGTTTGTTAAACTGCGGCTTTCATCCGTTCCCGGCGTCGCAGAAGTAGCAAGTATCGGAGGATTCGTAAAGCAGTACCAGATTATCCTGAATCCTGAAAAACTTTCCTATTTTGGTATAGCTCCGGCGTTAGTCACTGATGCACTCAGGAAAAGCAACAGTGAGGCAGGTGGCCGGATTCTGGAAATGACTGATACTGAATACTACGTCCGTGGCAAAGGTTATTTCACCAGCCTTGATGACATAGCGAACGTTGTGGTCACCACACTCCCCGGAGGAAGAGCAGTATATGTTAAAGATATTGCAGATGTCAGCTTTGGCACCGAACTTCGGCGCGGGCTGCTGGATGCTGATGGTGAGGGGGAGGTTACCGGCGGTATCATCGTCATGCAAAATGGTGAAAACGCAAAAGAGGTAATTGACCGGGTCAAAGAAAAAATGGAGGAGATTACGCCCGGACTGCCCGAAGGCGTTTCCATTCATATAGATTATGACCGCAGCGAACTGATTGTTGCTGCTGTTTCCACCCTGGAGCGTGCGCTGCTTGAAGCCGCTATAACGGTCTCTCTTATGGTTGCCATATTCCTCCTCCATTTCAGAAGTATCGTCAGAATTCTGATCGAGATTCCGGTGGCTGTCATTCTTTCCTTTATTCTGATGTATATATTTGACATCACGACCAACATTATGAGCCTTGGCGGTATTATCATTGCTATAGGAGTTATTGTTGACTCTTCTATCGTGATGGTGGAAAATGCCTACCGAAATATTGCTGCCAAGATAAAAGAAAAGGGAGTGCTATCTGATCAGGATTATAAAGAGATTTCCGTTAATTCAGCCAAACAGGTTGGCAGGGCAATCTTTTTCTCCGAACTGATGATCTTCATCTCATTTGTACCGGTGTTCTTGCTTACCGGACAGGAAGGAAAACTCTTTACACCGCTGGCGTTTACAAAATCTTTTGTCATGCTAAGTTCAGCGGTCATTTCCATCTCTCTGATTCCGGTGATGATGACCTTCCTGATGAGGGGTAAATTCCGGTCTGAGTCAGAAAATCCGGTAACCGGATTTTTTATGAAGCTTTATCAGCCGGTTATCAGATTCGCGCTTAAGTACCGGAAGACCGTACTGGCAGTTAATATCATCGCCCTGCTTGCTGCCGTTCCGGTATATATGAATACCGGCTCGGAATTTATGCCCTCACTTGATGAAGGCTCACTTCTATTTATGCCTGTAACACTCCCCAACGTATCAATCACCGAGGCAAAAAGAATACTCACCTTGCAGGATAAAATCATTAAATCGGTACCGGAGGTGTCAACTGTTCTTGGTAAAGCAGGCCGGGGAGAAACAGCAACTGACAATGCTCCCCTTAGCATGATTGAGACCATCATCATCCTCAAACCCCATGATCAGTGGAGACCCGGACTCACGAAGAACGATATCATAAATGAACTTGACGCAAAACTGAGAATGCCCGGCGTCAGAAATGGCTGGACTCAGCCCATTATAAACAGGATAAATATGCTTTCAACCGGAGTACGTTCCGATCTGGGTCTCAAGATCTACGGCACAAATCCTGATACGCTGGATTTTTATGCTGTTAAAGCAGAGAACCTCCTCAAAAACGTTGAAGGAATCAGCCAGCCATTTGCTGAGAGAAATCTGGGCGGGCTATATGTTGATATCAAACTCAAACCCGAAGCAGCTAGGTATGGCTTAACATCAGGTGAACTTAACTTTATAATCGAATCCCTGATCGGAGGAGAAAAAATCTCTGAGGTAATAAACGGGAGAGAACGATTCCCGGTAAACGTAAGATATTCCCCTGCATCTCGGGATGATATAGATGCTTTAAGGAATCTGCTCATTCCTGTCTCAGTTGGCGGCACTGCTTCTTTGCAGCCGCAAGGCGCAGCTGTTTCAGCAGCCTCAGCACCCATGGGAGGGATGAACGGCATGAGTGGCGGTTCTTCAGTCCCTCAGGCAAAGAATGTGCAGGAAACCGGATCAGATGCATCATCTTTGCTTAATTCCGGTGCATCTTCTCAGTGGGTTACTCTTTCATCCAT
Source organism: Ignavibacteriales bacterium (assembly GCA_015709675.1). Taxonomy (NCBI): domain Bacteria; kingdom Pseudomonadati; phylum Ignavibacteriota; class Ignavibacteria; order Ignavibacteriales; species Ignavibacteriales bacterium. Next base: position 3,212,833 of record CP054182.1, read on the forward strand.
AGCCGAAATTTCAATTGTTCCGGGAGCATCTATGATCAATAGTGAAAACGGATTTTTGCGCTCTATTGTATATACAAACGTCAGCGGCCGCGACCTTGGAAGCACGGTAGAGGATGCGGACGAAGTTATCTCTGCCGGGCTAAAACTGCCCCCGGGATATACTTATGAATGGGGCGGACAGTATGAAAACAAGATGAACGCGCAAAAACGGCTTCAGTATATCGTTCCCCTCGTACTGGTTGTTATTTTTATGCTCCTTTATATAACACTGCGGGATTTCAAGGAGGCATTTGTCGTAATGCTTTCAGTCCCCTTTGCCCTTATCGGAGGTATTTTCATGATTTATCTGCTCGACTATAACTTCTCCGTTGCTGTCTGGGTCGGCTTTATCGCTCTCTATGGAATAGCGGTAGAAACGGGTGTGGTAATGGTAGTCTACCTGCACGAAGCGCTTGATAAGAGAATTAAGGCAGCCAGAAAGGAAGGGAGAGCCGTTACAAAATCTGATATATATGAAGCTGCCGTGGAAGGTTCCGTACTCCGGCTTCGCCCGAAGCTCATGACAGTATTTACCAGCATGATAGGGCTTGTTCCTATTATGTGGGCAACCGGTACCGGAGCTGATGTGATGAAACCCCTGACCGCCCCGATGATAGGAGGCTTGTTTACATCAGCAGTGCATGTGCTGATTGTTACTCCGGTAATCTTCATTATGATGAAGGAATATTTGCTAAAGAAGGACAAACTGACAATTTCAAAAATGCACAGTCAGGAAGGAGATGAGAACGAACATGCGTAAGTTATTGTTCATATTGCTTTTACCGGCTTTGCACGTCTATGCTCAGACACTGCCAGAACTGCTGACTCTCACATTCCGTCACAATGATGCCGTAAAATCCTTCGATTTCAGGGCACAGGCAGCAGAATCAAAAGCCGGAACTGCAGGCATATATCCTGATCCGCAGATGATGTTCACCATCAATCAGATTCCATGGCCCGGCGGTAATCCTGTCACTGAAGCCTATTCACAGGAAATATCCGTCAGCCAGATGATTATGACCGGAGGTAAACTGGGGAGCATGCGGAACGCGGAATTGAAAAGTATTCCGATTATTGAAGCACAGAAAAAGGAGTATAAGGCCAGATTAGCTTCTCAAATCGCCGGTTCCTATTATAATCTGTGGATCATGGATCAGGAGATTGAACTGCAAAGACGCTATCATCATCTGATAACAAAACTCATTAATCTGTTCAGCGCTCAATCTTCATCCGGTTCACGGACCGCGGAACTGATTTCACTCCGTTCTGAGTCCGCGGTTGCTGAGGTAAATCTGAATAAGATGATTTCTGAAAGAAGGTCAATGGAGCTGATGCTGCTCGGCCAGATGGGTATATCCGATTCACTGCTGAGCGGAATAACACCTTCAATTCTGCCATCTGATACTCTTTCTTCACTTGAAACTGTGATGCAAATTCATGGTAATCCTCAGATATCCGTCATGCACGCAATGGAGGAAATGATAGAAGCGGAAAAAGATGCCCTAAGCCGTGAAATATATCCTGATCTCATGGCTGAACTCATGTTCATGCGGATGCCATTGGGTATGCCGCTGACCACCAAGACAGACCCTGACATGATTCATGATCTGGGTAAGGGAGAAACTGAGTACATGTATGGTCTCCGCTTCAGTCTTACACTCCCCTTTCTGCCCGGCTATTCTGCCAGAGTGAAACACAGTGTGGATGAAAAACATCTGCTTAAGAGCGCTGCTGTGCTTGAAAGAGAAAACATGAAAAGGATGATCGAAAGAGAGTCCGTTTCGCTCCGTGAGGAGTATCTCACCACAGCAGAAATTATTAAAAAATATAAAAATGAAGTTCTTCCCCTGCTCAGGCAGAACATCGGTCTCCTTGAGTCCCTCTTCAGCAGCGGACAGGCCGATCTTAATGCCGTTCTGCGTGAAGAAAAAATGTATATCATGAACGAAATGGAGCTCCTCTCTCTCATAAAGAAACTGCTTTCTTTAAGAGCGAGGTATATACTTTTCACCGATATTGATAAATTGTCTCAGGAGGGACAGTTATGAAACTTTTAAGAATTATTTTACCGTTAATACTGCTATCACTTTTCGCCGGATGCGGAGGAGATGAGCCTGCTAACAATACCGCATCTTCTTATTACTGCCCGATGCATCCGGAGGTTACCTCTGACCGGCCAGGTGCATGCCCCATCTGTCACATGGATCTGGTTCTTACATCAGACACCAAAGGGGCGGAAGAGATGCTTTCAGGAGATTTCAGATTATCTAAAGACGATATCATTAAATCAAATATCATAACCGCTGAAGTTTCTGAGGGAAGTATATCCCCTGCTCTCAGTTTCTCAGGCAAGATTGAAATTCCTGAAGAAAATATTCGCATTGTATCGGCCCGCTTCTCAGGGAGAGTCGAATCTATGAAAGCCTCAAGCACCGGCCTGATGCTTAATTCCGGTTCAGTTTTGTTCACCAGTTACAGTGATGAGATGAGCAGAATATTTGCGGAATACCGATCTGTGCGTAATTCTGGTACCGCAAACGCGGAAATAATAAAATCACTGGAAACTCGCCTGCTGCTCAAAGGAATGACAACCGAACAGATTTCAGCCTTGAAAAACGGAGCATCAGATATTTTTAATGTCATGTCTCCTTATAAAGGTGTCATACTTGAAAAATATATAAGTGAGGGAGAGTACTTCAGTGAAGGCACCCGCCTCTATAAGGTAGCTGACTTGTCATCAGTCTGGGCGGTCGCGGATGTGTATTCTGATGCTCTTGCTTATATCAGAGAGGGCACAGCCGCGGAAGTAAAAAATGAATCAAACGGATATACTGCCCGTGCCAGAGTTTCTTTTATTTCACCTGTTATGGATAATGCAAGCAGATCGGTAAAAGTCAGGGTTATTCTCAGTAATACCGGCTCACTAAGAGCAAATGATTTCGTCACCGTGAAGTTTACCGCATCAGAAAAAACAGGAATCACTGTTCCCGTGAATGCCGTGGTCAGAACCGGAAATGAGGATATTGTCTGGCTGCAGACTGGAGAAGAAACTTTTAAGCCGCGGAAGGTTATTCTTGGTCAGAGGTCCGGCCAGTTCTATTCTGTTGTTTCGGGGCTTTCAAAAGGAGACCGGATTGTTATAAACGGGGTTTACCTGCTTGATTCTGAATCACGTCTGAGGAATTTTACCTCCGTTGAAGATCTGACTCAGATACCGGAACCAAAAACAGAGACGAAAACTGTATCATCAGCCCCGGATAAAAACGGTGATGAAAAAGCAATTTTTCTTGGAAAGACGGACGACGTTCCCTTCAACAAGGTATGTCCTTTGCTCGGTGACGAAGTTGCCAAAAACAGCCCAAAGGTAAAATACAAAGGCAAGATCTGGGGGTTCTGCTGCCCCGGTTGTGATAAAAAGTTTATGGCTGACCCAGCAAAATATAGCCAGAATGTATCCGCAGACGGAAAAACCTATCTGGGTATCTATGAAGACTAAAACTATTTTTGAATTAATCCATCAAATAATCTAAAACCAAAAAAAAAGGAAAAACCTATGCGTTCTTTCATGTTTCTGTTCGTATTTTTCATCCTTGCCGGCAGCATCGCTTTTGCCCAGGATCACTCAAATCACAATCATAACACACATAAAAATGACAGTGTTACTGTGAAGAGCGAAAATCCTGAAGTAAAAAAGGAGGAAACTGATTCCACCAAAATCTTTAACACCGTTTGCCCGGTTATGGGAGATGAAGTGGACCCTGAAGTAAAAACCGTTACCTATAACGGCAAAGTTTATGGATTCTGCTGCAAAGGCTGCATTAAAAAATTCAGCAATAACCCAGAAAAATATGCGGCTAAGCTTTCTGAAGACGGAACAAAACTTATTGAGCCTGAAAAGAAGTAACTCTCTGATTAATAAAGGTGCGGCTGATAAAAATCAGCCGCCCTTTATGTTTTAACACAGATCAGCGTAATGTCATCATCAAACACATCACGCCCGGTGAACCGGTGTAAATCTGATTTAATGGCATTGCAGATAATCTCGGGAGGATTACCCGAGTAATCACTGAATGAGGTCCTTAGCCTCGCCAGTCCAAACTCCTGCCCCTCCTTGTTTCTTGCCTCAATGATGCCGTCAGTATAGAGAAGGAAATAATCTCCCTGTTCAAATGATATGGACTCATGCACATAATTGAAATCCCTCTGCATCCCAAGAGCCAGATTCTGTGTCCGGTAACTTGCTGCAGTTTTTTCTGCAATACGGTAATGAAGAACCGGATGATGCCCGCCGGTGATCACTTTGGCGGATGATGATGCCGGATTGATATATATACCGGCGGCTGTAACAAAATGAGATTTCTGTGTAATCTGCTGAAGCGTTCTGTTCATTTTGCTGAATAATTCTGCAGGATTATCAAGCAAATCCCTGTTTGCGTAAAATGCACTTTTTGTCATTGCGGCAATAATTCCGGAGCCGATACCGTGTCCTGATACATCAGCCGCCAGAACAAAGATATTGCCGTCACCGCAGTCCAGATAATCAAAGAAATCACCTCCGACTTCCTGCGCCGGCATTGCGATTCCGAATACCTCAGTTCTCCCCGAAACCATTCCTTTGCCGGGATTCAGCGACTCCTGAATTTTCCTTGCTACCTGAAACTCCGTTTCAAGCCGTACTCTCTGTTTTCCCTCTCTCTGCAGTGTCACAATGAACATAGTGTACCCTAAAGCAAGAAGAACCACGGAAAAAGTGCCAAGAAGCATTCTTTCATTTTTTACTTCCTGATACTCTTTTCTGTTCAGCAGGATATGCTGCTCCTGTTCCTTGAACATTTTTGCATCCGTTTTACCGGAAAAATACTGTTCGATATCCAGTGCATAGATATTACCTGCCATAAACAAAGCGGTCATCAGGATGAGGAGCAGTTTTTTCCTCGCAAAAAGAATGATACTGCCGGAAATTCCCCCTGAGCTAATGGTAACAATCAGCACGTGCATTATTGATATATGCTTGAGGGGATCATCCATCAAAATGCTCAGCGGCCCCAGTGTGGAAAAGATCAGGAATACTGAAACAGCAAGGAGAATTCTTACCTTCAGGTTCATTTCTTTCCAGATATTATACGCGCGATGATTGTCAGCCATTACTCTGAATTCGGGATCAAATTACTTATTGTTTGACAGATGATGAAAGCAAAACAGAATTTCTTAAGGGACAGGAGAAAACAAAAGAGGCGGTTATTAGCCGCCTCTCTTTAATCAAGAGTAATTATCTCTTCTCAACCGGGACATATTCCCGATTTGTGTGACCGGTGTAAACCTGGCGCGGACGGTAAATCCTGAGTGCCGGATTATCACGCAGTTCTTTCCAGTGAGCCAGCCAGCCGGGTAAACGGCCGATTGCAAACATCACGGTGAACATATTGGTCGGAATGCCGAGTGCTTTATAAATGATTCCGCTGTAGAAATCAACATTCGGGTAGAGCTTTCTTTCAACAAAGTAAGAATCTTCAAGAGCAACTCTTTCAAGATTTTTGGCAACCTCAAGCAGCGGATCATTGATGCCGAGTTCATGAAGAACGCGGTCGCTTGCACCTTTAAGAATCTGGGCGCGCGGATCAAAGTTTTTATATACCCTGTGTCCGAAGCCCATCAGCTTAAAGCCGCTGTTCTTGTCTTTTGCCAGGGAAATATATTTCTTATAATCCATATTATCAGCGGCAATATGATCAAGCATTTCGATCACTTCCTGATTGGCGCCGCCGTGCAACGGTCCCCACAAAGCTGCCACGCCCGCGGAAATGGTTGCATACACATTAGCATGCGAACTTCCAGCCATACGGACAGTTGAGGTGCTGCAATTCTGTTCATGATCTGCATGCAGAATAAGCAGCTTGTCAAGGGCATCCTCAATTACCGGCGAAATTTCATATTTTTCTGAGGGCACGGCGAACATCATGTGCAGAAGATCACCAGTGTAGCTCAGATCATTTCTTGGGTATATATAAGGCTGGCCGAGGGATTTTTTGTAGGAGAAAGCTGCGATGGTTTTGATTTTGGAGATGAGGCGGATGATATTGAGGTTTGCTTCCTGTTTATAATCCGTCTCCGGATAAAATGTTGACAGGGATGCCACCATTGAGGAGAGCACGCCCATCGGGTGCGCCGTGGTGGTAAAGCCCTCGAACATTTTTTTCATGTCTTCCGGCAGAAGGCTGTGATGGGTAAGTTCATGCTTGAACTGATCAAGCTGTTCTTTGCCAGGGAGTTCGCCATAAATCAGAAGGTATGCAACTTCAATGAATGAAGATTTATTAGCCAGTTCTTCAATAGGATACCCTCTGTAGCGGAGGATTCCCTTGTCACCGTCAATAAAGGTGATAGCGCTTTTGCAGGAGCCGGTGTTACCGTAACCGTCATCCAGGGTGATAGCACCTGACTGCGCTCTGAGCTGTGTTATATCTATTGCAACTTCCTGTTCGCTTCCGACCAGCACCGGCAGGGTATAATCCTTGCCATTGAGAGTTAATTTTGCTGAATCCATTTGTTATTCCAATCTGTTAAATTGATTCCAGGAGTTAATTAGAACGATAATTAGTATATAAACTTATGGAATATCGTGATATTTTACAAGAACAAACGGAAGCGGGATATTATGTATTTTGGCAGATATGAAAATCAGAATCTCAGCAAAACCACTGCAGGGGTGCCGGTGAGGGAAACCTGGAGGCGCAACCTCACCACGTTATGGCTGACGCAGTTTTTTGCGATGGTCGGGCTTAGTGCAGTTGTTCCTTTCCTCCCCCTGTTCATCAGGGAGTTGGGTGTGCAGAACCAGCAGGAAGCGGTTACCTGGAGCGGTCTGGTATTCGCAGCGCCTTTTTTCGTAACAATTTTCATCACTCCTTTCTGGGGTGCCGTTGGGGATAAATACGGAATGCGGATCATGGTGATCCGTGCTGTTATCGGTCTGGGCATTGCTCAGATTCTTATGGCGTACGCTCAATCAGTTGAGCAGCTTTTTTTCTTCCGCATCCTTCAGGGCGCATTAAGCGGCTTCTATCCCTCTGCCATGACCCTGATTGCCTCCAATACTCCAGAGGAAAAACAGGGATATGCACTCGGAGCCTTTCAGTCAGCCAATACTTCAGGAAATATTTTCGGTCCGGTCATCGGCGGTTTTCTTTCAGTCATTATTGGATTCCGGTCGGTCTTTGTTGCAAGTGCCATCATCAGTTTCATGATGGCGATTGTGCTCTATTACACTTTGAAAGAGGAAGTGCGGGTACCGCCCAAAACACCCCGTTTCAAGTACCTTGATTACTGGAAGTTTGCTCTCACCTCCCGGTCGCTTATGCTTCTGCTCACGCTGATATTTCTTGCCTCTTTTGGCGTGGCATTCATACGGCCGTTATTCGTTTTTTTTATCGAAACAATGGTCTCGGACAGTAAGACACTACCTGGAACAACCGGCGCGCTGTATAGTCTGATTGGCATTTTTTCCGCTTTCTCTTCCTTCTGGTTCGGAAAAAGAATTGACACTCATGGCTCCCGGCAGGTGCTCTTTGTCGGGACTATCCTGACCGGTACCATGTATATCGCTCATTTCTTTGTGACTTCGGTTTATCTATTGATACCCGTCCGGATACTTCTTGGCCTCGGTTACGGCGTGATTCTCCCCGCGCTTTTCACAGGGATAAGTCATTCCTCCCCTCCTGAAAAGAAAGGAGGGCTTATGGGTATTGCATCAAGCGCTCAGACTCTGGGGAATATGCTCGCTCCCCTGCTTTCCGGTGTCATTGCTTCATTGTTCAGTGTGAGGGCCTCCTTTATTTTTGCCGGTGTGGTGTTTCTTCTGATGCTCCCCTTTGCTCAAATGCAGGAAAGAATTAAAGAAAACCAATAGGTTTGGGCTTTTGTTCTACGCATCTTTTATTGTAATTTTATATACTTTACAAAATTTTTTAGGTTGCCAATGTCAAATCAGGTAATCGGGCATGTTGAAATTCCCAGCCCGGATTTTTCTGTTTCTTCAGCATTTTATAAAAAAGTATTCGATTGGGAGTTCCGCGAGTTCGGAAAGGGATATATGCTCTTTAACACTCATAAGGGAATGACCATCGGTCTCAGAAGTGTGGAATCTGTGGTATCAGGAAACACCACGGTATTCCATATCCATGTGGACGAAGTTGAAAAGTATTGCGATCTTGCGGAAATGGCAGGAGGCAGAGTTTTTAAGTCAAAGTCAACTATCCCCGTTTACGGATGGTATGCTCTCATTGAAGACCCCCATGGCAATAAAATCGGACTATTCCAGTCCCCCAAATAGTTTTAATTCCCGTTTCCGCGGCTTTACCCTGCGGAAACGGGTTTTTTTCTCAGTATCTGACTTGCCCCTTCTTTTTTTCTCTTATCCTGTTTGTAAGAGGCTCCCTGACCTCATATATTTTCATGGCTGAATTTTTGTATTATTCCTGTTAACGAAAAGACGATTATGACTACTAACGCTCCCATTAAAAAGATTGCCATAAACACCGGCGGCGGCGATGCCCCTGGCCTTAACGCTGTTATTAAAGCTGCTACAATTTCTGCTCTGAATAAGGGGTGGGAAGTAGTAGGCATCAAAGAAGGCTATAATGGTTTATTCCTTCCTGAAAAGTTTCCGGAAGGCGGACTGATCAATCTGACCTATGATGTTGTTGCCGATATTACCGGACTCGGCGGTACCATCCTCGGAACCACGAACAGAGGGAACCCGCTCCGCTTCCCTATGAAAGCTGCAAACGGCACCATCGTGGAGGTTGACCGCTCTGACGAAATTATGGCCGCCTTCAAACGAAACAATATTGATGCACTCATTGCAATTGGCGGAGACGGCTCACTTAGCATGGCAAATGTTTTTGCTAAGAAAGGCCTGCGGGTGGTAGGTGTTCCAAAAACCATTGATAATGACCTTGATAAAACCGTCATCACCTTCGGTTTTGACACTGCCCTTTCTTTCTCAACTGAATGTATTGACCGACTTCACTCGACCGCTAAATCTCACAGCAGAATTCTTGTGGTTGAAGTAATGGGAAGATACGCCGGTTGGATCGGGCTTGAGTCGGGTATCTCCGGCTCTGCGGATGTTATTCTGATACCAGAAATCCCTTATGATATTAATAAGGTGGCGGAACACCTCAACAATAAATTCAGGACAACTGATAAAAACTATGCAATAGTAGTTGTTGCTGAAGGAGCTGTACCGGCAGGCGGATCAGTTTCCGTGCTTGAAAAAGAGGCAGGGAAAGCTGAACGGCTTGGAGGCGCCGCGGAGCGAATTGCTGCTCAGCTCAAACCCCTTGTTGAAAATGAAATTAGAACGGTAATCCTCGGTCATCTCCTTCGCGGAGGAAGCCCGACAACATTCGACCGGCTTCTCTCTCTCAGATTCGGCGCTGCGGCAGTCCGCGCGCTCGTTGAAGGACAGAATGGAGTGATGGTTGCTCTGGCACCACCCAAAGTGAATTATGTCCCTCTGGATGAAATTTCGAATAAAATGAAATTAGTGAGAAAGGATTCTGACATCATTCTGACCGCGAGAGATCTGGGTATCTGTTTCGGAGACTGATCCTCGCTGATTTGACAAAAAAAAGCGGCTCCTGATGAGCCGCTTTTTTTATTTTGCGGTGATATGTTTATATACTAATTCTGAAATTCTGCCGTACATCTCTTTAGCACTGCTGATATTTTCAATGTTCTTCCCTAGCAATACCAGAGCATACACTCTTCCATCAGGTAGGAAGACAAGACCTGAGTCATGAGTAACTCCGGTAATTGATCCTGTCTTGTGAGCGACTAAAACATTATCAGGCAGGAATCTGGGAATCTGGTCCCTGAACTTCTGCTGCTTCAGCACGGATAACATCTCCGTGAATAACACCTCATCGGGGTATTTCCTGATATATATCTGCGTAAAGAGCGCCGCCAGACCGTCAGCAGTTACTGTATTATTAAGACCCGCACGGAAAGCCGGAATATCCTCAACACCTCTCAGCACCGTTACTCCCTCAACATCCAGTTCGGAAAGAGTTGCCATTACCCGCTTTGCATCAATCCTGTCAATAAGAATATTCGTCGCAAGATTTGATGAAACGGTAATCATTTCAAAAACCAGTTCACGGATGGTTTTATACTGCCCGAGAAATTTATACAGTCCCTCCCCGCTGTCCTCATCTATATCCATGCGGTAAATACTGCCGTCAACAATGCTCTTGAACTCATTCTTAAGCAGGAGGGTATCTTCAAGAGAGAGCCTTCCTTCTGAGACATCCCTCATAACCTGCACCATAACAGGGGTTTTCATGGTACTTGCAGCATGGAAAATGGTATCTCCGTTCACTGAAAGTTTATCCCCCGGTTCAGATATATTCAGATAGGAAAGGGCAAACACACCTTTATGAGTTCTGAATTCATCCTCAACAAGGGAACGGAGTCTGGAAATATCCTGGCTGTTAATCTGCATTACGAATACAAAGAGGAAAAGTGTTCTGAAAATCATTTCATATAGTGGATTGGGAGCGATTCTGACTTCTGCCCGCTCTGCAGTCTGACAAAATAAATACCGCTCGGCATACCTGACATTTCTATCCGCAGAGTGTGCTCCCCTGCCGTCATCTCTCCCGCAAAGAGATCTTTCACCTTCTCACCGTTCAGGGTATAGAGTTTTGCTGTTACCTCGCCGGCTGTATATATATGGTACCTGAGCGCGGCACTTCCGTTAAATGGATTCGGGTAGCTGCCGATTATTTTGAAATCTTTCCCGGCATTCAGTCCGGGTTCTGCGGCACTTCCCGATACAGCAGTTCCCCTTACCGGTACTCTGAAAATACCATCATTTGTGGAAATAAGCAGTTCCGTCTGATAATAACCCTGTACGGCAGGAGCGAACACAATAAGAAGAGAATCCACTTCACCGAATCCGACCGTATTATCGTTTGTATAAACCCGGAATACTTCAGAGTTAAGTGAACTTGTCTGGTATGTAAGCGAGCCTCTTGAAACATTCGCAAGGTAAAGCCACAGAGTTGAACTGTCTCCCTGTTCTCCAACCCATTCATAACGCAGATGCAGACTGTCAGCGGAAAGCAGCGCAGCCGGTTTCTGAGGTGTGGTAAGCGATGTATTAACGAATGATGCAATCCGGTCAATAAACTCAGGGTGATCTATCAGCGGATTACGTTTCCCCTGATACGATGCAATTTTCGTATTTCTTGCTGCTTCCGTTGCCGATACCGTATCGAACTTGCTCCACTCCTTGAGAACATTTTCCTGCACCGTATCCATATAATTCTGGTAATTCTGATATCGTGTGATGAAGTAAAACATTGCCCGTGCTGCATCCCCTTTATGAACATCACGGGGTTCAAATACAATCACATTACGGTAATCGAGTCCCCTTTTGCTACCGCCCACCTGCCAGTTTATACCTGAAACCACTTTACCAAATGGATAATTGCCTCTTGTGTTATTTGCCGAACTGTTTGTCGGGTAGAGGTGAAAAATATCTGAGCGCATCGGTTCTGCCTGACTGAAAGTACCCTGAGGCCAGGTATGCTCGGTATCAAAACCCTGATTCTGCGCGATGGTACGAGTGGCTGCCTGAATTTTAATTCCGGTATAAACACACTCTATGGTATCACCGGGCTGTTTATCAATATTTTCATACATCCTGTCCCGACCGGTGTTATAGCCAAGCGACGTATGATTAATCACCAGTCCGTTTAGAGCGGTTTTAAGTGCATTATCCCATTTATCAAATGTTGCAGCATCATACTGAGAAAGCGCACCCCCCTCACCCCGAAGAGTGACCGGTACTGATAGCCCCGTCTCAGCAGTGGTTATAAAAAGTGTATTACGGTAGCTTATATTTTGTGCCGGACTAAACGTGACCAACACCTGCACTGAATCATAAATACCCAAAAAGAACTCCTCCTGAGATACAGAAAATCCTGAGCCCTTTCCAAAATTCAGACTAACGGAAACCGGCAGCATGGACATATTTTTAATCTGCACATTTCTTGCGCTTACCGACTTTATCTGCACTTTGCCGAAATTCATTGCAGACTGTGATACAATAATTTGTCCGTTCGTTTTTACCCCAAGGAGGGTGATTAAGACGATGATTAATTGGAGGCTTCTGATTATCTTTTGCGTTTTATTTGTATGTTTTCTCAATCGGAGAGTTTCCTGTTCGATGGTTAAAGTAATGCTTTGCTTGTTTCTGTTTGTTACGGTTTCAAATTTATTCCCTCAAAAGGAGAATCACAAATGGAAACCGCTGATAATTACAGAATCTCAAAAAGTCTGGATAGACCAGTCACAGACAGATACTATTTCCTCACCGGTATTTGATGTCTGGGTTTTAGAACTCCATCAGCCCCTTATTACCATAGACGGCATAAAAGGCAAGATTATGAGATCTAAATCACTTTATCAGGTCAATGTGCTCGAAAAGTGCTATAATCTTAAAGCGGTTGTCTATTACAATGCTGCCAATGTTGAGGTAGCAAGGTTCAGCTACGATCTCTCTCTCATGAATGAAAATAACCGCTTCTCTTTCCCCGTTTATGATGATTCAGTCATAGATAAGGTAATTCGCCTGATTTTTATACCAACCGCCGGACAATAGTCCATGAAACACTACCACCGTCACCTTTTTGTGCAGGAATCACCCATTGAAGGGAAAGGTCTTTATTGTGCTGCATCAGTATTAGAAGACGAAATCATCATGAAAATAGAGGGGGAAATCATCTCCGGTGATGAATGTGAACGCCGTGAAAATGAAGAGGACAATGTATATATCTTCTGGAACGGGGATGAATATGTTGACGTTAAACATACTGATGATATTAAATACATCAATCATAACTGCGATCCGAACTGCTATGTTGACGCGGATGCAAATGGCAACTTGCTTCTTGTGGCTGCAAGAGACATAAATCCGGGTGAAGAACTGACCATTGATTACGGTTACGATGAAATTTATGATATCTGTTCATGTGACGTCTGTTCAGCGGAAGAAAGCAGCGATGAGGAGGAGACCGGCGAATCAGATTCTATACCCGGAGCAACAGCAGTTAAAAGCAGTGAGAATGATGATGCTGAGAAGTGTTAACATGATTCAGAAGACTGCGGCTGCAAAGGGCGCAGCAAAGTAGAGGACACGTTCTGAGTGAAGGTACGGGGCTCAATCATGGAGATAACGGACATTGCAGAGAACAGGGACCCAAAGAAGTACTACGCGACTGGGGGTAAAAGAAAGAAAACACCGCCATCATACCGTGGATGATAACGTTTAAAATTCTCTTATCAGGGATTAAGATATTTTAACAGCGTATCGTAAATCTCATTTACCGGCATCTGTTTCCCCGTCCAGAGCTCAAATGATTTTGCTCCCTGGGCAACCAGCATTTTAATTCCGCCTACCGTAATTGCTCCCTGACTTTCGGCCATCTGCAGAAATTGCGTATTCACCGGATTATATACCATATCAAACACGATCTGATTATCAGTAAACCCTGCCGCACTGCTCACCGGTGAATCTTCCGTCAGCGGGGTCATTCCCAGCGTTGTGGTATTGATGATCAGTTTGCAGCTTTTCATGATATTATCAGTGGTAACCGGTTCCTGTTCATGCGCGACAATTCCGTCATAATGCATCTGCTGCTTAAAGTGAAGCGCAATCTGCTCTGCACGCTGAATCGTTCTGTTTACGATATGAATAACCGAAGGACGGTAATGACGGATAAGTGTATATACGGCAGAACGGCTTGCTCCGCCCGCGCCGAAAATCATGACCGGACTTCCGGTAATCTCTTCACGATAGGTATCAAGTACGTAATGAACCCCGAACGCATCGGTGTTATATCCGTGCAGAGTTCCTCCGTCATTCACCACACAGTTTACCGCGCCGATAATTACCGCTTCCTCTGAAACCGTGTCCAGCAGAGAAAATATTGCTTCTTTGTGGGGTACCGTTACGTTAAAGCCTTTAAATCCGAGCACTTTAAGACCGGCAATACCTTCACTCAGATCCGCGTGTGATATATCAAACGGGAGATAAAGATAATCAAGATCAAGCAGCTGGGATGCAACATTGTGCATCATGGGGGAAAAAGTGTGTTTTATCGGGTGACCGATAAGACCAAGAAGTTCTGTGTGCGTGTGCAGTGCGTTTTTCATAAATAACGGTGTTACTGCGGAAAACTATTCCTCATCTCTTACCGCAAGTCCGTAAAACCATGAGAACCAAAGATCAGGATATCTTTCACGGATGATATTATCAGGTTCCCCTTTTACTTTTGTTTCATACTTACGAAGATAGTTCACTCCCCGCTTAAAATTACCGAGAAGAATTTCAATCTGAGCGAGATAAAAAAATGAATCCGCTTTAAAACGTGACCGCTCCTTTAGTGTCCGGTAACAAGCCCAGGCCCTTTTACGGTTTCCTCTTTTTCTGTAACCGAGAAAAAGAATGAGAAGAAAATCACTTTCAAGAAGATGATAATCTTTGAACTTACCGTCAGAACGGGTAAACTTTATAAAACTCTCTTCCGGAGCAGAGTGTAGTTCCCTCTTCCTGAGTGAAAATGGTTTTTCAAACACTGTCCGTACTGATGCGGCAAAATAATGTAGGGCTTTATCCTTTTCACCTGATTTGTGCAGGCAGTAGGCTTTGAGCATTCTTGCTCTCAGACTTTCCGGCATTATTTTAAGCAGGTGCTCTGTTTCACTTAACGCGGCACGGTACTTTTCCTGATCAAGATATAAGTTAATCAGATTAAGCGGTATCTCTTCCGGGAAATCAGGATCTTCCGGCACTCTTCTGTATGAAAGATACGCGTTTACATAATCCCCCATCTCAGTATAAGTATGCGCCAGTGATATTGCTGCATCCTGATAACCGGGATAGATTTCAAGTGAACGGAGAAATGATTTCACCGCGCTGTTGTATCTCTCATGACGGTGCTGATTAAGCCCGAGCAGATACCAGCCGTATTCATCATCAGGATATTTCACCGTATATGATTTATATACTGCAACGGACTTGCCGCTTTTTTTCATATCTTCGTAGCAGTGGGCAAGGTCTTCGTACAGCTCAATATTATCCGGATGCATCTGAATTGCTTTCCGGTAATAGACAGCGGCTTTTTCTGGGAATTTAAGTTTACGGTAATAGTAACCAATGCCGGCGAGAACATAATCATCCAGAGAGTTGATTCTGTAAGCCTTCAGAAGCATCCTTTTTGCATGGTCATACTTCTGATCATGCAGATAGATGCGGGCACGCTCAACAAGCGCTTCAACATGAACAGGGTTCAGTGTAAGAACCCTGTTCAAAGATGCAATCTGTCCTGTTCTGTTTCCCCGGTGCCCCTGCGCAATACTTCTCTTAAACCATAACTCAGAATCATATCTGAATGTGGAAAGAAGGTTATTCGCGATAAAAAGCGCGCGGGTGAAATGTGCCGTCTCAAGGCATTCATCCAACAACTCTTCCAGATCATCCTTCATGAGAACAACCTGTCCGGCTTCGATGATTTCACGGTAACGGTCGAAACGCTTCTTTAAACGTTCCTCATCATGGAAACCGAAGTTATCTGAAGAGCCCTGATTTGATGATTTCATTATATCTCTGTTTGTTAAACAATCAGGATGCTTTAAGCACCTTGGTAACTTTTTCTGCGGCTTCATGCAGTGAACCGGCAACCTCAAAGGCCAGGCCTGATTCAGTCAGCATAATACCGGCTTCTTTTGCGTTGGTGCCTTCCAGGCGGACAACTATCGGCAGCTTTACTTCAATTTCTCTGGCCGCATCAATAACACCCTGAGCAACACGGTCACAACGGACAATACCGCCGAATATATTGATCAGAATTGCCTTCACATGCGGATCTGAGAGGATGATCTTAAATCCGTTTGCAACGGTAGTTTTGTTCGCTCCGCCGCCTACATCAAGGAAGTTTGCCGGCTCACCGCCTGCAAGTTTGATTATATCCATGGTTGCCATTGCAAGTCCGGCGCCGTTGACCATACAGCCAACATTACCATCAAGCTTGATATAATTCAGATTGAATTTAGAAGCTTCAATTTCGAGCGGATCTTCTTCATCAAGATCACGGTAGGCTTCAATATCCTTATGACGGTACAGAGCATTGTCATCAAAGTTCATCTTCGCGTCAAGCGCGATGACGTTACCTTCTTTGGTCACAACGAGCGGATTGATTTCAGCAAGTGAAGCATCAGTAGCTTCGTATGCTTTATATAAAGCGATCAGGAATTTGGTGGCGTTAGAAACCTGGGTACCTTTGAGTCCTAATGCAAACGCAAGTTCGCGTGCCTGATGAGGCTGAAGTCCGATGAACGGATCAACAGCACACTTGATTATTTTTTCAGGAGACTCTTCAGCAACCTTCTCAATTTCCATACCCCCCTCAGTTGAAACCATCACCACATTTTTTGAGATGGCGCGGTCAAGGGTTATTCCGAGATAGAGTTCGCGGTCTATGTGAACACCCTCTTCAATGAGGAGTTTTTTCACGAGTCTGCCTTCCGGGCCGGTCTGATGGGTAACGAGTGTCATACCCAGAATTTCAGAAGCGAATTTTCTTACTTCCTGAAGTGATTTCGCAACCTTCACCCCGCCGCCTTTACCGCGTCCACCGGCATGAATCTGAGCTTTTACCACCCAAACCGGGCCTCCGAGCTCTTCAGCGGCTTTTACGGCTTCTTCGACAGAATTTGCTGCAAATCCCCTTGGAACCGGAACATTATATTTTCTGAGAATTTCTTTCCCTTGAAATTCATGAATTTTCATTGATCTACCTTAAATTTCAAAAAAAATTAGACATACTTGATTTAATAATACTCAAAATCTTTCAGCAATTAAACTTGATTTTTTGCGAAAAATTTTAGAGTATCTTTTCAGAAACCGTTTTTGCCTGGAGGAACAGGAGCAGATAATCCCTTCCGCCGGCTTTGGAGTCAGTACCTGACATATTAAATCCTCCGAATGGGTGCACACCAACCATGGCACCAGTGCATTTCCGGTTCAGGTAGAGGTTTCCGACGTGGAACTCTTTCTTTGCACGGTCCAGTTTTTCGCGGTCATTTGTATAAACAGCTCCGGTCAGTCCGTAAATGGTATTATTGGCAATCTTGAGCGAATCATCGAATCCTTTGGATTTGATGATTGCCAGAACCGGTCCGAAAATCTCTTCCTGAGAAATTACTGCCATCGGGTCAATATCATAAAATACGGTTGGTTTAATGTAGAACCCGTTTCCTTCACCAACTTCACCTCCGCAGAGAAGTTTGCCCTCTTTTTTGCCGATCTCAATGTATTTCATGATGCTCTGGCGGGCAGACTCACTTATCACCGGACCCTGATAGAAATTGTCTTCAGCCTTACCCTGTTTCAGGTTATCCACCAGATTCTTTACCTTTGCGACAAACTCCTTATACACTGCTTTGTCAACAATTACGCGTGAACAGGCGGAGCATTTCTGCCCCTGGAAGCCGAATGCTGAAATAACGGTACCATACGCTGCAGCATCGAGATCAGTATCCTTATCGACTATGATACTGTCTTTTCCTCCCATTTCAGCCACAACACGCTTCAGCCAGATCTGGCCCGGCTGAACCTTGGCAGCCAGTTCATTGATATGGCAGCCGACACCTACTGAGCCGGTGAATGAAACAAAACGGGTCAGAGGATGGGCAACCAGCGTATCACCGACTTCACCGCCCGAACCGGGGAGGAAATTCAGCACACCCTTGGGGAGCCCTGCTTCCTGCATGATTTCATTAAAAATCTGTCCCATCATCGGAGTTTCGCTTGATGGTTTTAGCACAACCGTATTGCCGGTAACTATTGCCGCAGTTGACATTCCGACCAGGATTGCAAATGGGAAATTCCATGGAGGTATGATTGCACCCACTCCGAGAGGAATATAATTCAGCTCGTTCTTTTCTCCTTTAATCGGAGTTATGGGCTGTTTTCCGCCGTAACGAAGCATCTCACGGGCATAAAAATCCATAAAATCAATTGCCTCAGCGGTATCAAGGTCAGCTTCAGCAAAGTTTTTGCCTGCTTCAAGTATCATCCAGGCATTAATTTCAAGTTTTCTTCTTCTGGCAATATCCGCGGCTTTGAATACGATTGCGGCTCTTTCTTCCGGAGTGGTTTTGCTCCACTTCTGAAAGGTCTGATGAGCGCCTTCAACTGCCTGTTGAACCAGTTCTTTGGTTCCTTTGTGAAAGTGGCCGATTACTTCATCTTTATCCGAAGGATTGTACGAGGTAAGCAGATTGCCGGTTTGTACTTTTTTACCTCCTATGACAAGATCATAGGTCTTTCCGAATTTTTTTCTGACTGCTGCAATAGCATCTTTTTGGGCCTGGAAATTATGTGTTTTAGTGAAATCAGTTGCGGGTTCATTTTTAAAGGGCTTGAGGGACATGTTTTCTCCGGAATTATAAAATCATAATATCAAAATTAACTCTTTCGGGGGTCAATTACAATTAAAGGCGGCAATCATGTTTTACGTAAACTTTATATATTGTTTTCTGATTTTTAGCTTTCTGCCCAGTGAAATTTAAAGAAGACGCCCTGCGTTTGCAGGGAGAAATACATAATCTAAGACAGCTCCTTATGGAGGGAGATTCTGCCACCTTCCGGCAGGATATGCTCAACCATTTGGAGAGCATGACCATGCTGCTTGCCTCCCTCTCAGAGGAAAATGATAATCTGAGAGTGCTGGTTACCACTTCCCATGATGTTATTTTCCGGCTTTCACCAACCGGAAAACTCACTTATGCTTCCCCTTCCGTAACAATGCTCCTGGGGTACAGTAATGAAGAGGTTCTCGGGAAGTCATTTATAGATTTTGTCATGGAAAGTGACCGGAGGAGAGCACTGGTTGCGGTCTCCAGATTCTTTAAAGATAAATCCATTTCCAACTTTATTACTCACCTTCTCAGAAAAGACAACTCTTCCGTACCCGTCGAAATCAACGGTCTTATGCTTCAGGAGGGGGAAAAGTACGTCGGGCAGGGTACAATCCGCGATATAAGTGAGAGAATAAGGGCTGAACACGAAATCAGCAAGGTTGAATACACCTTCCGTGAGGTATGGGAAAGCTCAAACGATGGTATGCGTCTGACTGATGAAAACGGAGTCGTTATCATGTGCAACGGAGCATACGCGGAAATGATGCACTCGGCGGCATCCGAAATTGAAGGAAAACTCTTTACCAGAGTTTACGCTGAGGAAATCCGCCAACGGGTTCTGGAGAGCTATCTGGATAATTTCAGTAAAAAAACTCTCCGGCCTAAGTTTGAGACGGCGATGACTATCTGGGACGGTACCATAAAGCATCTTGAAATTTCAGCCTCTTTCATTGGTTCTGAATCTGCCAGCAGAACCCTTATCCTTTCGGTCTTCAGGGATATTACCCAGAGAAAGAAGCAGGAAGAACTGCTTAAAAGAAGGGACTCTCTGCTCGAAGGGGTAGCGTCAGCAACTGCAGTTCTGCTTTCTGAAAGAAATATTGAGATCGCTCTTTCGGCGGCGCTGGAAATTCTCGGAAATTCTGCCCAGGCGGACCGAGTCTATCTTTTCAGAAATTTTACCGATAACTCAGGTGATTTGCGGGCAGAAGAAATTTTTGAATGGACTGCCGCCAATATCCCCTCCCAGCTTGCTTCTCTCCGGAATTATGGTATAAGTTATACTCATTTTGAACCGCTTGGGCTGCTTGATGCATTGCTGAAAAATGAAATTGTGCATCACAATGTGAATGAGCTTCCAACTGAAAAAGCTCACCTCTTTCTTGACAGTTCCATACAATCCGTTCTGCTAGCACCGGTATATATCGGCAGCACACTCTGGGGCTTTCTGGGCTTTGACACCTGTTTCAGCCCGAGAAGATGGGATGATGCTGACTATTCGGTAATCAGGACCGTTGCCAACTCCATCGGCGCTGTTTTTCAGAGGAAGGAATTTAATGATGAACTTCAGGATAAAAACCGTGAACTTGATAAAGCTTTAGAACAGGCAAACCAGGCAGCACGCGCGAAGAGTGAGTTCCTTGCCATGATGAGTCATGAAATTCGGACTCCCATGAATGGCGTTATCGGCATGACAGGCCTGCTGCTGGATTCAAATATGACCCGTGAACAGCGTGATTATGTTGATACCATCCGGCTGAGCGGTGAACAGCTGCTGGTGATCATTAATGACATTCTTGATTACTCCAAGATTGAATCAGACCGGCTGGAAATCGAAAAAATTCCTTTTGATCTGAGAGACTGTATTGAAGAAACCCTTGATTTGATGGCCGCAAAAGCAGGTGAAAAAGGCATTGATCTGCTTTACCTGATGGAAGATGCTGTCCCCCACACGGTTATTACTGATGTCACCCGCCTCAGGCAGATTTTAACCAATCTGATTGGCAATGCTCTTAAGTTCACTGAGAAGGGTGAAGTGCTGATAAAGGTTTCCAGGAATTCCGTTAACCACAATCTGAATGAACTCCTTTTTATTGTTCAGGACAGCGGCATTGGCATTCCGCAAGATAAGATGGATAAACTTTTTAAACCGTTCAGCCAGGTTGATTCATCCACTACTCGTATATATGGCGGTACGGGACTCGGGCTGGTAATAAGCAAAAAACTTATAGAAATCCTGGGCGGCAAAATCTGGGTGGAAAGTGAAGAAAATAAAGGCACCACGTTTTATTTTACTCTGCCGGCCGAGTCTGCAGCCTCCAAACCCAAAATATTTTCACACGGCATTCTGCCTGCCATCGAAGGGAAACGGGTTCTGATAGTTGATGACAATCTGACGAACAGAAAAATCCTTCGCATCCAGACAACCCGTTGGGGTATGAAAACCGAGGAAGCGGAATCAACAGATAAAGCGCTCGAAATTATACGCTCCGGAAAGAAATTTGACCTTGGTATATTTGATTATCAAATGCCGGCAACCGATGGGATTGGACTTACCGAAAAGATCCGGGAGTTTCATAACGGCCGCTTTCCGGTTATCATCCTTACTTCAATCGGCAGAAGAGAACCTTCGGATATTCTGAACCGGCTCCATATAACCAGGTTCTTAAACAAACCGATTAAACAGTCGCAGCTTTACGAAAGCATTCTGCACTCGCTGACCGGAAGCATAATTCCGCCCGAGAAGAAGCAGCGGGGCAGCATTCTTGACAGAGAAATGGCTGACAAATACCCTCTGCGTATTTTGCTTGCTGAGGACAATCTGGTGAATCAGAAAGTTGCAATAAAGATTTTTGAAAAACTTGGCTATAGGGTTGAAATCGCGTCAAACGGTCTTGAGGTTCTCTCTGCCCTGCAGATGACCGATTATGATATTATCTTTATGGATGTGCACATGCCTGAGTTAGATGGTCTTGAGGCAACACGGGCCATTAGAAGCAACGGTACTGCAGCTCATCAGCCGGTCATTATAGCAATGACAGCTAACGCAATGCAGGGAGATCGTGAAATCTGTCTTGCAGCAGGAATGGATGATTACGTAAGCAAACCGGTACGTATAGATGAACTTCAGATACTCATCATGAGATGGAGTGAGCAGATTCAGAAGCATCCGCAGCCAGCAAAAGAGACTGAGCCCCAGCCGGTGCAGAGGGAACCAGTGGTAAATGAGTTTGAAATGCCCGTGCTTCAGGATATTGAATCAGAAGAAGATCAGGCATTCGTTTCCGAACTGCTTGAAGTTTACCTGAATGAAACCCCCCGCATGCTTGCCAATCTGAGGGTGTCTTTCAGCAATGAAGATTTTAAGGCAATTGCCTTTTACTGTCATAAACTCAGAGGCAGCAGCGCAAGTCTCGGAATTGCAAAAATTGCGGCAATCAGTGAAGAGATTGAGATATCGGCCAAGAAAAGAGACCTGATCTCAGTGAAAACAGAGCTAAGCATCCTGGAGAAAACATTCCTTTCTGCCCAGACTGATCTGCTTAACATCAAAGCCCGGCTGGACAACCGCTAAAGCACCTCAAAAAACACCGGGTGACTCCTTCCGCATTGTGATGCCGGAGGGCAAAAACTACATTTTCTTACAAAGTGTATCATATTGAGATTTACTTTTATTATGTATTATTTCTGTACACATTCACATTCTCAGAATGCTTTTTTTACCCCAATAACCCAATTTTTTTCTGGCCTGGTATTTGTTGGGTCATAGGCAGAGAGAAACTTTCATTTTGCAGGTTTTGTTATATTAAATGTTAATTATTCATTCATTTTACTGCATTTTTAAGAGTTTTTCACTTTAACAGGCGTCCGGCAGAGCCGGGCAGATTTTGATAATTTTTACCGGATTTCATGGGTTACACACAACTGATTCTGTTATTAGGTTCGCTGGTTCTTTTAGGATTGCTCGGACTGACGCAGACAAATTCTCTGACCAGAAACACAGAGAATAATATGTATAATCAGGCGCTTTTCACCGGCACCGGCATTGCCCAGTCTTTGCTGGAGCAGGTACTCAGCCGTGATTTTGACGAGGTTACCATAACCCGGATGCTCACCCTTCCGGACTCCCTTACCGCACCCGGATCACTCGGCAAAGAAAGCGGTGAGACGCTTGTTACCCAGTTTGATGATGTGGATGACTATCACAATTATACAAGAACTGAGAGTCTGGACGTATTCGGCAATTTCAACATGAAGGTTTCAGTCCATTATATTGTCTCCATGAATCCGGAGCAAAAAAGCGCCAGCAGAACGTTCATGAAGAGAATTAATGTAAGTCTTTATAACCAGTATATAGGCGATACGGTAACAGTCAACGGAATAAAGGCGTATTAAGATATGGATCAGTTAATTACCCTGCTCGGAACATATTTCATCGGAGGATATATTACTCTTTCGATCCTGGTAATGAATTATACCATGAGCACACGGATATCTGAATTAGTTATTGATAAATACAGCCAGGAAAGCGCGATTACCACCGCCCAGATTCTTGAGTCTGATCTTTATAAGGCTGGATACCGTTCGGCAGGCAATTCTATTCTGCTTGCGGACTCTTCACAACTCAGGTACATTTCAGATATTGACAATAACGGTACAACTGATACTGTTTATTATTACCGCGGAACCGTAAATGATATGAGTTCAACAAAAAATCCGGCTGATTTCCGGATTCTGCGCAGAATTAATTCTACAACACCATTAACCATCGGATTTGCAACACGTTTTGTTTTCTCTTATCAGGCAGAGAACACATCAAATATTAATTTAAATACGCTTAACAGTCAGGCAAACAGGAACACGATTCGTTTTATAACAGTCTATGTACGGACCGAATCACCGGACTCAGTTAATTTCGGATACTCCCCCGTTGAGTGGAGAAAACAAATCCGTCCAAAGAATTTATAAGAGAGATAGTTTATGGGTTATTCAACAATTATTTACATAACCGGTTCAATAATGCTGTTTGGCATTATGTCCCTGAACATTAATTCCGTTATTGGCGATCAGCTTACTCAGTCCGTAAGCTACTATGAAGATGTTCAGGTAAGAAATATGTGTAACTCGGTCACGGAAATGCTCGCCTCTTCCATTTCCTCCAACACCGGATACCGGGCAAAAACCTATTCAAAACTATCCATATTCGATGGTTCTGTGTATTACAGGGTTGTGGATACCGTGATTGCCGCCGACTCTCTGGTTAAAATTGAAGTTATTGGTTATTTTGGCGAGACACCAAGAGTTACTACTGCATATTTTTCCGTGCAGCCCGGTGAGGTTGATCTTCCTGATTTTATGAAAAGCGCTGCAACTTCAAGCGGAAAACTCTCACTCTCAGGAAATTCAAAAATAATTGATGCCGGAGACCCGACGCTCAATACTGATATTTATGTCAAGGATGTTGAATTATCCAATAACTCAGTAATTGAGGGATTCGTGAATTATTCCTCTTCCTTTACCGGAAAGACAAGTTCGGTAAAACCTAATTCGAATCCTTCCGGATTGCCGACAACAAATAAAATCAGTGATATACCTGATGTTCCGGATTTCAAGGCGGAAGATTTTAAATCAAAAGCCACGGTCAAGTATGCTTCAAATCTTACGATTAAAAATAGTTCGATTGCTCTCGGTACAAAAAGCAAGCCGGTTATCGTCTATGTAGAGGGTAATCTTTATATACAGGCAAACGCCAAAATTAACGGCTATGGTGTTTTTATTGTTAAAGGCAATGTTGAGATGAGCGGAAACGCAACGTTCGGATCTAATGACCCGGATAAAAGCAGTATCGGTTTTTATGCGGAGGGCAATATCAGCACAAGCGGAAATGCCACCTACTATGGACAGATGTTCGCGAAAGGGAATATGGAAATGAGCGGTAATTCAAGTATCATAGGAAATGTTGCTGCCAGAGGGAATATTAATATGTCAGGAAATAATCAAATTTCATACAGACGTGCGGCAACAAGCCTTACAGAAGAAATCTGGGATGCTTCAAGCGGAGGAGGAGGCGGAGCCGCATCACAGCGTGCAGCACAACGACTCTATTACGAATAAGAATCATTGATCAAAAAAGCCGTCCCTTTCCGGACGGCTTTTTTCATTTTAAAGGCGGTAATACCGTTTTTAATTATTTGGTATATTTGATGAGATAATCCGGATAAATAATGAAATCTGTTTTTATACTACTTTTGCTGCATTCGGTCCTCATGGCGCAGTCATTACCTCTCCCCCCGAGGCCTGCTAACGCCCCAACCGGTAGCCAGATGGTCACAATACTTACTCCTCTGACTTTGGAATTGCGCGAAAACGAAATCTACAACCAGATACTCAGCGGTAATGTGCCGGATTTTATGAGAAATCTTGTGCCGGTAATTACCACAGTCAGCGGTAATTCCGTTACCTATTTTGTGATTCCTGAATATCTTGCTCTGGGCTCCAATGATGATTATTTTCTGATTCCGATGACTCCCCTGCTGGCACAGAAAATAGCAAACGCGATAAACTGCGTTCTGCCAACCAAACGGATGGTTGACCAGATATATACATCATCTGCTTGCAAACTCCGGCCTCAACCGATTCCCCCCAGCGGACAAATGACCACCGTACCCGTTTTCAGCCAGCATAATGATTCGGTTAAATCACTGCGTCTCCCCCTGCTCGGGCAGTACCCGCTCGGCACTCTTGTAGGCGGTACCAAAAAAGACGTAATCATTTCCAACAGGATATATACCAACCTGAATCCGAATACCCCGAAGCCGGTTGTAATTTATGGATGGCATCAGTTAAACGGAAGCCCGATCCAGCCGGTATATAACGGCCACGGTGAAACCTATGCTGACTACAGTCACGGAATACGGCTGGTGCTCGACTCTTTTGTGGTTAACAGCAGTTACAAAAAATATGCTGCTCTGCTCGCAGATCCTGTGTTGTCAGTTGTTATCAGTGATGAAGGCGTTATCAGCAAACCGTATTATACCCTCTCCGGATCAACCACTCCGCAGCCGCAGATATTTGCCGTCAGGGCTTCCTCAGCATCACAGATAACAGTAAAAGCACAGTTTACCCCTGCTTCCATTTATAAGGCCTTCTACGGCACCTCACCCGCAGCTTTTAACGACTCAACAGACACTTTCACTGATTCGATAATGATCACCGGACTCACTGAAGGTCTGATATATTATGTCCGAATCCGTGCAATGGGGCAGGCGGGTTATTCTCCTTTTAGTGAGGTGCTTGCTGCAGTTCCTTCTGCCGAACCTAATCAGATGATTATAGTCAATGGTTTTGACAGAGCGGTAACCGGTAATACCAACGATTTTGTAAAAAGACACGGTCCCGCTTTTCTTCAGGCAGGACTCCGCTTTGATGCCTGCACCAACGAAGCGGTAATAACAGGCCTTCTCTCACTCAAATCATACAAGATAGCTGATTACATCCTCGGCACGGAGAGCACGGCAAATGAAACTTTCAGCAGTGATGAACAATCGAAGGTTATTGAGTTTCTTAAAGGAGGAGGATATCTTTTTGCATCCGGTTCGGAAATTGCCTGGGATCTTGACAACCGGGGCAGCGCATCAGATAAGGATTTCATCCGCCTCTATCTCAAAACACAGTATATAAACGATGCTCCCGGCGGACTCGCTAATACCTATTATACCGCATCGGGTTTCCCGGGTGAAGTATTCAGCGGTGTTAATTCCATCACGTTTGATAACGGAAATTTCGGGACATATAATGTCGGCTATCCCGATGTTATTCAGGCAATTAACGGCAGCACCAATGTCATGCAGTATAGCACCGTCGGAGGGATTGCGGCAATTGCCTATGCAGGGCTTTTTCCGGCAGGGACGGCTCAGGGGAGACTGATTGTCATGGGATTCCCTTTTGAGACGATTTATCCTGAAGCCAAACGGAATGAAGTCGCTCAGAAAATAGCTGCATTTTTTGGAAGTTCGACAGATATTTTCTCCGATGAATCATCAGACCCACCCTCCGGATATGCAATCAGTTCTTATCCGAATCCGTTTAATCCAATAGTTACCATAAATGTAAAAGTTGATGAGGGAGGATATTACGCAGTTACGATATATACCATGCTCGGAGAGGTGGCTGTCCTGCTCTATGATGGATTTCTGCTGGCAGGTAATTATTCCTTTCAATGGACTCCATATAACGGCACAACCAGATCACCTTCAGGAGTTTACATAGCCACATTGAGCGGAAATGGTATACTGAAAACAAAAAAAATGGCTTTAATAAAGTAAATTATCCCTTTCTGAAAAATCTGACCGGACCATTTTCATCCAGCCAGCGAATCCTCAGGATTCAAATTTAATTTTTTTTGCACATTCGATCTCTGACAACCTGTGATTCCTCCGGATTCATATTCATTTTTTGCACATTCGTATACTTCCAACCTGTAAATCCTCCTGTATTAAATTCATTTTCACTATCGTTTCTGCGTTTTTAGCCCGCATTCACCGATTTTAAGGATTCAGTCAGATTTTGGCAAAAGCTAAAAAGCAGGACTTACGTTCATCTTCGGAAATTCATACTTCATACTTCATAATTCATAATTCTTTTCGCTATTTTTGGGTTGTGTCCTTTTCAATTAAAGGAGGTGCCCTGTGAAAGCTGTTATTACCGGTATGAGCGGGACTGTAGCCCCGGCTCTTTCGAATTATCTTGTTTCAAAGAATGCAGTTGTGGTCCGCTGGGATCGTAATATCATTCCGCCGGAAAATCAGAAGGCCTGTTTTGATTTCCTTGCCGGTGTTCAGCCCGATTATCTATTTCATTGCGCAACCGGATCTCCTGCCTGGGCAGAACTCATTTCGCGCCTGTGCCACCGCCTTGGCATTAAAGTTATATATACAAGCTCCGTCTCCATTTATTCCGGTTCGCAGCGGGGCCCGTTTACCATTCATGACCGCCCCAGCCCTGATGATAATTACGGAGTTTATAAATTAGAATGTGAACAAAGGATGCTCTCCTTTAATCCTGATGCAGTAGTAGCACGGCTTGGATGGCAGATAGGTACCGAACCCGGTAAAAACCATATGGTAAGCCATCTTGATTCGGTCTTTGGGAATGAAGGAAAGATTACAGCAAGCACCAGGTGGATGCAGGCATGCTCATTCCTAGAGGATACCGCATCCTGCCTTGCGGATACCCTCACTTCCAAACCCGGCGGTATTTATCACGTTGATTCAAACGACGGTCTTAATTTCTTTCAGATTGTCACAGGGCTAAGAACAATACTTGGCAGAGACTGGGTGATTGAGGAGGGAGATTTTCCCGATTTGAATAATCTTATGCCTGATGAAAGGATTGCCATAAAAAAGCTTTCTGCCCGGTTGGGAATAAAGCTCTGATTTACGAAAAATTGATCCTCACCGGCAAAACGGTGACTGAATTTTCGTAAATTTGGGTATGAAAAGAACTTTTTCACTTCTCTTTCTTTTCGTTTTTATTCTGCTTAGTATTCCGGTTACGGGGCAGAAACAACCGCCGTCTGATAAGGCACGGGGCATTTTTTTCGCTATCGGGCTGGGTCCGAGGCTTCCGGTCGGGGATTTTGGAAAGGTCTCCTTCCTCGGGTACGGATACAATATGGAGCTTTCCTATACTGATAATGAATATCTCCCCCTTTTTCTTTTCGGCAAAATCGGGTTTGAGCAATACTCTGCTTCCCAGGATTATTATCAGGCATCTGAATATTCACATTTTTCAACAAATATGCTTCCCCTCACAATAGGAGTGCGCCACTTTTTCTCCCCATTTATGGAGCGGGTTGTTATTTTTATGCCGGTTCTTGAAGTTTCTTCTACCCTGCTGATTTATCAGAATTACCACCGCTTCAGGACGAACCGCCCTGGATATATAGAGGAAGGAACAAAACTGGGGTTCTCAGCAGGTCTGGGAGCATCCATGTTTTTGCTGGACATCATGACCAACTATCACTACTTCCCCAATAATCAGTTTATTTCATTCGATCTTAAAATCCGAATTCCTTTAGTCGCAACCATCTGAGTTAACCATGAAATTTGAAACCATTCTTTTTACTTCCGAAAACCACATCGCAAAAATCACCATTAACCGGCCCGATAAGCTGAATGCGCTGAATGCCACGGTTATGAAAGAACTCTCAGAAGTTTTTGATTTCCTCTCGAAAGATGACAACAGCCGGGTGGTGATTATAACCGGTGCAGGACCAAAGGCATTTGTTGCCGGTGCGGATATTTCTGAAATCAACAAACTTGACACCATTACGGGAAAGTCATTCGCGGAGCTTGGGCAGGAGGTTTTTAATAAAATTGAGAAGCTCTCTAAACCCGTGATTGCCATGGTTAACGGCTTTGCTCTTGGCGGCGGATCTGAACTTGCCTGGTCATGCCATATGCGTTTTGCATCAGCGAACGCTAAATTTGGCCAGCCGGAAATTAACCTCGGCATTATTCCCGGATATGGCGGCACACAGCGGCTTCCCCGGCTGCTTAATCAGGGATTCGGCTATTACTATATTCTGACCGGGGACAATATAGATGCTGAAACAGCTCTTAAACTCGGGCTGGTGCAGGGAGTTTTCAGCTCTGAAGAGCTTGAAGCCTCCGTAATGAAGATTGCTGCAGCAATTGCTTCAAAACCGGCTGACATTGTTTCCTTTGCAATGAAAGCGGTTCATGCGAGCGGTGATTTCGGCCTGAAGGAAGGGCTTGCCTATGAAGCATCGCTTTTTGGGCTTTGCTGCGGAACTGATAACTTTAAGGAAGGAACCAGCGCATTTCTCGAAAAAAGAAAAGCAGAGTTTAATAAAAAATAGTCCTTCAGAAAATTTGAAAGCTCAGGTTCATTTAATTCTCCCGGAAGGCGTCCTCTGGCATTAAAAAAAGTTCTCGTATTTGTTTTACTGCTTAATCTTGCGCTTTTTCTGGTGCTTGTCTTCTCCGGAGGTGAATCATCATCCATCCGGAATGATTCCTCATCCCGTAGCCATGCCAGTGCCGACTCCCTGTTCAAGTTTCATCTTTCTTTTTACAATATCCCCGATTCGCTGATCTCAAAATCTCAAAAGCGGACTTCCAGGAATGACACCACTGCAACGCTGCTTCATCTGACTCTGCCCGGAGATGTAATATATCCCGAATTTGTGAAGCGGTTAAACGGTCTGCTTGCCGGGGCAGGTATGATTTCTGAATCGCAGCTGACCGGAGAATATTCCTATGAACTGGGAATTTACCGCGTCAGAGATAAGGTGCTTTCCGTAAAAATCACCAGAATGCCGCAAATTCAGAGGAGAGAAGGAAGTCTGGCGGTTTTTATACTTATCCGTGATTCTGACAATTTTAACCTCACTGAACTTGATCATCTCCCGACCGGTTTCTATCCGCTGGTTTATGCTGAAAAAATAAATCCCGCTAAGCTCAGAACTATAACTCTGGGGAACAACAACTATGGAATACTGCTGGACGGGGGTATAAAAGAAGTGGATTTTAAACTGGATTTTTCTTTCTCTGAATCCCGGATAAACGGAGCTTTGAATAATATTTTCTCCTATTTTACGGGGGTAAATCTTCTGCTGCTTTCACACAAGGCGAATTTCTATCTCCCATCTTCTATCGGGAGAATCGTAAAAAAATCAGCAGAAAAAGGGATACCCGTCATAGGAACAGGTCTGGTGGTGGATTTAAGAGACACTGATTCCAGAACATCCCTGACCGAGATCAGGTTATTCGTTTCGCGCCTGCGCTCAGAGGAAGCAGGATTTATCCTGCTCGATGCTCAGGCATATCTCGAGATAAAAAAAGAACTTTTCACCCTGAAAGAACAGGGTATTACAATGCTGGGTATGCCAGAAATTGTAAAAAAAGCCGGTCTGGGCACTGCACGCTAAAACCGGACCAAAATTAATAATTTGATAACAGAGTCCTTATCCCCTCGTAAAGGGATAATTAGTTAATTACCGGACTGAAATAAAATTCTTCAGCCATCGGCAAGGGTGCTGTATGGCCGGATAAACAAGGTTTTTTTTGCCGTGCAGGCGGCGGAAAATAGTTCCCGAAAAACTAACTACTAAACAACTTGGAGTCGTCGTTATGAAAAAACTTCTACAAACAGCCCTCTGTTTGTTTTTGCTGTTAAGCATAGCTCCGCTTTCCCTTATCAATGCACAGGTAATTACCACCGCAAGTATCAGCGGTGTGATTACTGATGATAAAGGCGAAGCGCTGCCGGCAGCAAACGTCATTGCCGTTCACGTTCCTTCAGGTACCCAGTACGGTATCTCAAGCAGAGCTGACGGTAAATACAACATCCCCGGTATGCGTGTCGGCGGACCTTACAAAATCACTTTCTCATTCGTGGGATTTGTCTCCCAGACGATTGAGAATATTTATCTCGAGCTGGGGCAGAACCTTGCTGTAAACGTAAAACTGTCCACACAGGCAGTTCAGCTTGGCGATATCGCAGTGTATGGTGAAAAAGATGCTATCATCCGCGGAGACCGCACCGGTACCGAAACCTCTATTAAAAGAGAAGGTATCGAGAGCATCCCGACCATCAGCAGAAGACTGGAAGATATAACCAAACTGACCCCGCAGTCTGGCAGAAACTCTTCTTTTGGCGGTGTTGATAACCGTCTTAATAATATCACCATTGACGGTTCATATTTCAACAACTCATTTGGTCTGGCAGGACTTCCCGGTGACAGAACCGGTGTTGCTCCTATTTCACTGGATGCTATCGAGCAGATTCAGGTTAACGTATCACCATTTGACGTTCGTCAGGGTAACTTTGTAGGAGCAGGAATCAACTCTATTACCCGCAGCGGTACAAACGAATTCTCAGGTTCTGTATATTATCAGTTCCGTAATAACGACTTCGTTGGCAGCAAAGCAGGTGATGCAGAATTCCAGTCAGGCACATTTGATTTCAATCAGATTGGCGTACGCCTTGGCGGTCCGATTATCCAGAATAAACTCTTCTTCTTCGCAAACTTTGAATCTGATAACCTCATTCAGCCTGGTACCACCTATCTTGCTAATGACGGTACTCAGGCAGTAGCAGGCCAGGTGACCAGAGTTCGCAAAACAGCACTCGACTCACTGAGCAATTTCCTGAAGAGCAATTTCGGATACGAAACAGGACCATATCAGGGTTACGATCACGAAACACCATCAACCAGGTTCCTCGTGAAATTCGACTACAACCTTGATAACTCAAACAAACTCAGCTTACGTTATACCCACCTTGATTCTTTCACTGATGTTCTCCTTTCAAACTCAAGTTCACTCGGTTTTGGTACCAGAAGATCAAACCTTAACGGTCTGAACTTCCAGAACTCAAACTACAAGATTCTTGAAAACATCAGATCAGTCATCGGTGAGTGGAACGCAATCTTCTCAAACAATCTGACCAACAACTTCATCGTTGGTTATACCTTTAACGATGAAAGCCGCGAGTCCCGCGGAACTTTCTTCCCGATGGTTGACATTCTTGAAGGCGGTTCAGTATATACCACTTTCGGTTATGAACCCTTCACTCCGAACAATGAACTGCGCTACAACAGCTTCCAGATTCAGAACAACCTGAGCTGGTACCTTGATGATCACAGCCTTACCTTCGGTGTAAGCTTAGAGCGTTATGAATCAGAGAACGTTTTCTTCCCTGGTTCACAGAGTGCGTATGTATATAACTCACTTAATGATTTTTATACCGACGCAAACGCTTATCTCGCCAACCCTACCAGAGACTCCACCACCATCAGCCTGAGAAGATTCCAGGTTCGCTGGTCTAACATCCCTGGTCAGGAAAAACCGATCCAGCCTCTTGAAGTATGGTACTCCAGCTTATATGCACAGGATCAGTGGAAAGTCAACAATAACCTGAACGTTATTGCAGGTATCAGATTTGACCTTCCTATGTTTGAAGAAACCGGATACAAAAATCCTCAGATGGATACCCTGTTCTTCAAGGATGAGACCGGAGCAACCAAACAGTATAAGACTGAGAAACTCCCTGATGCAAATATCCTTTTCTCACCCAGAGTTGGCGTGAACTGGGATGTATTTGGTGATAAAATGACACAGGTACGCGGCGGAACAGGTATCTTTACCGGTAAACCGGCTTATGTGTGGATTTCAAATCAGATAGGCAATAACGGTATGCTCACTGGTTTTGCCCGTCTTGATAATACGAACAAACGTCCGTTTGATCCGAATCCAAACAGATATAAACCAACCAGCGTATCCGGAGCTCCTGCTTCAGCTTACGAACTTGCTTTAACCGATCCTGACTTCAAATTCCCGCAGATGTGGAGAACCAATGTGGGTGTTGATCAGGTACTTCCATACGGATTCATCGGTACAGCAGAATTCCTCTATAGCCAGGATGTGAATGGTGTTTATTACATCAACGCAAACCTGAAAGATCCGAATACTGCATTTGTTGGTCCTGATAACCGTCCGCGCTGGACAACAGGCAACAAGATCAATGCTAACATTGATAATGCAATTGTTCTTAAGAACCAGGATCAGGGATATTACTATAATATCTCAGCAGCTCTTGAAAAACCATTTGCTGACAACTGGTATCTGAAAGCCGGTTACAACTATGGCGTAGCAAAAAATACCGTTGACGCAGGTTCAATTGCATTCGGTTCATGGAACGGAAACCAGCATTCAGGCAACCCGAATAATCCTGGTGCATCATTCTCAGCAAACAATCCGGGCCACCGCCTGTTTGTTGCTGCTTCCTATTCTCTTGATTACTTCAATTTCGGTAAGACAACCTTCTCATTGTTCCTTGACGGATACAATCAGGCAGTTGTTAACGGATTTGTTCAGGGTGTTGCAAGCTATACCTTCTCCGGCGACCTCAATGGTGACGGCGGTACAGCTAACGACCTGATATATATTCCAAAAGATCAGAGCGAAATGAACTTTGTTGATATTACCTCAACCAGCGGAGGCGTTACTACCACGCTCTTCACCGCTGCTCAGCAGGCAGACGCTTTCGAAAAGTTCATTCAGCAGGATGATTACCTGAGCGAAAACAGAGGAAAGTATGCTGAAAGAAACGGTGTGAGAATGCCGATGATGTTCAGAACTGACCTCAGCATTGTTCAGGAATTCTATACCAATTTCATGAATAAGAAGAACACCCTCCAGGTTCGTCTGGATATTCTCAACTTCCTGAATCTTATTAATGAGAGCTGGGGAGTAGGCGATCAGATGGTTACCACCACCCCGCTTATTTCTCAGGGTGCTGATGCTGCTGGTAAAGCACGTTATCAGCTTCAGAGAGTTGGCGGTGCGCTTATTGATAAATCATTTATCAAATCAGCTACCGTTAACGATGTTTACAGAATTCAGTTAGGTGTACGTTACATCTTCAACTAATCTGAAAACAGATTAAAACAAAAAAGCCGCCGGAGGATATAATCTCCGGCGGCTTTTTTATTATATAACTTTATTTTTTTTGCGGGCAGTTTTTGCAGCTACTGGTAAAAGGACATTAACGACTTAAAGGACATAAACGACGTCTCTGAATTCACAATTCACCATTCACCATTCACAATTATTCAAGTACCATCATAATTCTCTCAAGCCTGACAGAGCCAAGCAGCTTGAAAATATTAAAGAATGGTATTTCTCTGTCCCACGAAAACAGTACCAGAAATGCTGAACCAACCACTGCATCACGGGAAACCGGCCCCCAGAATCTGCTGTCATAACTGTCATTGCGGTTATCTCCGATCATAAAGTAATAATCTTTCTGCACAGTATAAGAGTTAACCGGCTTACCTTTTATGGTCACAGTACCTCCTTTCAATTCTACCACCCTTTCGCCATGTTCGCGGTCAATAAAAGTTCTCCACTGCATATAATTTTCCGGCGTAAGTGTAATTTTCATTCCTGCTTTCGGCACCACATAGGGGCCGTAATTATCTTCATTCCACGGTGCGCCTGCCGGATAAATATAATCTTCCCCTCTGTCAGCAGGTTTTGAGTAAGGAAGTGCATAATGAACATACGGAGGCACCGGGAACTCCTTTCCATTGATATAAGCAACACGGTTAATGATTTGCAGTGTATCACCCGGCATACCAATGAGGCGTTTTACATAGTTTACATTGAGTTCCTTTGGCACCAGATCTTCGCGGTCACCAGGGAATTCAAAAACCACAATATCCCCTGCTTCAGGTTCACGGATACCCGGGATAGTGAAATACGGGAGCGCAATTTCGGTAAAAGGTATATATCTCGGAGAAGATGAGCCGTAGATGAACTTATTCACTATCACAAAATCACCCACCAGAATAGTATTCTCCATTGAACCAGTGGGGATTCTGGTGTTCTGAATAAAGAATGTTATAATGAAAAGTGCGGCGATTAGAGCAAAACCCAGTGATTTAAAAAATTCTATGACTTTTTCTTTTGGAGTTTTTTTTGCCTGTGCGGCAAGTTCTTCGTCTGTGCGGATCCCCAGAATTTTTCTTCCGATTTCCTTAAAATTCAATGTTGTTCCTTAATATATAATTTTCTTTTATAAAACGTTGTTGTTAACCGGTCACCCGCTGCGCGGGTTCACAGATCAGAACAAATCTGATTTGCTATTAATTGGTCACCGCTACGCGGTTCAGTAATGCCTGATAAATTTTGAATCCTCAGCATATAAATCAATCCCAGAGGGATTGCAGATTGGTAGAAAACGCAATCAAACAAAAACCAACCCGACTCCGGAGGAGTCGTATATTGTCGGCCGTTCTCATCAGGACAGGTCGCGACCTGTCCCTACGGTGTTATGTCAACCCGAAATCATCCGGATTTATATCAATCCCGAAGGGATTGCAGATTGGTAGAAAACGCGATCAAACAAAAACCAACCCGACTCCGGAGGAGTCGTATATTGTCGGCGGATTGTCGAACGGTTTTTTATCCGTTAAGCAGCATTT
Source organism: Ignavibacteriales bacterium (assembly GCA_015709675.1). Lineage (NCBI taxonomy): Bacteria > Pseudomonadati > Ignavibacteriota > Ignavibacteria > Ignavibacteriales > Ignavibacteriales bacterium. The sequence continues at coordinate 3,248,378 of CP054182.1, forward strand.
CCTTTAATAATTCATTTACCATTGCCGGATTTGCCTTTCCTTTGCTTTGCTTCATAACCTGACCGACAAAATATCCGAAAACCTTTTCCTTGCCGCTTCTGTATTCCTCTGCTTGCGAGGGTGCTGCTTCAATTACGGAGCGGATAATCTTTTTAATTTCTTCCGGGTCGGAAACCTGAATCAGGTTCTTTTCCTTAATGATTGCCAGCGGTTCTTTGCCAGTCTCAACCATATCAGCGAATACCTCTTTGGCAATCTTGCTGCTGATGGTGCCTTTGCCAATCTCGTTTATCAGGTCAGCCAATGACTGCGAAGAAACGGGAGACTCTTCCGCACCCGCTTTCCGTTCATTCAGCACCTTCATCAGGTCAACCATTACCCAGTTAGACGCCAGTTTGTATTCTTTTGTGCGGGCGGTTACCTGCTCAAAATAATCAGCGATGGATTTTGACTGCGTCAGCACTCCGGCATCATACGCAGGAATCTGGTACTCCTCCATGAACCTCTCCCTCCTTTTTTCCGGCAGTTCAGGGAGGTTTGAACGGACTTCATTTATATACTCCTCTGAGAGCACGACCGGTATCAGATCAGGATCCGGGAAATAGCGGTAGTCATGCGAATCTTCCTTGGTACGCATCGGATGCGCGGTGTTGGTATCAGCATTCCAGAGAAGGGTTTGCTGGATAATTTCTTTCCCATCCTCGAGCAGATCAATCTGCCGTGCAATTTCATATTCAATAGCACGTTCCACACTGCGGAAGGAGTTCATATTCTTCACTTCTGTTTTAGTGCCGAGCTTTGTCTCCCCTTTCTGCCGGACGGATATATTGGCATCACAACGCAGCGACCCCTCCTCCATATTGCCGTCACAGATTCCCAGATACTGCACAATCTGGCGGATAGCCGAAAGATAGAGCACCGCTTCCTCAGCCGTGCGTATATCCGGCTCGCTTACAATTTCAATGAGGGGGACACCGGTGCGGTTGAGGTCAACTAATGTCGCGCTGCCACGGTCGTGAATTGATTTACCTGCGTCTTCCTCAAGATGAATCCGGGTAATTCCGATGGTTTTTTCTTCGCCGGACTGCGGATATACCTTAATATATCCTCCGGTGCAGAGAGGCTCGTCATATTGCGAGATCTGATACCCTTTCGGGAGGTCAGGATAAAAATAATTCTTTCGGGCAAACACTGATTTTTCAGCGATATGGCAGTTGACCGCAAGCCCCATTTTTACAGCATATTCAACGGCTCTTTTATTTAAGACCGGAAGCACACCGGGATGCCCGAGGCAGACCGGACAGACATTGCTGTTTGGTTCATTGCCAAAATCAGTACTGCAGCCGCAAAAGATTTTGGTCCGGGTGGAAAGCTGAGCGTGCACTTCCAGCCCGATAACCGCTTCATAATTTCCGTATAACAAGATTTCAGCAGTCCTTACTTCTTATCAGCTTTGCTGAATGCATAAACACGGTGCTCACCGGGCTGAAGTGTTACAGAAGCTTCTTTGGCAAGAGCGATTTTTGCACCACTGAATATATCCGTCATCTCAGGAAGTCCTTTTACTGATTTTATAACGGTTGTCTGCGGAGATGAAGTCACATTAACCACAACCAGAACTGCATCAGAGCCGTTTCTTCTGAGATAGGTAATCAGCTTTCCGTTGCTGTGCTTTATTGGTTCCATGGAACCGCTCTTTACACTGTGGTGGAGTGCTGAGTTATCCCGCTTGAGCATATTAAGTTTCTTAAAAAAATCAGTTCGGCTTAAGTCGCTCCAGTCAACAGGATCTTTTTCAAAAAATGCCAGCCGTTTTTTATTGCCGGCTTCCTGACCAGTATATATCAGGTGCATACCGGGCAGGGTGGCCGCAAGTACGCTGTAAGCAAGGGCTGCATCGCCAAAGAGTTCAAACTCGGTGCCGTTCCAGGAGTTTTCATCATGGTTGGAAGTGAATCTCATCCTGATACCCTGCGGCGGATAAGGGCTGTCCTGTTTCTTAACTTTTTTCAGGAAATCTTCCGGTTTTTCCTTCCCCTTTGCCATATCCTTCATCAGGTTAAAGGTATCCCATGCATAGCTCATGTGGAATGCATTTTTATGAAGAGCAACTTCGTGAGCTTCCGCCAGCATAAAGACCGGTTTAATGGCTGAAAGTTTTTTATACACACTTTCCCAGAAATCAGTCGGGACCATAGCGGCCACATCGCATCGGTAACCGTCAACATCGAACTCCCGCACCCAGTATTCCAGAGCATCGGTCATGGCAAGGCGCATTTCCTTATTGCTGTAATCAAGCTGAATTACATCCGACCAGTCAGTCCCTCTTGGAGGTGTGAATTTTCCTTCTTTATCCTTAACATAAAACTCAGGATTGGATTTTGACCAGGGATTATCCCACGCGGTGTGGTTTGCCACCCAGTCGAGGATGATGTACATTCCCATCGAGTGAATCTCTTTCACCAGTTCGCGGAATTCCTCCTTTGTGCCGTAAGCCGGATCTACTCCCTTGTAATCCTGTACTGAATAGTAGCTGCCCAGAGTGCCCTTCCGGTTTTCCGCTCCGACCGGATGAATAGGCATGAACCAGAGAATTCCGACCCCCATCTCCTTCAGGCGGGGCAGATGTTCTCTGAATTCCTTTATGCTGCCGCCCGGGCTGAACTGGCGCAGATTAACCTCATAAATGGTCTTATTATGACTCCAGTCCGGCGGTTTGATGTTGGAGTAAGGCTTGGCGAAAAAAGAGAACTGAAACAGTCCCGAAAAAAACAGGGCCAAAATGGTAAAAACCTTGAAATTCAGCATGAAAAACGGCTTTATTTTGATAAATTACTTAAATTCAGGAGCAGAAATATACTGAAAAGAGGAGTAAGAATTTATTATTTTGGTATAGTGTTCCAGGAGTTTTCCTGTGAAGCGCAGTTTCACTAAATTTGTATAAATGTAATAATGGAGTCAGCCACCGATATGGCGCAGCAGTCTGAGATAAAATTCCGTATCACCTTAGATGAATCAAAAATTCCGGAAAAATTAGAGTGGAGTGCCACCGATTCGGAAAACGAAGATTTTTCGGAATGCAAAACCATGATGCTCACTCTCTGGGACGCAAAAGAGCGGGCAACCATGAGCATTGACCTCTGGACAAAAGATATGATGATTGACGATATGAATATCCTTTTTCATCAGACTCTCCTGAAACTCGGGGATACCTACAACCGCGCAACGAACAATTTTGAAATCAGTGAAATGTTCAGAAAGTTTGCTGATGAATTCGCGGTTAAACTTGAACTGCTCCCGAACTCCCCTGTTAAAACCACTGAGAAAGATTTATAGAAGGTTACAAAATGAAGGCAAAACTTTTATTCATCCTCTTTTTCGTTTCCGTTTTCGCTCAGGCGCAGAATCCTGTAATCAATTTTAAAAAGCTGCAGACATTTTTGCCTGAGATGGTGATTACCGATTTCACCCGCTCAAAACCGGAGGGGATGACCCAGACAGCAATGGGAATTTCAACCTCTGAAGCATCCGTTGTATATAACTCAGATAAGCCGGATTCTGCCGGAAATACCATTTCCGTGGAAGTAACCATATCTGACAACATTTTTAACCCATATGTGGTCATGCAGTTTACCATGCTCGGGGAAAATTATGAATCAGAGTCCGAGGATGGTTACGAAAAATTCACAAAAATTGCAGGCAAATATCCCGGAAAAATCTCTGTTACCTCCACTGACTTCAAAAGCTGCCAGCTTGATTTTGCCGTTGGAACCAGAATTTTAGTGAGTCTCCGCTGCAACGGTTCAGATGACATTGCCATTCTGAACAAATTAGTTGACTCAATGAAGTTAGACGAACTGGCAGTGCTGCAGCCGTAACAAAAAATTTTACATAGTAATAAAAAAAGGGAGCAAATGATTTGCTCCCTTTTTAGTTTTAAGACCGTATAGCTATCAACCAAAGAACAATTAGGAAAGCAACAACCTGCTCGAATTCATAATTCATACTTCATACTTCATAATTATTTCAAGAGGGTCATCTTCCTCGTAATACTCTGCTCCTTACCTTCGCCCTATTGCGATGTATGCCTTTCTGTTGTTATAGCCAACTGCCACTATTGTGTTTTTATAAATTTTACACTTGTAAAAACTGCCATTTTGAAATCCCATTTCATCAATGAAGTTTTTCCATTTTAAACCATTAAAGTGAACTATTTCTGTAAATGATCCGCTCACTACTACATCATTAAAGTCTTGAGCATCTACAGATTCGCTGTAATATCTTGCAATTGAGCCAGTTGGAAACTTTATCCAAGACTCTTTTTGATTAAAAATATCCGATTTAGTGAATATTCCATCACCAACCACATAATATTTTAATCCATTTATACTCGCAATATCATCCGCTCCGGATCTTAAACCACCAATACTAAGTTCGGCTACCTTATCCTGTTCACTTACATGATAAATTTTCGGGCTAACCGTCTGATAAGCTAATGAAGCAATCCTGAAGATATCTGTACGCTTATGTCGTAAATTGTTGACAATTGTCATATCCTGAATCCTCAGATCGGTATCTCTGGTAAAATCTTTCCAGACTTTACCTTCCCTTTTCAGTAATGTACCTCTGCTTCCATAAACATATAAACTGCTATCGTTTTTAACGAAATCCCAAATATTTCTCCAACTAATATTCCAGCAACACTACAATCAATTTGAACGTCATTCCCATTATAAACTCCTAAAAATTTCCATTGGTAAAGTATATTTTCTGCCCTGATCTGGTAGCGCCAGCGTTTAGGTAAGCAGATTGAGCCGGTTCACAATCTGAAAAAGTGTTAAATCTTTTCTGTTCCCATTCTTGTCCATTCCAGTGAACAGCGTTAAAGAGATTGTACGAATAAACTGAAGAGTCCTCAAATTTAATTTCTCCAAAAGCCCAAATATTATTCTCGTCAATTATCTCCACATCATATAAAGTGCTGGTACCTACCTCCCCGAAAGACCAGGTTTGCCAGGTAAAGTTCTGGCTGGTTTCTTTTAGTGTTGTTATCTGAGCTTGGTTGGAACCTTTGACAGCTTCATCTTTTTCGTTGAGAATAAATGTCTGAAAGGATAATGACTGTTCTGGTTGGAAGCCACTTAGCAAAAGAAGAGTGTCGTTTTTTGCCTTTATGATTGTTTTAATTTTAACACCATTTTGCCGAATTTCAACATTTGCCGGCTGGATAAGATTGCTGAACTTAAGCTCAAGCCATACCTCGGTGCAAGAGGCATCTAATGCTTCAATAGTAATTTCCGTCTGCCCATACGGGCTGGCGGGTTCTGAGCAGGAGTAAGAACTTAGGGTGATAAACCCCATAGCCGCCCAGAAGAGCAGTTTGGTATGTATAACACGAACGGGCATTGTTGCCTCATTTCTGTTTGTGAATAGAAACTTTTTGTGCCAAAACAGTTAGTTTCAGCTACATAAATACATCAAAAACCGCTAAAAAATGCAGTTTTGCAGTATTCTTAAAAATCTTGGCTAAGAAATTAAAAGGAATGAACCCGGTCCCTTGTTCCTCACCCATCACTTCCCAAAAGGTATTTCATTTACCCAGAAAAATGAAATTGGCAAAGATTTTCTTGATGCCGGAACAAAATTAGGCAGAATCTAATTGATTGTCAAAAAAAAATGATTTTTTTGTAATGCACGGTTAAACGGATAATGCCTCTCTAACACAGAGAATTTATTTGTGTGGTGGTTTTTATTAGTTAGAGCTGTTATATACGATTCCTCCGGAATCGGAGTGGTGGTTGGGTGGTTTTGTTTTCAACCAAGATGTGAACCCACCGGGTTCAGATAAGATTCCGATCCGTATATATCCGTGCTGCTTTGCATCCGTATTTTCCGCGTGCCATTGGCGAAGAATGAGTCTATGCCGGAAAAGACAGATTGTTATCTGTCTGTACGAATCAATTGAGCTTTCTCATTCCGATCCATAGATATCAGAGCTGCTTTGCATCCGTATCATCGGCGTGCCATTGGCGAAGAATGAATCTATGTCGGCGAAGAATGATTGTTATCTGTCTGTACGAAATTCAATTCTTTACGGCTTAGTGGTTTTGCGCGAGGTTGCATTCAGGAGTTTAAGACAGATTGTAGTATGTCTGTGCGGGCAATATTGGAATAACAAAAGCTCCGGCTGTTAACCGGAGCTTTTCAAATTTAAAATCAAGAAAAAAATAATTATTCATTCCGCCGCGGCGGATCTTATTTCAAGTACATCATTTTTCTGCTGAGTAATGAGTTCCCTGCACGCAGAGTGTATATATACAACCCTGATGAAAGTTTAGGCTGCGCGGGGTTAAACTCCGCAGTGTGATAGCCCGTGGTTTTATATCCGTCCGCAAGAACTGCAACCTGATTGCCGAGCACATCATATATAAGCAGACTTACCTCACCCGGCTCCGGAATAAAATAGCTAATCACTGTTGCAGGATTAAAGGGATTCGGATAATTCTGCGAGAGTTCTGCTTTAACAGGGTTGTTCATTTCTTCTTTTACTGAAGAAAGAACAAAATCAAAAACGAAATACTCTCCTGCTTCAATATCACCGTTGCTGTTTCCTGACGGTACCTGCCCTTGCAGCGCACCCTGGTCAGCGGTTTGATACTGTCCCACGGCAATTTTCACTGTGGCAGGAATAAAACCAAACTCCTGCTGCAGGTTGATGCTGCCTTCCAGAATCTGCCCTGCTGCTTTAAGTGTTGCACCAGATGCATCACCCCAGGTCACATAATTATTGGTACTCTCATTTGCAAGATATGCTGAGTAACCGCCAACCTGCCCGCTTTTCGCCCATGGTGCTGAAACCATTCCGCGGACTGAATCTGCAACAAAGATAAATACATCCTTCCCCTGTGACTGAGCGCTCTGTGTTGCAACATAGAGGTCGCTGCCGTTCCAGCCAAGATACAGGTTGACACCGTTGTTGGTTGCAACAATCTGTGCTGTCGCGTCAGGCTGTCCGTCCATCACAAAAGCTGCACCTCCCCCGCCGCCGCCTGAACCGAGCGTAATGAGGAAGTCCTGTCCGTTGTTATTATTCCAAGTATTGTCATTGTAGTGAATAACGAAATTGATTCTGTCAACATTCTGCACCGGATTATTAAACGGTCCTATCTTTATGGTAAGAGTTCCTGATGTATCAGGACCCTGGAATGGTGATTCAACCGCGGGTCCACTCCCATTAAATTTAACCGTTCCTGCAGGCCAGTAGGAGGTGTCCGGGGTTGTCCAGGTATTGCCGACATTGTTCACTCCCCAATGAAGTTTTGCTCCCTGCGATGCATTGGTAACTTTTATCGTAATGGTATCATTCTTTGTAAGTGCAGTCGGAGTCCATGAAACAACGGTACCACCGGTACCGCCGCCTCCGCCGGTGTTAGCGCCGATCCAGACCTGCTTAATTGGTGACATATATATATTACCGTTATTATCCTTTGCTTCGATGTAATAGTCCACCAGTTTATCATTCAGGCCGGAAATGGCTGCGGAGAACTCCTGTGCCTTAATCACCGGTGCCGGAATAGTCTGCGAAGGGATGGTCTTTCCGGTCATTACAATTTCCTGCCATGCACCCACTTCATCACCGCCGGCATAGGTTTCATTCTGAATACTGATCATCGGATTCTGTCCGTCAAGATCAAGACGGTATTTCAGTTTTACATATTCAAGCCCTGATTTGTCATATACATAACTCCAGACCTTCATGTTGTTGGTCTGTGCAATTCCCCACTCAGTCCCGCCAGGATTATATGGCTCACGCTGAGGAATAAATACCGTTGGAGGTGTAAGATCAGTTCCGGTCACCTGCTGTGCAAAGTTATATGCCTGATTCGCTGCACGGGTCGGATGAGAGTCCCAGATGCCGCCAAGAGATCCGTCCCAGTACCAGTAATCACTTGCTTCACCGACAAGCAGATACTTAAATGCATTGATGGTATTCGAATTGTTTGGGTCAATCTGATTCGCGGTATGCACCCAGTTCTTTACTGCTGTGAGAACTCCCCAGCTGTTATGATCGTGGCTGTAACCAGTTGCATCAGGATCGCCGAGCCACTTTTTGAATTCAGGATCGCCGTTATCAGCACCGCTCCATGAGCCGTCTTCAATATGGATGACATCATTGGGATCGGGCGGATACATTTCAAGATAATCCTGAATGGTGGTACAGACAAATCGGGAAGGATTTGCCTGCAGCCAGTTTACAAAGTTCTGGAAATTACTTCCGTAATAGCTGTCGGTTCCCCCGCCATAGTTATCACCATCATGGTGAAGCACTATCAAAATCGGATGCTGCGGATCAGTGTTATACTGCTCAAGCTGGCTCATGACCGCTTCATAATTGAGTGCCCCAAAACCGCCGCGGCCGTCTTCGTTCCCCATATATCTGTCTGCCGGGACTGCAATAATCTTTGTTTTTTGTCCGGTCTGCGGATCAACATACTCTACATAATGGGGCTGTCTTCCCCAGCGTGCTGAGTTGCGTGTGGGAGCCCAGAGTCCGTTCAGCTGTACCCAGTCATTGGGATTGGGATTAAGCTGATCAGCCTTGTTTGGTTCATATATATTACCGCTTGTGTTAAAGGGATAGCCCTGGGCAGCACGGTCAAAATGAACATTATCAACCAGAATCCACTCGATACCCTCTGCCGCAAGTGAAGGAATCATCCTTGGAGTGAAAGCATTCTCCGGCGGAAACATACCCTTTGAATAGGGGCCGGGGAAGTTCTGTGAAAAAATCTGCTTATGCATCTGAATCTGCTTCCGTATATCCAGATCATCAATCAGCCCCATCAGCGGATGGAAATATCCGAAGGCAACCATATCCATTCTCGGGTTGCCAAGTGTGGTATTCTGGTTCTTACTGAAATTCCAGTGAGACTTCCAGTTAATAAAGTTGCCGTTGCCGTTTACCTCAAGAGCATTAAGATTTTCAATGAGCGTTCCGGAAAAACTAACCTGGGCGCCGAAATGAGGCATATTCGCGTTTACCCCCTTCTGCACCGCGTTTTTCGGCCAGCTGGTGTAGGGTCCTGTGCGGGAGTTATGAATGTCTATCACATTAAAGGGATAGCGGTTATTCTGCTGCGTCTGGATAATGCTTTCATACGGCCAGTAAATCGGCTGATGCATGTGCCAGAGGAACGCAATATATATAGGCGGATTGTTTTTTATTTCATGCTTTGTTTTTCCGTCCTCACCGGTGAAGCCGGTTGAAAGGAACCAGAAAGTCATCATCGTGATAATGGTCAGGGCATATTTCATCCCTGCCTTCAGGGTCTGTTTCATCGTATCGTATCCTGTTATAGTTATTTCTTATATATTGTGGCTCCGTCAAACACGGTCATTGCCACCTCAACATCCTTGATGGTCTCGGGAGCAATGGTAAAAATATCTTTTTCAAGAATCACAAAATCTGCGAACTTACCCGGCTCAATTGAACCTTTCACCTTCTCTTCAAAAGCGGCATAAGCATTCGTTATAGTATAACTGAGCACTGCTTCTTCTACTGAAATTTTCTGATTCGGTATCCATCCGTCCGGATTAAGTCCGTCAAGTGTAGCCCGGGTAACTGCTGCATGAATGCCAAGAATCGGGCTTAACGGCGCAACCGTCCAGTCACTTCCGAATGCCAGATGCACTCCTCCGTCAAGATAGCTTCTGAAGGGGTAGGTGTACTGAATCCGTCGTTTGCCGATCCGCTTTTCTGCCCAGCATCCGTCGTCTATTGCATGATACGGCTGAACCGAAGCTATTACGCCAAGGCGCTTAAACTGGGGGATTTCTTCAAACCGGACATGCTGAGCGTGTTCAATGCGGAAACGGCGGTCCCATTTTGGATTAACACTGGTAATTTCTTCAAACAGGTCAAGTATATATTTATTTGCTTTGTCTCCGATCGCATGCACTGAAAGCTGCAGAAGGTTTTTATCCGCATCAATTGCCCACTCTTTCAGGCGGCCGTCAATCACATAGTCATTCGGAAGACCGCTCGTGGTGGTATCCTGGTCGTAGGGTTCAAAAAACCATGCGGTGCTGCTGCCGAGAGAGCCGTCAGCAAATACTTTCAGCGAGCCCAGTTTCAGCAGATCACTGCCAAAGCCATAGGTAATTCCTGCATTAACCAGATTCTTATATTCATACACCGGAAGGCGTGTATATACCCGGCAGGTGAGTTTCCCCTGCTTTTCAAATCGCTGATAGGCAAGCAGATCGTTTCTGTAGGTGATGTCCTGAATACTGGTAACTCCAAGCTTTTTTGCATGCGCAAGTGCAAGTTCAAGCGCGCGGTCATATTCTGAAGGGGAGTGATCCGGAATCAGCGTATATACAAGACCCATTGCGTTATCCTTCAGCATGCCGGTCGGCTCTCCTGTGACGGGATCTTTTACGATCAGTCCTCCTTCAGGACTTGGTGTATCTTTAGTAATACCTGCAAGCTTGAGCGCGTAGGAATTAACCAGAGCCATGTGTCCGTCAAAGCGGTCAATCATCACCGGCTGATTTGGTGTGAACTCGTCAATCCATTCTTTTCTGGGTAGGTCCTTTACTTCCCATGCTTCATGATCCCAGTTGCCGCCTGTTATCCATCCGTCGGGATGTTTCTTTACGTACTCTCTGATGATATTCTTAAACTCTGTTGTGCTTTTAGCACCGCGCAGATCAAGTCCGTCAAGATAGAATCCGCCTGAAAGGAAATGGGTGTGATTATCAATAAATCCCGGCAGCATCAGTTTCCCCTTCAGGTCAATCACCTCTGTGGACTTATCGGTGAATGCTGCTGCATCCTTTTCCTTTCCGGCAAAAACAATCCTGTTGCCGTGGGTTACCACTGCCTCCACCCACTTGTTTTTAAGGTCAGAGGTAAAAATCTTTCCGTTTTTATAAAGCTTTTTTGCTGTAACGGGGGTGTTTGAGGCAAACACATTCATGATGAAAAGTCCTACCAGAAGGAGTATGAAGGTCTTCATTACGGTTATTCCTGAATTGTCCGGATTGAGAACAAGTTTGTTTACGAAAATTCCCCCAGCCGGATGACAATTTACGAAAGCGGAGAATTCATTTAAAATAAAAAACCCGGAGCATTTTCATACTCCGGGTTTAAGAATTCTGAGGAACTCAGAAACGAATCTTACTTGGTAAGAATCATCTTCTTAGTTTCAGCGAATGTTGAACCGTCAACACCGTTAGCTTCAATCTTGTAGAAGTAAACGCCGCTGCTCAGTTTTGAAGCATCAAAGCTGAGTGAGTGAACGCCGGCTTCTCTGTTCTCGCTGATCAGGAGCATTACTTCCTGGCCGAGAGTGTTGAAGATTTTGAGCGATACGCGTGATTCAACTCTTAAACCGAACTTAATGGTGGTTGAAGGGTTAAACGGGTTCGGATAGTTCTGGCTGAGTGAGAATTCAGCAGGAGCTGTAACATCAACTTCAACTTCAGGACTATAGGAGAAAGTACCGTCATGGTCAACCTGTTTCAGTCTGTAGATATAGGTACCGGCAGGAACTGAGTTATCGGCGAATGAATATACTTTTGGTTCGCTGGTGGTTCCGTAACCAGGTTTGAATCCGATATTCTGGAAAGTACCGTTCTGGCTCTTTCTTTCGATTTCAAATCCTGCGTTGTTAACTTCAGTAGCAGTTGTCCACTCAAGACGAACAACACCGTCTGTTACTGAGCCCTTGAATGAGGTCAGTTCAACAGGAATGGTTCCGTCTGTATCAAGATACTGGAAAGCGCCATCCAGGAAACGTCCGATTGGTGAACCGCCAGGACCATCAATCGCAGGACGGAGTGACTCAAGGTCAACACCAAAAGTTACGATTGTATAGGTAGCTCCGACTTTTCCGATTGCATTAGTTGCACCATCGCCTCTGAACTTATAGAGGTCATGAGTGGTATTAGGATCAAAACGTGAAATAACATCAGGCCATGAACCAACAGTACTGTCAGGGATATTGAAGTTGATATGTGAACCAACTAAGCCCTGGTTTGCACCTGAAGCCGGTCTGTCAAGAACAAAGTTCCAGCCAAGCCAGTTGTTAACGAAATCAAGATCATAATAGGTAGAAGCAGATCTGCCATAGTTATAACCGATATCTTCAGAGAAGATAGCGGCTCGAGATCTCTGACCCTGAGGCGGATTTGAAAGATATGCTTTAAGTGAATCTTTCTGTCTTATAGACATTGATGAAGTTCCTTCACCGATGAAGAGCACCTTTTTATATCCTCTGAAAGAGATTGCATTTGTGGAAGTGTTTGTACCTCTGTTGAAGAGGTCAAAGGAGATACCCCTTCCGCTAAGCCATGCAGAAACTGAATCTTTTGATGCACGGCATGCAACACTGGATGAGTCATATGCAATAAGCACATCGCCCTTACCCTGTCTCTTGAAGGTAATGTTAAATACATCGGTGGAGCGGAGAGAATCGAGGCCGTTATATGCCCAGACTGCCCACTGACCGCTGATGGAGTCACCAGGATTAACACCGAGAGTTCCGAGAACAGCGTCAAGCTGATTATTAATCACTGTAAGAGCGGTATCATATCCGCCGCCATTTGCAGGAAGAGTAAGTACTACTGCATTTACTCCCTTTAATCCGGTTCCGAATTTCCATTTGTAAGTAACACCGTCTCCTGATTTTCTCCAGTTAATATTAACAGGTGTGCCGTTAAATACTGAAGTAACCACGGTTGAGTTATTTGCAGGATTGGAAAGTGCAAATGGAGTAAGAGCCGGGAGAGCTCTCTGCAGAGTTATTGCTCTCGGGCCGTTTGCAGCTTTCAGTGAATCGTTGTCAGGTAAATTGCCTCTGAATGCCCACACGTCCCACTGGCCTACAACGCTTCCTCCCGGAGGAACGCCATTTTCAGCAAGCAGCTGGTCAATCTGACCAAGTGTGAGAGTTAAAGAGTTAGAACCTGCAGGGAAAGTAAGAAGTCTTGGAGGAACGGTAGGACTTCCGAAAATCCATTTATATGAAGCACCGGCTCTTGAAGTATCCCAGGTAATGGTTACCGGGGTAGTTGAGTTAGGTACGGAGGTTACAACTGTACCGGCAGCAGGAGCGGTAAGGTTAAATGGCTGAAGAACACCGGCATCAAGGGTCAGAAGTTCATAAGCAAACAGTCTGTCAGGAACACCCTGGAGAACACCGCCAAGAACAAGTTTACCGGCAACGAAATCAGTTGAAAGGAAAAGTCCGCCTCCAATTGCTCCTGCGTTACCTAAACCAACATCAGTAAGAACATCGTGCTGAACACCAGTTGGCTGCCCTGTAGCAATGCTAATCTGGATTATGTTTTGCGGAGTGTTTGCTCCCGCACCCTGGCTCCAAACCCAAAGGTAAGGACCACCCGGTGATCTGCCGTCCCAGGTAAGACCATAGGTTCCTGTAATAGCAGTATTATTTATCTGCGTGAGCAGAGCACCTGTTCTGCTGACAAGATAATAATTGAGATTGCCGGCATTCCAGTTACCCATCCAGAAACCGCCATTTCCGCCGTCAGCGGTAGGATCGAAGCTTACGAAACGACCGGTAACCGTAGATGGAGTTGTAATGGTAGCCACTGTTGCTCTGGTAGCCGGATCAATTTTTCTGATAGCTGCAGTGTTAGCAACTGCATAAACAAATTCACCATCCCAGGTAAGACCGCGTGTACCGGTAAATCCTGAAGTGACAAATGAGTCAACTGCCGTTCCGGCAGCATTGAAAACTATGATTGAACCAGAGGCCCAGCGGGAAACCCAAAACTGCTGTAATGTAGGAATCCAGACAACTCCGGCATGTCCTAATGCTCCGCCTGTTGCAGCCTGGATATTTACATCAAATACAACATCCCACATTGCCTCAGTGGGGTTGCTCTGAGTAAATCCTCTCAGTTCAGGAGATATTTCTCTGCTATCCTGAGCCATAAGGTTCATTGAAAGCAGGAGAAGAATGAAAAATGGTAAAAAGGTTCTTTTCATTGAATCCTTCCTTTAATTAATTATTGATGAGTTGTAAATTTCAAAGGCCATTGAACCGCATCATCTGCAGTTTATATCCGTTAAAATCTTTTTTAGAACACAAGTTTTATGACCCCTGTTCACAGGGTCAGTATCAGAAAATGGAAAACCCTCCGGAAATATTTCCGGAGGGTTTCCGGAAAAATTATTTATTAAGGGTCATTTTAATTGCTGCGCGGGAGATTTTTCCAGCGGCATCAACTGCTTCAATCTGGGCAATATATATACCTGAAGGAAGTGAAGAAGCGTTAAATTCAGCGCTGTGGCTGCCTGCCTGCATTGAGCCGTTCACCAGAACAGCGACCTGCTGGCCGAGTGCATTATAAACAGCAAGCTTTACTTTTGAATCAGATTCCAGTCCGAAATTGATAACCGTTGACGGGTTGAACGGATTAGGATAGTTCTGGCTGAGTTCAAATACTGCCGGAGCTGAAACTTCAGTTTCAATAGCTGCTGAGTATTCAAATCTTCCGTCATAATCAACCTGTTTCAGGCGATAGCTGTAGCTGCCTTCAACAACATTTTTATCAGCATAGAGGTATTCTCTTACTTCGGTGGTTGTTCCGTTGCCGGCAACAAAAGCGATGCTCTGGAATGAACCATCAGCAGATTTTCTCTGAACTTCGAATCCTCTGTTATTAACTTCAGAAGCGGTTGTCCATTTCAGTTCAACGGTTGAACCGATGACAGATGCTGCGAATGAGGTGAGTTCAACAGGAACGATGTTGTCTGAGCCATATACAATGAACGGAGCGCCGTTGGCGGAAGTAGTTCCATTGAGAGCAGCAGTCCAGCCGTTCGGGCCTTTCTGCTGAGCGTTACCGGTAACTGCCTGACCAGGGATGGTAACAGGAGGTACCCAAGGACCAGAGGCTAATGTGCCTGTAAGGCCCCACTGTACCCAATAGGTACCAGGAGGGAGAATAGCGTTACATGTAGCAATAACTTCCATTACTCTTCTGTCACAATTTGTTGGAGTAGTTGACTGAGCTCTGTAGATGTTGGAAAGTCTTGCAACGGCCAGTCTGTTTGTAACTGTGTCACCCCAAACTACTGAACCGCCTGCTGAGGGATTTCCTGACCAGATCTGAACATAAACACCGTTAATGGTAACGGCTGTTGCACCTGTCTGATAGGTAAAAAACTTAAGAGAATCCAGTGTCCAGAGCTGTGTATTGGTAAAATCATCAGCCATATAAAAGTTTGCATTACGGTTTGCTCCCCATCCGTAAAGGGTGTGACCGCCGACTGTGCCGTCTAAAATACTTGCGTCACCGCCTGAGCAGCCGCCTGCCGGGAGAGAAACAAGAGGACCATTATCGAATAAAAGACCTTCTGTTGATTCAGTAAGAGGAGCACTTATCTGATTCAGTTTAATGCTTGGAATTCCAATGACAGCCTGGTCATTCTGGGCATGGAGAACTGATATGCTAAAAACTGTGCAGATAAAAAACAGTAACATTCTTCTCATAAAACCTATCCTTATAAAAAAATTAATTTAAAGTTTACCAGAACAAATGAACGGGAAACGGTTAGAACCGTCAACACACAAATATAAGATTGGAAGAGCTGATCTGACTAAAAGAACTCTAGCCGAAGTTTCAGACCAGAAAAAAAACACAAAAAATTAAGAACAAAGGAGCGCTCTCCGCAAAAGCAGAGAGCGCCGGAAAATAGGAAAATTATTTATTAAGAGTCATCTTAATGAATGAAGTAAAGTTCTTTCCGTTGGTTCCAACAGCTTCAATTTTAGCCATATAGATACCTGAGGTAAGATTCTTTGCGTCAAAAGTAACTGAATGATTGCCAGCGGTCATGAATCCGTTTGCAAGCACTGCAACCTGCTGACCGAGAATATTGAATACGCTCAGCTTAACCTGTGCATCTGTTTCCAGACCAAAGTTAATTTTGGTTGAAGGGTTGAATGGATTAGGATAGTTCTGGCTGAGTTCGAATTTAGCAGGAGCTTCGATATCAACATTAACTGCTGATGAATATTCAAAACGGCCGTCAAAATCAACCTGTTTCAGGCGATAGCTGTATGAACCAACAGATACGTTTTTGTCAACAAACGAATATTCTTTTCTGTCTGTTGTTGTTCCGTTGCCGCCTACATAGCCAACGCTCACGAAATCACCGTTAGAGGTTTTTCTCTGAACTTCAAATCCTCTGTTGTTTACTTCTGTTGCAGTTGCCCAGTTAAGCTGAACATCGTTGCCAACAGCAGCTGCTTTGAATGAGGTTAATTCCACCGGAACAACCATACCGCAGTAAAACTCGTCAACCATGAGAGCATCACCGTCGTTAAAGTTATCAGCAACTCTTTCGCGGAGAGCAACATAGATGCTTGAGTTAGCCGGTACTAAGCTGCCGATATCGTAGGTTTTTAACATCCAGCCGGTATCCGCTGCAGCAAAAGCTATAGTAGCAACGTTGATCGTGAAGTTAGTGGTTGCTGTGTTTCCTGTTGTGGAAATTTTCACATCAAGGTTATCAGCATAGTTGGAGAATTTTCTGACTGCGAATGAAATCTGATAGCCAGGCCCTACATTGGTAATCTGAGGGGTAATTAACCACTGATCATTAGAGGTAGCGCCGCCTGTATTCCAGGTAACATAAGCCATACCAACGCCGCTGGTAGCTGAAAATGGTGTTGCAGTACCGCCATTCCATCCCGGAAGAGGTGTTGTTCCAACAGTAATACGGGTCCAGCCTGTACCGCCGTCAGGTGAAAGTTTGGTCCATCCTGCCGGAGGGAAAGTAGCGCCTTCAAATGATTCAGAAACAGCACTCAACGGAGTACTGAGACCAGGACCATTAACAATGTTTACCTGGCCGTTGGCTGACGGCTTAGGACCAGTCTTCTGATATTCACCTGCATTGATAACCACTGCCGATGAAACAAACAGAACAAAAAGTGTAAAGAAAAACTTCTTCATCGAGTTCCTTCTTTTAAGTTAAATGAATAATGCTGCATTTTGGAATTATTTATCCAATTATTCAATGTTAGGAAAAATCGTGAATCTTCACAAGTGTTTTTTTTAGTTTTTTACTTTTTTTCTGCTCATACACTCCACGCTTCTTTTACCGAACTGTTAATATTATGGCATGAAAAGTGATGTTACTAACGGAAGAATTGACTTAAAAATATTTCAGTACTTGAAATACCTTCGGATTTTTACAATCATTTATTGTTTCTCAGAAATTCCCGTTATATTTAAGGTCTTTTTATTTTTGAGTTACAAGATATCTCTCACCCCGGATTTACAGAATGAAGCAAAATAAGGCAACCAGAAATGCCGCGCTTGCCGCTCTGATTACCGGCTTCCTGATGCTTGCCGGCAAAATGAGCGCATACCTGATTACCAATTCAGCTGCTATATATTCCGATGCACTCGAATCAGTAGTTCACATTTTTGCCTCTGGGATTGCTTTTATCAGCATCATTATCAGTTCACGCCCGGAAGATGAAAGCCACCCCTACGGCCATGGCAACATTGAATTCTTTTCCGCCGGTTTTGAAGGGCTGCTCATTATTGTTGCCGCAATCGCTATCATGTATGCCGCGATTCACGATCTGATCTTTGGAATAGCAATTAAAAAACTTGATATCGGTTTATATATCGTTATCGCTGCAGCAGTCATCAACGTTTTCCTGGGCTGGTATCTTATTCACACAGGAAAAAAATATAATTCGATTACGCTGATTGCCGACGGCAAACACGTACTTACCGATTCCTGGACCAGTCTCGGTGTGGTGGTGGGCATCGGCCTGGTGATGCTGACCGGATATACAATACTTGATCCTATTTTTGCAATTCTGGTTGCCACGAATATTATTTTTACGGGCTCGAAATTGGTACGGGATTCTTTTAACGGACTTATGGATGCTTCGGACCCGGAGATGTTAAAACGCATTTGTGATAAGATTGCTTCCATAAAAAAAGATTTCTGGATTGATATACACCAGCTCAGGGTTCGAAGATCGGGGAATAAATTATTTCTGGATTTTCATCTGGTTGTCCCCTATTACTTCACGATAAAGCAGACACATTCCGAGGAGATAGCCATTCTTAAGGAAGTGAACGCTCTGCATAATCCGACTGAAATAAAGATTCATCTTGATCACTGTGATCATACCATGTGCCGCTTTTGTTCCTTTGCGGCATGCACGGAAAGAAAAAACGATCAGACAGTTTTCCTTACCTTTAATGATAAGAAAATCATCGGGGGCCCTCAGCAGGAGCATCCTGATGAAGAAGTAGCCGCTATCTCTTCAAAGGTTGAGTAAAAAATTCTTCTGCGCTGACTCGTGGTGCAGATTCTTTTTATAGACCGCGAGTTTTTCAGCCAGCACCTCATCACCAAGCGCAAGAATCTGAACTGCCAGCAGGCCCGCGTTCTTTGCCTGATTAATCGCAACCGCTGCAACAGGCACTCCCCCCGGCATCTGTACAATGGAAAGAAGTGAATCAAGACCGTCAAGAGACTTCCCTTTTACCGGCACTCCGATTACCGGAAGTGTTGTATAGGCAGCAGTCATACCGGGCAGATGGGCAGCGCCTCCTGCCCCGGCAATAATCACCTTAATCCCCCGGTCTCTTGCCTTCAAAGCATAATCAGCCATCAGGTCGGGTGTGCGGTGAGCGGAGACAATTTTCACCTCATAGGAAACTTTAAACTCATTGAGTACTTCAGCTGCCTCATTCATCACGGGAAGGTCTGAATCACTTCCCATTATTATTCCGACAACGGGATTTTTCATTTCTGCTTTCATATATCGGTCTCCTTTTCAATTGCTGATGCCCGCTGATATATATCATCCGAGCTTCCTGTTAATGTGATATGCCCCATTTTTCTTCCCGGACGTGATTCCTCTTTTCCGTACACGTGCAGTTTAACATCTTTATCATGCAGAGGCAGTTGATAGTTACCCGGAAAACCCGGACCGTTTCTTCTGCCCAGCAGATTAACCATAATCACGTGTGATTTAAGAAGTTCAGGTGAACCTAGCGGAAGTCCTGCAACGGCTCTGATATGATTTTCAAATTGCGATGTAACACATGCATCAATGGTGTAATGACCGGAGTTATGAGGGCGGGGTGCGACTTCATTCACAAGTATTTTTCCATCCGCAAGCAGGAATAATTCAAATCCGAATATACCCTCCCCGGCAATGGCATCTAACGCTCTCGTGACCATATCCCGTACCTCAGATTCCTGTCCTGGTGTGATTCCAGAAGGAAGCCGTACCTCCTTGCAGATATGGTGCTCCTGAATGGTTTCTGCTACGGGATAAAAGACAGTCTCACTTCCCGTTCTTACGACCATGACGGCAAGTTCTTTTACAAATGGTATATACTCCTCAGCCATTAAAGATGAATTCCGGCTCCTGAGTTTTTGATACCCTCTCATGAGTGATTCTTCATCTGTAACAAGCGCGTTCCCATATCCGTCATACCCCATTGTTCTGCTCTTCAGTAGAAACTTTTCTCCGAGGATTGCGGAAAGCTGAGCGTAACAGGGCTCACCGTCAGCCTGTACAAATCCGGCGACCGGAACTCCTGCATCCCTGAATGTGGTCTTTTGTATATATTTATCCTGGATCAGTGAAAGTGTAGCCGCGGAAGGAAAAACTTTTTTGCCTTTGCTTTCTATATAGGAAAGATACGCGGGATCTATAAACTCACTTTCGAGTGTTACCACATCGGAGGCGTGAATAAAACTATCCAGAACCTGAGTGTCACTTACCTGACCGGTAAACTCAAAACGGGTATGCTTTCCTGCCGGTGAAGCTGACTGTTTTTCCAGAATTGCACATTCAAATCCTAACTGAGCAGCAGCCAAAAGGGACATTTTAGCAAGCTGACCTCCGCCGAGAATTCCTATAACCAAATTATTCTTTTTTATTTCCATACTCTCTTATGAACTTTGCTTCCGTCACTGGTAAAAAGCTGCGCCCCTTCCCGGTCCGTCCTTGCTATCATACTTCCGGCATCCTTCACCCGCTGTAATACTTCATCAGCCGGATGATTATACCGGTTTCCGGGACTGCTGCTAAAGACGACATACTCAGGAGATGCCGCCGCAAGGATCTCCACGCCTGTGGAGGACTTGCTTCCGTGATGTCCGGCTTTGAATATATCTGCATCAAGAAATCCGCCGAACTTTTCTACCAGATTTCTTTCTGTCTTTACCGGTGCATCTCCGGTGAAAAGAAATGCAGTTTTACCATATACTAATTTAAGGGAAATACTTCTTTCATTGGACTTCTTTTCATCCGCGGGGAGTTCTCCCGGAGGTGTCATAAGACAGAATGCGGCCCCTCCTGAGTGAATTACTGTATCCGTGGCGGTTATTATCCTTGTGTTATTTATCAGAGCAAGATTTCTAAGAGCATCGTCCGATCCTTCTCCTGGTTCTTCAGGAGGCATAATTAAGGTACCAATTCTTCCCTCTTTTAAAAGAACTGCTATCCCGCCGTAATGATCTGAATCATAGTGTGAAAGAAGGGCATAGTCTATCCGGTCAATCATCGTCCGTTCGAGAAACGGCATGATCCTGTATTCTCCGGCACTGCTGAATTTGTTTAACATTCCCCCGTCAATCAGCCACTTTTCACCCCCGGGGGTTGAAACGAGAACAGCATCACCTTGCCCGACATCAAGGAAGAGAACATCAAGTTTTCCTTGTTCAAAAATGCTTCCGCTGTTCCGTGCGATAAAAAAAACAGAACTCATGGTGAGCAGCGTGAGAATGATCCTTACCTGATAGCGCATTTCCTCAGCAGTCAGCCAGTACCGGATAAGCCAGGCCAGCCCCATAAATAGCAAGATTAACGGTACACTTATTTGTTCGACTTTCCAGATCATGAAACCGGCCCCGGCAAAAAATGCCGCTGAACCGGTAAGAAGTGAATTAAGAAACTCCGTCGCGTCAGCGGTAAAGAGGATTGTGCCTCCTGAAATAACTGCTAGAAATGCTGAAAGCAATCCGCCTGACATGATCAATGCCGTAAGCGGAATTACAATCAGATTGGATAAGGGGGAAATAAGTGAAACACTGCCAAAATGATACAGGAGGAACGGGAATATGCCTGCCTGTGCAGCAGCAGAGACCAGCATCAGATCAGCAGTTGCTTTAAGGAAAGATGATTTAATTTTATATACACGAAACGTATCACCCAGCGGTTTAATATAAAACAGAATCCCCAGCACCGCAGAAAAGGAGAGCTGAAATCCCGCGGTATATATCTCAAAAGGGTTCCAGAGAAGAATAAGCATGGCGGCAGTAAAGACAGTATGAACAGGGTCGGGATCTTTTTGCCAGATCCTTCCGATGAGATAAAGGATAATCATGATACCCGCGCGTGTCGCAGTAATGACAAATCCCGTTACCGCAAGAAAAAAAATAACTCCGGCGATGGTGCCTATATCACGTTTCACCAGCCCCAGCCGGGTGAATATCAGACTGAACAGGAACGCTATAAAACCCATGTGCAAACCGGATACCGCCAGCACATGTATCACTCCGGCATCTCTGAATTCCTTCCTTGTCTGTATATCTATCTCGCTTCTGTCAGCAAGAAGAAGTCCTCTCAGAAGTGCATAGGTATCCGCGGAGAAAGTTGAATTTAGCAATGAATCCGAAGACTTTCTCACCTGATGTACCATCCGTTCATAGTAGTATCCGGATCCTCCGGTAATCACTGCTGAATCCGGCTTCGTTACACGGAAGCGGCCGGCATATCCCTGATTTCTATAATAGAACTCCTCATCAAATGCATAAGGATTCGCCTGTGAACGCAAACGGTAATAGTTGCCCGGTAACACGACCTTATCCCCCGGTTTAACTTGTTTTAACCCGTTATATTTCTTGCTGCTGTCTTCATACATACTAACCAGAAGCGTGCTGCCTGAAAAAAATGTTTTACCATTTCCCGTGACTGAATCAAGTTTCACCGAAAAACTGAGGTTGCCACTGGCTGGCAGTTCGCAGGAGGAGACTGTTCCATGAATCTTAATATCCCGGATAAAATAATCAAGGAACAACGGTGCAGGCTGATTCTGTTCTTCCAGTTCATGGCGGGCGGCACCAAGGAAAAATGATGCTGCCAGAACCGGAATATATACAAACTCACGGCGCCAGCGGAAAATAATCAGAGTAGCAGCAAGAAAAATTGAGACGAGTAGTGCATGAGCAGTAAAACCGGTCTGCAAAATATCCGCTGAAAGAATTCCCATGACAAGGGCAATGGTTACCGGAATCAGCGGATAGTTCATGTATTACAATTCCAGCAGCGCCTGCTTTATCTGATAAAGTGAAGATATCCGGTCCCGCAGGCGTCCGGCATTCTTTCCTGCCGCAATTCCCAGAGCCGGATTACGGGTATGAGCTTTGATGGTTATATCTTCAAAATTGCCGTGATCTGAACAAAGCAGAATATCCGTTTCCTCCCTGCTATATTCTTTGAATATATGGATCAGAAAGCGGTCAAGATCAGATGAAACGATATCAAAGTCATGCGGAATTCTTCCGTGTCCGAGGTGATCTGTCAGGAAGAATTCGTAGAGGGTAAAATCATGTTCAGCAGTTCTTTGGAGAAGCCTTTCGGCGGCTTCTTCCGGAGTAATTAACGATATATCCTCATATTTCAGCCGCTCGCGCCATACACGATTGGTAATCTCAGCGGAGAGCGAGTAACCCCTCCGGACATCATCGGCGGTGTTCAGTTCAAGCCCTGCTGAGCGGTAGCTTAAGGTGCTTACACTGAGCCTGCTTTTGCCTGAGTTCAGGTAATCAAAAAATACCTGAGGATATGAGTTCATAAAAAATGGTTTTTGTCCCCTTTTAAGAAAATCAATAAAGATATTCTCTTCTTTAATAACCGGAATAAGTGTTGAATAAGGAAACGGCCCAAAGTGCTGATTTATCAGAGCAGGTGCATTTACACCGCAGAAAATTGATGTCTGACCGGTACCGCTCTGAGGAATTCCTTCAATTCCCATACGTGCGTCAAGAGGAAAAAGTTCAATATTCTCCCCTGATAAATACTGCTTCTGCAGATGAGGAGTTTCTCCGAAAAACTCATTAAAAAAATTAAATCTTCCTGAGAAGAATGGATTCTTCGCGGGATCATTCTCCCCAATCCCCACGCCATCAATAAAGAGCACAAGGATGCGGCTCAAGGATTTTTGCTCTCAAGCATTATGGTCACCGGCCCGTCATTAATAATCTCCACACTCATCATTGCCCCGAAGATTCCCGTTTTAATCTTTTCATCCCCTAAAATATCTCTGAGACGGCGTATATACTTTTCGTACAGCGGAATTGCAACAGGAGGTTTTGCTGAATCAGTAAAACCGGGTCTGTTTCCTTTTGAACCATCACCATAAAGGGTGAATTGTGATATTACAAGAATTTCACCAGCAATATCCGTAACAGAGAGGTTCATTTTCCCTTCATCATCTGAAAAAATTCTGAGCGCGGCGGTTTTATCAGCGAGATATAACGCGTCCGCTTCGGTATCGCTGTGCTTAACACCCAGCAGCACCACAAGTCCTTTCCCGATGGATGCGGAATAATCGTCCTCTGGTATATCCACTCCCCCCCGGCTTACCCGCTGAAGCAGTGCTCTCATGGATACATCCCCGAGATGACCCGGTTAATTCCGGAATAGTCCTTTGTTATTTTGATACCGGTGAACCCGCAGCTTTTCATAATTTCTTCTGCTTTTTGAGCTGAATTATAACCAAGTTCAAAAAAGAGACTTCCTCCGGGTTTCAGGTTTTCAGCGGCAAACCGGGTGATCCGGCTGTAAAATTTCATTCCGTCTGATTCATCAGTCACCGCACCGCGAGGTTCGTATTTAACTATTTCTTCCTGCAATGTATTATATTCACTTTCCGGCACATAGGGGGGATTGGAGACAATTCTATCCGCCTTTGGCAGTTCCGGGAGGTTTTCCTGAAGAATATCCTGTTTCATCAGATGTACTCTCCCCTCCAGGTTAAGAGCCCGGATATTCTCTTCAGCCAGGGCGAGCGCTTTTTCACTCACATCAAGTGAATAAACCGTGCTGCTGATCAGTTTTGAGGCAAGAGCACCGCAGATATTTCCGGAACCGGTACCAATGTCAATAATAACCGGGGAGTCAGTTTCATACAGGGACTTAATCACCTCTTCAACAAGAATCTCAGTCTCAGGCCGGGGAATCAGCGCTGATGAATTAACCTTGAACTCAAGTCCGAAGAATTCAACTTTTCCTATAATATACTGCAGCGGCTCCCTTAAGGAACGGCGCCGGACATATTCTCTGTAACGGTTCACTTCATCATCTTTGAGCGGCCGGTCAAACTGAAGATAAAGGTTAAGCCGTTTGCAGTTAAGAATATCGGCGAGGAGAAGTTCAGCATTGAGGCGGGGGGACTCAATCCCCTTTTCCGCGAAGAATTTATCAACTTTTTCGAGCAGTTCTAATACTGTGGGCATTTTAGGGTATTCGTATTCTCCTGAATCTGAAATCTAAATATAAAAAATTGTAAATTGCCTTTTTGAAATCATTGTTCTTAAGGAATTCCCCGGCGTGAATCTGTCCCCAGACGGAATCAGGAAAATACTCTGCATTAAGTTAAAAGGCATTGGTGATGTTGTCCTTTCAAGCATTGTGTTTGATTCCTTAATTGCGTATTTCCTTCAGGCGGAGATTCACTATCTCACGGAAAAACCCTCAGAATCACTCCTGAAAAAGCTCCCATTTATTAAAAAAGTTCACCTTTTCAGAAAAAAGGAGCAATTCGGCGGACTTAAAACCATAGCGGATATCAGGCAGGAAAAATATGATCTGATTCTCGATTTCTATTCCAATCCGAGGACGGCCCTGATTACTTTTCTTTCAGGGGCGAAATACCGTGCCGGATTCCCCTACCGGGGCAGGTCGTATGCGTATAACATCTTTGGACCTGAGGAACGGGCTCTTTATCATGCGGCAGAACTGCATCTGAAATTTTTAGAGAAAGCCGGAATTGCTGTTACCTCCTCAAAACTGCATTTCGGTACCGATAAGGCAGACGATGATTTTGCTGACCGGTTCTGGCAGGAAACATATCAGTCCGGAGAAACGGTAACCGGAATCTCCCCTACCGGCGGATGGGAATCGAAGAAATGCGATCCGGAAGTGCTTTATGAAATCGCTGATGCTGTTCAGAAAAGACTAAATAACCGGATACTTATCCTCTGGGGACCAGGAGATGAAAAGGATGCTGAAAAAATTCACTCCCTTTCCGCGGGAAGATTTGATCTTGCCCCAAAATGCAGCATTACTGAAATGGCAGCGCTCATAAAAAAATGCAGAGGAATGATTGCCAATGACAGCGGGCCAATGCATATCTCTTCAGCGGTCGGAACTCCGGTTTTGGGTCTCTTTGGACCGACTGACCCTCGTTTGCAGGGACCGTATGGCAAAAACAACCGTTATTTCAGAATCGAAGACCTTGACTGTATTGCCTGCAATCTGCTTGAATGCCCCAGACAGCATGAATGTTTCCGGCAGATTCCCGTGGAAAGTGTTGTACTTGCTTATCAGCAAATGACCGGGAGCAGCGGCAATGTCTGAACTTATCAAAGGTGTTGAAAAAACCGTAAAACGGCTTATTCTCAAAACATACATTGCAACCCATAAGGCGCCTGACAAAGGTTTTCCATTCCGGCTCACCTCTGAAAGCAAGGTCCTGTTAATCAGGCTGAACAAAATAGGTGATGCACTGGTTACTACTCCGTTTATCCGGCTGCTCAAAAAGTATACCGGTGCACAACTCACCATGCTGGCTGATAAAAAGAATCACTTTGTATTTAAAAATCACCCTGATATTTATCAGGTATATATCTACGAAAAAAAACCTGAAAAGCTGAGAGAATTAACAAGGAAACTTGAGGAAGAAAAATTTGATGCGGTTATAGATCTTCACGACGATGTATCAAATACCGTCAGCATGCTGATCGGTTCTCTTCAGATACCGGTAAAAGCGGCTCTCGAAAAAATAACCGCCCCCTTGTTCACGCATACGGTAACGAAAAAAGACCCATCCGCAACACATGTTATTGAACGCTGCGCTGCCCTCAGTACCATTTTCGGATTCAACCCTGAGCCGTCAGAACTGAAGATCAGTTTAAGCATATCCGATGAGGCATTCTGCAGTGCAGCAGAAAAACTGAAGGAATTCCGTAAACCAGACCGTCTGCTCCTGGCGGTGAATATCAGCGCCGGAAGCCCGGCACGTTACTGGGGTACTGACCGGTATATACAGCTTATCCGCTGGCTTGAGAAGAAGGAGCTTGAGTATATCGTCATTTCTGACCCAAAAGACAGGATATTCGCGGAAGCAGTCACAACCGAGAAAAAGCGGATTATTACCACTCCGTCTTTTGAGGAATTTGCCGCCCTTTTCAAATACATTGATTTGCTGTTTTCCCCTGATACCGCCACCATCCATCTGGCATCCATGTTTGGCAAACCGGTCTTCGGACTGTATGTCTGGTATAATACCACCGATGTTGTCTGGTATCCATATAACAATGATTACGAAGCTGTAATTACGAAAGAGCCAAATCTTGACAATATCAGCTTTGAAGAAGTTATTACAAAGTTTAACCCATTTCTTGAAAAATATATACATGCCAAAAGAAGCACAATCCTGTAAACGATTCAACGGCTATAAACCCTGTTTTGGTGATCATAACTGCTGGGAAGACGGCTGCAAAGACCACATTCCGGTCGGTGCAAAAATCCTTATAATCAATCTTGATGCAATGGGAGATGTGGTAATGACCACTGCCCGGCTGCCGGGGCTGAAGCGCAAGTTCCCTGATTCAACCATCTACTGGATCACTCTGAAAATAGCAGCTCCCCTGCTTCAGAATAATCCTCTTATAGATAAAGTGCTTCCGTATGATTTTGAATCCCTTTCGATATTGCAGTCAATGGAGTTCGATTATGTGATGTGTTCGGATAAATCGCAGAGATCATGCGCGATACTTAACCTTGTCCCCGGCAAACACAAACTCGGATTCGGGCTTGATCCGAACGGAAAAATTATTCCGCTGAATAAGGGGGCTGAGTATAACTTCCGGCTCGGTATGGATGATCATTTTAAGTTCCGGGAAAATACCCGGACAGGGCAGGATTATCTCGCCGAAACATTCGAAATTGATTTCGTTAACGATGAGTATATACTCAATCTCTCTGAACAGGAAATTGCATATTTCCATGAATACCGGCAGAAAGTAAAGATAAGTGAGGATGATTTTGTAATCGGATTCAACACCGGCTGTTCGGAACTTTTCCCGAACAAAAAAATGACCGTCGAACAGCATCAGAATCTTCTCTACTCGTTTCTGAAATATCCGGATGTTAAAATTGCCCTGTTTGGCGGGCCTGAGGATACGCAAAGAAATCTGCAAATAGCCGCTCCTTTCGGAGATAAAGTGATAAATACACCATCCACAGACGGGGTTAGGAAGGGTATCGTTTATGAAAACCTGGCTGATGTGGTGATTACTGGAGACTCCTTCGGGATGCATCTTGCAATCGGATTAAAAAAATTCGTCATTGCATGGTTCGGTCTTAGCTGCTGGACTGAAATAGATTTATACGGCAGAGGCGTGAAACTTTTCCCCGAAGATCTTTTCTGTGCCCCTTGCTGGAAAAAAAGCTGTCCGTATAATCTGGAGTGCATTCAGATGATTGATCTTGACCGCATTGTAAACGAGACTATGAATTATTACAACAGCGGTGCCTGGAAGGAAGCAAAAAACCTTAATCAGGCTTATCTGAAGAAGGACTCCTGAGAGTGGATTCAATAAAACGCGAAGCTCATGCAAAAATTAATCTCGGGCTTAACATTGTAAAAAAGCGCGATGACGGTTTTCATGATATTGAAACACTCTTCATCCCCATAAAGCTGCATGATATACTGACCTTTACAAAGAGTGATACTGCAGAGTTCACCTCATCCGCGCCCCGGCTGACACCCTCACCGGAAGACAACCTCATTATGAAGGCAATGCGGCTGACTGAACGGATAACCAGAAAACCGCTTCCTGTGAAGATTCATCTTGAAAAACTTATACCCACCGGAGCCGGTCTTGGCGGAGGAAGTTCTGATGCCGCAACAACTATTATGGCATTGAATGAACTTTTTCAGCTGAAGATTGAGAAAAAAGTAATGGAAAAAATGGCATTGGCACTGGGGAGTGATGTACCTTTTTTTCTTAAACCCTATCCCTCACTTGGGGAAGGACGCGGTGAAATTCTTACGGAGATTAAGTTATCACTTGCAGCATATTATCTGCTTCTGGTTAATCCTGGTATTCATGTTCCTACCGGATGGGCATATTCCAAGGTTACCCCGCGCCGGCCGGAAAAAAGTCTTACATCCCTTATATCGAAACAGCATATTCATCTGACGGAACTGACTCCATGGCTGAGTAATGACTTCGAACTTCCTGTATTTGAGAGTCATCCGGAAGTAAAAGAACTGAAGGATACGATGAAGAACTCAGGAGCTATATATACTCAGATGAGCGGCTCCGGATCTTCAGTATTCGGATTGTTTGAGTCAGCCGAGGCAGTTGACCAGTGTATTTTAGAAATTAATCCCATGTACTTTATTTACCATGAAAAACTTTAAGTATTTTCTTATACCGCTTTCTCTATATATCCTCATCAGTGTAACCGGCTGTGCGGGAACTCCCGCTTCAGATGAACTGGAATTCATCAGCCGTGAGGGGTGGAATGCCCTGCCCCCTAAACCTTACGCCTCACACGTGCCGGAGAGGATTACCGTGCACCATGAGGGAACAAAGTTCGACAGCAGCAAAGGCAGCCCGGGTAACTTTCTGGCCCGGGTGCAGAAATGGGGCATGGGCCCTGACAGAAACTGGTCAGATATCCCCTACCACTATATTATTGATTATTCCGGAAAAGTTTACGAAGGGCGAAATGTTTTTACCGTGGGAGAAACCGGTACAGAATATGACCCCACAGGTCATCTGCTAATCTCCCTGATTGGAAATTTCGAGGTCGAGGAAACCAAAGAACCCCAGATCAGAACTCTGGTAAAAATGCTCGCCATGAACTGCGAAAAATTTAATATACCGGCAGATTCAATCAGAACGCACCGGGACTATGCAAAAACAAGCTGTCCCGGTAAAAATGTCTATGCCCTGTTTGAAAACGGATATATACAGTCTGAGGTCAGGAAACTACTTTCTCAAGGGCAGTAAACTTCTTTTTTGAGAAGTCAATCCGTACTTTGGCGCCCACGGGCAGAGTAATATTCTTTTTTATATGACCATGCGGGAAATTCCTTATTACTGGAATTTTCAGTTTGTAGATATACCGCTCAAATACCTCTTCAATTGAAAGCGTTGGTTTATCCGGTTCTTCTTCACAATCGGTAAACTGACCGAGGATTATGGCATTTAGCTTTTTCAGTTCTCCCATTAGTTCAAACTGATTAAGCATCCGGTCAATCCGGTAGGGCTTTTCACCAACATCCTCAATAAAGAGGATTTTCTCCCTGAAATCGGGCAGGTATTTAGAACCTGCCAGGGCAGTTAACAGTGCAAGATTACCCCCGATCAGCCGTCCTTCAGCGGTGCCTTTTCCAATAAATTCCGCTTCATGGGCAGGAAATTCACCCAGAATATCCAGATTTTTTTCACCTGAAGTTATTGCCCTGAAAAATGATGCTTCTGTGACCGGGTCAACTTCTGAATGGAAATCAACCGCAGGCATTGGTCCGGCAAAAGTAATGAACTTTGATTGTGTGTAAAACGCCATCTGGAGTGAGGTTATATCGCTGTAACCGGAAAAGATTCGTGCCTGACCGGATATTTTCTCGTAGGGTAGTTTCTTAAGGAGCCGGGGAGCGCCATACCCTCCCCTCAGGCAAAACACAGCTTTTACCTGCTTATTGCTGAATGCCTGCCTGATATCATCAATCCGCTCCGTATCATTTCCGGCCAGATATCCGCTCTCTTTCCCCACATTTTTACCAACGAGCACCTGATAGCCCTTTTTCTCAAAATACGATACGGCTCTGGGAATTCTCTCCATATCAAACGGTTTTGAGGATGGAGATATAAAGGTAATCAGATCCCCTTCTTTCAGTGCTGCTGGCTTTTTCATATATGGCTCAAAAAGTTAATAAACGGATAATACTAAATTAACAATAAGGTAATATCCGGAGAGTAGATTTCGTAATGAAAATTGGTTTTTTCAGGAGTATTACTATCAATTGAGGAATGAGGAAAAAAGTATGTTCACAAATCATATGCTGGCTGCTGCCGTTATTGTGGCAGAGATATTCAGTTTTGTCAGAGGAGAATATTTATTCTGTCTGATTTTAGCATTCGTGTTCGTCCTATACGGAATGATCCGCACGCTCATACATTCTGATATACCGGAGCTAAATCAGGAAATTTCGCTAATAACAAACCCGGCGGAAAATAGCCGCGCCGGAGTATTATAGCGATTTCTTTCTGAAAATGCGGCCGGATAGAACCGGATACTTCTCAATTCATCAAAGCAAAATGCAATGCATCAGTTACATATTGAGTCACTTATTTTATCAAAGTATCCCGGCTTTCCCGGCAGACTTCTGCGGCCGCTAAAATCATTTATATTTCTTCTTACCAGGAAAATCCTTAAAGTTAAAGATATTAATTCATTTCTCACTCATGCTAAGGGTAAATCAGGCATTGATTTCATTGACGAAATTTTTGAATACCTTGATTTTTCATATATCCTGAGCGCAAAAGACAGGGACAAAATAAAAAGCGAAGGGCGTGTTGTTATTATTTCTAACCATCCGCTCGGCGGGCTGGATGGTCTAGCACTTGTGAAACTTATCAGTGAAATCAGGCCTGATGTAAAGATTGTAGTGAATGACTTCCTGCTGAATATTGAGGAACTGAAACAATTCTTCCTGCCGTATGATCTCACGACTCCCAAAGCGCAGAGCCGGAATGTCAGAGCTATCATTGATTATCTGAATCATGACCATGCAGTTATAATCTTCCCTGCCGGTGTGGTCTCACGCTTCGGACTGAAGGGCATCCATGATGGCAAATGGAATAAGGGTTTTCTCTTTTTCGCGAAAGCAACCAACTCCCCCATTCTGCCGCTTTATATTGAGGGAAGAAATACCGTTCTATTTTATCTGGTCGGGCTTTTCAGCAGTCTGCTTTCGATGCTTATGCTGCCAAGGGAATTATTTAAGAAAAAGCGGTCATCAATCAAAATTACCATCGGTAACCCGATACCTCCTGCATCATTTTCCAATTCGATAAAAGATGACAAGACAACATTAAAACTCCTCCGAAAGCATCTATTCCGTATCGCAAAAAATAAACCGGGCATTTTTAAAACAGAAAAAAACATCATCCACCCGGTTGGCAAAAAAGAGCTGAAAAAGCAGATACTTCAGGCTGATGTGCTTGGTGAAACATCTGATGGCAAACTGATTGTGCTCCTTGACTCTGAAAGAGCTCCCGATGTTATGCGCGAAATCGGACGGCTCCGGGAACTCACCTTCAGAAAAGTGGGAGAAGGGACCGGCAAGAGAATTGATCTTGATTACTTTGATAAAATCTACCGGCAGATTGTACTGTGGGATGATAGCGAGCTTGAAATTGCAGGAGCATACCGTATTGGCGAATGCAGCAGAATATACCCTGATCACAAGCTTTACGGTATATATTCAGCTTCACTTTTTACCTTTTCAGAAGAATTAACCGGCAAACTTCATGCTTCACTTGAGCTGGGCAGGAGTTTTGTTAATGCAAAATACTGGAACTCCCATGCTCTTGATTATCTATGGCAGGGTATAGGAAGCTATCTTGCAGTCAATCCGCAGATAAAATATCTTTTCGGACCGGTAAGTATCAGCAATGCAT
The DNA here is from genome assembly GCA_015709675.1 of Ignavibacteriales bacterium. Taxonomy (NCBI): domain Bacteria; kingdom Pseudomonadati; phylum Ignavibacteriota; class Ignavibacteria; order Ignavibacteriales; species Ignavibacteriales bacterium. Next base: position 3,280,395 of record CP054182.1, read on the forward strand.
ATCCTCAGGCGGCGAAGGAACTTCTGGTATTTTTTTTCAGGAAGTACTTCTCACCGGCTGACTCATCTGTGCTTGCCAAAAATCCGTTCTTCATCTCACCTGCGAAAGAGAAGGAACTTTCGGAGCTTTTCTCAACCGGTTATTACCGGGCAGATTTTCTTACTCTGAAAAATCAGCTGAAAATACTCGGCTTTTCCGTTCCAGTTCTCTTAAAACAATATACAGAGTTATGTGAGCCCGGCGGGGTTACGATTTATGATTTCAATATAGACCCCGATTTTGAGAACTGCATAGACGGTCTCATACTGGTTGAAGTTGAAAAGCTAAAAGAGCAGAAACGCGCGCGCTACATCAAATCCAGTTACACAAAAGCAGTTTAAATTGTATGAGAATAGCACATATATCAGACCTTCATCTCAGCCATGCATTTGATAAAAAGCTTACCGGAAGAGTTTACAAATTTCTGAAACATGTATCTCAGCGTGCTGATCACCTTGTCATCACCGGTGACATCTCAGACAATGCTGAAGAAGAAGATTTTATTCTTTTCAGGGAAATGCTCAGCCGGCTCGGGCTGATGGATGGCAATAAAACAAGCGTGGTTATAGGCAATCACGATATTTTCGGCGGAGTTATTAAAGCTGAGGATATTCTCAATTTCCCGCAAAGATGCCGCGAGACAGATTATCAGCAGAAAGTGGGGCTTTTTCATTCTTATCTGGGTGAACTTCAGACTAATTGCGTTTATCAGGGGACCAGAAATGGCTACCCCTATGCCAAACTTATTGAGGACAGCCTCGTTATAGGAGTTAATTCCATAGCTGAGTATTCCTCCCTGAGAAATCCGTTTGCTTCAAACGGAGAAATTTCAGACGAGCAGCTGATAGAAATTCAGACTATATTCAATGAATATTCAAAGTACTGCAAGACGAAGATAATTCTCGTTCATCACCATTTTAACAAAATGCGTTATATGACCGGCAGCTTTACTGAAAGAATCTGGATGAATATTGAAAAACAGACCATGAAGCTGAGGAAAAAGAAAAAGATTCTGGAATTCTTTAAGCAGAATGGAGTAAACCTGATATTGCACGGTCATTTTCATCAGATGCACGCTTACACGAGAAAGTCCATTGAAATAGCAAATGCCGGGGCAAGCATCCGGAATGCCGGGGGACAATTTCAGTATAACCTGATTGGTGCAGAAAACGGTTCGGTATCAATCAGCCATAAAACCAAACTGATCGAAATTAAAAAACCACAACTTCTTCATATAATTGCACCCGCGGAAAATCTGCCAGGCAAGATTGCAATTGCCTGATAATCTGTAAATCCTATGGCATTAGAGCGGCACATCGTGTGTCTGCCTTTTTCTCCTGCTTTGCACCTCCCTATTCCTCTCTGAGACGCCGAATTTTTCGTAAAGACGTTGCAATCGCCGCCGTGTATATGTATCAGTTGCGGAATTTTCACGGCGATTGCAGCGTCTCAAACCCGTCAAAGGGGACCAGAACAAACGCACATTTTCATTCTCATTTCATGTTCTTCTCCGGGATCCGTCACATATTCCTCCCTGAGACACCGCAAATGCAAAACATTGTCATGAATAAAACATCCGGTTAGCATTTGCGACGTCTCTACAGAAAATCATGCATCCGACCGTAAAGACGATGCAATCGCTGAACGCTATCCATATGTATTATGAGACTTATGCGATTGCGTCGTCTCGTCTGCGTGTCCCTTGTGATGGCGACTATGCGGTTTTCTCCTTCGTCCCTAAGACGACGCAAATGCAATAATCCCTGCAAGGTAGGACATCCGGTTGGCATTTGCATCGTCTTTACAAAAAATCATGCATCTGACCGTAAAGACGATGCAATCGCTAAACGAAACCCCTATATATTGTAAGACTTATGCGATTGCGTCGTCTTGTCTGCGTGTCCCTTGTGACGGCGACTATGTGGTTTCATCTTCATCCTGAAATACCGTATATGTATCAGTTCCCCTGCTTTAAAATAAAAAAAGGACGCGGCTGATGCCGCGTCCCTTGTCGAAGGAGAGGAGTATGAGGAGAAACTCTTCCTTATTATTTAATAAGCGTCATTTTCTTAGTGATGATCTGATTGTTCGCGATCAGACTATAGAAATAGATTCCGCTTGAAAGCTGTGAACCGTTAAAGGTTACTGAGTGCTGACCTGCTGAGAAATCAGTATTTGCAAGTACAGCTACTTCCTGACCAAGAGCGTTATATACTTTCAGTACTACTTCTGAAGCTTCAGGCAGTGAGAAAGAAATAACGGTTGAAGGGTTGAACGGATTAGGATAGTTCTGGCTGAGTGCATAGTCAGTAACCGTGCTGCCTGAAACGAGATCCTTATCCTTTACATCGGTAAGGATATATCCTGCACCTGAGAGCCAGTTAGCCCATCCCTGAGTCCAGTCAGTGATACCAAATGCTCCAACGTGGAGTCCGCCATTTGGATCAAAGAATCCGTCTGCAGGCGGTGTAATTGCTCCGGTCAGTGCAGGTGAACCTGCCTTAGGCATGAAGTTCGGCGCATTCAGGTTGAACGGATCAGTGATCCCTGCTCCTGAGTTTGAAGTAAAGATTCTGCCTGAGTTGGTTGTGGTAAACCATGCTACCGGATCCCATGAAAGATTCGGTGAACCGGTTGTGTCAATTGCCTTGGATGTTGCTCCGGCAATGATGCTGTTCTTTATATAATTGGTTCCGTTGATAGCACCGTTGATGGTTCCGCTTCTGTCAAGCAGTACGCCGGTTGGCCAGCCCATGATAAGCGCATTGCTGATCTTGTTCTGTGAATTTCTTCTCAGATGCATACCTCTTCTGTAAAGGCTGTTTACCGTGGTGGTATCAGTTACTTTAGGACCTACCATGGTTACATTGAACCAGGTTGGTGCAGTAAGAGGGGTGTTGCCTGAACCTGAACCGTCGTTGTCTGATTCAAAGCCGTTTGACTGTGACTGATCTGCAATAAGAGGATCTCTTACTGCAAGCAGATACTGAAGCTTTCCTGAGAATCCGAAATCGGTATCAAAGTCATCATCCCATCCGCGGTATGCAATAAGATATTTTCCGTTTACATTTCCGCCAAACCATTCGAATGAATCGTCTCCTGAGTAGCTTACCTGTATATGTTCAACTACTGTTCCTGATCCAACTCCTCCGAAAGTAATACCATTGATTTCGTTGTTCGGTGAGAATGCAATACCGGGGTATTCAATTCTTACATAACGCAGGCTTCCGCTGTTATCGTTCGGATCACTTCCGCCGTAGCTGTCGCCCGGGCCTTCAATAGATGCAGTACCGCCCGGTACGTTAATCGGTGCATTGCCAAGAAGGATGATTCCGCCCCAGTCGCCGTAGGTTGGCTGACGGGTGGATCCCTGCTTTGCGAATTCTGAGGTGAATACAATCGGCTGGGTTGCTGTACCGTTGGCAATCAGCTTTCCGCCTGGTTTTACGATAAGTGAACCCTGGGTTGAGTTCTCACCAAAGATAACCGTGCCCGGCTGTATGGTAAGTGTGGCACCTGACTGAACGCGTACAAACCCGCGAAGCAGATAGGTCTTATTAGAAGTCAGAGTAATATTGGTTGTTATATCACCCTGCAATACCTCCTGAGCCGAACCGGTTACAGTTAGGATCATTAAGATAATGAGCAAGAAAGATTTCTTCATTCGATCTCCGTTTTTTGTTTTATTAGAATGCTAAACTTAATCCTAGAGAAAAACTCATATCGGTGTTGTACTCTTCGACCACTTTTTCGCCAAACGGAGTTTTCTGGACGAAATTGTAGTCCTGAGCCAGAATATCTTTAACAACTGCTTTTACAGCAAAATTCTTAAATATCCTTTTGGAAAAGGAAAAGTCAATCTGATCTCTGGATTTCTGAATGATATCACCGATATCAGTTGTGCCCACTTTACTGATTCTGTCACCAACTTTATTAAAGGTCAGTGAAGAATTAATACCGTTCTGATAATCATCATAGTAGAGTCCGGCGTTCAGAATGTAATTTGCCTGTCCCTGAAGCGGACGCTCGCTTGTCTGAAATCCTTCAACACCTGAATTACCAAGAGTAATTTTGGAAGAGATCAGACTCAGATTTCCTACAAGCGAAAAGTTTGATAAATAGTCGGATATAAAACCGAGTGATTTACGCAGTTCCATCTCAAAGCCATAATTTTCTGCTTTATCTGCGTTCTTATATGAGCGGATCGGCTCAAGTGCAGAAGATGCAGTGAGAATCTGCTCTATAGGATCAGTAAATGATTTATAATAGACACTGAGAGCAAGCAGTTCTCCCGGTCCCATAAAGAGCTCATACCGGAAATCAAAGTTGCTGATCATTGTTCTGCGTAGTGACTCATTGCCAATCACCAGCTCATTTGCCAAAAAGTCAAAGTAACTGAAAGGTGCGAGTTCCCTGAATTCCGGACGGGCCAGTGTCTTAGAATAAGCAAAGCGGAAGTTGGTAATATCATTAAACAGATAGGTAATGCTTACAGCAGGAAGTAAATCGGAATTGTTATTATTGATTTCAACCGGCTGATCAGTCTGGGATCTTGACATCAGGCGCTGCTGGGAGTTTTCAAGACGGGCACCAAAAATCAGGCGCACTTTATCAATCACTTCCCAGTCAAACATCATATATGATGCAAACACACTTTGCTCGGATGAATAACTGTCTGACGGCTTTGTTATTTCAACAATCTGAATGAATCTGTTATCAAAATTTTCCGGTTTGAATATCTCTTCAACTGAGCGCTGCAGAATGGTATCCTCACGGAAAAAGTTTCCTCCCGGTATATTCTTAAATCCGAAACTGCGGGCATTAAAAGAGCGGCCCTTATCATCATACCCGGCACCAAACTTAACTGTGGGCATATTTCTTTCAGCAAACGGTTTCATCGTGATGCTAATGTTAGCCCCGGTATTTTCATCTTCCAGATCAGAGAAAAAGCGGGAAGCGAGCGACTGATCAAGCTGAAAGCGGAGCGGTTCTTCAGGATCATCATTATTCTTTGAATAGATATATCTTCTGTTATCCGGCTCATCGCGGAATGACTTCGCAAAGTTTGTATTCCACTCAAGATTAATGCCGTTCAGCAGGTTAAAACGGTGTTCACCGATAAGCTGATGTGAGCGGAGTATTCTGGATACAAACTTCAGGTTATTGGTCTCCCGGTACTGGCTGTATGCATAGTAGTCGCCCTTATAGAGGGTAACTTCATCATCACCGCTCTGATTATAGATATTCTTAAAGCTGATTTTATCGTTGGTTGAAGTCTTGAAGCTTATGTTCGCAAGCGCTCCCCAGACAACTGAATAGTTGTAGGTTGAACCGCTGTATTCGTAGCGCAGGCCTTCGTAAGTATATGCGCTTTTTTCAAGATTCTTCACATCAAATGAACTCGCGTAAGAAAGTGAACCGACAAGACCAAGAGTATTTCCGCCAAACTCATATTTATCACCAATACTCAGTTTATAACTGCCATTGACCATGGATTTTGTGTCTTTCAGATCCCAGTTATTCTTAAAACCAAGCCCAATTACCCTGAGGGCGCTGTCAGCATTCATACCGGAAAAATTTCCGGGTGTCAGTTTGAAGTCCGGGACTAACGATGGCAGACTTCTTGTGCCGTCATCCTGTCCGAGCCAGTCGCTGGCACCGGACTGATATCCTTTAAATACTGCAAGATTATTTGACTGGTTGTAACCGGCTGAATAGGAAAAATCCCAGAAAAAGGACTGAGGAAATTCCAGAGTCTGAATCTGTACCAGTCCTCCTGAAAAGTCAGCAGGTTTATCTGGTGTGAAAGTTTTTGCTGTTACAACATTTTCGATAAGACTTGCGGGAAAAATATCGTACGAGAAACTTTTCTTCTCAGGATCGGTTGAGGGAAGGTTTGCACCATTCAGAAGAGTATTATTATACCGGTCCCCTATTCCCCGTATATAGGCATATTTCCCTTCAGAAATGGTAACGCCCGTCATCGTCTTAAGAATATCTGTTCCATCGCTGCTGTTATTCTTTTTAATGAGTTCAGCGCTGATTCCGTCAACAATATTGATGGAGTTTTTCTGAATTTTAAGCACAGCAGCTTCTGAATTTCTCATAGCTTCAGCGGTAACCACTACTTCCTCAAGCTGTGTTGCTGATGAAACCATGGAGATATTCAGGCGGGTTTCCTTTCCTGCTTCCACTTGAACGTCCTTGATCACCAGTGTCTGGTAAGAGATGTAAGAAACTTTTAACTCATACACTCCCGGATCAAGATTTTTGACAGCATAAATGCCATCAATATCGGTTGAGGCACCGATGGAGGTTCCGGAAACCAGAATATTAGCCCCGATAAGTTCCTCATTATTCTGCTTATCGGTGATCTTTCCGGTTATTGAACCTTTATTTTGTGCGGTTATATTGCCGGCTATAAAAACCATAATCAGCAATGCCGCAAAAACATGCTTTGACATTTTTTTTCCTTTAATATTTTTTACCTTCGACGCCCCAAACTTACCGCCCCAATGTTACCTTAATGTTAAGGCAGGGTTAACAGAGTGTTAATCTTTGAGGGGTGTGTCCGGCGTACCATTCCTGATGACTGTATCATGAAGGGACAGGTATCTGATAAAAATGCTTTTTGGGGGATATTTTCGAAATTCTGGCCTGGAAATCAGACAGAGATTACCGGCTTCCTCAATTAGTGATTCCTCACATTGTTGCTGAATCCAAATAGTAAGGGGAAGTCAGGATGAAAAAAAAGCCGCCGGTCTGGCAAACCGGCGGCTTTTGGAGAGGATATGGAGTTCGTTTATTTTACGAGCAAGAGCTTTTTTGTCAGAGATTTTCCGCCAGACTCAAGCCGGTAAAAATAGGTCCCGCTAGCAAGGTTTCTTGAAGAAACATCAAATACCACTGAATAACTTCCCTCTTCCTGATAACTATCAACAAGAGTGGTTACCAGCGCACCGGATAAATCATATATTCTGAGGGATACAAATCCTGCTTTCGGCAGGAAGTAATTAATTGTTGTGGATGGATTAAAAGGATTCGGATAGTTTTGCTCCAGATTGAAACCGGTGATTCTGTCTGCCTCCCCGAAATCATCTTTCACAGAAGTAATTCGTCCCACACCGCCCGGAGTAATCATCTGATGGGCAATAATATATGCCATAAGCACTTCGAACTCGGTAGAATCTTCAAACATATAGGGATTAATAAGCGTTACTCCCACCATGTTCTGAAGCGCATAGGCAAGGAATTCATTGAGTGTTGCAGTATATACAGCTGCGGGATCAAGCGGCTGGCCGCCAATAGTTACCCCCGTTACCCTGCCCGGACCCGCTCCGTTTATATCAAATGAGTAATTCATTCCTGAGACCTGCGGCAAAAGTTCATCGTCATACTCAATTGCCTGGAGTCCGAACTCCAGTCCCATAATTAAATCAGCGCCCGATATGCCGCACTTAATAATACGGTATCCGAGAGCCTTAATGGTGTCAAAACCGTATCCGATAGCTCTGAATGCATCCGCGGGAACGATCGGTCCTTCATAAATCGGCTGTGCTGTTGAACCGCCGACCGTCAGTGCTACCTGAGTTCCCGTTTTCCATCTGAAGGCATCGGTGACCAGATTGCCTAACGGGGTATCAAATGAATCAGCCGAGACACTTGGCCGGGCAACTTCCCAGAACGTTCCTGCAGCATAACCAATCTGCTGAGTATATACCGGTCCGTAGAGCGCCTCAATCTGGGTGATAAGGGTATCAACCATATCTTTGGTCGTGGGCTCTTCAGGGATGGTATTGTCCAGTTCAATTGGCAGATAACTTATCACGGATACATCTGTTGATGTGGCAGCAAGAGTAAGTTTTCCTACCTCCGTGTAATTGGCACTTGTCTGAACAATATATACCGGTTTGCCTGCAGGATTGGTAATAATCTCCGGCTGTATCGTTTTATAATGGTCATGCGCGCTGATGATAACATTGATGCCGGGTACTGATTCTGCAATAGCCCGGTCATACATGATTCCCAGATGGGACATCAGAATAATCACGTTACACTGCTGGGTGAAAAGTTCAGTGAGCGCCGCCTCAAGATAGCCGTCTATAGTATCAATAACAACAGGCGCGGGAAGTGAAAAAAGGTTGGTGCTTGGGGTTGTAAGACCAATCAGGCCGATCTTGCTGTTTCCTTTCTGAATGATATGGGTTTTCTTGATATATGGCTGCAGAGGGGAAAAACCGTCCAGTATGGCATTTGCTGAAAGTACCGGAATGGCATTAGTTGCAAAGGCAGCTTCAAAACATCCGTAAAGTGCTTCAGGACCGAGATCAAATTCATGGTTGCCTAAGGCAATTGCATCAAAGTTGAGTGCTTTCAGAAATTCGAGTTCTGCTACTCCGAAGAATTTGTTGAAAAACAGATCACCTATAAAAAAATCACCGCCGTGAAGAGTTACAACATTCGGCTCAGTTACCTGAGTCATACCGATCACGGATGCAGCTCGCGCAATACCGCCTCTTGTTCCCTTCAGATTCATATCGCGAGGTGCCAGCGGGGCAAGTGTTGAATGCGTATCATTGATGTGCAGAATGGTTATGGTATCTACCTGAGCGTTCAGGCTTGCACATAAAATTACCGTAAAAAGAAGAATTAGATTTTTCATGACACTACTCCTGTTTGTATTATATTTTTTTTAGATCGTTTTATCTATTGCATATCCGAAAATGAACGATACGCGGACACCCTTTGGATTCGTAGTGACCGCCAGGTTAAGCGGAATGCTTACACCGCCAAAATCAAAGCTTTTTCCAACCGCCAGCATCAGTGCGGAAGAAACAGTAGTCTGCGATGCCATAAGGTTGGGGCCCATGCCGAATTCAATTCCGTTGGGAAATCTGATTCCGAAACCAAGCGTTGCTCCCGGAATGATTTTGCCGTATTCCACTCCCGAAATCAGCGGAATGACCTCAATGATGAAGCAGGGACCTTCTATATTCGGAACTATCTGATACTCAAAGTGCCAGCCGAACTGACTAAGGAATCTACCTACCTGTTCATCACGTAGTTTCTGGACTAGTTCACCTTCTCCCGGAATGAAGGTAAATCCGAGCCGCGGACCGCCCAGATTACGGGACACAAACTTCACCGGGGTTTTGGTTTCGGTTGACTGGGCAAAGGAGTTTTCTGCCGAAGCTGATATGAAGATCAGGCAGATACTAAGAAATACTATCCGTTTCATTGTTGTAACCTTTCGTTAATTAGTAATATTGAATTCTTACGGTTCAAAATTACCGGGGGGCTATAAGGCGGGTGTCACGGAGTTGTCATGAAATTGTAAAAAGAAAAAGGCTGCTTTTTAGGGCAGCCCATTCAGGAGCAAAGTTGCAGAAAGCAATTATCCTATCATTAATCGGAATGATTCAGCCGGAACCGGTAACCTGCCCGGTGAACCGTCAGCAGATGCTCTGGCTCTGAAGGATTTACTTCTATATGTTTTCTGAGGGAAAGAATAAAATTATCAACGGTGCGGGTTGTCGGGTAAGCGTCATATCCCCAGACGTCATCCAGGAGCTTCTCACGTGAGACAACTTCATTAGCGTGCCTGATAAAAAAGATTAGCATTTTATATTCGGTTACCGAAAGATGAAGAACCGTGCCGTTTTTCCTGACTTCCTGATGTTTCAGGTCAACGGATATATCACCAAATTTGACGGTTGACCCGGAAACTGCTGCGCCTTCTGATCTGCGCAAAACCGCTTTCACCCGGGCGACAAGTTCCCGCGCTGAAAAAGGTTTGGTTATATAATCATCCGCGCCGAACTCAAGCCCCATTATTTTATCTATCTCCTCTTTTCTGCTGGTGAGCATTATTACGGGGATGGTCATCCGCTCTTCATTTCTGAGTTTTTGCAGGAGATCAAGCCCGTTCAACTTTGGCAGCATGATATCAAGCAGTATCATATCCGGCTTAAATGAGAGTGCAAGCGATAATCCGGCTTCACCGTCTCCTGCTGTTTCAATTTCGAAATGCTCTGCTAAAAGAAGCGTTTTAAGTCCCTCAACAATAGCGGGCTCATCCTCAACTAACAGAATCTTTTTCATAGAACTCCTCTTCTTTATCGTAAGTGATTACATCTTTTTACTGAACACGCTTCTTTTTCCAGAGCGGAATTTCTTATGGTCTGACAATGACGGAAGCGAAAAACGGAAAGTGGTGCCGTCGTTTTCATTTGGCACTGCTTCAACTTTTCCCTGATGCACATCGGCTATATGTTTAACTATTGCCAGTCCGATGCCCATACCTCCTGTACTTTTACTCAGAGGATTACTCAGCCGTTTATATGGTTCAAATATCTCATCTCTTTTTTCCGGAGGAATCCCAACTCCTCTGTCGGTAAAGCTGATAGTTATATATTTCTCTTCTCTGATTACCGAAACTTTAAGATATTTTACTTTGTCTGAATAACGGATGGCGTTAGCTATGATATTGACGCATGCTTCAGTGATTGCGTCTTTATCAGCATAAACCGGCATATCCTCTTCCTGATAATACTCCTCCGTCTGAAACGCATTCATTTGGAGCTGATACTGCATCATGAGCACTACTGATCTGACCAGCGCGGTCAGATTACACTCATCAAGCGAATATTCCTTAATTCCTTTTTCAATCCTTGCAAAGTCCAAAACGTTATTTATCAGCCGCGCAAGCCGTTCAGTTTCTCCTTGTATAATCTTAAGATATTTTACTCGATCCTCCTCACCGGCTTTGCTATCCTGCAGAATCTCTGCAAACAGTTTTATTGAGGTGAGCGGAGTTTTCAGGTCATGTGAAACACTCGAAACGAAAAAGGATTTCAGTTCATTCAGCTCTTTGAGACGGGCGGTAATCTCCTTTTCAAAACGCAGATTATATTCAAGTTCAATCCGCTCAACGGCCATAACGAACTGGTTACCCGAGAAAAGTATAAGATTCAGCTCTTCGGAGCTAAGAGGGAATTCAGATTTTTTCTCACCGAGTATCAGGCAGGCAATTATCTTTTCATTCGCTCCGCTAAAGGGAATAACCGCATGCATAAACTGTAAATCTGCGCTGCTTAGGACCAGGTTTTCATGAACTATTTCTGTTTCCTTATTCAGTCCCCTTAATTTTGGAAGTCTGGCACCCTGACCATGAAGTATACTTCTGATAAAAGAAATAATTTCAAGGTTTCTTCCCTTCTCACTATCACCGCAGAAAAGTGTGCCTGATTCAGGCAAATGTGTATTGTGAATATACAGCCCTGAGAACTTTACAGGAATGAACCGTTCTATCTCACTGGAAATCATCTCCGCTGCCTGCCTGATTCCGGTGGCGCTTTCCAGTCTGGCAGCTATCTGGTGTTGTGCTTCAACAAAATTAACTTTCACCATAAAAAACCGCCGGTCAACTAAATCCTTTACCCGTTCACGCAGCGGTTGAAAAAGCAATGCCGTAACTACCGATGAAACAGCCGATAACATAACAGAATTTATGACCGTAAGCTGCCCGATCAGCATTGCTGCTCCTCCTAAAATAACCGTATAAATACCAAGCACAGCAAGCAATGAAAGACCATAGATGGTACTCCGCCGGAAAATCTGATCTATATCAAAAATATGATAGCGGACAATGGAAAAACCATAAGTAAGAGGAAGGACCGCCACCAGAATCAGAATCAACTCCTCGGGAACCAGTCCTTCTGAGGTAAAGAACTGAGGTATCTGCCAGAAGAGAATAAAAGAAAGCGGTCCGGTAACTGTTCCGAAGAATATCCATTTCAGCTTTTGTCTTTCTGACTCATCCGCAGATTTTCTGAAAGAATGAATAAAATTCCCCACTCCTGCAATGACCGATACCGCAAAAAATATCCTGCAGATATCAAACCACGCTTCATAACGGTTGAACCAGTCAATACTTCTCTCCGAAAGTGCGTGATATGCAGTATAACCAAGCACAGCTGAAAGCAAAACCGGGATCACGGAAAGAGCGAATACAATCCGAAGGGTATGAGGCGTTTTTTCCCTCGGAAAAACAAAAGTAAACCAGAGAAAGAAAAAGGGGACAATTGCATATGAAGCTGAAAAGATGATCCTGTTCAGCACTCCTGTCCATAGTGCCGGGTATATATAACTGCCCCAGGTCATGGTTATCATTCCAAAAGCAGCAAGCATCATCCCGTGAAACGTCAGCGCTGCTTTATCGTACAGCGGCCGTTTGAGCAGCACAATTATACCGACCGCGAACACCACAAGCGCAAGGCTCCCAGCGGCAATAATATAAAACCATCCGTAAAACCTGGTCAGTTTCAATTCCGCATGCAGTATTTCCTCCCTGTGGAGAAACTCTGCGCTCACAATTCTGCCTGTATTTAGCCCGTCACAGGCGAATTCAAGATCCTCAAATGAAGTAAGCGGTATGCCGTCAAGTGATTTTAACTGCAGGCTTTCAGGAAGGATGATTCCCCTTGCATCCACTGTCTGTTCGGATAAGATGAGTCTGTCTTGCCGGAGCTCAAGTTTAAGCGGAACTGCTGATTTTTGATATACCTGAAAAATTCCCGCGATTCCCAGAATCAGGACAATTGCATCCAGGACGAGGATATATCGTTTGATTTTATAATTATCCTGTACAATTTCCTGTCTCATGAACCGCCTCACATTTCCGTAAAGTGATTATTTACTTTCTTACATTCTAACCGGCAGACACATTGTTTCGAAACTTATTACTTCTCAGCATGTTACTTCAGGATTTTCCCTTTCCGGCAAGCACACCATCTGCCTCAATTTCCCTGAAGATATCCTTCAGTGACTCGAGGTAGATTTCCTCAATCTTTACTTCAGGAGGATTAAACGGATAAAAGAAGATGAGCAGTGCCTGAGTCCATGTTTCAAGTTGTGCAGTTCTCTCGTAGTGTTTGATCTTCATTCCGTTGCGGTCGGTAACATGAGCGGTGAATATATATTCCCACGAATATGCCACGGGTAAAACGGAGAGTGAACTCCCGGCGAAAAGATCTGCGAGGAAGTGCTTGGCGAATGAGTGTTCACGCCGGATGACCACGTGAACGGTATAATCATTCGCTTCTTTTAGACTGTCCCTCATCCTTCTTCGGTTCACATTGTCTATATCATCATATGCATCCGTGAACGTCGCGAATGTTTTAATGTTGTTTATCTGCTTCATTGATTCCTGCAGGATATCCTTAAACCCTCTGCGCGGCAAAATAATCTTTGGAACTACATCAAATCCTTTTGACTGCTCAAGGTGGCTGAAATAAAAGAAAACTGCAACCGGCTCCCTGGCAGTAAGTGTTACAGATTCCTGCTTAAACGATCCGTGGATATCAGAGCGGAATGACATGCATCCGGAGATGAGGAGCGGGAGAACTATGAGGAGCAAAAACCGGGACAAACGGGAACGGGACATAAGGCCTCAGCTTTCTGTAAACGAAGATGTTTAGTACTCCAAATCTAATAAAAAATCTAACTGGGTATTCAGGTGAAAGAAAAATATTCCCATAAACTATGAATCCTTTTAAAGATAAGCCCGGCAGGTCTTATCTTAAGTAACATTTTCAATAAAATTTCGAAAGGAAAAACATGATCAGAACCGGATCAGCCCAGTGGAACGGCAGCGGAAAAGAAGGAAACGGAACTTTATCTACCCAGAGTACCGTTCTCAGTAACACACAGTACAGCTTTAACTCACGGTTTGCTGAGGGAATCGGCACAAACCCGGAGGAACTGGTTGCGGCAGCACATGCAGGATGCTTTTCCATGAAGCTTTCATTTGTCCTCGGGGCAGCCGGCTTTACCCCGGAAGTTATTAATACCGCCGCAAAGCTGAAGTTTGAAAATGGTGTGGTTGAGAATATTCATCTGGAGGTCACCGCAAAAGTGCCCGGTATTGACGCAGCAAAATTCCAGGAATGTGCCGCGGATGCCAAGGAAAACTGCCCGATTTCCAAGCTTTTGAAGACCAATATCACCATAGAAGCTAAACTGGTCTGATAAAAAACCGGATTGGGTACTTTAAAAAATCAGAAAAAACTCTTATATTTGTAGTCCTGATTTTTTATGCGCCCATAGCTCAATCGGATAGAGCAACAGCCTTCTAAGCTGTAGGTTAATGGTTCGAGTCCATTTGGGCGTACGGAAATTATGGTGAGTGTAGCTCAGTTGGTTAGAGCACCAGGTTGTGGCCCTGGGGGTCGTGGGTTCAAATCCCATCACTCACCCCAAATTTTGCTTCCGGATTTCAGAAAAAACTCTTATATTTAAAGTCTGTTTGCGAAAATTTCCGGCCCCATCGTCTAGTGGTTAGGACATCGCCCTTTCACGGCGGTAACAGGGGTTCAAATCCCCTTGGGGTCACCACTCTTAAGAAAGCTCATCCGAAAGGATGAGCTTTTTTCGTTTTAAAGCTTTTCCTTATTTTTCTACTGTCCGGAATTTAAACTAATTTTTCATCGTTTTCAGGGAGTTTTCATGAAACGGTTCGATGCTCTAACAACTGTGTTCCTTTTTTTACTGCTTCTTCTATTCATGGGCTGCAAGGGTGAAGATAACCCCGTCACGCCATCAAGTGAGGTAGATCAGCGGCTGATTGGAACGTGGGTTAAAATTGACTCAATCCCCTACTTACCTCCTGTGAATTTTTTTGTCTCCTCCTTTACTATAACTTCCACAAAAGGTATTATTGAGAACGGCTGGGAATTTGCCACAGGCAGATTAGTTCCTATGAGATCCCCTAAAATAAAAAACCTAATTAAGGCCTCTGATGGAACAATAGTTTATAATATTTATGATACGCTTGATACCTATTCATATCGGTTTGAATCTATATTTCTTATTTTGAAAAATGGGAATAGTGAGCAACGTTATAGAAAAACACTACCAAATATCACATTATTTCCGATTATTAATTGTTCAGCATCTTTTAATTTCTTAAATCGTGAACATTTCAGCAGAACAGAATTTGTATACCCATCAGTTACTATGTTTCCGAATCAGGGATATTTATCATTTTTTACAATTAGGACTGATGATTATATTTTACAAATACAATTTTTTAATTTTAATGGGGTAGGGTCATATCCTCTCAGACGCAGTTATACTGAAATTGTTACTGTGGGTGATGAGATAAGACATAGATTTGAACTTGACTCCTCCAAAAAAGGAAGCATCGTTTTTGAGAGTTATGATCCCGTAAATCGCGCTTTCTCCGGCAGCTTTAACTTTACTGTTAAAAATAATACTTTATTCCCTGATTCAATCACGACCTTTGAAGTTAAGAACGGAAAATTCGTTGCCCAGGTGATTGAACCAGTAGATATAATTGATTAAAATCTTAATTGTTATTTCATCAGTTGAAATTGTTAAGTTTGTTGCGACGCACAGGTGACTATAAATCGAATGAAAATAGCTACGATATTAACCTGAGGAAATTCTCTGCTTAATTACATCCGTACGATTGTAATCACTATTGCGTTTTAAACTTTTGATTTTTTTTCTTTTGTTCGTATAATAAACTAATTTTTCATCGTTTTCAGGGAGTTCTCATGAAACGCTTCGGTGCTCTTACAGTTCTGTTCCTTATTTCACAGCTCTTTTTATTCACGGGCTGCGAAAGCAATGATAACCCGGTCACGCCACCAAGTGAGGTAGATCAGCGGTTGATTGGAACGTGGGTTAGTATAGATACTCTTCCCGGAATTCTTCCCCCATATAATCTTTCAGTTAACTCGATTACCATAACCGCAGATAAAAAAATATTCCGTAACGGTTGGGAGCTTTCTACCGGCAAATTACTGCCAATTGAGACATACTTTCCGGGAAGAATCCTTAAAGCCTCCGGTGATACCTTAAAATATGATGGTCTATCTTCAGGATGGTCACTTGTTCAAACATACAGATACCGGTTTGAATCAATTTCACTAATACTCGAAAATGGCTTTGAGAAATTTGCTTACAAGAAAACCAAACCGGGGGCAATGATTTTTCCAATAATTACCTGCGATCTTTCTTACAACTTCATGGACAAGATTTTTAAGAATGATTCACCCACCTGGACTACTTCTGCTAAACTTCGTACTTATAATGGTGTTAAAGAAATATACGCTGTCTCCAAAGGCCTTTTGCTTCGCATTATAATTCCTGAGTTTCAAGGGAAAGGAACCTACCCGATTTATTATAACCAGGCACTCCTTCAAAATCTTGGGGGTGATGTTGCTTATCGCTTTATAAGTGATTCAGTTGAAACCGGTCAACTGGTAATTGAGGAATATGATTCTGATAATAAAATCTGTTCGGGAAGATTTGACTTCAGTATCATTTATGATGTATCCTATCCAAATCCGCCTACCACAAAAAGGGTCAGCAACGGAAGGTTTACCGTGCCGATATTTGATTAACATTTAACTTTGTATTATACAGATACAATGTGAGAAGATGCAAATACTAACCGCATGTTTTATAAACACGGATGGTTTGCACTTGCAGTGTCTCAAATCCGTCAAAGGGGAACAACGGCAAATCCATTTTTTGATTCCCGATAAATGTTTTTTCTCGAGAATCGTCACATATTCGCCCCTGAGACGCCGCAAATGCAATAGTCCTATCAATAAATAGCATTCGGTTAGCATTTGCGACGTCTCTACAAAGGACAATCCAATTTTTGTAGAGACGTTGCAATCGCCGCCACGGATATATACAGGCCATCGAATTACCGCGGCGATTGCAGCGTCTCAAACCCGTCAAAAGGATACCAGGGCAAATTCATTTTTCATTCACGTTACATGTTCTTTCATGAGACCCGTCAAAGGCAAACCATTGCGTTGGTTTACAAATCTCCCTATGTTCTTCCATGAGACCCGTGAAAGGCAAACCATCGCGCAGGTTTACAAATCATCCCCATGTTCTTCCCTGAGACGCCGCAAATGCAATAGTCCTGTCAAGGTGTAGCATCCGGTTTACATTTGCGACGTCTCTACAAAAGACAAATCGAATTTTTGGTGATGTTACAAAGAATAATGTCGGGGCGGTCCCGAAATTTCGGGAAACTTGCGACCTCCCACGATACAATGATTTAAAACAAAAAACCCTCAGAAAAACTGAGGGTTTTTTATTGTCGGGGCGGTCCCGACAAGTCGGGAAACTAGCGACTACATGATCCAGCTGAAGATACTAATTAAAATAAAAACCTTTATAACTCTCCTTCTAAGTTTGAGCTGGATTCAAAGTTAACAGGGGCAATATAAAGGTACATCTCACAAGAGGGGTCGTTATACCATGGTTGATTTTTATCAGTAAAACAAACTTCAAAGGTCACTTATAATTTTTTATAAAAACAGATCACCATAACAGAATCTATTTTTTTAAGTATAAATACTACGATGAAACAAAAAAGCCGAATTAAAATCTAACGGGAGGAAATTTTCCATAAATCGATAAATAAATCGCTATTTACGATATAATACCAAGTTTATATTTCCATTTTCTTATAACAAACTGCAGTGCAGCGATTTCATAAGTCGCCCAACCAGGCCCATATTTTCTTGACACAATCATAATTCCAATCATTCTAAATGGGAGCAATATCGTTAGGCTATACAATCCGAGCCAACCTTGAAGAATTAAAAATAAAATCAAAATAATAAAAAGAGAAGAATCATGTGACCACATAATAATGATTGAGTACACAAATGATGGTACCCTCATCCAAGTCCAGAATCGGCATAATTTTGCATAAAAACTTGATGCACCATTTACATAAAATCTAAAAAATTCAGCCATAAATATAAGTGCTGAATAAAGAACAGCAATTAAAATGCTTTCATAATACATAATCCCAAAAAGAAAACCTATTTCTGGAGCTCTCTGTACCCAGAATATCAAATAGTATGCCTCACCAAGTATTTTTTCTCTGATGGTTGGACTTTTAGCATATAATTCTTTTGTTTCATCTAAAAACTGCTGAAGTGAATACGAATTACCAAATTTATATCCGGTTCTACTCAAGAGTTCATTAATATTTGGTACATATGGTAAATGAAATTGAGTTATAATTGATTTACGTATAAGTATAATTCCCAACGATAGTAGAAACAACATTCCAAAATGATTAAAATCCATAACTTTATAATATAGAGTGATGATTGCTAATATTCCGACTAAAATGGCAATCCATGATTTTACATGACCACTAAATTTCCAAAGGACAGGTGGGTAATATGATCTCCCATAAGGATTAACTATGGAAGAATAATACCAAACAAAAACATTCATTCCGAGGGCTGAAATAATAATTAGAAATATAAGTTCCAGCATTTGATTCCTAATAGTTTAATTTTATCATCAATAATATTACAATTTTGTATTACTTTATTATCACAATTGGTCTACTGAGTTCACTTACGATAGAACTTATGCTTCTTGATCTAAAATAAATAAGTGTAGAATAAACACTGCCTTCTATTCTTCAAGATGAATGAACTTAACTGTGGGATGATACTTTTTCAATATCTCTGCCGCTTTTTTTGTCTTTTCTTGAAGTAATTTTAGTTCTTCCAAAGTCAAAGGAACATTAAGATTAGCATCAGTTGCCTTAGGAGATCGTGAAAAAATTTTTTTCTCTCGTGATTTCATACATTAAAAATTCAGAGTCTATATAATGATTTAGAAAACTATTTTATTTAATTTCTTTTTTTAAGAGGAGTATATTTCCTTAAGTGCCTCTCTTATGAGTCTATGTCTTTCTTCAATTGAGGTCGAGAGAATGTTTACTGCTTAGAATTAAATTAATTTTATTTATCCTCTCGAACCTTATGATTCTTTAATAACTAGTTTAACAGCAGCACCAAATTTACATTTTTTTCTTATAGATCCTTCTTAGATTGGAGAATTCTGCCTAGGAGAGCGTTATGGGTAATCCAACCATAGCACTAAGATGAAGGTTGTACCAAGCCGTTTCTCTGATCCTTGGAGTTAACTTCTCTAATTGCCATAGCGGTTCACTATCGTCCCACTGATTTTGGTATGGGCTGTAATTAAGTTCTTTCACGATCAAACTCAGAATTTTGTTCAGCAAATCGTAATTAATGTCAATCTCCTTTCTAAGTTCCGCCTTCTCATCATCTCTTTTGGGTTTTTTTCTCAAATTATCCCATTGTTTCTCAAGCTCCAAAGTCATTTCCGTCAGCCCGATTAAATCACTATGTTCTTGGTTAGTAAGTTTCATTTAAGACTCCGCTTTTATTTTCTAAAAATAGGAATAATTTTTCAATATTTATCTTAGGGCAGTTAGTTTTAATCTAGAATTATTATTGAAAATTTGAACTTTTGAATTCGAACAATTAGCTGATTTTTGACTAAAGCATTAAAAATAATTATCAAGACTTTGAATTTGCTAAGCTTTGTGCGTAATATCCGTTTCTAAGAAGTCAGGCAGCTTTCAAATAACCCAAATTTATAACTTAAAATATCCTGATAAACTGGAAGTCCTTCTTATGTCGGAGCGGTCCCGACAAATCGGGAAACTTGCGACCTCTTGCTCCCAAAGCTGTCGCGATACCGTTTCGAGACTAGGAAACGCTCAGAATCGAATTTTGTGTCTTTGAATTCTTGAAGATTTGGATTTAAAAAGAAAAAGCCTTTATAACAGATGTTATAAAGGCTTTATTGTCGGGGCGGTCCCGACAAGTCGGGAAACTTGCGACCTCAATTAATAAACAGCTCTAAAATAAAAAAAACCCTTATAACTCAATGAGTTATAAGGGCTTATCAGTCGGGGCGGCAAGATTTGAACTTGCGACCTCCTGCTCCCAAAGCAGGCGCGATACCGGGCTACGCTACGCCCCGAGACTATTTCAATCTGTTTCACGATCCATCCCGAAGTATTTCTTTTCTAACAAATCGTTAAAAAACAGAATCACAAATATAATCTCCTTTCCTTTCATCTGCAATAGTTTTAATTTTAGGGCTAAATTATTTTTATTATGAGACAAAAACTCCGCTTTACCATACAGTTCCTCTCCCCCCGCAAAAGCGGAACAAGGATGTCCCTGTTCTCTACTATTGTTATAGCCGGTATTGCCCTCGGAGTGACCACCCTGATCATTGCCCTGAGCGTCCTTTCCGGATTTGAAAGCACCATCAGAGAAAAGCTCATTTCGCTGGACTCCCATATCCAGATTACCGGATTTAGTGACCGCCAGCTTCCTGATACGACCAGAAATATCTATGTCATTCGGAGTATTGCCGGTGAAAAACTTGAGGCAATCTACCCGGTTATCAGTAATGCTGGAATCGCCGGAAAAGGTAAACTGAAAGAAGGAATTGTAATCAGAGGTGTCAGCGGTGACTACCTTGCCGGGAAACAAAATCTTCAGATTTCCTCCGGAGACTTTAATCTAACTTCAGGAGAACTCCCTGCCGCAGTGGTAGGAAAAACCGTGGCTGATAAACTCTTCATAAAGCCAGGTGATGCTATTATCCTCTTTCTTCCTGAGAAAGGACTTACTTCCACTCTCTCTCCCGAAAATATTGCCGTACAGCGATTCAGGGTCAGCGGCATCTTCGAAAGCGGCATGGCAAAATATGACGACAGCTTCATATATATAAACATAAGCACGGCAGCCGGACTGCTTGGATTTGAAAACAGCGTTTCCTCTTACGAACTGAAACTGAATACTATTGGCGGGATTGACACGCTTGTAAACAATCTGCAGGATAATCTTGATTACCCTCACTATGTACGCTCGGTGTTTGATATCAATCAGGCGCTGCTTACCTGGATTGATCTTCAGAAAAAGCCGATCCCCATTGTGCTGGGTCTTATCATCCTGGTTGCTGCTTTTAACATCATCAGTGCGATTCTTGTTCTCATTCTTTCGAAAGTAAACAGCATCGGAACACTCCGTGTACTTGGCATGAAGCGCTCAGATATTGTCACCATGTTTCTGCTGAAGGGACTGCTGCTTGGTACGGGCGGAATTGCCATCGGGAATCTGCTTGCCTTGCTGCTTTCAGCAATTCAGCTTGAGTTCAATATTATTACTCTTCCTGCTTCAGTCTATTTTGTGTCGCGTGTTCCCCTTTCAATCGATCCTTTCAATTATCTGATTACATCGGGTATAGCATTTCTTCTGGTGCTGATGATATCAGTAGTACCTGCTTTTCTTGCCGCATCCATCAGACCGGTGCAGTCAGTGAGGTTTGATTAAATGAACAGCGCTTTATTCATCGCTAGGCGGTATTTGTTTTCAAAGAACCGGATAAAGTTTATATCCATTATTTCTTATCTTTCAGTCGGCGGTATTACGGTAGGTGTGGCAGCACTGATTATTGTGCTGGCAGTGTTCAACGGATTCAGCGGACTGGTGCGCTCTCTTCTGGTGAACTTTGATCCCCACATCCGGATAGAAGCTGCATCTGCAGGAGATCTCAGATCACTCGATTCACTGAAAGAATATATATCATCACGGAGCGATGTGGTATCATACTCCCCGTTCAGCGAGGGAAAAGTGATGATTATGACCAGCAAATTTTCACGGGTTATCACCCTGCGGGGGGCTGATACAGAAACAGGCAAGGGAGTGTATAATCTGCAGGGAACTACGGTTTTAGGTGAATCTGATCTTAGTGAAAGTGAATCGGGCCACACACCGATACTAGTAGGGATTCAGCTCGCTGATAAAATGCAGATTCTGCCGGGAGATATTATCTCACTTGTTTCCCCTTTCGGATTTGAGAATGTTGCTGCCGGACTAGCCCCGCCAAAAACCCTTATTTGTGAAGTCGCCGGAATATTTTCCGTCCAGAATAATGATTATGATGACGGACTGATTTTTGCCCCCCTTGAAGATGCTTCATCGGTGCTTGGTTATGGCAGTAACTTTCAGGGGTGGGATATTAAACTGAGCAATTATGAACACGCGGATGACTTTGCCAAGGAATTCGGAAAAACATTCGGAAATAATTCATACATAGTAAAAACCTGGTTTGATTTCCATAAAGATCTTTATACCATGATGCAGGTTGAACGGTGGGTAGCATATATACTGCTTTCCCTGATTATCCTTGTCGCTGTTTTTAATACGCTCGCGTCGCTTACCATGTCAGTCCAGTCAAAAAAGCGGGATATCGGCATTCTTGCAACACTTGGCATGAACCGGGAGTCAATCAGAAAGATTTTCCTGTATCAGGGGGTAATGATCGGCTTTATTGGAACAATCGGCGGTTTCCTGCTTGCTTTTGCTGTTTATTATATCCATCTGAAATATAATATCTATCCTCTTGATGCAAGCCGGTTCAGAATAAGCGCGATGCCTATGGAACTCCACTGGGCTGACTTTCTTGTAACCGGACTGATGTCCTTTTTCCTCTCCGTTATTTCGTCACTTTATCCGGCTAAGCGGGCCGCTGAATCTGATCCGCTTCAGGCAATCCGATATGAGTAATACTATTCTTTCAGCCCGGAATATCGTAAAATCTTTTTCCACCGACAGAAAAGAACGGCTGGAAATCTTAAAAGATATTTCGCTTGATATCATAGAGAAAAAAATTACGGTAATAGTTGGTCCTTCAGGCGCCGGAAAAAGCACGCTGCTGCATATTCTCGGAGGCCTTGATAAACCGGATGCAGGTTCAGTTCATATCCTTGGACAGGAATTAAGCAAACTAAGTAATTCACAGACTGACAGTCTCAGAAATTCTTCAATAGGATTTATCTTTCAGTTCCATCATCTCCTGCCTGAGTTTTCTGCCGAGGAAAATATCATGATTCCTCTGCTCATTAAAGGTATCAGCCGGGGTGAAGCTCAAAAGAGAAGTGACGAACTGATAGAACTGGTTAATCTCTCCCATAGAAAAAAGCATCGTCCTTCAGAATTATCCGGCGGAGAGCAGCAGAGAATTGCGGTTGCAAGAGCAATAGCTAATGATCCCCCGCTAATTTTTGCTGACGAACCAACAGGCAATCTTGATTCAGCCAACAGCGAAGTTATCAATAACTTTTTCATCCGGCTGAGGGATGATTATGGCAAGACCCTGGTGATCGTAACTCACAACAAAGACCTTATGGCAATTGCCGATAATACAGTAGCCATGCAGGACGGAAAAATTTCCGGCTGAGCCGCTATTTCTTCAGCGCTTTATGCCAGTCGGAGTTGAGGAACTCTACAAGCAGTCTAACCCCAGTTCCGCTCATATAGGTTTTGTTATATGGCGTTATTGTTTGCGGCATTGAAGGGCCTGCAATATCAAGATGTATCCACCTCTGTGGATCAGAAACCCAGTTTTCAAGAAACTTCGCAGCCGTAACCGCTCCGCCCCATCTTCCGCCGGTATTTTTAACATCCGCAACATCACTTTCGATCAGCTTATTGTAATCATCCCATAACGGCATACGCCATACTCTCTCGTAAGTTTTAAGCCCGGCTTTATATATCGTATCAGCCAGAGTGTCATCATACGCAAACATGGAGGTAACAAATTCAGCCAGAGCAACAGCGCTTGCACCCGTAAGAGTTGCAAGGTCGATAAGCAGATCAGGTTTTAGCTTTGAGGCATAATGAAGTGCATCCGCAAGAATCATTCTTCCTTCAGCATCGGTATTGTCAACCTCGATTGTTTTTCCTGATGAAGTTCTTACAATATCTCCCGGCCTCATTGCTGAACCGGAAAGCATATTTTCAACTGCCGGAATCACAACAGTAATGTTATACGGCAGTTTAAGATCATCAGCAGCTTTTATCAGTCCGGCTGCAACAGCACCGCCGGCCATATCAGCTTTCATTTTACCCATGCCTTCAGCCGGCTTGATGGATATACCGCCAGAATCAAAACAAACACCTTTGCCAACAATGGCAACATGTGGTGCGTTTCGCTTTACTGATCGGTATTGCATGATGATCATCCGGGGTTTATTATCACTTCCCCCGCCAACCGCAAGAATGCCCCCCATTTTTTTAGTCTTGAGAACTTTCTCGTTCCAGACCGTCACTTTCACGTAACGGGATGACAGTTCTTTTTTGCATATTTTGGCAAATGCATCAGGTGTAAGAATATTTGCAGGCTCATTAGCCAAAAGCCGTGCAAAGAAAACAGATTCCATCAATTTTTGTGTGTAGCTAATTCTGGCCTGATAGTTCTTTGCATCTGACGATACAAAAATAACCTCCGGCAGAACTGGTGCCTTTGCTGAAGATTTATATTTGGAAAAACTATACGATGCATAAATTACCCCCTCAACGGCAGTCTGAAGCAGATAGAATTCAGAGTCAAACAGGGAATGCAGTTCTTCACTTTCAGGCAGGCAAATATATACGGAATTAAAATTCTTTTTCACCAGACCTTTCATAAAAAGGTATAAATACCTGCGGAAGTAGTCCATGTGTATTTTTCCGCCGTTTACCTTTGCTGAAAAAAGATAACTGTTTTCCAGCCCCTCAAGCGGTGTCATCAGTTCTTCCTGGGAATGGATAATTGTCTTTATATACTTGGCCGGAAGATAGTCTTTTACTGCCTCAGGCAGTACTGCTGTTTTTGTACCCGGCGCAATCATCCAGAGTACTACCGTATTATTCTGTATTTTTTTCGGAAGTACTTTTACTGACCCTATTTTCACTGATTTTCCTCGTTTTTTGATTCTGACAAATATTTCTTTATTTCCCCAACGATTTCGGTGATAAATGAATCAACGGGGGTAAACAGTTTCGGTATTCCCGCCGCATTTTTATGTCCTCCCCCACCGAATTTACGTGCAATCAGATGAACTTCGGCGGCCCCTTTAGAGCGGAGGCTTGACTTAAATCCCTCTTTAAGATCAACTATTTTTACTCCGACTTTCACGGTGTTAATCATCATCATATACTGCTCAAAACCTTCGGTATCTTCGGGTGACATACCATACCGGTTCAGCATATCCCGTGTAATATGGATGACAGCTATTTCACTCTTATCACCGTATATCTGCATGGTGGTTATCATCTCCCCGATTGCCTTCATTCTGCCAAGCGTGCCGGTCTCATAGATATTTCTGGTTACCAGCATCATATCTGCTCCCAGTTCAATAAGATCAGCAGCCATGCGATGAACCTCAGGAGTGGTGCGGTCAAAGCGGAAACTGCCGGTATCGGTAACCAGTCCAAGGTAGAGAGCCTGTACTGCATCTTTGTTGAATGCATTTGGATTCATCGCTTTAATTACCCGGTAAACCAGTTCACATGTTGAAGAAGCAAGCGTGTCAGAATAAATCCATTCAAATACATCCTCCGGAAGCTGATGATGATCTATACAAATCTTCATTGCGGAAGAAGCCCTTACCGCCTGCTCCATAGAGTGAATACGGGAAATATTATTAAAATCAAGACAGACCACCACACCCGCCTGGGATATAAACTCATCATGCTTTCCGGGAGAATACCACTCAAGTAAATTGCCCGTGTCAGCAAAAAGAAGATACTCCGGCAGCGGAGAATGACTGATTATTTTTCCCTCTTTGCCATAACTTTTAAGCAGATGATAAAACCCTATGACTGACCCGATTGCATCACCATCCGGATTAGCGTGGGTTGTTATCACAAACTTTTTATGCCCTTTTATAATTTCTTCTAACTTATTTATATCCATACACACTTATTAATGAATAATTAACATTGAATAATGAAAAATGCATTAATAAACACCTCACAATTCATACTTCATAACTCATAATTAAAATAAAAATCCCCGCCGTCTCGTACTAAATGAAGCGGCGGGGAAATTTTTCTGTAAGTAAAGGATTACTTCACTTCCCAGGTATTTGCACTAGTGAAGAGAGCCATAAGATCTCCCTTCCCCTTTGCTGCGGTGATGTCATCAATCTGCTGCTGAACATCCGCATCATAGGTATTCTTGGTTGTCTGACGGAAGACGCCAAACGGAACCGGGAAATCTTCCATCTCAGTAAAGTGAGAAAGAATGGTTGCCCTTACCGGACTCTTGTCTAATTCATCATGCACCCAGCAGTCATCCGCTGAATACTTACCGCTGCTTAAATCAACAACCTCCGGAGTAAATCCGTTCAAACGGATACCCTTATCTTTGTTTTTTCCAAAGATAAGCGGCTTGCCATGTTCCAGGAATATGGTTGTATCCGGCTTCTGATCTTTTTCCGTCAGGTGCTCATAAGCGCCGTCGTTAAAGATGTTGCAGTTCTGATACACTTCAATAAGCGCTGTGCCTTTATGCTCAGCGGCTCTGTTCATCATTAACTGCATATGCTTCGCGTCACGGTCCATGGTGCGTGCAATAAAGGTGGTATCAACGCCGAGCGCAACTGCAACCGGATTAAACGGATGATCAATTGCTCCGTAAGGAGTGCTCTTTGTTTTCTTTCCCTTTTCAGATGTCGGGCTGAACTGTCCTTTTGTCAGACCGTATATACGGTTATTAAACAGGAGAATCTTCAGGTCAACATTTCTTCTGCATGCATGGATAAAGTGATTGCCTCCGATGGAAAGCAGATCACCGTCACCTGTAGCAACCCAGACTGAAAGATCAGGGCGTGCAACCTTAACTCCGGTAGCAATTGCAGGAGCGCGGCCGTGAATTCCGTGGAATCCGTAGGTATCCATATAGTAAGGGAAACGGCTGGAGCATCCGATTCCTGATACCCATACAAAGTTTTCCTTTGCCACATTCAGATCAGGAGATACTCTCTGCATCTGAGCAAGGATAGAATAATCACCGCATCCAGGACACCAGCGTATATCATTTGGTGTCTGGAAATCTTTTACGGTTAATTTCGGGTTTTCAGTTTTTACTTCTTCAGCAGCCATTATTTACCTCCTAACATGCTGATAATTTTTTCTTCAATTTCCGCCGATTTAAAGGGAAGCCCCTCTACTTTCGTCAGACTTTCAACCGGATAGAGATATTCAGCTTTAAGAATATGAGCAAGCTGACCAAGATT
This sequence comes from Ignavibacteriales bacterium, assembly GCA_015709675.1. Taxonomy (NCBI): domain Bacteria; kingdom Pseudomonadati; phylum Ignavibacteriota; class Ignavibacteria; order Ignavibacteriales; species Ignavibacteriales bacterium. Next base: position 3,307,405 of record CP054182.1, read on the forward strand.
GATTTCTGGTACCAGCACTTTCTTGAATCTCTTAAGCACTTCACCGGTATTTTTCGGCATCGGGTTAAGATATCTCAGATGTGCCTGGCTTACCTTGTATCCCTTTGCAAGCACCTTGGTTACAGTTTCAGTGATTGCGCCGTAGGTACCGCCCCATCCGAGAACGAGGAGTTCACCTGACTGCTCACCGCGTACTTCAAGATCAGGTATATCATTCTCGATATGTTTGACTTTCTTTGCGCGAGTGCGTACCATGAAGTCATGGTTCTTTGTATCATAGCTTACATGACCGGTGATATTTGCTTTTTCAAGACCGCCGATTCTGTGTTCCAGTCCCGGTGTTCCAGGAATTGCCCATGGGCGTGCATAATTTTCATCACGCAGGTATGGGAAATATCCTTCTTTTTCTGTTCTGAAGGTAACTTTCATCTCAGGCAATTCTTCAATAGCGGGAATCTTCCACGGTTCGGAACCGTTGGCAAGATATCCGTCAGTGAGAAGAATAACCGGAGTCATATATTTAAGTGCAATACGGCTTGCTTCAACAGCCATGTGGAAACAATCGCCTGGTGTTGCTGCTGCAACCACGCAAACCGGTGATTCACCGTTTCTGCCATACATTGCCTGAAGCAAATCAGCCTGTTCGGTTTTGGTTGGCAGTCCGGTGCTCGGTCCGCCTCTTTGAACATCCACAATAACCAGAGGAAGCTCGGTCATAACACTGAGTCCCACAGCCTCCATCTTAAGTGCAAGACCGGGACCTGATGTGGTTGTAACAGCAAGCGACCCTGTAAAGGATGCACCGATGGCAACGCAGATACCGGCAATTTCATCTTCTGCCTGAACTGTTTTTACGCCAAAGTTTTTGAAACGGCTCAGCTCATGAAGAATTTCAGATGCCGGAGTGATTGGATATGAACCGAGGAACAACGGAATGCCTGCCTGATGAGATGCTGCAACCATTCCAAGCGCAACAGCTTCGTTGCCGGAGATATTGCGGTAGAGACCCGGTGCCAGTTTTGCCGGTTCAACTTCATAACGGGTGGTAAAAATTTCGGTGGTATCACCAAAATTATATCCCGCGTGAAGCGCCCGTTTATTGGCTTCCTTCACCATTTCATTTTTCTTGAATTTATCTTCAATCCACTCTAATGTTGGTTCAAGCGGTTTTGAATAAAGCCAGAACATCAGCCCGAGCGCAAAGAAGTTTTTGCATCTGTCTTTTTCCTTCATGGAAAGAGTCAGACCTTCCAATGCGGCATGAGTCATTTTTGTGAGCGGAACCGGAATTACATTATATCCGTCGAGTGAATTATCCTCAAGAGGATTGGTTTCATACTCAGCGAGTTTAAGATTTTTTGAATCGAACGCGTTTTCGTTTGCGATAATCGTAGCATTTTTCTTGAGATCACGCAGATTTACCTTCAGCGCAGCCGGATTCATGGCAACCAGAACATCAGGGCTGTCACCCGGAGTCTGAATGTCAGAGCTGCTGAAATGAAGCTGAAAACCGCTCACGCCGTAGAGGGTTCCGGCAGGAGCACGGATTTCTGCAGGATAATCCGGCAGTGTGCTCAGGTCATTTCCCATCAGCGCGGTTGTGTTGGTAAACTGCGAACCGGTCAGCTGCATTCCGTCTCCTGAGTCGCCTGCAAAGCGGACCGTCACATCTTCAAGTACTTGGACTTCTTTTTCCATTTTTAGAACATCTTCCGTTTAATTTTCTATGTAAGGATAGTTTGCTAATTTATAGCAAATACCTTTCCAAACTTTTTCTGTTATCCCCTTTTTAAAACCCCCATTAAAGCCATTAAACAGCATTCGGCACAAAATTCGCTTATCCGAATTTCTTAGAATTGGAAAGAAAAATGCTGTTTCTTAATCCTGTTAATTTACCGATTTAAGCATCGCCAAAAACTCTTCAGCGTTAACAAATCCGGTAATTCTTTCTACCTCTTTTCCTGAAGAGTCAATTATCAGTACCGTGGGAACACCCACTATCTGAAACTCCTCACGCAGTTTTTCAACTTCCGGTGACATTGATTTGGTCAGATCTGCCTTAAATGTCTTAAACTCCTCAGACTTTTCAATAACTGCCGGATCGGAGAAGGTAAGTTTATCAAGCTCTTTGCAGGGGATGCACCAGTCCGCATAAAAATCGATAATCACTTTATCCCCGCTTTCAAGCGCCTGCGAAAATTCTTTTTCATCAAACTTCTTCCAGGCGATTGACTGCTCATCGGTGGGTATCAGAAACCATACTGCCACTGCCAGAATAAGCACTGCAAATGAATTCTTGAACACCTTAAATCCTTTGAGCTTTTCTGATACCTTCTCAAAGAACAGCAGGTAAAGAGCCGCTACCATCATAAAAACAGGGAGTGAATACTCTTTGAAAGGTGAAGGAAGTACCGGCAGGAGGAAATAAACTGCCATTCCCAGAAGAATGAATCCAAAGATATGCTTTACTGACTCCATCCACATACCAGCTCTCGGGAGCGCTTTGATCTTACCCGAAAATATCGCCAGAACAAAATACGGGAGTCCCAGACCCAGCGCCAGCACAAAGAACATCAGGAAACCATAAAGTGGATCTGACTTTGCCGCAACCACAGTTACCAGCCCCAGTACAAAAGGCCCGATGCAGGGTGCTGCAACGATGCCCATAGTAAGGCCCATAAAAAACGCACCGTAAAGCCCTCCCCTTGCTCCGCCTGCCATATTTACCAACCCGGAAGGCAGCTGAAACTCATACACCCCGAACATGCTAAGTGAAAGTGCAACAAGAACAAGCACGATAGCAACAATCACATAGGGACTCTGCAGAAGCGCGCCGAACACCGCACCGGTGAGTGCTGTAACAACTCCAACAACTGAATACATAAGCGCCATGCCGAGCACAAAAAGCGCACCCAGCAAAGCAAGTTTTTTGGTATTCCCCTCACTCTGACCGCCAAAATATCCGACCGTTATGGGAATCAGCGGATATACACAGGGAGTCAGGTTTAATGCAAGTCCGCCCAGGAATACGATAAGCAGACTGAAGAGCAGACCGGAACTTTCAAGAAGCCCGGTCAGTCCGTCATCATCTTTTTTTTTTACATCCTCAACCGGAGGAGTGTAACTCATGTCAATATTTTTAAAAATCTGCTGATTCACTTCGTTAATCAGCTCTGTTTTGGGAGCTACCGTCACCACAAGCGTATCAGTGGTGTAATTCGGTGCAAGGCAGGTTGCATTATCACAAGCCTGATAATCAAGGCGGATGGTAAGTTTCAGCTCACCTTCCGGTATATCATCCGGAATCTGAATGAGCGCGCCGATATATACGGTTCCTTCATACACCGAAACCGGCACATCAGAAAAACTGAACTCCAGTTCTTCAGCATGGGGGAAAACCACTTTGTTAACATTGATCGGTTTGTCACCGGTTATGGTTAACTCTGAAGGAATAAGAAATTCATCCTTTGGCGCATTGGAATTAATATGCCAGGTGCTGTCAATGGCTACCTCAACGGCAAGTTTCACCTCGCTGCCGGAGTGCACCTTGTCAAATGATATATATGATTTTATTTTAACCAGATCCTTTTTACCGCCGAACTGCGCCTGTGCCTCGTGAGCAAAAAACACTGCAAGCAGTAAAAAGAGTGATGTTATAAAGCGAAAATTCATTCTCTGCTCCATCGTTGAACAATTGGAAATCTGCGGCCATAGCCAAATGCTTTATAGGAAACCCGTAAAGCAGGTGCGGCCTGTTTTCTTTTAAACTCATTTAAATCAACCAGCCGGAGGATTCTTTTCACCGTATCCGGTTCACCCACAACGGATGTGATTTCCTTTATCTCCATATTCTCTTCAAGATACATTTTAAGTATCCGGTCAAGAAGATCATAGGGAGGGAGGGAATCCTGATCCGTCTGATTATACCTCAGCTCAGCCGAGGGGGGTTTTGTGATAATACTGCGCGGAATAATTTCCTCCTCACGGTTCAGATATTCAGCAAGCGCGTATATATCAGTTTTGTACACATCCGCGATCACCGCAAGTGCGCCGCACATATCGCCATAAAGCGTGGCGTATCCGGTTGCCACCTCGGATTTATTTCCCGTGGTGAGCAGCAGGTGGCCATGTTTATTCGAGAGTGCCATCAGATAAAGTCCCCGGGTGCGCGACTGAAGATTTTCCTCCGTCACATCCGCCGGTTTACCGCCAAAATAAGGGGTTAAAACTTCAAGCAGCTTTTCAAACACCGGCTGAATCGAAACTGATAGTGATTGGATTCCTGTATTGGTAATAAGTTTCTCGGAATCTGAAATACTGCCCCGCGAACTGTAAACCGAGGGGAGCATAACCGTATAAACATTTTCCGGCCCGATTGCTCTGGCAGCCAGAACCGCCACAATTGCTGAATCAATCCCCCCGCTTAAGCCAAGTAAGACGCTCTTAAAACCTGTTTTAACACAATAGTCACGGATACCCAGCACCAGCGCATCAGTAACTTCCTCCTCAAAAGACCGCTCAACAGTAATCAGTTTCTTGGGGAGTGCTTCATGCGTGTCAAAAACAAAAAAATCTTCCTGGAACAGCTTTCCCATTTTTACAAGCTGCCCCGTGTTGCCGAAGCAGAAACTCCCCCCGTCAAAAATTAAATCAGTCTGGCAGCCGGCATGGCAGACATACACCAGAGGCACCTGATACTTCTGGCTGATGCTTGAAAGCATATCCCGCTTTTCTTCCCTCTTACCATAAGAATAAGGGCTGGCGCTGATGTTGATGATAATCTGTGCCCCTTTTGCTATCTGGCGCTCGACCGGGTCAACCGGGTAGAGGCGCTGCTTCCAGTAGTCTTTATCGTTCCAGATATCCTCGCAGATCGATATGCCTAATTTCTCCCCCCTGAACTCAAAAATATCATTGTGCACGGCTGATTCAAAATAGCGCATCTCATCAAAAACATCGTAGTTTGGCAGAAGTGTTTTATGCTGGATGAACCGCACTTTTCGCTCAAAACAGAGATAGGCTGAATTAAACAGGTTTGTGCCGATGGTATCATGCTCTTCAGATATTGCACCAAAAATGAGCCCCGTTTTGCCGGTTGTGCCGGCAATCGCCTCAATTGCACGGAAAACTGCCTCTCTGAACTCCCTTTTTTCGACCAGATCAAGCGGAGGGTAGCCAAGCAGAGCCATTTCAGGGAATACTGCCAGGTCTGCTCCGGAGGCAGAAGCACGGTTATACCCCTCCAGGATCAGCTTTTTGTTGTATTGAATATCTCCGATAACCGGATTAATCTGGCAGACTGCTATTTTCAATGATACGGACACTTTCAAAAAAATCAGTTGTAAATATAGGCAGATCAGCCCTATTTTTTGGAGTTATAAAGGGTGGCTGGCAGGCAGAATTCTGGGTGTACCGGCGAATAAAATTGGGAGAGCCGGCAGTCCCTGAGACGTTGCAAATGCAAAACATCACAGACAGTTACACATCCTCAGAGAGACAATGCATGCATCGTTTCTACAAATATCATGTATTTTTTCGGTAGAGACGTTGCAATCGCCGCTACCTATATATATAACCATCCAATCCATCACGGCGATTGCAGCGTCTCAGACCCGTCAAAGGAATTACCATGGCTAAATCATAAACCCGTCGCATGTTCGTCCCTGAGACGCCGCAAATGCAGTAATCGCTAAAAGAAAAACATCCGGTTAGCATTTGCGACGTCTCTACAAAAATTGCTGCTCATTTTTATAAAAATCAAAATCCTAAATCAATTCATACTTCATAATTCTTTTCTCATTTTCTCTTGCTCTTCTGTTCCGTAACAGTCAGATCTGCTTCGAGAACTGAATCACCTGCACTTATGCTCAGAACATACTGACCCGGCAATAGATAATAGTTTCCGTTTTCTTTCTTCTCTGAGCGGATTGATTTTTCCTTTTGTTTTGCATTAAGCAGTTCACTTCCCTCCTGCGTTATTTCAAGCGGGCAGCGGAAATAGTTTAAACCTGCGTCTGCATTAATCACCTTTGTGTAGAGAGCTTCATCCTCAAGTGTTGCTACGGTTATAGTCACCTCTCCGGCATCTTTAACATAAAACGGTATTACTACTCCTGAGGTTCTGAATTCACTCCATGCATAGGTTTTGTTTCCCCAGTTTTTGTCATAACGGATGCTAAATTCATTCTTAAACAGATGAAGCTGTTTTGCAAGAAGCGTGTCAGTGAGCAGCTGAAGTTCATCCAGAGAAATTTTATAGAGTGACCTTCCGTGTGTTGCGGCTATCAGGTCTTTCTCCCTCTCCTGTATTGCAAGTGCGTGAACCGGTGCGGCGGGAAGAGACTTCCCGAAAGGAAAAAATGATTTCCCCCGGTCAAGTGATATATACAATGAGTGCCCGGTTCCGATATACAGGATATTCTGATTAACCGGGTCTTCAAGAACTGCGTTTATTGCCTCAGTAGGCAGATTGCTTCCAAGACGGGTCCAGCTGGCGCCAAAATCATCAGACATATACAGATGCGGCTCAAAATTATCCCACCTGTAGCCGTTCAGTGCAGCGAACACTCTTGATTCACTGTGCCGAGAAGCAATAAGTGAGGAAATCCAGTAGTCCTTTGGAAGTTTTTCACCAATCTTCTTCCAGGTGACTCCGCCGTCCTTTGTCAGATGAAGCAGTCCGTCATCAGTCCCGGCGTATATCGTGCCAAATGAAAACCGTGACTCATCAAACGCAGTTATGGTAGAAAACGGCACATCCCCTTTTCTGCCTCCGGTGGTCAGGTCACCTGAGATTGCAGTCCAGTTCTCTCCTTTATCCATCGAGCGGAAAAGCTTTTCACCTCCCATATAGAGGATATCCGGATTATGGGTTGAAAGCCTTATTGGTGTTTTCCAATTGAACCGGTACGGACGGTCACCGAGTTTATGTACCGGTGATATATATTTTTCATCTTTTGTGATACGGTTGATGCGGAAATAGTTCCCGAACTGGTACCCGGTATATACTGTTGCATTGTCGCGCGGGTCAATCTGAATTTCCATACCGTCACCCCCCATCAGTTCAGTATAAGGGTAATGGCCGTACTGATGCCAGCTTACATCAGCTTTATAGGTTGAAGGTCCGTACCAGACGCCGTTATCCTGCAGCCCGCCATAGACATTGTAGGGCTCTGCATTGTCAACCGCCACGGTGTAAAACTGCCCGACTGACGGCGTATTGCACTTAATCCAGTTTTTACCTCCGTCATAAGAGATGTTCAGTCCGCCATCATTTCCGTTAATAAGATGATCCGGGTTTTTCGGATTGATCCAGAGTATGTGATGATCAACATGCACATTTTCCTTTTGCACCGAAACAAAAGTTTTGCCGCCGTCAGTTGATTTAATCAGCGGGACTCCAAGCACATAGAGTATATCAGGGTTTGAAGGAGCCGCATTCACCTCTCCGAAGTAGTATCCGTACGAATACACAAAATCATCAATTGGTTTCTCGTGAGTCCTGGCCCAGGTTTTCCCCTCATCCTTACTTAAGTAAATTTCTGCTCCTTTGACCGGTGTATCAAAAAGCTGGCTGTTGCCGTCTTCAAGAAAGTGAACAAGGTGGACTGGTTTTAGTTTTCCCTCTTTTACATCTTTTTTTATCTCCTTTGCATTATACTTTTCCGGAAAGCTGTAATAATCCAGATAAGCATTAATATCATCATCTGTGAGTGAAAGAAATGCTTCGTTACTCATCGTCCTGAGCATATCTTTAGTTAATGCAAGAGGTACTGGCTTGGTTTCAGTTCTTCTTTCCTGATTGTCAAGCACGGCATAAATCCAATCTGGTTGTGCAGGTGAAATGCTGAAACCAATCCTGCCGGTTCCTTCACCATCAGGAAATCCGCTGCTGCTGCCTGAAATCTTTTTCCAGGTCTCCCCCCGGTCTGTACTTTTATATATCCCGGAAGTTTTGCCGGCTTCTTCAAAATCCCATGCACGGCGTGTGCGGTACCACATTGCCGCATAAAGTACCTCCGGTTTCTCAGGATGCTGTATCACATCAATCGCGCCTGTGTTTTCATCAATGGCGAGAGTCTGCTTCCAGGATTTCCCGTTATCAGATGATTTATATATACCGCGCTCCTTGTTCGGTGAATAGAGATGCCCCAGAGCAGCTACAAAGAGAATTTCCGGATTCTGATTATCAATAATGATCCTTCCGGTACGGTGAGTTTCCTCAAGTCCCAGATTCTGCCAGGTGCGGCCGGTATCCCGGCTCATAAAAATCCCCGGACCGCTGTAAGAGGAACGGCTGGAATTTTTTTCACCCGTGCCCACATAGATAGTGTGATTTTTCCAGTTCACCACGATATCCCCGATGGTCATTGCCGGCTGATCTTCAAATACCGGACTAAAGGTGGTTCCGTTGTTGCTGGTTCTCCATACCCCGCCGGAGGCGTAGGCGACATAAAACTCGGCCGGGTTAGCCGGGTTAACATCCACGTCCACAATCCGTGCACTCATCACGGTCGGGCCGATTGAGACCGCCTTAAGATTTTTGAAGAGGGACTTTTCCTGCAGTTCCATCCGTTTGCTAAATGCTTCTAAACGTGCATCCGCGGGTGTTGCCGGGACAGGATTTTTAGCTGGCTGGGAAAATATCTGAATGAGGGGAATAATTACTAAAAGCAGAACTAATTTTTTCATGAACTAAACCGTATTTGATGATATCCCAAAATATAAGGAATTTCCGTTTAGGGGGTGCCCGGTTCAAAACCTGCCGGAAGGATTTCTCCTCTTCGTTTTCCTTTGCGTCTTAGCGTCTTGGCGCGAATCCCCCCAAAATAAGCATCCAGTTTTCACTTGTCTATTTCCCTCATTATCAATAAATATGCGGTGATAATTCAGGACAATATGAAAAAATTCTCTTTAATAGCACTATTTACCCTGCTGACGGCACAGGTTCCGGCACAGGGAGTATTCGAGTTTCTTAATCTGGAAATGAGTCCCCGCTCCGGTGCTCTTGCTGGAAGTTTCACCGCAGCCAATGATGATCCGGATATTATATTTTCCAATCCGGCCGGGCTTTACGGTCTGGAAGGAACCCCGGTTTCTTTCTCCTATCTGAAGCATGTTCTGGACTTCAACTTCGCTTCCCTTTCAGGTTCCTATGAGATTAAAGATTTCGGGCGGCTCTCCGCAGGGGTGAAATACGCCAACTTCGGTACCTTCACCGAAGCGGATGAATACGGCAATAAATTTTCGGAATATGGCGCAGCCGATATTATGTTCGTCACCGGATATGCTAATGAGATAGATAAAAATTTCCATTACGGCGTGAACCTGAAATTCATTTACAGCGGAATTGCGGATTACTCTTCAACTGCCATTGCAGGTGACCTGGGGCTGCAGTATCTCATTCCGGACGAAAACTGGGTATTTGCAATTGCTTTCAGAAATTTTGGCACCCAGTTAAGCTCATATATTGAAACGAAAGAAAATCTGCCGTTTGAAATGGCTCTCGGTGTTTCAAAACGGCTTCAGTATCTGCCCCTCAGGTTATTTGTTGACTTCAGAAAGTTAAATGAAGAGCAGGACTCATTCCTTGACCGGTTTAAGGCATTCACTTTTGGCGGTGAGTTCACCCTGAGTAAAGCAGTTAAACTGCGTGTCGGTTTCGATGCTGAAAAACGCCGCGAGTTAAAAGTTGGTTCATTTGCCGGACTTGCCGGATTAAATGTTGGTCTCGGGTTTAATGTTCAGGAGTATCATGTAAGTTACGCTTATTCATCATTCGGGGAAATTGGCGCTCTGCACAGATTTGGGGTTTCAACGAATTTATAAGAATATATATTCATCCAAAAAGACACGCTCCGGCGTGTCTTTTCGTTTTAAAGAGAATTACATAAAAACGTATCCAGCACCGAATCCGAAGGATTTGCAGAGGAGGTTTGGTGTTTCAGTTTATTTTCCAAGATTTATAATCCCGTAGAGACACGCCGCGGCTTGTCTTTGCAATCTATAAGCAAATTTTATTTTAGTGAACCTGCGGAGCAGGTGACCCGTTAATAGCAGCCCGTATAAACCATATCTGTGAACCCCGGCGAGTCGGGGTGACCCGTCAATAACAGCCAGTATACACAATTTCCTTAAACCCGCAGCGCGGGTGACCAGTCAATAACAACCCGAATGAATGATTAAGAAAATTGTGGCCGCTATTTCACGCCTTACCAATTTCTCACCCCCAGATCTGCGACTCCTCTGGAGTCGGGAGGGTTTCCTTGTGATCTATTTTACTACCGATTTGTGACTCCTCCGTAGTCGGGAGGGGGTTATCCCATGCGATCTTGTTTACAATTTCACGCCTCACCAATTTCCCACCCCGAGAATTGCGACTCCTCTGGAGTCGGGATGGGTTCCTTGTGATCTTGTTTACTACCAACCTGTGACTCCTCCGGAGTCGGGAAGGGGCAATGATATACCGACTTTTCTGTATGAACCCCGACGAGTCGGGGTGACCCGTCAATAGCAACCCGCATAAACCATATCTGTGAACCCGCAACGCGGGTGACCCGTTAATAGCAGCCCGTATAAATAATTTCCTTAAACCCGCAGCGCGGGTGACCCGTCAATAACAGCCCAAATTAATGATTAAGAAAATTGTGGCCGCTATTTCACGCCTCACCAATTTCGCACCTTGTGATCTGTGACTCCTCCGGAGTCAGAATGGGTTGTCACATTGTTATATATATTCCCAACTTTCGACTCCTCCCGAGCGAGGATGCGCTACTCCCAAATCCTATATATTACTTATTTATTGCGTTTTCTTCGTAGAGACACGCCGCGGCGTGTCTCTACAATGCTATACTGATCACTATTATTAAAGAGTGGTAATGAATTTTTTGAGTTTACTTCCAACCTGTGACTCCTCTGGAGTCAGGAGGGGTTCCGCTTGATCTTGTTTACTACCAACCTGTGACTCCTCCGGAGTCGGGATGGGACGCCCCCTGCTCATATATGCTACCAATGTTCAGTTCCTCCGGAATTGGTATGAGAAATTTAAAACAAAAAAGGCGGCAAAACTTTTACTGTTCTGCCGCCTTATAATTCGATGTGGAATTATCTATGCGAAATGCCTGTCGCCCCTCAGAATGGAACGGATATTTCTGAAACTCACCAGTTTTTTCTCCTTCTCATCCCACAGAGTAAGCATCATACTTCTGAAACTTGACTTCAGTGTTATCATGTATGCATTATGAAAAAACGGATTTTCTTTATGACATTTTTCCAGAAGGTAATTCGGAATCTTCGGACTCAGATGATGTATGTGGTGAAATCCGATATTACCGGTGAACCACTGTAAAATCTTCGGTAGACGGAAATAGGAACTTCCCTTTATGCCAGCAAGGGAGAAATCCCATGACTCATCCTTAGACCAGTAAGCATCTTCAAACTGATGCTGCACATAAAAGAGCCAGATGCCCGAGGTTGATGAAATCATGGTAATAGGAAGCTGAATTAACAGAAGGTTCAGATATCCGATAAAATATCCAATCGTTCCGTAAAAAATCAGGATAAAAAGATTAAGCCAGTATATACTCGGATACGTCGGTGCAAGAGACTTGGAGCGCGCGATCGGGAAACGGTACAGCACCAGAAAGAGCAATGTGGGGACTATTCCGAAAAGCACAACCGGATTCCGGTATAAACGGTATTTGAAACGCTCCCATTTGGAGGCTTTCATGTATTCTTCCACCGTCATGGTGTAAATGTCACCGATACCGCGCTCATCCAGATTGCCGCTGCCGGCATGATGAATATTATGGCTCTGTTTCCAGTATTTATAAGGTGTAAAGGTAAAAATGCTGCAGATCCTGCCTGCCCAGTCATTTGCCTCACGGGTCTTGAAAAATGAACCGTGGCCGCAGTCATGCTGAAAGATGAAAATCCTGATAACAAATCCCGCCGTGGGAAGCGCAAGCAGCAGGGTTAGCCAGTAGCTAATATCAAGACTCAGGTACATCAGCACCCAGGATGTTATAAACAGGAAAAATGTGGATGAATACTGCCAGATGCTGCTGCCGGTTTTTGCCTTTTGATATTTGGCAACCAATGCACGCCAGTTAGCAGATTCCGGGAAAAAGTCAGATGCCCTCATCAGGTCCTAAGTAATTTGATAATGAATAAAGAAAATAATGATTATCCGAAAATTAAATAAAGTCAAAATTATTGCTGAATGAAAATCTTAAATTATTTCTCTGATGGTTTGAACAAAGAAGCCTCTCAGAGTTCCTCTCATCAGCTCATTTCAAGCATACGCTCTATCGGAATCAGAGCTTTGCGGATTATCTCCTCATCCAGAAGAATTTCCGGCTGCTCGTCTCTCAACGCCAGATATACTTTCTCCATGGTATTAAGCTTCATGTGAGGACACTTATTGCACGGACAATCCTGCTCCGGAGGAACCGGTATAAACTTCTTCTCCGGTCTGCTCTTTTGCATCTGATGGATAATGCCCGGTTCTGTGGCAATCAGATACTCCGTTGCTTCATCCGATTTGATAAAATTCAGCAGTGCGCTGGTTGACCCGATGAAGTCTGCCTCCTTCAGTATTCCCGTCTCACACTCCGGATGTGCAATGATTTTTGCCTGCGGAGCATCTGCCTTCAGACGGAGCAGTTTTTCGTGGCTGAATGTCTCATGAACAATGCAGCTTCCTTCCCAGAGCATCATATCCCGGCCGGTTTGCTTTATCACCCATTTGCCGAGATTTCTGTCAGGTGAAAAGAGAATTTTCTGATCAGGCGGTATCTGGCTGACTATTTTTACGGCATTGCTGGATGTACAGATAATATCGCTCAGTGCCTTTACCCCCGCTGAGCAGTTGATATAAGTAATAGCCAGATGATCCGGATTCTGTTCCCTGAACTTTTTGAACATGGGAGGAGGGGTTGCATCGGAGAGACTGCAGCCCGCGTTCAGATCGGGTATCAGTACTTTTTTACCGGGATTAAGAATCTTGGCCGTCTCAGCCATAAAATGGACTCCGGCAAAAAGGATGATATCCGCTTCAGTTTGTTTGGCTTTTCGGGAAAGTTCAAGACTGTCACCGATAAAATCAGCTACATCCTGAATCTCACTCTCCTGATAATAGTGAGCCAGGATAACAGCATTCTTTTTCCGCTTAAGTTCTAATATTTCTTCTGTTCTGTTGATATTCTCAACACTTTGTTCATTCATCATTTTTCCTTCTTCCCGAATCTGAAAAGAGTTTCCCATTATTGGAAAACGCATTTAGCCGGTATTATTCGTATTTCGTCTGAATTGCAATATTCCTGAATGGCACAGGGATTGCATATTTATATCTGAAGCAAAGAAAGAAGACTTCTTCATTAGTACCTTCCTTCTATATACACACGACTGCCGTGGTTTGCCCTCTTCCACGGCAGTGTTATTTTAAACCATTCCTGCCTTACATCCCCTTATTTCAGAAAAAGCATCTTGATTGATTTAACACTGCCATTATAGCTTAATGAAGCATAATAGGCACCGCTGGAGAGATTTTCAGCCAGGAAATTCACCCGGTGATTTCCCTTTTCAGCCATTCCAGAGTAAAGTACCGCAACCTCTTTTCCTAAAGCGGAGTAGACAGTCAGTTTTACCTCACCTGCCTCAGGCAGCGAAAAGCCGATGACGGTTTCCGGATTGAAGGGATTTGGGTAGTTCTGGTACAGTGAAAAATCTCCGGGAGTATTGTTTTCGTCCGCTATTCCGGTTACGATGATTCCCGCAGTAATTGAGGGAGCGCTTTCATTATAGCCCTTGTCATAAGCTGTGACCGTAAAGTAATAATTCTGTGAAGGTTTATTGGCAAATACCACGGTGAAAGTTGTATCCCTTCTTCCGAAGGCAATTACTTTTTTAATATCCGATGTATCAACAGGAAAGACCGTATCCATATATACATTGTAGTATTTGGCTGTATCTCCGTCAGAAGCCGCCGGCGATTTCTGCCACTTCAGAATGTAGGTCAGTGAGTCCTGTGCCGTAACGGTAAGATTTTCCGGGGATAGCGGCTTCACATTATCCTTCCATGGCATGGGCGGAATATTGGCAGGATATAAATACTGGTTTGCCTTAATCAGATTATACAGATTCTTCTGATTATCAATAAAACTTGCCGTGCGGAAATAGGTCTGCCCCTGAGCGCCGAATTTTCTTGAAGTATCTACCTGCGCCAGAATCTCTGCAGCAGGCCAGTTGCCGTCCGCAGCTGTCATCCGGTACGCGGCGATACCCATATATATATGTCTCCCTCCTCTTCCGGTTATCCAGTCAAGTGCAAGAGAATCAAAGCGCGGACAGGTGCTTATGTCCCAGTACACCTGAGGTGAAAGATAATCATGCTTGCGTGCCAGCAGCCAGCGGCGGGAGTCCTGAAATACCTGTGTGTAAGCATCCCAGCCGGAGTTGCAGGTGCTCAGGTCTTTATATATCCCGATTGGCGCACTTCCTACTTTCATTTTCGGGCGGACCAGCTGAATAGAATCATAGATCGCAGTGACAAAATTGTTGATATTCGACCTGCGCCAGTCGCTCTTGTTTACACCACCTCCATAATTTGCGTATGAGGCAGAATCGCTGAAATCAGTGCCGGGATATCTGATAAAATCGAAATGTATGCCGTCAAGCGGATATTTCCTTACCATCTCCATGGCAAGATTAAGCAGATAGGTTTTCGTGCCCGGTTCACCTGGATCCATCCACCACTCACCATCATAGAGCTTAACTAAATTCGGATGTCTGTGCACTACATGCTGAGGATTGGTAACGGGGGGAGTTCCTGTACCATAAACTTTATACACATTCCACCAGGCATGAACCTCCATACCCCGCTTATGTGCTTCTTCAATGGTGAACTGCACCGGATCATAACCCGGATTTCCTCCCAATGAGCCGGTAAGTGCACGTGCCCATGGTTCAATGGCTGAGCCATAAAGCAGATCGCCTCTTCCCCGCACCTGAAGCATAATGGTATTAAAATTCGCGGCTTTCAGCTTATCAAGAAGCTGGATCATTTCCGTGCGTTGTGTATTTGCTCCTGATGTCCGAGGCCAGTCCAGATTAAATACGGTGGTTACCCAAACCGCGCGTACCTCTTCTTTTGGCTGTGAATAGATTAGACCGGTCAGAACAATGAGGAAAAATAGCAGAGATTTTTTCATCAAACCTGGGGAATTTATTGAAAGTTGAACTGAAATATAAGAAACATGCCTCCTCTGAGGAAGTGTTTTCAGGCAAGGGTAAATAAATGCCCGTTCCGGCCCGACACCGGAAACGGGCTTAAAGTGTTATTGCGGAAAGAAGTTTGTCAGGCTTCCTGAAGTTCATAGAACTGTTCGAATTTTCTGACCAGTTCTTTGGGGTCAATCGGTTTATCCATCATGAAATCGCATTTCAGCCATTCCTTCTCCTCCGGCGTGGAAACATCGAATTTGATTCCGGTGTGGTAAGTAGCCGAAGTTAGAATAGCCACCGGTATCTTTTTACCGTGCGGATCCTTTTTCACATGGTACGAAAAAACGAACCCTGAGTCATAGCGCTCCATCATCAGATCAACCGCTACCGCGTCAGGTTTTTGTTCCCGGAAGAGTTTCAGGCCTTCTTCGCTGGTTTCAGCAGTCAGCACCGTGAATCCGTCTTCCTCCAGAACGCCGGAAATCATTTCCAGATTATCGGGGTCTTCATCAACTAATAGTATTTTCTTAATCATGGGAGTCCTGTTCAATACACCCCAAAAACATCAAATTCTGTGCCGCCAAATCCCCCTTTATTCCCTATTATTCAAACCAGTGCAGACTGTTTTTTATTGCCTGAGAGACAATTTTCTCATTAACAGGAATATCATAAGCCGGCGGCTCACCCTCCCTCAGGAGAACAAACCTCACTTCCCCGTTGCTGCTTTTCTTGTCTGACTGCATCAGTTTCCACAATTCAGCGGGGTCAATCAGGCTGAGAAGTTTAGGGAAAGAAATCTCCCTGCAAAGAGAAATATACTCATCCGCTGTTTTCCTGCTGAGCATACCCCGCACTACGGAAAGTTCTGCCGCACAAATCAATCCTGCTGAAACTGCAACCCCGTGTTTCACCTTAAAGCTGGTAGCTGACTCAATTGCATGAGCAAACGTATGTCCCAGATTAAGCAGCTTCCTTGGACCTGTTTCTGTTTCATCTGCCGCCACTATACGTGCCTTAATGGCAATACACTCCGCCATGATACTGTTCAGCTCTTCCTGCCTTGCGCTGCCCTTCAGTCTGAAGAACCCGGCAACACGCTCAAAAAACTGCCGGTCATATAGAAACGCATATTTCACCATTTCACCGTAACCGGATTCCCATTCCGCCCGCGGAAGCGTCATCAGCAGACTACGTCCGGACCAGACTGATTCCGGCTGGGTAAAAGTCCCGATAAAGTTTTTTCTTCCTCCGAAGTTAACTCCTGTTTTTCCTCCGACCG
Organism: Ignavibacteriales bacterium; assembly: GCA_015709675.1. Classification (NCBI taxonomy): domain Bacteria; kingdom Pseudomonadati; phylum Ignavibacteriota; class Ignavibacteria; order Ignavibacteriales; species Ignavibacteriales bacterium. Next base: position 3,323,906 of record CP054182.1, read on the forward strand.
AACTGTCAATAACCGAAAGAAGTGTGGTCGGGACCTGAATAAACCGTATGCCTCGCATATATACTGAAGCGGCAAATGAGCCGATATCACCGATGATTCCCCCGCCGATTATCACCAGCACTGATTTCCTGTCTGCCCCATGATCCTGAAGAAACGAGAGTATCCTGTTTACCGAGGCCATGGTCTTCATTTTTTCTGACGGCTTCATAATAAGTGTTCTGAAAACACCTTTGTTAAAACCGGTCAGGTCATGCACCCCATCCGTATGATACCGGTATACCTGAGCATCAACAAGAAAAAACGCACGGAATCCTTTTTCTTCAAGATAGGAAGTAAGCGGTTCAAATGCTCCCTCATGCAGATGTACCTGATAAGAAGCTGAACGGGTTTCAACCGGAATGGATATCATTGTCATATATATTTATTAATCATTTTTGCGAGAAGGTCAACAGCTTTTCCCATTGGCAGATTATCTGTCCGGAAAATAATATCCGCCTGCGAATAATAAATTTCCCGTTTTTCCATAAGATCAGCGATGCGGGTGAGAATTTTATTTTTGTCGTCATTCTCTTCCTGCATTCTCAGCACAGGCCTGTCCGTCTTGAAGCGGAGCCGCGCATACACCTTCTCAGGAGAAGTTTTCAGATAAACAATCCTTCCGCTGTTCTTAAGTATGTTCAAATTATCAAAAAATGCAATGGTTCCCCCGCCGAGCGAGACAATATGTTGCTGATAATGGCTTATCTTCTTTAGATACTCCGATTCAAGCTGTCTGAAGTATTCCTCCCCCTCTTCCTGAAAAATACCGCTGATCTTCTTCCCCGTTTCAGTTTCTATTAGTTTATCAAGATCAAGAAAATCCCACCCGATTTTATTCGCGAGTATATGACCGATCGTAGTCTTGCCCGACCCCATAAAGCCGGTAAGATAGATTAATTTAGATTTAACAGACATGATACATTATATAATTATCTGCCTGAAAAGGGTATTGAATATATGCTCTCGCTTTAAGGTCAAACTCTGTATCCGAATTCTGATCCATTCATAATTCATACTTCATAATTCATAATTACTTAAAAGTTCACCATAAAATTATACCGGACTCCCATCATAAACACTACACCATCAACGTTAATCTTCGAATCAAATTCCGATTGGCCAACCTTATACTGTCTGTTGTTATAGGTAAATTCTTCACTTACATAACCACTTTTCAGAAGCACCTGAGGATCACGGAACTTCATTCCATAAGTAATAAGAAGATTCTTATACGCCACGTAATCCCCACTCACTCCTACCTGAATGCCGTATCCCGACTGCTGATCAACCGTCTTTAACTCAGCGCTTCCCATCTCCCTCACGAACGAAGCAGGATACAACCCGGCTCCGCCATATATATAGAAACCCCAGTCATCAAGTGAAAAGGGCAGCCGGTAATATAAATTCAGCTCTATGGGGTACAATTCAAAACCATCCGTAACGCGCAGACTCCTTGTTACAAATCCGTCAAAGACGGTTACAAACCTGTTGTCCGCAGTCACGCGCATATATTCAAAGGAAAGCCCGAGCTCAAGATCCGGACTGATATTCCAGAATATCTCCGCGGAGGGATTATAAAAATCATCCAGCGGATAAAATCCGTTCCGCAGCGAAAGATCAGATGAGTAGGGAGTCGGATACACTTTGGAGGATGTTGTATAATTTCCGGACAGACTGATACCGAACCGCGCTCCCTGAGGGAGCACAAGAACTGACACAAGTATCCAGCAAACCGCGGTGAACCTTACTAACTGCAACTATTCTCCGTTAAAAAAAGAAATTTATCTAAAATTATCTTCAAAAAAAAAGCCATCCGGCAGTTTTGTCCGGATGGCTTTTTTTTAATACTCAGATCATCATCTGTAGAACAGATATCTCTGGTCTTTGATATCCGCGTTATCTTTAAGATTGTTAAGCCACTGATTATAAAGGCTTGACTTCTTCTCATTATAAATCTCGCTGCGGATTGACGGTTTCTGGGCTGCATAGGCAGTTTCATCAAAATTGGAGCGGGAGGTTACTTTGATAATATAGTATCCTCTGTTTCCTTTAAGAGGTTCAGAAACGGTATTTAACGGAAGTTTGTAAGCAGCGCCGCTGAAAGCATAGTCTGTACCAACATTCGGTATGCTGCCGGCTGTTGAGAACTGGACTGCTGTATTCAGTTTTACCTGAGAAAAAACAGATGCTGCAGCGCTCAGATCGGTACTGATCTTTGATTTAATGTTATCAGCCACTTCCTTGGCTTTTTTGAATTTCATCTCGCTGATGACTGCTGAACGGATTTCGTTCTTAATATCATCAAACTTTTTAACGCCTGCTTTTATAACATCGGATACCTTAAAGACAACGTACGAACCCTGAACGTTAAACACAGGGCTTACGGTGCTCAGACTGTTATCAAAAGCATAATGAATAATGCTCTTGTTGTACCCGATACCCGGCACATAGAATACATCCTTGGTGAAAGGTGTTGTTTCAAGCGGGGCATATTTCATTTCAGTCGCGGTTTTTTCAAAACCGTTTTTATCAGCCAGGTACGCAAAGTCGGTTGCTTCAGTCTGGATTTTATCCATGGTGGCAGGTGACGGCTTTATAGCGAGGACAATTTTCTCAGCCACATAGCGGTTGCTGCTCTTGCCATTCACTTTAATGATGTGATATCCGTATGAAGTTTTAACCGGCTTCTGAACAACGCCAACCGGAGCGCTGAAACATGCATCTTCGAATGGTTTTACCATTGCTCCCTTGCCAAACCAGCCAAGATCACCGCCGTTTGATGAGTTTGACTTATCAGCAGAAAACTGAGCGGCGAGTTCATTAAAGTTTGCGCCTTTAATAGCTGCATCATAAATGCGGTTTGCTTCTGCCAAATCTTTTGCATCATCACCCGTTGATGAAATCAGTATATGCTGCGCGCGCACATAAGGGCTTGCTCCGGGCAGAACAGCGGAAATCTTATATAACACACCCCCTTCGGCAGTCACAACCGGTCCGATAAAGGAGTTTGAGGAAGCTGAAGCAAAAAGCGCTGATGCCTCTGCCGGTACTGCGGAAATATCCAGAGTGTCCACTTTGTGAGGGACTTCAGAATATATATCAACAAAGTTTTTGAAATCTCCGGTATCCTTCTCGGCTTTGCCAAGCACTGTTACCAGTGTTTCCATTACCCTTGCGGTGTCCGCTTTGGATGCACGTACCTGAAATGTTACATAGAGAAGTTTTCTCTGCTCATCAACTTTATATAATTCAGGATTTTCATTGTAATAGGTTTTTAAATCTGCGTCAGTCGGATTGAACTGTGAATCAGGGAAAGAAGTAATTTCAACAAGCGCAAATTCTGCATCCATTTTAATGCTTCTGTCAATGAACTTTCTTTTCAGTTCACCTTCCGAAACATTAACCGTGCTGAAAAGCATGCTTGAAAGTTTATCGCTGATCAGCTGCTGGCGGACAAAATCTTCTGCCTGAACCATGATGTTTTTATTTCTCGGATCTTTAATCGCGGTAAGATATGCTTCGCGGTTAAAGTTGCCGAGCGAATCCATAAAGTTCTGCTTTAGAAACTCTGGCGGATTAGCGCCAAGGATTGCATCTCTGATTTCATCATCAGTTACTTTGATACCGTATTTTTCAATCTGCTGTTCCGTTAATATCTGTGTAACAAGAGCGTCCCAAACCTGGTCACGGAACTGTGCCATCTGATCTTCTTCGATATCCTGTCCGGTCTGATTCCGCTGATTTTCACGTGCCTGGTTTACGAACTCATCGAATTCAGTAATGGTTATATCTCTTCCATTAATTGATCCGACATTGTTTGCCCGGGCGCCCAGTGCCTCAAGAACATTCGAGTCAGAGATCACCATAAACAATACAAAGAGGACTCCCACCGTTATAATAAAAGCCGGTGCAAGGTCTCTCATTCTGGCCATCATGGGCATAGGTCTGTTAACTCCGATAATTTTAAAGAAAATACAAGACAACAAATTTAGCCAACCACCCCCGAAAAATCAAAGAAATTCTTAGTTTCAGGGGTTGTTTGAGGTCTGTCAGGTAGTTATTTTACCCTCTCTTTATCAGCTATTTTATCCATTACCAGGACAGCAGTGACAAAAGATCTACGGCAGAAAATTCTGCAGACCGCAAAAGAACTCTTCGCCAGGAAGGGTTATAAGGATACTGTCCTGCCCGATATTGCTTCACAGCTCAATATCGGTAAATCTACCCTGTACCATTATTTTGATTCCAAAGAGGATATCTATAAATGTGCGGTTGAAGAGGATATTGATCTCTATATTGCCAGAATTGAGCAGATTTTTAACGATGAATCGGTAAGTCTGGAATCCCGGCTGCATCACTACCTGACCCTCAAAGAAAAATTATCCGATTTCTTCCCTGTACTGGCTCAAAGTCTTTCAGATTTCATGAGAAAGAGCAACCCCATCTATCTGAAAGATATTATCCGCGGAATGCTTGCCCGGGAGGAACACATATTGCAGCTGGTGGTAAGTGCAATAAAAAGTACCTCACCGGAGTTTTCATCCTCCCTCCCTCTCAGGTTTTTTCCCCTTTCGCTCTTTTTCTATCTTAATATCACCCTGGTCTCCAGGGATTTGAAAGAAGAGGGAGAAAGCGACCCGGATTCCTCACTCATCACAAAAGCACTATTAAAGCTCTTTAACATCCCCGCTCCCTGAGCAGACTAAAAATGTACTCCCAAAGCAGGTCCCCGAGCCGGTCCCCGAGCGAAGTCGAGGGGAAGTCGAGGGGCGCTCCCCAAGCCACTCTGCAATCCACTCCCAAACTGGTCCCCGAGCGAAGTCGAGGGGGTCCTTAACCATCGTCCCAAATGTCCCTCCCCTCTCACCCAACTCTCTCAAACCTCCCTGCCAAAACCTTTATTTTCCTCAAACCTTGGTCTTTTTGAAAGAATTAGGTAATTTTAACCCCTTAAAAACCAAAAACATAACGGTCGTTAAACTCTGGAAATTACGTCCTCTGCACTTTTGCTCACAAAAGCGGACTAACCCATCATGAAGCTGAATTAAGGAATTTACATTGCACTGGAAAACTAAAGCGAAAATTCAAAATCTGATATCACTCCTCCCCTCTGCCCTCTCCTATGAAGTATATTATCAGGTGCAGCGAAGAATGGGCAGGCTGCAGAACTTTGGTCCGGTAATCCGGCTCAATGCCGGTATTACCACCTGGAAAAAACTGATCGAACACGGTTATCAGCCGGATGATAAAAGATTTTTTGAGGTAGGCACAGGAAGAGTTCTAAACGTTCCCCTGGCATTCTGGTTAATGGGTGCTGAATCCGTAACGACTATAGATCTGAATCCCTATCTGAAAGGCGATCTGGTCAGGGAAGATCTTCAGTATATATCAGATAACCGCAAAGAAATTGAAACATTGTTTGGCGGGCTGCTTCGCAAAGACCGTTTTGAAGAACTCATCTCATTCCAAAAAAGAACGCCGTTCATACTAAAAGACTTTTTACAGCTTTGCAATTTTACCTATATAGCTCCGGGAGATGCCGCTAAAACCGGCATTGAAACCGGCAGTATTGATTTCCATACATCGTTCACGGTTTTTGAGCATATTCCTGCTCCTATCCTCTCAAACATTCTCAAAGAAGGAATCAGGATTACCAATAAATCGGGTGCGTTTGTCCATTGTGTTGATTATTCCGATCATTTTTCCCATACTGATCACAGCATTTCCCCTATTAATTTTCTTCAGTACTCCGATAAGGAGTGGGATGCCTATGCCGGCAACCGTTATATGTATATGAACAGACTAAGACATGATGAGATGGTGGAAATTTTTACATCAGCAGGATTAACAATACTTTCAGCTGTCCCTAATCTGCACGAAGAGTCACTCAACCTTATCAAAAGCGGAAAAATATCAATTGATCCGAAGTTCAGGAGCAAGTCAGACGAAATACTTGCAACTGTGGATTCCTGGTTTATAGCAAAAAGTTAACAGAGCGGGCAGCCCTCCGGCACGAAGTGATTCTCTTTCACGGAACTTTCCGGTGAATTAAAGAGACCGGTTAATTCTTAATCCTCGTCATCGTCATCCCCGAAGAGATACTTTTCATAGTTGTGCTTTATCATTTCAGCTTCAACGATGAAATATACATCCTCGGCGATATTCGTCGCATGATCACCCAGACGCTCTAACTGGCGGGACATAACCAGCAGATGAACAGCCGGTTCTATATTCTCCGGGTTTTCCTTCATGATATCAATCAGAATCCGGTGATTTTCATTGTTCAGCGAATCAAGACGGTCATCACTCTGCACTACTTTTTCCGCAAGTTTTGCGTTTCCCTCAATAAATGCATCTATCGCGTTTTTAATCATCTCCTTTGCAAGGAGTGACATTGCGTGAATATGAATCCTTCCCCAGAATTCAGGTTTCTTCTTCAGCAGCATGGCCCCTTCAGCAATATTTACCGCAATATCACCTATTCTCTCAAGATTGGAATTGATGGTCAGTGAGGACATTATCAGCCGTAAATCCATGGCAACCGGCTGATTCAGCGCGAAAATCTTCTGACAGATTTTATCAATCTTCACATCATATTTGTCAACCTTGCTATCCCTCTCTTTAACCAGAGCAGCAAGTTCCAGATTTTCTTCTTCAACCGAACGGAGTGCAAACTCAACCTGCTCATCAACCAGACTGCACATTTTTATAACTCTGGTTTTCAGCTTCTCTATCTGATGTTCAAAATGTCTTTCCATAGTTATCTTTCTTAACCGAATCGTCCGGTTACATAATCCTCAGTTTGTTTATTTGAAGGATTGGTAAAAATTCTTGTTGTTTTATCATATTCTATAAGTTCCCCCATATAAAAGAATGCCGTAAAATCACTCACGCGGGCGGCCTGCTGCATATTGTGAGTAACAATCACAATGGTATAGTTCTGCTTAAGTTCATGAATCAGATCTTCCACCTTTGCTGTGGAAATTGGGTCAAGCGCGCTGGCTGGTTCATCCATCAGAAGAATTTCCGGTTCAACCGCAAGAGCGCGGGCAATGCAAAGGCGCTGCTGCTGTCCGCCTGATAGACTAAGTGCAGGTTCATACAGCCGGTCTTTCACTTCATCCCAGATCGCTGCCTGCCTGCAGGTGCGCTCCACAGTTTCCATAAGAACGTTTTTGTCCTTAACGCCGTTCAGTTTCGGGCCGAATACAATATTTTCAAAAATGGACTTGGGGAACAGGTTGGATTTCTGAAAAACCATCCCCACCTTTTTCCTCAGATTCACCACATCAATGGAGGGTTCGTATATATCTACATCCTCAATATATACCTTACCGTCAATTTTTACATTGTCAATCAGGTCATTCATTCTGTTGAGCGTTCTGAGGAATGTTGATTTTCCGCAGCCCGATGGGCCGATAAACGCAGTCACCCGCTTATCACGGATATTCATGGAGATATCATTCAGAGCACGGTTCTTGCCGTAATAGAGTGATAACTTGTCAACAGCTATTTTAATTTCTCTCATTCTAAATCCTTCCCAGCGCTTTTCTGAAGCGGTAGCGGAAAATTATTGCAGTAAGATTAAGAAGAATCGTCAGCCCGATTAATACAAGGGTTGAACCGTATTGCAAAGGCAGTGTTAATGTTGGATTTGCAGACTGCGTAGAAAGTATGAAAATATGATACGCCAGATACATAAACTGTTCTGTAGGATTCACCATTGGTATGCAGTAGTCCCCGATACACAAATCTACCACCGGAAGATTCGGCAGAAAAAATGCACACCCGAGAAAAAGTATCGGAGCAGTTTCACCCACTCCGCGGCTTATTGCCAGTATTACTCCCGTAAGAATACCAGGACGAGCCTGCGGCAAAACAACTGTACTGATCGTCTGCCATTTAGTCGCTCCCAATCCATATGAGGCATCGCGGTGGCTTTTAGGCACTGAGTTCAGCGCTTCAAGAGTGGAGACAATAATTATCGGAAGTACAAGAACCGCCAGTGTGGCCGCTGCCCATATCATTGCCGGCTGGCCAAAAAGCAGTCCGGTGCCAAGCACTTCATCAAGATTTTTTCCGATGAAGAGGATAAAAAATCCCAGTCCGAACAATCCGAAAACAATCGAGGGAACGCCTGCAAGATTATTAATGGATGTTCTTATAATACGGGTATATATTGAATCTTTCGCGTATTCACTGAGATAGATGGCTGAAAACACTCCTACCGGAAGCGCAAGCAGTATCATGAATACCGTTACTGCAAGAGTGCCGAAAATCGCCGGCCAGATTCCACCTTCAGTCATGTTATTGCGCGGTTCATCAAACAGAAACTCAAGCGAGAGAACACTTGCGCCGTTAATCACGATATTTCCGATAACAACAACGAGCAGCAAGACAATAAAAATAAAGATAGCCGTAATCAGGCCGATGCTTAGGGTTCCCGTTAAATCTCTGCGTTTGCTTCCGAATCCATTTGCCATATCAGAACGTATTCCTTTTCCTCATTCTGCTGACGATAATTTCGGCAATCAGATTCAGAAAAAATGTAATGATAAAAAGTATCACCCCGATAAAAAACAGCGCGTAGTAATGATCACTTCCCTGCGATACCTCACCCATCTCAGCGGCAATGGTTGCGGTCATGGTTCTGACACTCATAAAAATATTCGCCGTGATATTGGATGCATTGCCTGAAGCCATCAGTACAATCATGGTCTCGCCTATCGCTCTGCCAAAGCCAAGTATGATACTTGCTGATACTCCGCTGAATGCGGCAGGAAGGATAACCCTCGAAATCGTCTGCCATTTGGTTGCGCCAAGACCATAACTGGCCATTCGAAGTTCCATAGGTATGGATCTGAGTGCGTCTTCGGTCAGAGAAGCAATAATCGGAATAATAACCATAGATAAACCAACCGCTCCCACGAATGCATTCAGCCGGTTCGGCGGATTGAGCAATTCATTAAAAAATGATGCCCCAACAACCAGCATAAAAAATCCGAGCACTACAGTAGGTATAGCAGCAAAAAGTTCAATGACCGGTTTAAGGAATTCTTTAATCTTGGGGTTTGCTATCTCACTCAGATAGATACCAGCCCCGACGCCAAGTATCGTTGAAAAAATTGTTGCGGGTATAGCAGCAAGAAGAGTCCCGATAATAAGCGGTATCAGTGAATGGCGTGCATTGCCTGCGGTCGGAAACCATTCATAAACGGTTTTTAGAATACCCTCTTCATCCGGTTTCTGTGAAGAGATGAAATCTGAAGCGCTAATATGATTAAAGGCGTTAATCCCCTCCTTAAAGAGGAATATAAAGATCAGAATAATAAAGACCAGCGCCGTCAGTCCGTTTAAAAGAAAGAAAGCACGGATAATGCTCTCTTTTATCCGTGTTTCTTTCTTAATTTTTTTGGAATACGGTGATACCGCAGTTCCGTTTTCTGCCATATTTTCGGGCATAAGCAGCTACCTTTTCCTTACCGGGGAAGAGGTATATACTCCATGGTTTCTACAATTTTCTGCCCCTCAGGTGAAAGAACAAACTGCATGTACGCTTCAACCCCGCCTGCCGGCTTCTTTGAGGTAAACATGTAAAGATAACGGGAAATGGAATATGCTCCGTTCCAGATATCCTCAAAATTCACCTTGCCGTCTCTGGCAGGATATATAGCGGGTGAGTCTGCATCTTTTTTAACGCCGAGAATCTTAACATCGGTTCTCATGGCAAAATACCCAACGCCGCCGTAGGCAATGGCGTTCTTATCGCGGGCAACAGCCTCGGCAAGTGCAGCGGTTCCCTGCAGTACCTGTGTATTGGTTGCGTAATCAATTTCGTTGCCGTTTTTGTCTTTGCCAAGAACATGCTCACGGAAGAACTCATACGTACCGCTGGAGTTTTCTCTGCCGTAAAGGGTAATCTTTCCTTTGCCTGACTTTAAATCAGCATAATCTTTGATTTTACCGCTGAATATATCCCTGATCTGGTCCATGGTCAGTTCATTCAGAGGATTCTCAGGATGAACAATAACAGCTATACCGTCAAGAGCAACCTTAAACTCTTCATACTGAATATTCTTAGCGGCTGCCTGTTCTTTTTCCTTTGATTTTAGCTCACGGCTTGAGGCGGCAATATCAGTTGTTCCGTTAAGAAGTGCTGCAACTCCGGTTCCTGAACCGCCTCCGGTTACCTGAACAGAAATGTTTGCATTCTGATTCATAAATACCTCTGCCCATTTCTGAGCCAGGTTTACCATGGTATCAGAGCCTTTTACACTTATAACTTCCTTCTTGACTTCTTCTTTCTTCTTGCAAGCCTGGAAGAGAAAAACCGATGACAGCAGTATTATCGCATGGAGAAAAATTGTTTTTTTCATATACATCACTCTACTTAATTGATTCACGAATTTTTGCACTGATATAGTCCATTATCCAGACCACAATGGCTATCATAATTACAATCAGTCCTACTTCTTTCCAGAGAGCAAGCCCCTGATACTGCATCAGCATGGTGCCGATACCGCCTCCGCCCACCAGACCGATGATGGTTGCCATTCTTACGTTGATATCCCAACGGTAAATGGTAAAGGAAAGAAACGGCAGCACAATCTGAGGCACAACCGCGTACCAGATTATCTGCAGCTTGTTTGCTCCGGTGGCTGCAATCGCTTCAATCGGGCCTTCTTCAATTCCTTCAATAGCTTCAGAATAAAGCTTTGCGTTTGAGGCAATCGTATGAACCAGCAAAGCAATCATACCGGCATAAGGACCAATACCCACCCACACGGAGAAGATAATCGCCCAGATAAGCGGTTCTATTGATCTCACAAAATTCAGCACCACACGCAGCACATAATATGAGGCGAATGCAGTTTTTGAATCTTTCATCAGATTCCGCGCGGTGAGGAAACTCAGAATGAGTGTCGGAGGTATTGAGATCAGCGTCGCGATAAGCGCTATATATATCGTTTCAATTATCGCGAACAGCGCGTCATCAAATATGTTGAACTCCGGTGTGAAAAGTGAGCCGAATATCCTCTGAGCTCCCTCAATTCCGTCCGGAGAAAATATATCAACAATGGATATCTTGGTGATTATCCATCCGGATATAAAGGTAATATTAAACAGGAACCATCCGAACAGTTCGGTTGTCAGATCCGTCACTTTTCCTTCTTTGGCCACACCGAACAGTTTTGCTGAAAGTGATGTCTTGCTGCTTGCCCAGGCAAATCCTATGACGATACTGAGGATGAAAATAATCCCAATTTCGCTCCAGGAGAAAGGCATCTCCCTGAGATCAAGGATCAGCTTGTAATAGATCGCGCGCTGCAGCACGATCATGGAGTAAAACACAAAAAAGATATCAAGCAGAATTGCTTTGGTCAGGTTAATCCTGGCCTCACGTTCCTTCTTAGCCCCTATTATTGCATGTGGTGTTGAATGACTGCTCATCTGATTTCTACCTCCTCTGCTTCTTCACCGTAAATGGTTCTGAACCAGTTATCATCAATATCAGACGGCAGTCCTTCATAGATAATACTGCCTGCTTTCAGTGCGATCACTCTTGTGGCATAACGGCGAACCAGACTTAAAAAGTGCAGATTACATATAACCGTTGTGCCGAGTTCCTTATTCACTTTTTCAAAATACTGCATGACCGAGTTCGAAGTTGCCGGATCAAGTGATGCTACCGGTTCATCTGCAAGCAGTAGTTTTGGCTTTTGCATCAGACTGCGTGCAATAGCAACTCTCTGCTGCTGTCCGCCAGATAAATTGTCAGCTCTTATGTGTGCTTTTTCAGGAATGCCGACTGTTTCTAAGTTGTGCATCGCCTCCGCAATCACTTCCGGTGAAAACTTTTCTATCAGTGTATCCCACGTTTTTAAATATCCCAGTTTTCCTGTGAGCACATTGGTTAACACCGATCTTCTTTTTATCAGATTGAACTGCTGAAATACCATTCCGATCTGTTTTTTTACTTCACGAAGTTCATGCCCTCTCACATGAGTGATATCCTTCCCCAGAAATTCAATCTTGCCTGAAGTCGGCTCAACCAGATGGTTAATGCACCGCAGCAGAGTTGACTTACCCGATCCGCTCAGACCGATTATTACAAGGAACTCCCCTTCATGTACTGTCAGGTTTATACCCTGAAGAGCATGAGTACCGTTGTCATAAATCTTGTGTAGATTTTCAATTTTTAGTATCATTTTTTCACCAAACCCTGTAATGAAACACCGAGATTCTTGAGCATATTTCTGAGTACATCATAATCAGAGTCGTTTGTTTCAATAAAACCCCTTACATCATAAATTTCGTAAAGAGCATGCTGTCCCTCAGGAGTGGAAACAAATTTAAGAAGTGCGGCTTTTACCTTTATTTTCATCACTTCAGGAAGGTCTTTTCTGAAAACAATCGGGTCATTCGGTATCTCATCAGTCAGAGCGATGATTTTCACCACATCCCCCACATCCGGAAATTGCGTAAGAACCCGCATTCTTGCATCAAGAATTGCGCCTGTGGCCGGGTCAGGAGGTGCATAATACGTCGCACCTGCATCCACCTGCCGCTGATACACCATTGTAATCACATTATCATGCTTTATGGCGAATACTGATTCTGAGGGTTTTATATTATTTTTATCAAGAAGGGACTTTGGAAGGATGTAACCGGAGGTTGAGGCAGCGTCGGTGTAAGCAATGGTCTTTCCGTTTAGCTGCTGAATCGAGTCTATCCCGGAATCGGTTCGTACCACAATCTGACCGCGGTAAGAAATTTCACCATTATCACGGACAATTCTGAGTGCCGCTTCGGCTCCATAACGTTCATTTGCCATCAGGTAGGAAAACGTGTTAATCGAAGCAATATCAGCTTTTTTACTCCCGAATGCCTCAACTACTGCCACAAAACTGCTCGGAACCGCTGTTACAAAATGGTATCCTGTCTCTTTTTCAAGAAACTCCAGCAGAGTCCTGGCATTAGAAGTAATCTTTTTTGAGTCAACCGAAGGGGTAAAATAGATTTTAATGGGATTGCTGACACTGCCCAGTTCTTTTCTTTCGATTTCTTTAACCGTCGTGACAATCACGAAGATCAAGAAAGGCGCTGAGAGAAGGATGTATTTGAGTAGTTTCATAAATTTTTAAAGGTAGATTCTAAATATGCGAATCACCGGCCGTTTAACCAATCCGGAGCGGCCGTGCTTATGTTAAGAAATTGTTAACAGAGTCAATTTCACCCCAAAGCTCATCCGCCATTACCGCCCCCCACAGGAATCAGCTCCCATCCGCCCTTAAAGTTCTACCCCAATGTCCCCATTTTCCCATCATCCCAGGTAACCCATTAGACCCTTTCTCCGTTCCCCGAGCTGGTCCCCGAGCCGGTCCGCGAGCCGGTCCCCGAGCGTAGTCGAGGGGCAGTCCCACGCTCGCCGCTTCCCAATCGGGAGAGGGAGCATTCACAATTCACAATTCACAATTCACAATTCACAATTCACAATTCATACTTCATAATTCATACTTCATACTTCATACTTCATAATTCATAATTCAAGATCAGTATCTGTCCAGCTTAAACTTCTCACCCAAATAAAGCCTCCTGACCTCCTCATCCTCTGCCAGTTCCTCGGCTTTACCTGACTTAAAAATCTTCCCGCTTATAAGAATATACCCCTTATCCACAATACTCAGAGTCTCATGAACGTTATGATCAGTAATCAGAACCCCAATACCCCGGTTCTTCAGACCGGCAACAATGTTCATAATATCCTCCACCGCTATCGGATCAACACCCGCGAATGGTTCATCCAGCAAAATAAAAGATGGATTAGTCGCAAGAGTCCGGGCTATTTCAGTCCTCCTCCGCTCCCCGCCGCTTAGCTGAAAACCAAGATTCTTTCTGATATGTCCGATATTCAGTTCTTCAATAAGCTTTTCACACCGCTCATGCCTCTCCTGCTTGGAAAGTTTCGTGGTCTCAAGCACTGCCATAATATTCTGCTCTACAGATAGCGTCCGGAATACCGATGCCTCCTGCGGGAGATATCCCACTCCCATGCGCGCGCGTTTATACATCGGCACATTGGTTACCTCAGTATCATCAATAAAAATCTTTCCTGAATTCGGACTCACCATCCCCACCATCATATAAAACGTTGTGGTCTTCCCCGCTCCGTTCGGACCAAGCAGACCAACTATCTCACCTCTCCTCACGGAGATGGTTGATTTATTTACAACTGTGCGCTTTTTATATATCTTTACCAGATCTTCCGACCTGAATACATCATACTGCATGTTTCACCATATTAATCTTTTTTACCCGGAAGTCTCAGAAGATCACGCTTCTCAGGCCTTCCCTGCCGCAGAAGGAACCCCGGCAGCGTAAATGCTTTTTCATTACCTGCAAGAAGTGTTTCCGGATGATACTCACTTTTCGGCTCACCAAGAAATTTTACCGTCTCAACCTTTTTATCCTTAAATCCTATCCATGCGTTTAATCCGCTCGCTTTAATTACACCGTTCCCGGCTTCATCCTCATAAACATAATAGATACCAAGCACATTCTCAAATATCTCCGTATACGAAAGCTGATTTTCCGCGAAATGCATGCGGATCCTTCTGCCGAGTATCTGATCAAACCTGAATGGATATGCCTCATTCTTCGAAACAAGAAAAGCGTTTGCGTTAATATCAATCCGGCTGATCGCGTTATCGCTCAGGAAGATATATACTGAGTCCCCAGTCAGCTGTGAGTTATCATACCAGAGTACCGGCACCTCCCCCTTCTCACTCGTTTTAAACGTCGTAATCATTTCCGCGGATTTATCATACCGCGTCAGATCATTAACCGAGGCAAAACTCCCCCGGAGTACCTTTACCGAATCCTTTGCTGTAAAAAGCGATATCGTATCCCTGTCAGATTCCATCGTAAAAGATTTTATAATCAGCGTATCAACTGAGAGCAGAGTATCCGCCCCGGCAGCAAAGACACTGTCAATCTGAATAAGCAGCGCGTTCCCTCTTACCATGCTGTATTTGCGCACACGGTAATCCTCCATATAGTCGCCGTTAATCACCGTATTATCTGCCCGGTTCACTAACTGAACATTACCAAAACAATGCGTAATCTGCGTTCTTCTGTCATGCGTCAGACTGTCCGTCCGAATCCGGTTTACACTGTCCTCGAGCACCACATTATACTGCGCCACGGCGAATTCAGTATCACGGAAATACACCAGTTCTTCCGATGTCATCATCGAAAGACTGTCCGAGAGCACCACATTACTCCGGAAGTCCGCTTTGTTTTCCTTAAAAAAATATTCGCCTATTCTGGCAGAAAGAATTACCTTTCCGTCATCAAGTGTTACACCCCGCTCGGAATATGCTCTTCTTTCATTACCGTAATAAAAACCCTCCGGAGTTTTTATCGTAAGATTATTCTGCCTCACTACCACATTCCCGATCAGCCGTGCATTGTTGGCCGCCAGATATTGTATCGCCCGTTCACAGGTGATAACCACATTCCCCTGCGTCAGTACCACGTTCCCCGTAACTTCCCGCACGGCGAATCCGTTTTCCATCCTCCCCGTCAGCTGATCCCCCGTTACACTGATCGGGCCTCCGGTCTGCGGGTATATATAACTAACCGTAAACAGCAGGACAAAAAATATCGAAATTCGTAAACTCAGATTCAAAACGTTGTTATATAGTTAATTTTATATATTACATAATTCCTGATATGCTGATCAGATTCAAACCCGTACCCCTGTATACTCTCATACTTCGAAGTAATAGTCACAAATTTATCAGTCCGTATCTTTGCCTCATTATTCCTCCAGATCAGTTCATCACTTTTCAGCACGACACCGCTGTCATTAACCGCTACCACATTGCCGTAGGCATATAAATCTTTTGTCTCATCATCAATCCTTCCCCTGTCGGCTGTCAATGTCGTCGTCTTCAGCCGCTGTTCATTGTAAAAATCAACTTTCAGCCCCTTTTCAAACAGCGTCTCCTTGTTTTTATAATAGACCCGGATATGACCGGAAGTAATCAGCGTGCGCAGTCCTGTCGTGTCAATCAGCATCACTTCACTGTCCCAGCTCTCCTGATCCGGAAGATCTGCCGGTTTTACCTCCGTATTTACTTCAGGTTTTATCTTCTCCTGATTGCAGCCCGCAAAAAAAATCAGTGAAAAAAACAGCAGAACAAAAGTTCTCATCTGATTTTTAATCCGAGATTAACCAGCTCATGAAGATGAATAATCCCTTCCGGCTTCTGCTCCTCATCCACCACAATCAGCGAGGTTATCTTATAATTTTCCATAAGCTGCAGCGCGCGTGAAGCAAGTATCTCCCTGGTAATTGTTTTTGGTGAACGGTTCATAATATCCTTCGCCTGAAGATGCGTTATCTCCATTGTCTTCTCAAGAAGACGGCGTAAATCTCCGTCGGTAATAATTCCCGAAAGTCTGCCTTCCTCATCCACAACCGCGGTTGTCCCGTATCGCTTGCTCGAAATTTCATAGATAGCATCCTTAAGAGATGTGGTTTCCGATACAACCGGTACATGATCCCCCTTCGCCATAATCTCCTCTAACCGCAGAGAAAGCCGCTTCCCCAGACTCCCCCCCGGATGCAAAGACGCAAAATCCTGTTCAGTAAACCCGCGCATCTCAAGCAGCACTACCGAAAGTGCATCTCCCATGGCAAGAGTTGCCGTCGTTGATGAAGTCGGAGCCAGATCAAACGGACATGCTTCCTCAGTTACATCAATAAACAGATTGATATCCGCTTCCTTTGCCATCTTGGAACTCTCATTCCCCGTCATGCTGATAAGCTTAATCCCAAGCCGCTTCAGCAGAGGTATCAGATGCAGCAGATCTTCAGTCTCACCGCTCTTTGAAATAAGAATAACCACATCCTCTTTCCTCACCATACCCAGATCACCGTGAAACGCATCGGCCGGATGAAGATAAATAGCCGGTGTACCTGTCGAGTTCAGAGTCGCCACAATCTTTCTGGCAATCAGACCCGATTTGCCCATACCGGTCATTACTACCCTGCCGGTGCACGCATATATACACTCTGCTGCTTTTACAAATTCTTCATTTATGCTTCCAAGCAGGCGGGATATCTGCTCCGATTCTATCCGGATAACATCCTTGCCCCGCTTAATAATCTGACGTTCGGTCAATGCTGATTGCCTTTGAATATTCTGTCAAAAAAACCTGATTTCTGTTTCTCCTGGGCGGTTGGAGTAATCTCAAGATGCTCAATCTTCTTGAATAACTTATTGTATTTAATAAACGCCTTAATGATCATCTCGTCACTCACCCCGTCTATGAGAGCAAATATCTCCTTTGGCTTTAAATCCCCCTTCATCCCCGCCACAAACCGGATCTCATTAAGAAGATTGGTCGCCGGGATAATCCGGTTAAACTCCCGCTCGTATTCATGAATCCAGAACTGCCTCTTCTCCCGGTCACAGGCAAGAAGCAGCTTCCCTTTTGTCAGAGTAATCTCCCTTACCCCCTCCCTGCTCCCCGGCAGTTTTTTCCCCGGCTTCCACCGGGATAATGTATATGCTGCATCCCCCTCCTCCGCTTTCTGCGTCATAATATCAAACTCAGCCTGCCCCTCCACCATCGCGTGAAGAAGCAGCTCGGTTCTCGTTCCGTTTTCCATATATACACCGGCCGCAAAAATACTCCCAAGCCCCGAGTGATGCGTGTTAAGAGTTTTCTCCTCCCCAATCACAAGATTTTCATGACCGAACCTCCCGTGCCCTATCACCCACAGCCCCGAAAGCTGCTTATAATAATCATCATAGACGAGGATATCCTCAGGCAGGATGTATCTCAGATACTTCATCTCAGTTTCGGTTAGTCTGCGGGGGTACTGTTCCCTTAATTCAGGCATATGTTTTATAACGGTATCAATATCATTAAATTGAAAAAGCAGAACTTCAGGCAGATGCAGATAAAGCTGACTGACACTGCGTTACTCATTAAACTAAATAGCTCCGGATACATTTCAGGAAAAAATCCGTCAATGCCCTCTCCCATCGCTCCGCAAAATAGCTGATTAAAAAGACTGGAACTCCTCATCAAATCCGCCTCTGCCCCGCCTTAAGATCAGGCGAGTGGGGTGAGAGGATAAAAACAACCAAACCTTATAGAAGAGAACAGTCGCCCAAATTTAATACCCTCCCCTAAAACTGCCAAACTCAAAATCCCCTCCCGCTCCCTAAAACACAAAAACCACCCATCCTCCTCAGTCCCCAAACGCAGCAAATTCCGGTCCCCTAGCTGGTCCCCGAGCGAAGTCGAGCGCCGGTCCCCGAGCGGAGTCGAGGGGAAGTCGAATCTGGTCCCCGAGCGAAGTCGAGGGGAAGTCGAGGGTGGTCCCTGAGCCGGTCCCCGAGCGAAGTCGAGGGGGCCTTACCTATATTTTCTAATAACCATATCAATCTCTTTCAGCTGAACAAGCAGTTCCTCCAGCAGTTTCAGATCAAGCTGGCTGTCCGCGTCACTCATCGCTTTTTTCGGCTCCGGATGCACCTCAAGAAATAACCCATCAATACCTGCGGCCATCGCTGCTCTAGCTAGAGGTTTTATATATTCCGGCTCTCCTGAAGTTTTCCCCCCTGCTCCCGGCAGCTGCACCGAGTGGGTCGCATCCATAATCACCGGATAACCTAGTTTCCTCATCATTATGAAAGAACGCATATCCACCACAAGATTCCCGTAGCCAAATGTCGTTCCCCGCTCTGTCAGCCAGATATTCCTGTTACCCGTTGAGGCAGTCTTTTCTGCAGCGAACTTCATATCCCAAGGCGCCAGAAACTGCCCCTTCTTGATGTTCACTGCTCTTCCTGTTTTTCCCGCCGCAATCAGCAAATCAGTCTGCCGGCAAAGAAATGCAGGTATCTGCAGAACATCTACGTAGGCTGCTGCAAGCGCTGCTTCCTCCGGCGAGTGTACATCCGTCACCACCGGTACACTAAATTTCTCACGAACCTCTTTCAGATACTCCAGCGCCTCAAGATCACCGATGCCGGTGAAGGCCTCAAGACTTGTTCTGTTCGCTTTTTTATAACTCGCCTTGAATATATACGGTATACCAAGCCGCCCCGTTATATCGCAGGCTGCTTCAGCCACCGTAAAAAGCAGTTCCCGTGATTCTACCACGCACGGCCCTGCAAGAAGAAAAAAACTGTTCCGTTTCGTTATTTCTGATATATCCGTCATCACATACCCTCAAATAATCCGCCTGCTGCAAGCGGTTTTTGTTTTCCTAATCGTTTATAACCCAGAGGAGTTACTTCCCTCCCCCTTGGTGTTCTGTTCAAGAATCCCTGCTGAATCAGAAACGGTTCATAGACCTCCTCTATCGTCCCCGCATCCTCATTCACCGCCACTGCAAGAGCATTCAGCCCAACCGGTCCGCCGCTAAATTTCTCAATTATCGTAAGAAGTATATCTTTATCCATCTCATCAAGCCCGTATTCATCCACCTCAAGTGCATTAAGCGCTGTGTTGGCTATCTCCTGATTAATCCGGTCCATATTCTCATAGTCAGCAAAATCCCGCGTTCTCCGGAGAAGCCGGTTCGCTATTCTGGGAGTTCCTCTCGAGCGCTTTGCGATCTCCAGTGCAGCACTCTCTTCGATCTTCACTTCAAGCAGTCCCGCTGAGCGAAGCACAATCGTTTTTAACAGCTCTGCTTCATAATAATCCAGCCGGAACTTAATCCCAAACCTGTCCCTTAGCGGTGAGGTCAGCATCCCCGCCCTTGTAGTCGCGCCTATCAGAGTATATCTCGGTAAACTGATCTGTACGCTTCTCGCGTTTGGTCCAGAGTCAATCATAATATCAATTCTGAAATCCTCCATCGCTGAGTAAAGAAATTCCTCTACCACAGGGCTCAGTCGGTGTATCTCATCAATAAAAAGCACCCCCCCTTCCTCAAGATTGGTCAGAACCCCGGCCAGATCTCCCGGCTTTTCAAGCACCGGTCCGGATGTAACCTTAATCGGTTTATCCATCTCATGTGCCACGATGTTTGCAAGAGTAGTCTTTCCCAGTCCCGGAGGCCCAGTCAATAGCATATGATCAAGCGCTTCCCCCCTCTTGCGGGCTGCTCCGATAAATACTTTCAGATTATTTACAATTTTTTCCTGCCCTTTGAACTCATGCAGCCGTGAGGGCCTCAGCGCTGAATCAATCTGTATATCCTCATTAAGAGGATCAGGCGTGGTGGTTTTTGATTTTCTGCTCACAAAGTTCTACGATGTTACAAGCTGTCTGTTTTTGAAATTCAGTTTATTAAAGATTATCACCATGGCTATCATTAAACCAAACATTACTAAGGCGGCTGTCACCGTTTCAAGTGGAGTAAACGTATATCCAACAAACCGGTTAATCCCCGCGCTCCACGGACTGCCGTAAAGTATTACCAGATGAACTACATAAATAATCAGCGTGTTTCTTCCAAGCAGAACAATGACCTTGGGTATATTCCTCACGCCAATTGAAATAAAAATAAAAAGTGCCGTTACGATCAGCACCAGACCAAGCCGTAAAAATACCAGCGCCGGACTGTGCATCCAGAAGGTCGAGTTTCCTGTAATATATACCTCTGCCAGTTCAGAAAGGAGTGCGGCCAGAAGCATCACCATCCCTGAGACCGATACCGTCACCCCCAGGTTCCTCTCCTGCTGTATCCTCCCCGCCTTTGCAAGATAACTCCCTAAAATTCCGCCTGCCAGTATATACGCCAGCCACGGAAATATCGTGAAAAGCGAACCATGATCCATATACAGATAATTCGCCGCTGATAATGGAAGATAATCCGTCCACGAAATATTAAGTACCACCGGTGCCAAAAAAGTCGTAATCAGCACTCCCGTTCCCAGCAGGTAAATATCTTTAATTTTGAACCGTTCAGCCAGATACAGGTACAACAGTAAAAAAAGAAGTCCGAAGGATATTATCTGCAAAACATCAGCGGCAAAAAACAGCTCCCATTTCTTCTCCGGCACATCCAAAATATAAAGCGGATTTCCCGTCGGGAGTTTTATCAGATATCCCGTAAACAGCAGAAGCATCGCACGCTTGAATCCTTTAGCAAAACGGGGATTATCCGTAAAGCCTGAGGACTGTATCCTGAACAGATACGTAAACGTTGTTCCTGCCGTAAACATAAAAAGCGGTGCTGTCATCCCCCGGTTAAAATTCCAGATACCGTACAGCAGATAATCTAATGAACGGTAATCTTTGCTCAGAAGCACATCTATCGTATGCCCCTGAACCATATTCAGCACAGCGAAAGCCCGGATTAAATCCAGGAATATCACCCGGTTTCTCTTAGCCGTCTGAGTCATAGGTCTGAATTATCAGTTAAGCGGTTTAAGCTTAACCGTCATCTCAATTTCAACAGAAGAGTTCTTCGGAAGACCGGCTGCCCCTACTGCCGAACGCACATGTTTTCCCTTCTCTCCGAAAATCTTCTCAAGCAGCTCCGAAGCCCCGTTTGCTATCATCGGCTGATCGCCGAATCCCGCGGCTGAATTAACAAATACCGTCAGCTTTATAATCCGGTCAATTGCATCCAGAGAACCCGTAAGTCCCTTAATGGCAGCCAGACAGTTCAAACAGCAGATTTCGGCTGCTTTCCTGGCATCCTCAGCGCTCAGCTCCGTGGGCACCTGACCAGTATAAAGTATCACTCCATCCTGAAGAGGCACCTGACCGGATGTAAATACCAGATCTCCGGTCTGTATGGCTGGAATATATGCTGCAAGAGGTTTGGCGGGTTCCGGAACGGCAAGCCCCAATGCCTTAATTTTTTCTTCTATTATCATCTGTCTTCTTTTCCTATTTTAAATGCTGTTTTGAAGAGAATTCAGTGAACATCCCGCAGGATATTTTGAATGTCTGAAGTTAAATTTAACGAATTTATCGCTATCGTGAAACGCCTCCGCAAAGAATGTCCGTGGGACAGGGAGCAGACTAACGATTCAATTAAAGCCAATACCCTTGAAGAGGCCTATGAAGTAGTCCATGCAATTGATGAGGGAAATTATTCCGAACTCAAAAAAGAACTCGGTGACTTGCTCCTCCATGTAGTCTTCCATACTATTATGGCAGAAGAAAAGAAAGAGTTTACCATTGATGATGTAATAGATTCCATCACGGAAAAACTCATCAGGCGGCATCCGCATGTCTTTGGCGAAACTGAAGTCAGCGGTTCCTCCGAAGTCAAAAAAAACTGGGAAACCATTAAACTTGCTGAAGGAAGAACTTCTCTTTTGGAAGGAATACCTTCGGACCTCCCCGCCCTTCTCAAAGCCCACCGCATTCAGGAAAAGGCATCTAAAGTCGGATTCGACTGGTCTCACAAAGATGAAGTCTGGAAAAAAGTAACTGAGGAAATTTCAGAATTACACGAAGCCGAAGAAAAGGGAAACAAAGAAAAAACAGAGGAAGAGTTCGGAGACCTCCTGTTTGCGCTGGCAAATTACTCCCGGTTCATTCACGTTAACCCGGAAGATGCTTTGCGGAAATCAACCGCAAAGTTTATTAGACGATTCAGATATATAGAGGATGAGCTCCGAAAAAAAGATATCCCTCTGCCTGAAGCCGGTCTCAAACTGATGGATGAACTCTGGGAAGAAAGCAAGAAAAAAGAAGTATCCTGAACCGATATATATCACCCCGCACGCACACCACCATCTTTCCCATGTCGCTCTCGGTGCTTGCCCTTTCGTAAACGATGGCCGGTTCCAGCGCTTGCCCCGACGCAGTCGGGGTAGTCGAGGGGCGGTCCCCGAGCCGGTCCCCGAGCGGAGCCGAGGGGTAGTCGAGGGGTTCCCCTAACTAAATCAATCGAGCATCAGCTCTGAAAAAAAACAGAAAAAAAGAAATTACTTTAAAATCTTCTTATCCTGATACTTCTCATATGCGTCAATAATATCCTTCACCAGTTTATGGCGCACAACATCGGACTTCTCAAAGTATATAAACCCAACGCCCTCTATCCCCTGAAGGATTTCCTGCGCTTTAATCAGCCCGCTTGCGGTTTTTGTCGGCAGGTCAATCTGAGTTATATCACCGGTGATTATGGAGCGCGAATTTGCCCCGAGCCGTGTAAGAAACATCTTCATCTGCGTGTCAGTGGAGTTTTGCGCCTCATCAAGAATAACGAATGCATTATTCAGCGTTCTTCCGCGCATATACGCAAGAGGGACAATTTCAATAATCCCTTTCTCTATATATGACTTCAGCTTTTCCGTGGGCAGCATATCATCAAGTGCATCGTATAACGGCCGTAAATAGGGATCAATTTTTTCCCTGAAATCTCCCGGCAGAAACCCGAGGCTTTCACCTGCTTCAACCGCCGGACGCGCCAGCACGATCTTCTTTACGAATCCGTTTTTTAGTGCACTCACGGCAAAGGCAACAGCCAGATACGTTTTTCCGGTACCCGCCGGCCCGATCGCAAAACAGATATCATTCCTCCGCGCCATCTGCAGATAAGCAATCTGCCCGGGTGTTTTCGCTTTAATAACATCATTCTTTGTGTAAAGAATAATGGAGTCAAAGTCCTTATCATTTACCATCTCCTTCCCCTTGCCCACCAGCTCAACAATCATAGCCACATCCCGCTCGGAGAGTTCCCCTTTGGTATTCAGGACAAAGGCCATCTCCTTAAGCAGTTTCTCCACAATTTCTACTTCCTGCTGCACTCCGCGTATCAGCAGAGATTCCCCGCGCGCAATCAGCGTGGTGTTGTAGCGGTTCTCAAGAAGACGAAGGTTGGTGTCGTTAAAGCCAAAAAAGGTGAGAAGATTTATTCCCTCAAGGGAAAAACGTTTTTCAAACTCAGCCATATATACCTTTAAAAATAAAAAGCCCCGGCTGCCGGTTAAGGCAGCCAAGGCATATATACTTATCTGACGTGAGAGGTCAAATTACTGCACTGGTGCAGGCTTATAGTTCCTTCTCAGTTTGTCATACTTTTCTTTTTCATCAGCGGTCAGAGCCGGAATGGTGAAGACCTGCTTCGGATAAATCAGATCAGGATTCTTGATCTGATCTCTGTTTGCCTGGTAAATCTTCGGCCATGCAAAGCCGTTGCCGTAGAATTCTTTTCTGCGTGCGATAAACCAGAGGCAGTCACCTTTTACTACAGTGTAGTTATTATCTGCTTCAACTTTAGCGGTTTCTTCTACCCAGTCATTCAGCATCTTCTGCATCTGATTGTGTACTCTGTCATAGAACTCAGGAAGCGCGCTGATTTTGTTAGCTTTCAGTGCATCAAGATCTTTCTGTCTGTCAGCCTTAGGGCCTTCTTTTCTTCTGATCTTTCCTTCGAGCTCATTTACTGCTTTACGGAAATTATCAACTTCAGCTTTTTTAGCACCAACGAGTGCATAAGCATCATCCATACAGTCTTCAAATGACTGCATTTTTGAAAGCTGATTGTTGAGATTGCTGATATCAGAGTTAAGTGTCTCAATCTCTTTCTGGAGTGAGGTTACTTTTGCTCTGTTTTTGTCCATTTCGTTCTGCCACTCTTCAACTGTCATCTCTTTATTCTGAGCATAGAGATTCAGGCTTAAAGCGAGTACGAAAACAAATGCAAACATTCTATTGAATTTCATGTTTTTTCCTCACTTTCCTTACTTATTCAGTTTCTGTAAATTAGCCTGAGTTTCCTGCTTAATCTTAGCGCACTCTTCAAGCTTTTTGTTTTTATCAGAGATTTCTTTCTCCAGTCTTGCTCTCTGTTCTTTCAGGCTGTTCACCTGCTTTTCAAGGGAGCTGACTTCGTTTTTGATAGACTGGAGCTGAGCTAACTGTTCTTCAGTAACTCCGCCGCAACCTGCAAAGAAGGAAGAAATTCCGAAAACACCTACCATAGCGATCGTTCTCAGAGATTTTCTCATCGTTGGATTCCTCCGTTTAGTTGATTAAATAATTACGATTTTTTTAAATTCTTATCTAATAACCGGCTGGAAAACCGGGTACAACTGTTAAAAAACAGAAATAGTCCCACAAATATAAGATGACTTACCCGCAGAGTCAATTTAAATCGGTCATCCCCCCCCTATTTCTGCCATTTTATGCTATTCTTACCCTGTATGACGATGACCTGAACTAAATGTTTCCGGCCCCTCAAAAAAATTAAAGAAATCAGATTTTTGTCAGATAATCGTGAACATCCGTAATCAGTCCCTTGGCCGCAAAACTGGTATAACTGTTACCCGCAATAATGATATGATCCAGCACCTTAATCGAAAAAATCTGTCCCGCTTTAACCAGCCGGTCAGTAATAGCAATATCTGCTTTGCTGGGCTCAGTATTTCCGCTGGGATGATTATGCAGCAAAATGATGGATTTTGCGCTATTTTCCACCGCGAACTTAAATACCTCCCGGGGGTGAACCACGCTGGCATCAAGATGTCCGGATGAGATCATTTTACTTGAGATGATGCTGTTGGCTGCATTGAGGGCAATTACGTAAAATTTCTCAACCATCTCATTTCTAAGCTCAGAACTGAACTTGTTCACGATGTACTCAGGTGAGGTCACTCTTATATTCGGATCTTCATAGCGTTCATCCGGTTTAAGGCGGCGGGCTATCTCAAAGGCCGCAAGAAGTGTGGCTGCCTTATCCGCTCCAATACCCTTATGCTCGGTGAGTTTCTGCGATGTTCTGACCTGTGAAAGAATTGTCAGATTCTTATGTTCAAGAATCAGCCCTCTGGCGAGATCAAGCACGGATTTGTTCTTAGTCCCTGTTCTGATCAGAATCGCGAGCAGTTCGGATTCGGAAAGTTTATCAGCGCCATACTTCAGGAGTTTTTCTCTGGGTTTATCATCCTCAGGAAAATCCCGGAACTTTAGCGGTTCATCACTTCCGTTCATCGGCTCACCCTGAACCGGTCAATTAGTTCGAAACCTCCGTTCTTATACCGGAAGAATATCATATAACGGTTTGTTCTGCCGTCACCAAAACTGAGAGAATTATGGAAGCCGTCAAAACTGGTTTCCTTTTTAAGTGCTTCGGTTAGATTTTCATCTTTGTGCTTCTGGACCAGAGGGAGCAAACCTGCCATGAGGTCGTAGCCGTAAAAGTGATTACGGAGTGGTTCATCACCGGTAAGGTCGTAAAACTGTTTAGCAAACTGCTGATATGCAGGTGAGGCGTATTCTACAAAATAGTCAGATGAAATTACCATATTATCTGTAAGCTGCTGGTTAAGTGCCAGTTCCTTTATGGAAAACCAATCCTGATTTCCGTACAGATTCATCTTAAAACTGGTTCTGGTAAAGGCATTATTCAGAACGGAAATGAACTTTTTATCCGCAAAGGGAAAGAACAAACCCTCCGTTCCTGCCGTGCTCTGGACCGCCAGATTAGCGGTAATGGACTGAATCTCACTGCCTGTGGAAGAGACCGGTTCGAAGAGCGTTACTCTGCCGCCAAGTTTTTCAAACTCCCTCCGGAAAGAGAACGCAATAAGCGATGCATAGGTCTGATCCTGATAGACTACCGCTATTCTTCTTTTCCCCTCGGTATATACCAGATACTGTGCCATTGATTCCCCCCTGATTGAGAAAGAAGGATTTGCCTGAAAAAACCTTTGATGAGAAATGGTAAGACTGTCGTCAGTTGCGGTAGGAGAGATTACCGGAACATCAAGATCATGCAATAGATAACACAGAGTGTTGGTTTCACTGCTGAAAAGTGAACCAATAACCGCCTTCAGCCCCTCAATCTGCTTAATTTCCGAAGCGATGCGGATTAGCTCGGAGTTTTCTCCTCTGGTATCATATATAACAATTCCGATATTGGAATCATTACTACGGTTAAATTCATCAACAGCAAACTGTATACCGCCAAGCACCTGTGTACCGGCCGTATTGGGCTCTCCGGTCTCGGGATTGGTCAGGGGCAGCACAACTGCTAATACACCAATCCGGGCTTCCGCCTCACCGCCGAAAATTTCCTTAAATGTTACCAGAATTTCAGATGTCTTTTCATGCACGAAAGATCCGGGAGGAGTCTGAATAATATCCAGCAGCAGTTTATGTGCCTGTTCAGCACTTCCCGTATGTATGAGTTTTTCGGCAAGTGCCAGTATTAAAAAAGGTGCTTCTTTACTGCCGCTGTAGGATTCCGCCTTTCCTCGTATATATTGCTCATCAATAAAATAGATGGAAAGATTTTCAAGATTATTGAAAAAGGCAACCGTATCTTCACCTCCTGATAAGAAAGGGAATGAACTGAGGAGAAGGTCAAAAGACTTATTGAATTCTGTCAGATTATAAGAAACTTCACTCCCCAGAAAGAACCATTCTTTTTTCAGCGGTTTTTCAAGACGTGAAGTATCAATTCCTGCAAGAATACCTGCTGCTTCATTATATTTTTTTGTCTGTAGATGGTACCTGGCAAATAGGAGAGAAGCGGAAGATGATACCGGCGCGGAATCGGATTTTCTGAGTAATTCAATAATTGGCAAAGCTTCGGCGTATCTTGCCTCACGAAGATATCCGGAAACCTGCAGAAGTCTGGCAGCATCTGCAGAATCAACCTGTAGATTCTGTCCGCTGAGAAATGCCGGTATCAGAATCAAAAAAAGTAAGAATATAAAATTTTTCATCAATATTTTCTTGCTATTATTTCCAGAGCATGTTTTGCTTTTACATTATCGGGATCACCGGCTAAAATTTCAAGGTATTTACGCCGGGCATGTGCATACTTCTTTGCATGCAGCAAACCTTCGGCCTGCCAATGAATAATTCTATTCTTCACCGTCTGAGAAGGATTATCAGCGACTGACTCATATTGCTGAATGAGTTTTAATGCTGCCTGACCCTCCCTGTTCTGAAGCAGAACAGATATCGCCAAGGCAAGCATTTTCCTGTTTTCGGGCAGCAGTTCAAGAGCTTTCTTAGCCGCCTGAAGCGCATGCTCAGGCATGCCGCATTTCACATACATATATGTCAGCTGCCGGGCGACCCGCGGGTTATCCGGAAACAGATCTGACAGGCTTTCTATCAGAGGAAGCCCCTCATGGTGCATTCCGGTCTTTGCGTATACAAGTGATAAAAAGTAATATGCAACAGAGTGTATTCCCTTTTCTTCATTTCTTCTGATGTAATATTCTAGATATTTTCTGGCTGCCGTCAGCCGGCCGGCTCTGAATGAACAATAACCACTGAGCAGAGCGAGATTGGGAAATCTGGTGATGCCAAGGGAACGAAAGACTTTGAGCGCTTTTATCCATTTCTTATGGTGAAAAAGAAATCTGCCATAGGAAAGGACAATCCAGTCATCATCAGGATTTGAATCCAGATAATCAAGATAAGCATCATTAGCCCGGCCGATTTTCCCCTGCCGTATATAATATTCTATCAGAAGTTCTGTAATCCTGAATTCATCCGGAAATTCGATACCGGCCTTTTCTAAAAGCTGATAGGCATGCAACATATCCCCGGAATCCATTAAATTCCGGATCTTTTTTACCTCATGATCAAGCTTATAATTAGGAGCAGGTTTAAGCCGGATTATTCCCATTCAATAGTCGCCGGTGGTTTTGAACTGATATCGTAGACAACCCGGTTAATTCCTTTGACCGAATTGATAATCTGATTTGAAACATCCGCAAGAAATTCACCATCAAAACGGAACCAGTCTGCAGTCATACCATCTTGTGATGTCACCGCCCTGAGAGCAAGAACATTCTCATAGGTACGGGCGTCACCCATTACACCCACTGACTGTACCGGCAGGAGCACTGCAAAGGCCTGCCATATCTGATTATATAAACCCGCTCTTTTGAGAGATGATATATAAATATCATCCGCATCCCTCAGAACACTAAGTTTTTCCTCCGTTATATCTCCGAGAATTCTTACAGCCAATCCCGGACCCGGGAAGGGATGCCGCTCCAGGAAATCAGCAGGGATACCGAGTTCTGACCCAATCAATCGCACCTCATCCTTAAAGAGCTCTCTGAAAGGTTCGATCAGTTTAAGGTTCATTTTTTCAGGAAGACCGCCGACGTTATGATGGGTTTTAATTTTGTGAGAGGTGCCGCGCAGTGAAACAGATTCAATTACATCCGGATACAGCGTACCTTGCACAAGATACTCTATTTCACCTGCCTTTTTTGCTTCATGCTCGAAAATTTCGATAAACGTATTCCCGATAATTTTTCGCTTTTTTTCGGGATCGGAGATTCCGGCAAGCCGTGAGAGGAAGACATCCGCTGCATGGACAAACGAAACATGAAGATCAAGTTGTTCGTTAAATAGCTTTAGTATCTGGCTGCTCTCATTCTTGCGCATCAGCCCGGTGTCAATATGAAAACAAAGCAGATTCTCACCAATGGCTTTTTTCATCAGCACCGCTGCCACGGTGGAATCAACACCGCCGCTAAGAGCGAGCACCACTTTTTTACCTCCGGTTTTTTCCCGGATTGACTCAACAGCATGAGAGATAAAATTGCCCGGAGTCCAGTCAGGTTCACAATTACAGATATTGAATACAAAATTGCTGATTAAGCGGAGTCCCCCTGCAGTGTGATGCACTTCCGGATGGAACTGCACTCCGTATATACGATCCGCATCATTGGCTATAACGCAATGAGGGGTGTTATCCGTTGAAGCAATATTGATATATCCGCCGGGAATAGCAGTTACTTTATCTCCATGGCTCATCCATACCGCTGAACCGTTATCCAGAGACTGTAATAACGGATGCTGCTGTTCTACTGAGAGAATTGCCTTACCATATTCTCTTGCACCGTCACTCTCAACCACTCCGCCGTTGAGGTGGCAGATCAGCTGCAGACCATAACAAATACCAAGAACCGGTATACCCTCTGTAAAAATTCGCTTATCAATTAGAGGAGAGCCCTCATCATACACGCTCACCGGACCGCCGGAAAGAATGATTCCTGCGGTATCCTTCAGAGGAAGTTTTTCATAAGGCATTGTTGCCGGAACAATTTCCGAAAAGACCTTCAGTTCGCGGACCCGCCTGGTTATCAGCTGAGTGAACTGCGAACCAAAATCAATAATCAGTATTTTTCTGGAGCTCATGATGAGTTAGGTAAGTAAAGTCTATAAACAAAACTGCCGGACTATCAGCCCGGCAGTCAATCAAATCAGTTGCCAGTCAGAGCAGCGTAGGTGCTGCTGTCAAGCAGTTCCCCCAATTCTGAAGTATTGGTGATTTCAATTTTAATCATCCATCCTTCTCCGTAGGGGTCTGAGTTTACCTTGTCAGGGTTATTATTCAGATTCTGATTAATCTCCAGCACTTTGCCTGAGCAGGGTGCGTAGAGATCTGAAACAGTTTTAACCGCTTCGATTGATCCGAATATCTCACCTGATTTCAGTTCGGTCAGTGAAGGATTTATATCAACGAAAACAACATCACCAAGCTCGCCCTGAGCATATTCTGTAATGCCGATTACACCGGTATTGCCTTCAATTCTGATCCACTCGTGGTCTTTTGTATATTTTAATTCTGACGGGAAATTCATATCTGCTCCGTTAATTCGATTTGTTCTTGAGAAATTTGTCCAGGAATGAAGTATCAAAGTTGCCTGAAAGGAATCGCTCGTCCTGCAATACTTCAAGGTGGAATGGAATGGTGGTCTTGATGTCTTCAACCGTGAATTCTTCCAGAGCACGTCTTGCTTTTGCAATAGCACGCTGGCGGTCTTTACCCCAGACGATCAGTTTCGCAACCATTGAATCATAATAAGGAGGAATAACATAGGATTGATATATATGTGAATCAATTCTTACGCCCATACCGCCGGGAAAATGAAGTGAATCAATTTTACCGGGAGACGGACGGAAATTGTGATCAGGGTCTTCAGCATTTATTCTGAATTCTATTGCATGACCTCTCGGTTCCCCCGGTGAAGAATGCAGTTTTTCTCCCATGGCTACCAATATCTGCTCCCTGATAAGATCAACATCGTAAATCATCTCCGTAACAGGATGTTCTACCTGTATACGTGTGTTCATCTCCATAAAATAAAAGTTCTTATGCTTGTCAACCAGGAACTCGATCGTACCGGCTCCTTCATAGTTAACCGCTTTTGCGCCGAGTACAGCCGCTTCACCCATTCGTCTTCTGAGGTCTGCGTCCACAATGGGAGAAGGAGCCTCTTCAATCAGTTTCTGATGCCTTCTCTGCACAGAGCAGTCTCGCTCTCCGTAATGATACACATTTCCGTGTGAGTCCCCCATCACCTGGATTTCAATGTGGCGCGGTTCTTCGATGTATTTTTCGATATAAATATCAGGATTTCCGAACGCTGCCTCTGCTTCGGTGCGTGCCATCTGATAAGCATTTTCAAGCTCTCCTTCTTCAAGGACCACACGCATTCCCTTTCCGCCGCCGCCTGCCACTGCTTTGATAATGACGGGAAGTCCCATCTCCTGGGCAACTTTTCTTGCGGTCTGTAAATCGGGCACAACACCATCGCTGCCGGGAATGACCGGAACGCCATTACGTTTCATGGTGTCCTTTGCGATTGCTTTATCCCCCATCATATTGATCATGTGGGGAGAAGGTCCGATAAACTTAATGCCGGAATCAGTACAGATTTCAGAGAAATTTGCATTCTCAGAAAGAAATCCATACCCGGGATGAATCGCATCAGCTCCGGTGATCTGAGCGGCAGAAATCAGAAGAGGAATTTTAAGATAGCTTTCTTTACTCTGAGGAGGTCCGATGCACACTGCTTCATCAGCAAACGTTACATGGAGTGAATTCCTGTCTGCTTCAGAATAAACGGCTACCGTTTTAATTCCTAACTCTTTGCAGGTTCTGATAACCCTGAGGGCAATTTCGCCTCTGTTTGCAATCAGTATTTTTTTAAACATTTACCGGCTCAAATCTCAATAAGGAAGAGCGGCTGATTGTATTCCACCGGCTTGCCATTTTCAACAAGAATTTTTACTACTTTGCCGGAAACATCAGACTCAATTTCGTTCATGAGCTTCATTGCCTCCACGATGCAAAGAACCTGACCAACAGAAACTTCATCACCAACTTTTGCGTAAGAATCAGCATCAGGAGCAGGAGCGCGATAAAACGTACCGACTATTGGTGACTTAACTTCATGCAGATTGGAGGGAAGGTTTTCTTTTGGTTTTGGAGAAACTGCCGGTTCCTCGGCAGGTCTCAGATGGGCATGCTGTGAGGCAACAGGCACCGGAAACTGAGCAGCGGGATGCTGAGGAACAGCCATATGAACAGCACCGGTATTTTTCGAAATTTTAATCCTGCTGTTTTCCTCTTCAATTTCCAGCTCGGTGATGCTGCTGTCTTCAACAATTTTAACAATTTTTTTTAGGAGATTAATATCCATGTTGATGCCCTGCAAATAATTTAAACATGAAACAAGAGAAATGGCAAAATACACAATTTTGCCATTTTTCTCATTTATTTAATAAAACAGGTACAAAAGTAACAAAAAATTGCAATTTTTCTTAAAAATTGTCAAAATTTGATACTTACTGAAATATGCTGAGCATTCTGGAGCCGGCCAAAATCCTGATAGGCATAATCCATATAAAGCACCGCCGCGTTAAATAACCGCGTATTAAAGCCAAAACCGAAGGTCAGCCCCTGCTCTCCCCCTTCCTCGAACAGCGATTTTACCCCTGCCCTGAAAAATACGGTTTCGTTCCAGGCATATTCCATTCCTGTATTCACTACCTCGGTATTATCATTCGGATGAACCGCATCCACCGCCGCGGTTACTCTCTGATCCTGAGTTTTCACAAAATCAGCGGCGACACCTACCCTGAAGGTAAGGGGCAGTTCAAACTCTTCCAGTTCTACCAGGGTATTAATCTGATTACCGATTCCTCCGCCGATGTGAACTATCCGGTAAAGATCACGTCCCTCCATTTTCATCTTTGGACCAAAATTGGAAATTGAAGCGCCAATCCTGAATTCATTAAAGAGCGGAATCGTATAAAGCGTGCCAATATCCAGAGCCAGCGCTGACGCAGTTTCATTGTAAAGTTTTTCGCGAATATATTTTCCATTGAACCCAATGGAAAAATTATCCGTGAGATTGCGTGCATAACTGAGTCCGATCATCAGAGTACCGTAGTTAAAAAATTCTCCAGTACCTTCCGGCTGCTCAATGGTTCTTACCATCATCTCCCCCATGGAAAGGACAGAAACAAAAAGACCGACGGTACCAAGATCAGGGATTCCGGTCGCAAAGGAAGCATAATCATAGTTCACATCTGCAATCCAGTCAATATGGTTGAAGTTCACCTCGCGTGAATATATATGCGCGATGCCTGCCGGATTCCAGTACATGGAATTCAGATCTCCCTTAAAGGTGGTAAATGCTCCGCCTAGACCAAGTGCCCTTGAGCCTACTCCGATTTTCAGAAACTGGGCTGCCGTCGTTCCGGTTTTATTGGTGCCTGACTGTGCAAGATTTACGTTCACTACAATCATGAGAAGAATGAGAGTCTTAACTAATGTTTTCATGTTCATTCCTCCTACTTAATAAGTGCAAATTTGACGATTTTCTCACCGATACCAGGGGCATCAATGTGAGCAAAATAGATTCCGTAAGAAACACTGAACCCGTCCTCATTGAGCAGATTCCAGAACTCCTGTGCCCGTTCTGTAGTACCATCGTGTTCTATTCGCTTAACCAGTTCACCCGAAAGCGTATAAATTCTGATGGTGCAGCGCATCGGAAGATTCTCGAAGTATATCCTCCGTTCACCCCTGGTTTTACCGGGGAGAGCATTGGTTGGCTCAAGTTCATTAAATCCAACGTACGGATTCGGAACTACATAAACATTATCGAGTGCGGAATTTGCATCAGGCTGCGCGTAGGTTCCGCCTTTAACAGAGAAGGTGAACTGATCATCTTTCCTGAAAGGACGGTACGTGCGCAGGAAAAACTTATCACCATCGGTCGGCACTTTCACACCGCCTGTAGTATCAGCCGGAGGTTGCAGAACCACGCCCCATCCGACCGTATCGGTCTCAGTACCATTTACACCGGTTTTGAAAATCACGATTTCCTCACCGGGTTCCCATTTCTGATTGCGCGGCGGAACAGCTTCATAAACATAAGCCCAGACACGCCGGGGGACGGATGTGGTGATATCCTTAATTGAAAAATTCACCGGTGCAGACATAAGCCGGTTATTTGTTCCAAGGAACTTTGCCGAATCAATTGGTGTGGAAGAAAAAGTTATCTCATAATCAGCCGGGAATTTATCTTTTCGCAGCGGCAGATTTGAGAGGCGTACGATATACCTGAAATTTGTATTTCCGGCTATCCATCCTGAGCCAATTGAATCATAATCAATCGAGGTATAATCATTAATCTTGATATTCATTCCGCCAAAGACAGGATTTCCATCCTCACTCTTTAGCAGAGTGCTCTGGAAGACAGCATAATGCTTGTAGGTTACGCTGTATGTTCTGCTGAGCGGCATGGTTGAGGTTCCTGTCCTTCTTACTATTCCTCTTAGGTAATCAACTTCATAATCCGTGCCTTCAGTATATATGGTACCATCGGTACCCTTTACCTGGAATCCGGAAGCTTTGTCAATTGCAAGCTTTGAAAGTTTGGTAAAGTTGGTATCATAGAATACAACATTATCCGTATGATCTGCCATATCAAGGACGGAATAGTTCTTGAACGGGAGTGTATCGAACGGAGAATAAAGCAGATCAGAGAAAGTGATGCGGTAATTTCCGTTTTCAGGAACCTGCAGATCATCTATCAATGAAAGTTTAATTGCGCCGTTTCCGATACCGGATTCGTGTGTGAGCGGAATATCAGATACCGAGGGAGGAGTATATCCGTTCGTCCGGGGACCAGGTATTACCATCAGAGTATTATCATCAAATTCATACTGACCGGTTATCGGGTTCAGTGTGATCTTTCTTGTTGTCTCAGTAGGCGGAATGCCCACAGAGTCGCCGTGATCATAAGCAACCAGAGCGTAGAAATACGTCTGCCCGTTTATGACGTTATTTGAATCAACATAGCTGTGCACCAGACCGGAGTTATTGCCGATGAAATACTGAATTCCTCTTCCAAGGAAACTGACCGGGTGATACCCCTTCCACCAGTCCGGTATATTAGCTGACCAGCTGCCGTTGGTATTAATATCAACAAAAGGTTCACCAGCATCGTACTTTTTATTTCCGTTCAGATCTGTGTACGGTTCATCCCGCCGGGCTACATCCCATTTTGCTTCAGCACCGCTGATATCTTTAAGGGGAGTTGAAAAGAATGCATTACCCTTTCCGTCAGTTACCGTCTGAATATCACTGAAGGCATAATCGGTACTTCTGTAAAGGACATAGCCTTCAAAATCATTTCCGGTGAGCGGGTCACGGCTTGCTTCCGCTTCGGAATCCCAGTAAAGGGTTACCTTTTTATCATCCGCAATCGCTGAAAGCTTAGGAGTTTTCGGCGGCTTGAAGAAACGGTAATTTGCATTGTATATACGCTGAACAGTTTCTGCCGAAATAAGGAGATCATCCAAAGTCTCGCCGAACAGGAGGGACATGGAAATACGTTTGATTTCCTGTTTATGCAGCTTAATAATACCGGAACCAAAAATAAATACGATATCGGTATTCTGAATAATATCGCTGAAGTTACCTGCGCGGATCCGGTTCCACATGGACTCATCATTAGAGACTTTGTCCTGATTCCAGCTCCAGCTGTTAAAGCTGGTAAGACCAATCTGATCTGCTTCATCAAGATCAGTATATTCAAAGTTTGGCTCACCGGGGCTCAGCGGATTAAGAGTACCATTCGGAAGAATTGCTCCTCTGGTTGGTATTCCGTCACCTTCGCCAAAATCTCCGGTGTTGGCAATTCCGTCCAGTCCCAGATCATCAGTGACTGGATTCCAGTCACCATCGTTATCTATTCCGTCTGACTGTGACTCATCGGTCATACCGTCACCGTCATTGTCAATTCCGTCAAGAGGATTACCGGGGCTCTCAAGAAACTTTGAAGCAACATAGCCGACTTTTATGCCACGGTCACCTGTTCCGTCAGGGTCAAAGAAATACACCATACTGCGGGAGTAAACGGGTATATCGTCAACGTTATGATTCCCGTCATAATCATACGGCGGAACAAAAAGACCATTATCATCAGTATTTTCGGGTGATCCGCCTCCGACATCACAATCCCCATATATACCAAAATAAACCGAGTCAAGATCTTTCTCACTGACATTGGTTACCGTATAGACAAAAAATATGCTGTTCTCTGCAAGAGTGTTACTCCACTGCAGCGCTCTTCCGTCAACCTGAAGTCCAAGACCTCTGAGAAGAGTGTCTGATGGGTAAGGATAGTAAGGGAACTCTGCATTGTGGCGGTCATCCATCGCCCAGAAAACCTCTAAATCAGCATTCGTAGCATCCAGTTCAAGATAGCCAGGCCATACATATTTCCCGAGGGTCGGGTTGTACCATTCACGGGGCCATGAATCTGGTTTTCCGTCATTATCCGAATCAACCGCCGGATTGGATGCCATGAAATTAGAATTTGAATCGCTGTATCCTGGTATCGGTTCAAACATCCACCGCTCACCTGTGGGTGAAACTTCGCGGAGGTTCGGGTAATCCCACAATCCGTCTGAAACAATATGAAGATAATTGGCAGGGTTCAGATCACTTGGAACAGATGCGGCAAATAAAGGGCAGAACTGGAAAATATAGGATGATCCGCGCCAGACACCATTATTAACACCTCTTATCAGATCATAACCCGGGGCAATAGCGCCGTAATTATATACATCCGTCTGAACTTTATTGCCGTTCATGAAATAGCTTTTTCTTCTTTCATGAGACTGCACAGCCCCTTCTTTATAAAACTCGTTAACTGAGTAACTCTTGCCCTGCTGGGGTGCTGAACTCACCGGCTGAAGCCCGAAAGTCCTTGCAATAAATGCCTTAACGGCATTGTGATCGGCCGCCCGCTTCTGTGCAGAAGACTGCTGTGCGTTAAGAGGAACGAGCAGCGCCGCGATAATTATATATACCCGCAGACCGGAAGCAATTGATAGTTTTGTTCTCATAAACCTGGCTGATGAAACTGTTTTCATAAATTAAACTCGAATGATACTCCTAAACGGACTTCTCTGGGAGGGAAGAAATAATTAGGCCGCTGAAAGTATTCCTGCGGGGAATGAATGCCGGGAATGGTTTCAGAAAGCTCCTGAGTGGTTTTTGTTCCGCCGGAGTTCTGGAAAAGAGAGTACGTCGCGCGGCCGGTATCAAAATATACTACTCTTTCATTCAGAGTATCGAACAGGTTGAATATCTTAAGGAACAGATTTAAACGGATATCGAAGAGAGATATAGTTTTTTCGGCAAGCAGGTCAACGCGTGCATTCGAAGGCCTGCGTCCGCTGTTGGTTTTAGCATAGAGCTGGGTCTGAGTAATCTGCGGGGTATACGGAAGACCAGTTCCGAGACGTCCGATAAGACTCACATTCCAGTCTCCTGCCTCCCCGACACTCACCGTCGTATTTAGCGTATGTGTCTGATCCCATGGAAGATATACAACTACTTTCTCACTCTGTCTGCCTGATGAGAGATCAAGGAAAAATGCATCTGCATCGGTATCATTTCCTTCTGCGATCTGTAGAGTATAGTCGAGAGTTACGCCAAGCCAGTCACTCTTAGTTCTCCTTTTTGTCAGTGAGAAGGTAAACCCTTTTATTCCGCCGTAATCCTTATTCACATATTTAAGGTAGGTCTTATCACCAGCAACACGGACAACCTGTGTAGCCAGCAGATCACGGACATCCTTAAAGAATCCGGTAACGTTAAAAGCAAGATCTTCCGTTAACTGCTGCTGAAGGCCAAGTTCATATGTAACGGTTTTTTCAGGATTCAGATTTGCATTGCCATAAAGGGGCTGCCCGACCGAGTAACTGAACTTAAAATCAGAGTTTGAATAGAGATACTGAAAAGGAGGAATCTGGAAAAAATGACCATAGGAAAAATGGATAATTCCTTTGTCAGTAATCGGGAAGGAGATGCCGAGACGCGGTGAAATCTGATGTTTTACCGATGCATCCTTAAGCAGTTCATCTTTGTTGATATATGGCGGTATCTCCGGATCATTGGGAGTGGGATAAAAGATATTCACTGAGGCCCGGGATTCAGGATTAAACATATCATAGCGGATACCAAGATTCACGATGATATTGTCATACTCCATTTTATCCTGAATATATGCTGAAATCTCAAATGGCTTTTTTACGTAATAATCATGAAACGCGGTACTTACAGGCAGGATAGTCGGCTCAAGGAACCGTGAGGAATCACGTTTCACGGTGAAGTTCTGATAGTCCATAGTGTGTGACTTTACTTCAAAACCGGTTTTTATCTCATGATTCATGTCAATCTGAGAGACAATATCAAACTTTGCCAGAAGAGTCTGTGATTTTTCGTAATTGTGGTTATTTTGTGTGCCTCCGAAATAGAACATATACGGGGCGGGAGTGGTAAGTTTTTCTTCAGGCTGATGCCGGGGGTCGGGGCGAAGTCCGGAGAGTGACATTCCCGGTTCAAAATCAACCTGATTACCTGATGCATTAAGCAGAGGATAAAGATAAGCAGATGATTTATTGTAATTATGTGAACCGCGCAGGGTATAGAATGTTTTGTCGCTGATTGCCTGACGGATTTCAATCGAGTTCAGCATACCGTCATCATAATAGGTTCTGGTGCCTTCAGGATTATACTTAAAGTTATGATCATATCCCTTACCGGTGGAACCGGAAAGAATTAAATCGTAATTTATTTTAACCGCGGTCCAGGGTTTAAGGGTCAGTTTAAAAGTTGCCGAATACGATTCATTCCAGTTCATGGGAACAATGGCATTATCACCGGTCAGAGCAATACGAATATCATTGGGATTCATCGGATTAACATAGGCAGAATCAGAGGTTTTGTGTTCCCTTATTCCGTAAAGCCAGCCGTCATCTTTATCATGACGCCCTGAGAAAAAGAAGCCCAGCATTTTTTCAAGACCAGGAACCGGACCGCCGAGAGTGAATTCTGTAACAGAATTACTCAAGACATCAAGATCGTCTATATTTGGAAAACGGGAAGTTTTTCCACTGAAATGGTCTCCGGTATAAAAAGAAAATTGCCCGGTATATTTCTCTCCCCCCTCTTTCGTAATACTGTTTACGATACCGCTCATTGCATTGCCATATTCAGCATTAAAAGTACCGCTTATCACGGAGAGCTCCTGTATCGCATTTGTTGCAAGCTGCACTGTCGCACTGTTATCAAACGGGTTTGAAACCGGAATTCCATTAATGGTATATTGAATTTCGCTGGATCTTCCGCCGCGGATATGAATACTTCCGTCCACACCCTGCGTGACTCCCGCCTGAAGCGTTAATAACTGAGATATACTTTCAACAGGGAGTGTTTTAATCTGCTGGGCATCAATGGTTGATTGCGATGAGGTGAGGTCTTTCCGGACGAGGGGAGCTTTTGCTTCAACGACCACTGCATCAAGCAGAACATCTTCAGTGCCAAGATTCACATCCAGGCGCGTTGTGAAGTCAACATTGATTTTTACTGAAAGGAATTTTTTTGACTGATAACCGACGGCTGAGAAGATAACAGTATATTCACCCGGGGGGATATTATTGATGAGGTAGTTACCATTCAGGTCAGTCGCTGCACCAAAACCTGTGCCTTCAAGGATGATGTTCACTCCGTAGAGCGCCTCACCGGTTGACTCATCTTTTACTCTTCCGGAAAGTTTACCTGTTGTGCCGGCAAGCAAAAGCTGAACTGAAAGTAAGCACAGTAGCAGTACTTTTTTCATTATTTCGACTCCTGTTGTTGAAGAGGGATGCATCAGAGATCGATTAGGTCATTTAAAAATGCCCTGAGATGCAAAACCTAAAAATAAGTAAGCCCGGGCATCTGACCAAATACTGTTCTGATATTTTGAGAGGGAATTTTGTTCGAGGGAGCAGAGATTGAAAAATTCGGAAAATAATCTGATAAACTTAAAATCTAAGTTCATCAGGAATCAAAAGTATGCAAATTTGCAATCTGACTGCAAATTTGCATACTTTTTAACCCGCAAGGGCAGCTTAAATCTCTGCCGGTCTCAGGACCATTATCCCGGTGTGTTTTTTTATTCCGGCCAGGTATTTGTCAAGGGGGACATCGGTTATCTGCACTTTGGCACCGACCTGAGGAGCATGCATAAAATGAATCCTTCCATTTATCTCAACAGCTATGCCAACGTGATTGATATCGAGACCGTTTACACTTGAAGTGATAGCGATCAGGTCTCCGTTTTTAATTTTCTCTTCAGCTATGGAAACATTTTTCTTAGGGATGTAATAATACTGACGGCTGTTAATCTCATTCTCGGTTTCCTTAATTGCCTTCAGATTTTCCGGATTCCCTTTAATCTGCTTATAAAGGTTCTGATTTTCAGACATGAAAGAAACCTTTTTGTTATAAGGCACTCCCCCGGTCTCCTTCGTGATATCCATAACAATTCCCTTGGACTGATTATCATGAATCCAGTCGGTAAAATAGTGGAGACGAGAGGGGTAACCGTCAATTCTGCCTCCGCGGTAACGTATATACTGAAGTTCTGCCAGATATGCTTCAAAGCCGTTTTTCCCCTGCTTTATGAGCCGGGCAAATACAAGACTGTTTTCAAGAAAAGTTGTGCAATCAAGACTCCTGAGATTCACGACAA
Organism: Ignavibacteriales bacterium; assembly: GCA_015709675.1. Lineage (NCBI taxonomy): Bacteria > Pseudomonadati > Ignavibacteriota > Ignavibacteria > Ignavibacteriales > Ignavibacteriales bacterium. Next base: position 3,364,756 of record CP054182.1, read on the forward strand.
GTGACTCTTCTCCCGGCTTCTCAAGCGTGAATGCTTCGTAATCCACGCCCAGAAAGGATTTACCTATCTCAACAATCACATCCCCTGCCGGAAGCTCAGAAAGACCTTTACTAACAGCAAGTTCAAATTTTGATTTGCAGATTTCCATATCCTTTTTGTCATGATCACCAGCCATCATAATGAATGGAATGATTATGAACAAAATCATAAAACGGAGGTCAGAACGGACCATCTTCATCCTCATCTTGATATTTTTTAATTCCGGCCTGAACACTTTCAGGTATCTGATAATGCTCACCGGCAAAACTTTCGAATCGGGAATATTCTCCGATAAAATTCAGATTAATTTCACCGGTCGGGCCGTTCCGGTGTTTCGCGATAATGATTTCCGCCAGCCCTTTTTTTGCTTCTCTTTCCGGATTGTTTTTCTGCATATAATATTCCGGCCGGTGGATAAACATCACCACATCCGCATCTTGTTCAATTGCACCGGATTCACGAAGGTTGGAAAGCTGAGGACGGTTATCTTTCTGATTTTCCACTTCACGGTTTAGCTGTGAAAGCGCCATGACGGGGATATTAAGATCCTTGGCCATCGCTTTTAATGACATGGATATATACGCAATTTCACGCTCGCGGCTTTCCGACACTTCAGGGGCGCGGATTAGCTGCAGGTAGTCAATAATGATAAACTGTACATTATGCTCAAAAACCAGACGCCTGGCTTTGGCACGGATATCCATAATGGTCTGCCCTGCGCCGTCATCAAGAAAGATGGGTGATGATCTTAGTTTGGAAGTAGCAGTTGCAAGTTTTCTGAAGTCATCATGCGAAAAATTACCTTTCCGCAGGCGGTTCGAATCCATTCGTGCCTCTGCTGCAATCAAACGCATCATCAGCTGAATGCGGCTCATTTCAAGCGAGAAAATCGCTACCGGCGCATTGCTGAGTACGGCAACATTCCTCATCAGGGAGAGAGCAAGGGCAGTTTTTCCCATAGCGGGACGGGCAGCAAGAATTATCAGATCAGATTTCTGAAAGCCGTTTAGGATATTATCAAGATCATAATAGCCGGTTTTAACAGCGTATTTATCGGTATCCCTGTCAAGCAGATGCTCGATATATTCAAGTGCCTCCATTGCAGCACTGGACATCTTTACAAAACCTTTTCGGGTCTGCTCCTGTGAGATCTGCATCAGTTTGCTGTTTGCGTGGTCCAGAATCTGAAACGCATCATCCTCCCCTAAATACGCTGCCTGAGCAGTTTCATTTGAAACCGCAATCAGCTGCCGGAGAATGTTCTTTTCCTGAAGCACTCTCGCGTAGTATTCAACATTTGCGGCTGAGGTAACATTCTGTGTCAGCTGAGCGATATAAGCTACTCCCCCCGCCTGCTCAAGTTTACCGGCCTTTTTCAGCTGCTCAATAACCATAACGCCGTCAACCGGCTGGGTCATGCTAAAGAGTTCATACACCGCTTCATAAATTAAACGGTTAGCTTCTGAATAAAAGGATTCAGCAGTAAGAATACCCAGAACTTTTGGAACCGCCGCCTGATCAAGCAGCACAGCACCCAAAACTTTCTGTTCAACATCCGGCGCGGATGGTGTTACTAGTACACCGTCAATTGTTTCCGGTTCTCTCTGCTTTTTTCTTTTCTGATATCGTTCCATATATACTCGTTACTCTGCCGGAAGTTCGTCATAGAGTTTTCTAAACTGCTGCACATCAGTCCAGGTATCCCTCTTGAGGGCAGGGTTTCTTAAGAGTGCGGCCGGGTGGTAGGTAACCATTACCCGTGCATGGCCGTACTCAAACACCTTACCGCGCATAGAGGAAAGAGTGGCCTTTTTGCCCAGAAGCCCAAGAACCGCAGTCGCTCCGAGAAGCAGAATCAGTTTGGGTTCAACCAGATCAATCTGCTTTTGCAGATATGGCATGCATGCTTCAATTTCAGCAGGAAACGGAGTACGGTTTGCCGGAGGCCTGCATTTTACAATGTTTGCTATATATACTTCTTCCCTGGTAAATTTTATGGCTTTAAGGATATCGGTTAAAAGCTGGCCCGCTTTGCCTACAAAGGGCTCACCCTGCCTGTCCTCATCCGCCCCTGGTCCTTCGCCTATGAGCATTACTTTTGCATTCGGATTTCCTTTACCGAAGACAAATTTATTACGGCCTTTTGCGAGCTCACACTTCTGACAATTGCATATTTTCTGTTCAAACTCGTGCAGTGTGGTAATGTGATTAAACACCTGAAGCACTTCTGAGGGTATAATACGTTCGGTCTGAAGCGGAACACTGGCCGGCTGAACCGGAGAAGGTGTGGAACGGGTAATAATTGCAGATTCCGCGCCAGGCTCTTTCGCAGATACTGATCTTCTCTCATTAAGAAGTGAAGGTATTTTCACGCTGAGCGGCTGATATAAATCATCACCGAAAATCTCCTGCTGCTTTTTCAGCAGATCAATCAGTTCAGTTCTTTCCATGAGACTTTCTGTAGTCTATGATCTGATCCAGCAGTCTGTTCGCTACTTCGAATTTTGAGGCCATCCCTATTTCTTTTTTTCCTCCATCTGAGGTAAATACCGTTACTGAATTGGTCGGCACCTCAAAACCAGAGCCGGCATTATTCAAGGAATTCAGCACAATCATATCAAGCCCTTTTTTGCTGAGCTTTTTTTGCGCGTTTGATTCTTCATTATCCGTTTCAAGAGCAAAGCCAACTACGGTCTTTCCCTTTTTTTCGACTGATGCAATAAGATCTGGATTTTCTGTCAGAGCAATTGAACCAACTGATGATTCTTTTTTAATCTTTCTATCAGATATAACAGCCGGACGGAAATCAGCCACTGCTGCCGCCATAATCGTAATATCTGTTTTGGCTGAGGATTGCAGCAGTGCTTCCTGCATCTGAAGAGCAGAACGTACTGAAGTAAATTTCATTTCAGGGTAAGGTGTATATACCGAAGGACCGGAAATCAGTTCAACATCAGCACCCCTGAGCCAGGCTGCTTTTGCGATTGCATATCCCATAAGTCCCGTTGAGCGATTGCCGATAAACCGCACGGGATCAATATCTTCATAAGTAGGTCCGGCAGTTACCGTAATTGAAGTTCCGGCAAGATCACGTTTATACCCCATGAGCACAGAGGCGGCTGCTTCAATGATCTTTTCCGTTTCAGGAAGTCTTCCGATTCCCTGAAGACCTGAAGCAAGTTCACCTGATTCAGCAGGGAGAATATGATATCCTCTTCTCTCAAGGACCTTGATATTTTCCGCGGCTGCGGGACTGTTATACATATCCAGATCGGCGGCGGGACAAATCAGTACCGGTGAGCGCATCGCGGAAAAAAGTACGGTCAGTGCATTATCAGCGATACCATAAGTAATTTTTGCGACAGTATTCACTGTGGCAGGAGCAATGATCATTAGATCGGCTTTAAGCGCCAGGTCAATATGCCAGGTGCCTAGTGAGGAACCGGATTTCTGATTTTCAGGAAAAACATTGATGATGACAGGGTTTCCGGAGAGTGCGGAAAACGTGAGAGGGGCAACAAACTCAGCGGCAGAGGAGGTCATGATAACATGAACCTCCGCTCCGCTTTTCTTTAATTCTCTAACGAGCAGACATGCCTTATAGGCAGCAATTCCTCCTGTAACTCCAAGAAGAATTTTTTTCCCGGAGAAGACTTCCGGGAGCATGTCACTTTTCCTTTCCCTTGTAGGTGTATTCGATCTCGTCGTTGAGGAACTGTTTCAGAGCATGAATGTGGGGTTTATCCCTTTTTTCAAACTCAGCAGAAAGACTTCTCTGCTGCGGATTGTTGAAATCCTCTGCATCATCATCAACCACGGTACCAACAACATCCTTAAGGCGGTTCTCAAATTCAAGTTTTACTTCATCATTGAGATCGCGGGCTTTGCGTCCGGCTATGACTATAGCTTCATATATATTACCGGCTCTTTTATCTATCTCACGCAGATCAATTGGTTCTAACGGCATCTATTCGTTTCCTTTTTGTTTAATTTCATCAATAAGACGGTCAAGTTCGAAGACGGCTTTTTCAACATCAGAATTAACCAGATGATATTCAAAATGCTCTTTCTGGCTTATTTCCATTTCGGCTCTGTTAAGACGTTTTGCCAGGTCCTCTTCAGTCTCCGTTTTTCTTTTTGTCAGCCTCTCCCTAAGCGCTTCAAGCGAGGGGGGCTCAATAAATATCAATGCTGCCCCGGGATAGCTTTTCTTTATCGAAAGCGCTCCCTTCACGTCAAGTTCAAGCAGAATATGACGGCCGTTTTCAATGGTTGTGCTGATAAACTCCTTCAGAGTGCCATAATAATAATCATACACTCTTTCCCATTCAGCAAATTTATCTTCGGCTATCTTCTGTTCAAACTCCTCACGGCTTATGAAGAAATAATCTCTGCCGTGAACTTCCCCTTCTCTCATTTTTCTTGTGGTTGCAGAAACCGAAAATACAATATCCGGGTGTTTCTGCAAAACCTGTTTCAGAATGGTTGTTTTTCCCGTTCCGCTGGGGGCCGAAATAACCAGAATTTTACCCTTCTGCAGAACCGGATTATTCAATATTCTGAACCTGTTCCTTTATTTTCTCAATTTCCTCTTTGATGACCAGAGTCTCATGGATGATTTCGGCTGCAATGGATTTCGCGGAAATCGTGTTACTCTCGCGATGCAGTTCCTGACAAAGGAAATTAAGTTTTCTGCCAACTTCACCGCCAGTTTTGAGGGTGGTGGTAAATACTTTAATATGGCTTTTAAGCCGGGTGCATTCTTCAGTAATATCGGCTTTATCCGTTAAAAGCGCAAGTTCCAGTTCAAGACGTTCGTTGAATGAAGTGGATTCCGCCACTAATTCGCGGGCACGTTCTTTCTGCTTCTCAAAATGCTCTTTAAGCGATGACTTGAATGCTCCCATAATTCTCTCAAGTGCCTCATCTATCAGTTTCAGCCTCGAAAGCAGATCATCTTTAAGATGATCTCCCTCTTTGCCCCGCATTCCTGAAAGGTTATCAACAGCATTGCCGAGCACTTTTTTCACCCCTTCAAAGGTCTCATCGTCCACTCCGTCCGATTCGATAACAAACAGTTCCTTGAATGCAGTCAGGTGGCTGAGCCCGACATCTTCCTTCAGACCAAATTCCTCTTTAACTGTTCTGAGTAGACTGATAACCTCTGAAAAGCGTTCTTTATCAATTGTTTCAGCGTTTACGGTTCCGGGTTCTGACCTTTGGGAAATATAGAGAGAAATCTTGCCCCTTTTAATTCTCTCTCTGAGAAGCTCCCTGATTTCGAATTCACGGCTCTGCAGCGAGGCAGGCAGCCGCATACCGACTTCTAAAAATCGGCTGTTTACGCTTTTAATTTCGACTTCAAAAAAGAGACCGTTGGAAGACCCTGAGGCCTTGCCAAAACCGGTCATACTGTAAATCATGCAAAATCCGGGATAAAAAGACCTTAAAGATAGGGAATTTTTAAGGAATTATGAAGTGTGAAGTATGAATTAAGAAAATTTGGTCAACGGTATCCGGCAGAAGTAAGGATTATCAGCACCAAGTTCCCCGAGTCAGTGATATTTCACCTCAACCAACATGAACCGTCAGCGCGGGTGACTGGTTGGCATAGTCTGTTATGACCAAAATCCCCGAGCCGCAGAGCGGCGACATATTAATAACAACCAACAATTCCCAAAATCCCCGAGCCGCAGGGCGGCGACATATTAATAACAACCAACAATTCCCAAAATCCCCGAGCCGCAGGGCGGCGACATATTAATAACAACAAATAATTACCAAAATCCCCGAGCCGCATCGCGGCGACATTTTACTATTCTTTCAAAACATTCACTCAGTTTTCAGACCCTCAGGGCTGATCCCGCTACTTCTCCTTTTTGCCCAGCAGAACTGCCATTCGTTTTTCTCTCCGGTCTTTGTCAGCTTCTTGAATTGTTTTGAATTTATAAATTCCGGGTTTGTAACCTGTCCTGAAATCTATCAGTTTTTCAGTAAAATCAAAGAATGCTCTCAGCCGGTCATAGTACTCCTGATCAGGATTCGAAACCCAGAGGTCACGGCGGGCTTCTTCAAAGGTTTTGAATTTTTTAATCATTACTTTTTGAATTTTTCCTTCAGCATTTCACTGATGAACAAGGAATCCTCCTGGTCAATTGGCCTATAGGTATTTTGCTTAAGTTTAAAAAGTGTTTCCAGAGAAGCAACTCTTATTGAATTTCCATCAACCAGAATATCCTCAAAAACTAAATCGTCAATTGAGAACATTTCCCCTAAATTACTAATAATATCGATAGTAATTTCCTCCTCTGAAATGAAACGCAATACCGAATACTCATTAAGTTCTGATACAGTTATTTCCTCAATAGACTGTTCATTGAAAACACTTTTGAGTGCCTCTCTTAACTTATGCAGGTTTTCATCCGTAGTCCGTACAAAAATATCCAGGTGTGTCGTTGTACGCTGGGAACCATGAAGAATAACGGCATATCCTCCCACAAGAACATATTCCACTCCCTTATCTTTGAGCGCCTTTAGAACCGCAAGAAACTTTGCATATCTCATTTTGTCAGCGGTCTTTTCAACCACTTAACAATACTTTGCGATGCCTAAGCCTACTCCTGATACGCCCCCATATTCGCGAATTTTTCGATGCGGTTTTCAACCAGGCGGTCGGGTTTAATTTTAACGAGCTGGTTGAGTTCTTCAATCAGCGCTTTTTTCAGAAGAGACGCTGCTTCCTCGTGGTTTTTATGAGCACCGCCGAGAGGTTCGGGAACGATGCGGTCAATTACTTTCTGCTCGATCAGATCTGGTGCAGTAAGTTTAAGAGCTTCAGCTGCCTGTTCCTTGAAATCCCAGCTTCTCCAGAGAATCGAGGAGCATGACTCCGGACTGATTACCGAGTACCAGCAGTTTTCAAGCATAAGGATTCTGTCTCCAACTCCGATACCGAGAGCACCTCCGCTGGCTCCTTCGCCAATGATGACAACAATGATCGGGACTTTTAGCCGCGCCATCTCAAAGAGGTTTCGAGCAATGGCTTCGGCCTGCCCCCGTTCTTCTGCTTCAAGCCCGGGGAAAGCGCCTGGGGTATCGAGCATTGTTATTACGGGCTTGTTAAATTTTTCAGCAAGTTTCATCAGCCGCAGAGCTTTACGGTAACCTTCCGGATTCGGCATACCAAAATTGCGGTAGAGATTTGACTTCGTGTCTCTTCCCTTCTGGTGCCCTATCATCATGACCTTATAATCGCCAAGCTGAGCAAATCCGCCGACGATTGCTTTGTCATCCTTAAAATACCGGTCACCGTGAAGCTCAACAAAATGCTCGGTCATCAGATAAATATAGTCCAGGGTATAAGGCCTTTCGGGGTGCCGGGCAAGCTGAACCCTCTGCCACCTTGTGAGTCCCTTATATATACTCTCCTTGAGTTCGTTGACTTTCTTCTCTATCTGAAGAATCTCGCCTTCAATTTCAAGTGCATCCGACATTTTTTTCATTTCTGCCAGCTTTTCTTCCAATTCTACAATTGGCTTTTCAAATTCCAGGTAATTTTTTGCCATTTACTGCTGCTTTAGTGTTTTTAATACTGTTTTCCCAAGAATATCCAGATCAAGCCAGACATTCTGATTTTTTGCGTAATATAAATTCAGTTTTGCTTCATCCTCTCTTCCCTCAAGAAACCAAAGTCCCGTAATACCGGGTTTGCCGACATAAAGTCCGTCAAGATACTCAGATTCGGCCGGACCAACAAAACTCTTTCTTCCCTTCAGGATTTCCGGCACCTGTATCAGCATCCGGTGAAGTTCTCCCTTTTTACTTCTGAGAAGCGCCAGTCCAAAAGTGAAGGGCAGAACCAGAAGAAAAATAATTGATGCAAAGGTATAATCAAAAACAAATTTAATTGCCTTATTAACCGGCAGAGAGATATTGTACGAAATCTCAATAAGCGGAACATCTTCCGTAAGGGTAACCGAGTGCTTGCCTACAAGGAAATCATTCTGACCTCCCGCAATCCGAAACTCGATATTACTGCCGCTATTTTCCGAAATAATACTCATTATCCGGTTATATGATAAACCCGGGGGACAAAAGATAATTTCCGATATTCTATGTTCTTTAACGATTTTCGGGATATTGGAGATATGCCCAATTACCGGTGTACCCTGAATTTTCTCCCCCGTTTCGCTCAGCAGCGGAGTTGCCACGCCAACCAGAGTATGATAAAGCGGAAATTTCCCCGACAGACGGTTAACCAGTTTTTCTGCTTCCGGCTTTTCACCGATGATCAGGGTTCTGATACGGGGTCTGAGAGTTTCGTTGCCGAATCCGGCAAAAAGTTTGATCGCCGCCCTCCAGAATATCAGAAGGAAGAATATATAAACGTATGCCTGGATGAGCACACCGCGGCTGTATGCAAAATCCTTAAAGAAAAAGGTTGTTGCGGAAAGGAAGACAAAACTAAAAACCGTGGCTGCCAGAACGGGAAGCACAGAAATTCTATCCCGCCGGTAAACACGCATGACTGACGAGGTGAGCAGATGAATAATAACCGGAATCGTATATACCACGGGAAGGGCGAAATCGGGGAATTCCCTGAACCGTTCGGATAAAATATACGTATGCTCAGCCAGATAAAGCGAGAGATTATAAAATACCGTATCAAGAATTACTGAAAGTATAATGGTTTTTCTCGCGGCAGCATAAGCCATGCTCTCCCTGAGACCTATTGCAAATCTGAGCATCAGTTTTACCAGGAAAGAACCTGAAAGATTCTTTTTTACGAAGAGATGCATTGCATTATAAAAATGCCTTGTTTCATCTATACTGCTGCGCTTGGTACTTTCTCCCTTATAGTGGATAATCTGTGTTGAGTGAACATAGTGAACCTTATAACCGGCTTTCTGAACCCTGAGGCACCAGTCAAGGTCTTCGCCATACATAAAATAACTTTCATCAAGCCCCCCCATTTTTTCATACACTTCCCTTTTCACCATCATGAATGAACCGGAAATAGCATCTACTTCATAAGATTTATTTTCATCCAGAAAAGTGAGGTTATAACGGGCAAAAAGAGGACTATGCGGGAACAATGCACTGAGACCAGTGATACGGCAGAAAGATACCCAGGGGCTGGGGAAACTTCTCCGGCAGGCAAGCTGAAGGGTTCCGTCGGGATTAAGAATTTTGCATCCTGCCATCCCTATTGAGGTATCCTGTTCCATATACTGCATCAGTACGCGGAATGTGTCTTCCCTGACCAGTGTGTCAGGGTTAAGCAGGAGAAGATATTTTCCGGTTGCTGCTTTCAGACCGATATTATTTGCTTTGCTGAATCCGGCATTAACCCGGTTTTCAATTAGCATTACCCGGGGATGATTTTGTTTTATATACTCCTGGCTGCCGTCAGCGGATGCATTATCAACCACAATAATTTCCGCCTCGATTCCCTCTATCGCCTTATATAGAGTATCGAACAGATTAGCGAGGAATTCCCTCACATTATAATTAACAATAATGATTGATAACTGCAATAGTGTTACGGTGATTCTTTGAGAACAGTTTGCTCAGTTAAATAATTACTGTATTCTGCCAAAAATGCTCATGATTCTGAGCTTCCAGACCAGTGTAACAGCTTCGCGCACTATCTTTTTCGACATTTTGCTCTTGCCCATGTAGCGGTCAACAAAGATAATCGGAATCTCCTTTATGCGGAATCCTTTTTTCCATGTCTTAAAGTTCAGTTCAATCTGGAATGCATATCCGTTTGATGTAATCTTATCCAGATTTATGGATTCCAGAACTTCGCGCCGGAAACATTTATATCCGCCGGTTGAATCATGAACCGGCATTCCTGTTATAAACCGGGTGTACTGATTCGCAAACCAGCTAAGAAGAAGGCGCTGCATGGGCCAGTTAATCACATTAACGCCTGTAAGATACCGGCTGCCAAGAACCAGATCTGCATTTTCGATTTCACGAAGAAAAACAGGGAGCTCTTTGGGATCGTGTGAAAAGTCAGCATCCATTTCAAAAATAAAGTCATATCCGTTTTTTATGGCATAGCGAAAACCGTCAGTGTAGGCAGTGCCCAGCCCCATCTTTTTCGGCCGGCTGAGAAGGTGAATCCTTTCATCTTTTTCAGAGAGCTCTTTGATATATCCGCCCGTTCCGTCAGGGGAATTGTCATCAACCACAAGAATATGAACATTACTGTCAGTATACTGATATACAGCAGGAATGAGGCGGGTTATATTTTCCATCTCATTATATGTCGGGATGATGATAAGTGCTTTACCTGGCATATGTTAACTCCTGCTTATTATTCAAAATGCCCTTTACCAAAGGACACTACAAAAACGGTACGTAAAAGAATTTTAAAATCCATCCTCAGGGACATATTTTCGATATAAAATAAATCGTATCTGATTTTTCCTTTAACATCATCAAGGGTTTCATCATACTTATGACGCACCTGAGCCCATCCGGTTATACCCGGACGTACCCTCAGGCGCCTTTTATAATAGGGGATTTCCTGTGAGAGAAGTTCCACAAAATAAGGACGTTCCGGTCTCGGTCCAATCAGACTCATTTCTCCTTTGAGAACGTTAAATACCTGCGGAATCTCGTCTATACGTACTTTTCTAATAAATCTGCCAACACGGGTAACCCTCGGATCATCTTTTGTTGACCAGACAGGTCCCGTTTTGGCTTCCGCGTCTGTATACATGGACCTGAACTTTACAATCTTAAAAAGTCTCCCTTTCAGTCCTACTCTTTCCTGTGTAAAAAATACCGGCCCTCTGCTGTCAAGTTTAATGGCTATTGCCGTTAGTATGATAACTGGGAGAGATAGGATAAGCATAATCATTGAAAAAACGATATCCATGAGCCGCTTGGTATTTTTTTCCCAGTCTTTCATCGGCTCAGGATTAATATCAATCAGCGGAATGCCATAAAGCTGCGAGGTTCTTGCCTGACCGCTCAGAATTTCATACATCTCAGGTACCATCTTCATCCCCACATCATGAGTCTCGCATCTGCCAATGATATCAACAATGACGGAATCATGATGCTGCTCAAGAGCAATTACCACTTCTTCGATACGATTTTCTTTTATGATCCTTTCGATATCATGAATTCCGCCCAGTACCGGTACTCCTTCAAGTGAATCCCCCGGGCCCTGATTCTCTATATCAATAAATCCGGCAATGCGTACACCTAAAGCCGGATGAGCATTGATATCCTTAAAAACATCCACCGCTTTTTGTGTGCTACCGACGATGATGCCTTTTTTAGTACCGACTCCCCTTATCAGAAGATTTCTCTGCATACTGCGGACAAACAGCCTGCCTGCACCTACAAACGCAAGCAGGAATCCCCAGTAGTAAAAAATGATCACTCTTGATGTGGATTCAACTCCATGCGAATAGTCATCAAAGAAAATCAAAAAGAAAAGGATGAATATGCCAACAAAGGTAACCTTAAACAGCTCGGATAACTCATCGAAACGGGAAGGGGCAAACACATGTTTATACATCCCGACAAAGTTAAAAATAAACAGCCAGTAGCCGTTTACAATCAGCATGGGAAGAAGGAAATCAGGCTGAAGAATAAGATCAAACCATCCGGTGGTGACTCTGAAATAGAAGAAGAATATATATCCCAGCATCAGAGATATAAAATCGGCGGCAAATACCGTAAGCCGGAGTACTTTTTTACCGTCCATTAGATTGCCTGCTCCCTTGCTCCCGAAAGTGATAATCGCTTTCGTGAAGAAAGCAATTCCAGTTCCTGTTCAAACCCGCTGAGGATTGTATCCCATGAAAGTTTCTCTCTTATTACCGCAGATAACTGTTTCGATTCTCCGGCATATTTCTCTCTGTTCCGTAATACATCAACAACAAGTTTAGCGAACTCTTCAGGAGTATCCCCTGCCGGGATTCTGCTTTTAATCTCGGCGGGAAGCCCCGATACCGCCATTGAAGTTGAAACAACCGGAATACCAAGGGCAAGGGATTCGATAACTTTATTGAGGGTACCGGCTCCGAAGCGGATTGGTGCAATGTTTACCGCGCTTTTACAATATTCAGCGCGTATATCTTCAACAAATCCCGTTACAATCACACTTTGTGATGCGAGATCTTTAACTGCCTGCGGAGGTTTCTGTCCGACTATATAAAACCTTGCATCAGGTATCTCTTTGAGTACCAGAGGAAAAATCTCCCTCACGAAATATACTGCTGCATCCGAATTTGCAAAGTATGGCATGTTACCGGTAAAAATAATCCGGTTCGGCTCATAGGGAATATCAATCGGGGAAAAAGTTTCAAGATTGACACCGTTCATCAGAAGACTTATTTTTTTTCCATCATATCTTCCGCTCAGATAATCACGGTCTTTTTCACTGCAGACGTATATCGCATCGAATGACCGGGCTTCTTTTTCATAAGATTCGATCCTTTTTGCCTCTTCACCGATTCCGAATTTCTTAACCGGATTTTTTTCTGCCATCAGGTAACGGCTGAGATACATTGAGACTGCGTCAGTAAAATCCTGAACCTTGACAGCCGAAGTTCCTGAAACATATTTCAGATATTGTGTTGTGCGGATCAGATGGAAATAAATTACATCATATGAGTTATCCCTGGTGATTTCTCTCAGTTTTTCTCCAAATGCCTCTGACTGATAGAAGAGAACCTGGAAGGGCAGCTTCGAAAATATACCCTTTCCAACACTCAGGACGGATTCCGCCAAAGTACGCCTGATTGCGAAGGCGGAGTGGGTAATCTTCTCAATTTCCCTGAAATCGCCGTGAAGCTGCGTTTCATTTTCGTAGAAAGTCAGCAGAGATACAGCGTGATTTTTAGAGAGATATTTGATAAGATTGAAAATTTTCAGTTTGTCTCCGCGGTACGGGGGATAAGGAATCCGCGGGGTAACAATAAGAATCTTCAAATTTCAGAATTATTTTTAATAAATTGAGTAAAATAATAAATAAGATTTAGATTGACAGGCCAAAACCGCATCTTATGAACAATTCGAGCGTTTACGTTAAAACAGACTGCCTTAAATTCCGGGGGGATTTACCCTGCCTTCCGCATAAAAAATTCGGCTTTCACTGCCAGAATTGCCCGGAATATGTGCAAACTAAGGGAAAAATCCTTATAATTAAGCTCGGGGCTATCGGTGATGTTATCAGAACCACCCCGCTTCTCCATAAAATTGCAGCAGAATACCCTGATTACGCTGTCCACTGGCTGACCTATTCTCCCGAAATCCTTGATAAAGACTCAGTTACGAGGATTTTCCCCGTAACGGTGGAGAATATCGAACTGATCAAAAACATCAAATACGACCTGCTTTTTAATCTGGATAAAGATCCCATAGCCATTGCACTGGCTAATCAGGTGCAGGCGAAGAAAAAGCATGGATTTACCATTGATGAATTCGGACACGCCACCTATTTCCCTTCTGAGGCCTCAAAGCATAAATGGCTTACAGGGCTTTTTGATGACCTGAATAAAGAGAACACAAAGCACTATGTGCAGGAGATTTTCGAAATCTGCGGATTTGAATTCGGCGGAGAAGAGTACATCCTTAAAGTGGAAGAGCCCTTTGCCGAATACGTACCGGAACCCGGTAAAAAAGTTGTCGGGCTTAATACCGGATGCGGCGGAAGATGGACATCCCGCCTCTGGGCTGAAGACTATTGGGTTACAACTGCAAAATCTCTTCTTGAGAAAGGATACGATGTTATCCTGCTCGGCGGAGAACAGGAACACGAAAAGAATCTCCGTTTGCAAAAAGCGAGCGGAGCAAAATACTTCGGCTACTTCCCCCTTAAAAAATTCATTGCACTGGTTGACCGCTGTGACCTGGTAATTACTGCGGTAACCATGGGAATGCATATCGCGATAGGTCTGGGTAAAAAACTTGTTCTGTTTAACAATATTTTTAACAAGAATGAGTTTTATCTTTATGATAAGGGAGTAATCCTGGAACCGGATTATGACTGCCCATGCTATTTTGCTGCAACCTGCCCGAATGACTGTATGCAGTATCTCTACCCGGAAACTGTGATAGAAGAGACGGGGAAACTTCTTTGAACTATCCCCGCCCCTGTGTTTATAAAGATTACCAGCAGCCTCCCCTCATGCTGCATCAGAAAGTATTCAGGGCTCTGGCCAGGTTTCTCGCGAAAAAGAATATATACCTATCGAAGTCGCTGAGCTATGCCGCATATCCGCAAAGAGTTTCGGTTGAACGTCTGGATTTTGTCAGGCTGGCAATGCTTGACCTTGCGGCAAATGAAATATACTCAAAGAATATGAAAGGCAGCACCGCAGAACTAGGGGTTTATAAGGGGGAGTTTTCAGCTGAAATTAATACTGCCTTCCCTGACAGAAAACTTTATCTGTTTGACACCTTTGAAGGATTTGACAACCGCGATGTTTCAGCCGAACGGGAAAAAGGATATTCGAGAGGAAATCAGGATTTTTCTGATACCTCTGTTGATGCGGTCCTTTCGAGAATGCCGGTAAAACAAAACTGCATCGTCAGAAAAGGCTATTTTCCTGAAACTGCTGAGGGGATTGATGATACGTTTGTCTTTGTAAGTATTGATACCGATCTTTATGAACCCATATACGCAGGATTAAAATATTTTTATCCGCGCCTGGCTCAGGGGGGCTTTATCTTTGTGCATGACTATCATAATCATGAATATCCCGGAGCAAAAGAAGCTGTCGAAAAATTCTGTGTGGAGATGAGCGTGGCTTTTGTCCCCTTTCCTGATAACGGGGGTTCTGTGGTAATCAGGAAACCGCAGAGCTAATAGGCTACGGACTTCAAACTTTTTCCTGAGTAACACTCCGTAAATTTTTTGGCAATACTGCTCCAAGTATAGTTTTGCAGGATAAACTCCCTGGCGTTAACTCTGATGCTTTGGGATTCATCAGGATGATTTATAACCCGAAGTATCTTCTCCACAAATATTTCTGCTGAATCTGCAACCAGTATTTCCTTTCCATCCGATGCATCAATCCCCTCCTTTCCGATAGAAGTACTGACCACAACTTTTGACAATGCCAGCATTTCAAGAACTTTAATTCTGATTCCGCCTCCGACCGAAAGCGGAACAATGCACATATGCTTGTCTGCAATTTCTGCAAGTAAATCCTTAACATAGCCGGTTATATTAACAGCGTCTTTTACATCAGAAGGGACGGTAAGTTTCTCAACAGCTTTACCGTATATATGCAGACGGATGCGGGATTCACGTTTTATAAGTTCAGGCATTACCCGGTCAATAAACCACTGCAATCCGGTGTAATTGGGAATCCATTCAAGTGAACCTACATGAAAAAGAGTAAAAGGATCCGTCTCACCAGCCGGCTGGTTTAGAAATTCTTCAGTAACCCCCGCCGGGATTACCGTTGTCTCCAGCCGTGTATCAAAGGAAAGAAGTTTGTCCCTGTCAACTTGTGTGATCATCATGGCAGTATCAGTCATACCGCAAAGGCGGGGTTCGTAACGTCTGAATTTCTGATATTGCATCCAGGCAAAAAATTTAATCAGCGGATTCTTTTGATTTTCATAAAACCGCTGCATAATCTCCATCTCAAGATTATGTTCTCTGAGAACGACCCTGATGTTTTTAATTTTCTTTATCTCCCCTGAAAGCCATGCGAGATGCAAATGATCAATGTGAACAACGTCATAATCATTCTTCAGTACAAGTTCTTTTACTTTAGCAAGCATCTCCGGACGGATATACTTAGAGATATTATATGGAACCAGGGAAAACAGATTTTGCAGTGCCCCAACAGGTGAATCTTTTGTGTCAGCCACTACAAAATGAGGTGTGCAGAATTCAGAGAGCACATCTGAGGCCTCTTGATTCCCCTCAGTCTGGGAATACATAACCAAATCAATTTTATGACCAAGCGCGGCAACATACTTTGTGATGTTAAATATACCTATTCTGCCCCCGGCATCAAGGGGATAAGGAACCTGGGGAGCAATCTGCAGGATTTTCATTCCTGAATCCTGTATTTGCCTTTGGGATAAATAAAGAGCATCTTACAGAAAAACCATCCACGTACAATCAATTGCTTTTTCATAGTGAGCACACCGGCAATCAGGTTAAGCACTCCCCGGATGATATATCCAAGATACTGTGAAAGAAGTACGACGGGAAATCGTACTCCTTTAAACCATTTCTTAAAAAGTACGATTCTGCTTTCAGCAACATTGCGGAACTTAAACCAGGAGTAGGATCCGGTGCTTACTTCTCCGTAATGGATGATACTGGTCAGGGGATAAAAAAGAACCTTTCCGATATTCTTCTGAAATCTGCGGCAAAGGTCGGTTTCCTCGGAATAAAAGAAAAAATCTTCATCAAAACCTTTTAACCGGTTGTTTGCCTCGGCTGAAAGAAAAATAAAACACCCCTTAACCACATCAGTCTCAATTGGCTTTGTCCCCTCATAATAACTTGGGGCAAAGAAATTAAAAAATGCCGAACGGGGAAAAAATTTAGCCAGATAGATGCTTTCAAAAAAGATATGCCTGAGCCCGGGGAAAAGGAAAATGGACTCCTGCAATGTCATATCAGCATTCAGTACTTTACAGCCAAGGAGGACTTCTTCATTTGAGGCATCAGAATATGTTACCAGTATGGACAAGGTATCCTCAAGAAACAATGTGTCATTATTCAGGTAGAGGATATACCTTCCTTTTGCCAGAGCTGCACCCATATTATTTGCAGCTCCAAATCCCCGGTTCAATTTGTTTTTAATGATGCGCAGATCATCTGATTCAGAAAGGTGGTCAAGGATATCCCCTTCGGTAGAGCAGTTATCAACCACAATGATTTCGTATGTTACACCCTTTGTATGCTCCCTGAGAGAATCAATACACTTTGTAATAAATTCAAATGCATTGAAATTCACAATGATTACCGAAACATCAACCATTACGCACCATCATAATGATATCACGGACTTCTTTCTGTTTGTTCTCGGAGAGTACAAAACGAAATGTAAGATAAGACACCATCAGGAGCCCCAGACCAGCCAGAATCTTCACCACTAATTCCTGATAGGTAATATAATACACAGCAACAGTGCCGGCTGAGAAAAGAAGCAATATGGCAGTTATAAGTTTATATGAGACGAATTTTTCGATACTACTGTTTAAGAAATATAAATGCACGATTATACCCGCAAGATATCCGCACCACATTGCAATACTCATGCCGAGTGCGCCGTAAAATGAACCTGCCAGAATAAGTGATCCAATCACTATTGCGTTAAAGAATGAAAGCTTTACCATGAGCCGTTCCTTACCTGCAGAGACCATTACTGTACCAATAAAGCTATGGAACATCATATTCAGTGTAATCCAGAATTGCAGAGCAAGAGGAAGTGAGGCCGGATCATAAGGTGCGCCTAGAAAAAGTAAAATCATTTCCCTGCTAAACGTGCCTGAAACAAAACTTAACAGGATTCCTCCGAGAGCAATAAGCAGAAAGAGATTACGGGTCATTATTCTGAAGCTCTCTTTGTCTGCCGTATATTTTTGTGAGAGTTTTGGAAGAATGATGGTATTAAGATTATGAATCAGAAGGGTAATAGGAACAGTAAATTTGGAAATCGCGGCAAAATACCCTACCTCTGCTTTACCAGAAAACTGACTGAGGAATAACACCGGCATTTGTATTATCGGAAGAGAAAGCAGCACTGTACCATAGAGCGGCAGACTTGAAACAAGCAGTGAGAAATTCCCCTGTTCACTAGCTGATTTATTGCCGTACAAATCATGAAGAAAATAACTCATAACCAGTAATTTCAGCAATCCGCCGGAAGCCATAATCACCAAAGCGAGCGTAAGCTGACTGCTGTTCTTTACTCCGAAAAACACTGAAACAAAAATAACAATCGCAAAAACAGCCCCTGTTAATCCGGTAAGGCGGAACTTTGAATAGCCGAAGGCAATTGCCTCAAAATAATTCCATCCGGTGTTTATAAAAAATAACAGACAGATAATGATCAGGATAGTTATATCAGAGACAGCTTCAAAATTGAAAAGGTAAATGACGGTAATAATCGAAGTAAGTAACGCTGCATAACTTAAATACATCCTGAAATTCCGGATCAACACCGGGGCACTTTCAGGACGGGCGGCAATTTCTCTTGTAACTATCCGGCTCATACCAAGGGAAGCTATAAGCTGGGCAATGGAAACAGCCGTAAGTATTACAGAAAAGCGGCCGTACTCTTCCGGCTTAAAGACCCTTGCCAAATAAAGATAAGTAACTGCGGTGAATCCGTGCTGAATGACATTACTGCCAAGCAGAATGATCCAGTCCTTAAGCAAACCTGCCATGTATCAGGAATCGCTTTTTAACGGTGTGAACACTTTTTCTGAGTAGTTCTTGTGAAACTCGACAGCTTTAATAATCAGATAAACTGATACAAGACTAATAAGCCAGATTGATACCTTTGTTACCAGAATCATAAAACTCATCCCTATTCCGATATAAATATAACTCAACAGCAAAAGATCAGTAATCTTGCCGCGCTCGTAAAACCGCATCCAAAAGAATGAGGCCAGCAGACCCGTTAAAAATGGAGGAATGAACAGGCCAAATAATCCAAAATCCTGATGCAGATAGCGGTAAACTGTTGAAGTATTGCTCCACATGGGTATAAAAAAGCCCTTATCATACATTTCGGGAGCTTTCACCAGATCGAACTTGCTAAGAATATTATAAACAGAGAAGAACGTTGTTTCTCCGGGAGGAAATTCTTTTTCAAAATCTTTATCAAGATATTTGCTTAATACACCTGCATGACTTGATATATAAAGATACAAGGAGGGAGTTATGAAGAAGCCCCCCGCCGTTTTGTTGAGTGATGAACTTGCGGCTTTATATGATTCGAAGGTTCCTCTAAAAGTACGAACCAGCCCTGCCGAACCAATGACCAATCCGATAATAATTAAAAGAGGAAGTATTGAACTTTTATTAAAAAAACTTTTTGAACCCTGGGATGAATTCGCCTGAATAGAGTAGCGGCTCAGAAAAATAACACTTATGAACATCATAAATGCAAATAAAATACCTGCTCTGCCAACATTTGCTAGTTCACGCAGAATAACTCCGATAAACGGGCTTAATGAAAGCAGACCGACTTTTCCTTCCTTAGCCACTTTAATTCCGGCAAAAAATACTCCCGCAAACGCCATGACAAATGCGTAAGGAATAAGTCCTTCTATTTTATTCTCGACACGAAGACGATAAATCACATTATAATTGATAAGGACTTTGGTCAGACTCCCGAACATATCAATAAGTACAAACCAGTGGTGAACAGCCGAAACAATACCAATAAAACTGCAGAGGAAGATGAGTCGGTTCAACAATTTATCATTTTCGAAGAATATTTTATACAGAGGATCAGATCCCGCTGAGACTGAACTCCTAGATTCAAAAGCCTTTTTAATGGCTGGATATAAGAGAGATCCAAACAAAAAGGAAAGCGAACCGGCAAATACCACCAGCCAGAAACGGTCGGATAAGTCAAAATATGCCATCAGTTTCATTTCATAAAATGAAACCATGCCTGCCCAGAGCGCAAAGTAAAAAGAGATGTGATTAAACCATTTGCCGAGAACCGCGCGGGACACAACTATTGCCAGAAATGAAACCAGCAAAAAGAGTCCGAAATACATCAGTTGTCAGAAACCCTGAAAAATCTTTTACACCAGTTTGCAAATCCTCTCATCTTTACTTCAAGTGCATTGGATGCTGTATCGGTTTTCAGAAAATATTCATTCGTAAAAACAATAACCGCAACGCCAAAAAAGCTTATAAAGAAGCCGAAGAGCACAATCAGCATTCTCTTGGGACTATCCTTAAGCATGGGGGGAACTGCCGGGTCGAGAACCATTACTGTTGGAAGGCTTTTTTGTTCCTCAACTTTAGCCTGTTCATACAGAGGCAGTACTACCTCCAGTATTTTTGATTGTATCTCTATCTCACGGAAATACCGGAAATACTGAAGTGTTAGAGAAGGGACTTCCTTGAACGGAAGAAATACATTTGACGGATTAGAGAGCTTGTCCGAGAGTTTCAGTTCGCTAACTTTGTTCTTAAGCAATTTCAGTTCAGCCTCTACAAGCGCCGCCTGCTGTGATGTCTTTCCAAACTGTTCCTGCATGAGAAGCAGGGCTATCTCCTGTTTTACAATCTGTGATTCCAGTTCGGCAGAAGCTTTTACCGCTGCCTCAAGCTGTTCAGGCACGGCAAATACGCCGTACTTCTTCTGGAATATATATAAAGAATCCTCTGCGTTTTTAAGATCAAGAACATTTTGCAGATAACGTTTTTCTATAAACAGACGGTTATTTGTGGCTTGCTCCACATTGATTTTCCGGTTGAGACTGTCCAGGAGAACAACAAAATAATTTGCCATTTCAGCGGCAAGTTTTGGATCTTCGTTTATAACCTCAATCTCTATCATACCCCATTCATTCGGAGAAAAAACCACATCTTTGGTGAAAGCTCTTAAGATTTTATCGGTATTACCGTCATCAATCTCATAATATTCCGCAAGATTATATCTTTCCACTACATGAACAAGTGACGTGCGGGA
This sequence comes from Ignavibacteriales bacterium, assembly GCA_015709675.1. Taxonomy (NCBI): domain Bacteria; kingdom Pseudomonadati; phylum Ignavibacteriota; class Ignavibacteria; order Ignavibacteriales; species Ignavibacteriales bacterium. The sequence continues at coordinate 3,385,458 of CP054182.1, forward strand.
ATTCAGAATACCGAGCAGCATATCCTCAGAGGAAGAGGAAATTCCAAAAAGTTTAGCTCCGAGAGCCGCTGTAGAAGATTTACCGCCAAGGAGTCCTGTGAGTCCGCCAAGCCCCATTTCGGTGCCCTGGGGTACAACAACAACTGTAGATGCCTTAAATTTCTCCGGAATCAGATACGAAATAACGACTGAGACCGCTGTAATGAATATGACAATCGAAAGGATTAAACTCTTCCATTTGTACATAACACCCAGGTAATCTATAAGACCCGGTTTTTTGCTTTGTTCGAGCTCCAAATACTATCCTATGCTAAAAAAATTAATATAATTTAGTAAATTAACGAGTAATATTTCAAAAAAAAACCTGATTCAGCCGGGGGAAAGAAATGCCCCCGCCGGAAGACACCAGATGTCCGATAAAATTCAAAAAGAAAAAGAGTTTCATAATCACGCCTTCTCCGATAAACGGAGATCCAAACTGGATTCAATTTACACGATCGTTGAACCCAGCCGGTCTTTTTATCAGAGTCTGATCTCATCAGAATGCAGAGGCAAAAAGGTACTTGAATATGGATGCGGTCCTGGCAGCCAGTCCTATCTGCTGGCCTCCAAAGGCGCCGAGGTCACCGGAATAGATATCTCTGAAGTAGCGATTGAACAGGCAGTCGAAAAAGCTGAAAAAGAAGGTCTTAAGATTGAATTCAGGGTGGCGAACGCTGAAGAACTCGATTTCAGGGATAATGAATTTGACCTGATATGCGGAAGCGCAATTATCCATCATTTGGATATTGAAAAATCTTTCAAATCCGTTACCAGAGTTCTTAAATCAAACGGGGAGTGTATTTTTTTTGAACCCCTGGGCCACAATATTTTCATTAATCTTTTCCGCAAACTTACTCCCGGACTTAGAACAGAGGATGAACATCCCCTTACGAGCGGAGAATTAGAGACCATCAAAAATTACTTTTTTGAGAGCAAAATCCGCTATTTTCATCTGATTAGTCTGTTTTTAATCCCTTTTACCCGATTCCGCTTTTTCCCTGGGCTGCTTAGTTTTACCGAATTTCTTGACAAAATTCTCTTTAAAATCCTGCCATTTCTTAAAAATCAGGCCTGGATTGTCGTAATTCACCTGAAAAGACCCAAAAAAGCACAGAACTGACGCCGGTAAATTTTACCGCTCGTCCTGTTTTGTTGTGATTTAATTAAAAACCGGATTATATTGTTCTGTTCTTTTACTGAAAACTTGATGAGGCCGGAAATGTGCTTCGGAACACTCCAGTAAATATGCAATTCCCGGTACATGAAACTTTTTTACCCATATGAACATCTAATCAGGTAAAATGAGCAATCTTTACGGCGGATTTAAAATGCCGGAACTAAAATTTAATTACTATTTGTTATCGTGCTAAAACGGAGGTCATTTAAGGTTTCTTGATACTTTCTTAAAATAGTCAAAACTGTATCAACTAAAAGAAGGATGTGTACTATGAACACTCTTAAAGCACGGATCGAAAACCCGCTTTCTGATTTGATAAGCGATGATATCTATGAACTGCTGAATTCCCATCAGCTTATTGATGAAAAAGCCGTCAGAGATTATCACATCAGAAAAAAATTCAGACAAATGCGGCACGAAAAAGTCAGCGCAGGTGATGCTATTGACAACATCAGAGAACAGTATCCTTACCTGCAGTTTGATACTATCAGAAAAATTGTTTATCAAATAAATAAATAATTTTAAATAGTGCTTGACAGAACATCAAAAATTTTCTAATTTTGTGATGTCTTGTCTGTAGGTTTCTCCCCTGGCCTACGGACCTTAGTAAGAGACAGCCCAGTGTATCCCCCAGCGCTGGGCTTTATTATTTTATGGAGCAAGAATGGCAAAAACAAAAAAAAGTACTTCAGTTAAATCAGCTAAGCGCGTTATTCAGTCACCGTTCAGTATTTACTGGACAAAAACGAATTATATATTCTTCAGCGCTGCAGTCCTCCTGATAATCATTGGTTTTTATGTAATGTCCATTGGTCCTTGGGATAATGTGACCGGACTGGTTTACGCTCCGATTATATTATTTGTTGCATATATCATTTTGCTTCCGCTTTCAATTCTCTACCGTGACAGGAATTCTGCTAAAGCAGACGAGTCAAAAATTGATACTGGCAAAAGTTAAAGGAAACATTGTTGCAACCCAGAAGGACTCCCACCTGGTGGGACATAAACTTCTGATTGTGCAGCCGGTTGATCTTTCTGGGGAATATCTCTCTTCATCTGAAATAGTCGCTATTGATCTGACAGGAGCCGGAGCAGGTGAAACTGTTCTGGTTACGCAGGAGGGAGATGCAGTTCAGCAAATTCTGGGACATAATAAAGCACCTGTAAATACTATTATTGTCGGAATCGTTGACTCAGTTGATGTAGAGGGGTAATAAGCAGCGTGTTCGGCCAGGAAATCAGGGAACTCTCAGCACTGCGCCTTCTTCTTTCGGTGGAGGGAGTTGGCTCAAAAAAAATTGCATCGCTTGTCAGTAAATTTCGTTCCCCCTCACAAATTTTAGATTCCTCCGTTAACTCCCTTGCAGCTTCTGAAGGTATAGGTCCTCTTCTGGCTTCGCGAATCAATCTTGCAGCAAAGGGCATTGATGTATTCACACAAACAACACAAAAACTGATTGATACCTGCCACAGAAAAGATATCGGTCTTCTCACTCTCTGGGATGACGAATATCCATATCTGCTAAAAAACATCTCTGATCCCCCTGTTATTCTTTATTATAAAGGAGCCCTCCTTAATCAGGAAGTAAACCCGGTGGCTATTGTGGGAACAAGAACACCAACTCAATACGGCAAGAATCAGGCGGAACGTATGGCAGTTATCCTTGCCCAGAAGAATATCACGATTATCTCCGGAATGGCACGGGGCATTGATTCTATTGCTCACCGCGGAGCTCTCTCAGCAGGTGCAAGGACTCTAGCCATCCTCGGCAGCGGAGTTGATGTGATCTACCCGCCAGAAAATGCCGACCTTGCTTATGAAATAACAAAAAACGGTCTGCTCCTTTCTGAATTCGAACCCGGTACAAAACCGGACGGTATCAATTTCCCCAAACGAAACAGAATCATTGCCGGTATGTCGCTCGGTACAATTGTAGTTGAATCAGGAATAGAAGGAGGTGCAATTCATACCGCTAAACTTGCTCTTGACAGCGGCAGGGAAGTTTTTGCAATACCGGGAAACATTGGTGTAAAACAATCTGAAGGGCCAAATTATCTCATTCAAAACAGCGGAGCTAAACTGGTAACTTCTGCTGATGATGTTATATCTGAACTGAGAATAGAAGCAGGAGAAAAAAGCATTTCCTCTCCCCCGCCTGAAATTTTTAATCTGAATATTTTTGAAGAAAAAATTATCTCACTACTGAACAAAGAGAATCCGGTACATATAGACAGTATCTCTAAACTTGCAGGCATGAGCACATACGATGCTCTTACCCATCTGCTTCAGTTGGAGTTCAAAGGTGCAGTCAAACAACTGCCGGGAAAGAACTTTATAACTTCTTTCTGATAAATGAAGAATGAAGAATTAAAAATGAAAAATTGTCTTTAAAGAGCCAAGTATCTCACCGTTGTTATCCCTAATGTCGTTGCAGTCCTTGTTGTCTTTATTGTCCTTGAATACATACTGCAATACATTCTCACTCATACCTCTTCTTCCCTTTCCATAAGGCTTTCAGACGGTCTTTAAGGGACTTTTCCTGCCCCTCCTCTTTCGGAAAATAAAACTGACTTCCGATCAGATCTTTGGGCAGATAATCCTCTAAAATAAATCCATTAGGGAAATCATGAGGATAGCGGTATCCCTTGCCGTATCCTTCGCTTTTCATATACTGTGTTACGCCATTCCTTAAATGAAACGGTACCGGTTTATCTCCGGTTCTCCGTACAGACTCTGCTGCTTTTTCGATACCAAGATAAGAGGCATTTGATTTTGAAGCCGAGGCAAGATAGGTAACAGTTTGCGCCATGACTATTCTTCCCTCAGGCATTCCGATTTTTTCAAGCGCCTGAAAACAAGCAACCGCCAAAAGCAGTGCACTCGGTGATGCATTGCCGATATCTTCTGATGCAAATACAATCATCCTGCGTGCAATAAAAAGCGGATCTTCTCCCCCTTCAATCATTCTTGCCATCCAGTAGAGTGCTGCATCAGGATCACTCCCCCGCATACTTTTAATGAAAGCAGAAATCAGATTGTAATGCCCCTCACCGCTCTTATCATACAGCGTATTCTTCTGCTGAAGAACATTCTCGATAATCTGCTGTGTAATTTCTGTTTTACCTTCATGTACTGCATACTCAGCGGATGATTCAAGAAGATTCAGCAATGTTCTTGCATCCCCTCCTGATACAAACAAAAGATAATCTTCATCAGCAAGCGTAATCTTATTTCCGGTTATCAGGGAATCTTCTTTTACAGCGCGGTGAAGAATGAAACGTAGTTCTTCTTCACTCAGACTATGAAGCATAAAAATTCGCATCCGGGAACGGAGCGCGGGAATAACCTCAAACGAAGGATTTTCGGTAGTTGCGCCAATCAGTATAATGATCCCCTGCTCAACAGGATTCAGAAGAGCATCCTGCTGGGCTTTATTAAAACGGTGAATCTCATCAATAAACAGAATTGTGCCCTTACCCTGCCGGCGGTTATCAACAGCTTTTTCAAGAATATCACGTATATCCTTTACACCGGAGGAAACCGCGTTAAGCTGATAGAATATATATCCGGATGAAGCGGCAGCAAGTTTGGCGATGGTGGTTTTACCGGTGCCGGGAGGTCCCCAAAGAATAAACGAATATAGTTTTCCGCTTTCAAAAAGCATCCGTAGCGGTTTTCCTTCTCCCAGAAGATGCTGCTGGCCGGCAATGAGATTTAATGAATCGGGGCGGAGCCTTTCAGGAAGCGGCTGCCTTATCTGATCAGCCATATCTTTACTATTTTTCGCTCTTTATAATAAGAAGCTGTTCCCCCGGCTTCAGCATGGAGTATTTCTCGCGGGCAATTTTTTCCATCTTAAAAGGAATCTTTTTTTCGACCGAATCTATTTCGGCTTCAAGAAGAATGTTGGCCTGTTCAACGGAATCAAGAACAGCATACAGTGAGTCATTCCGGGAGGAGGCAGCAGAATAATCAATATATCCTTTATCCCAGAAGAGAATTATTCCGGAAAATATCAGAATAATGGAAAGATAAATAAGGGCTGCAACACTTTTCATTTCAGACTGACTTTTATTATCTGCTCTATCAATTCTAAAAAGGAATATCCTTTGGCCTGTGCCATTTTAGGCAGGAGACTTGTGGCTGTCATACCAGGAAGTGAATTCATTTCAAGGCAGGAAAATCTTCCATCGGGAGTTAATCTGAAATCGGCCCTTCCGTATCCTTCGCATCCGAGTGCATGAAAAGCTTTATTGCCTGCTTCAACAATTTTCGCGGCAAGTGCTTCAGGTAAATCAGCCGGACAAAAGTAATCTGTCATTCCCTGCGTATATTTACACTCATAATCGTATAGGTCGTGTTTAGGCTTAATTTCTACCACAGGCAGTTCCCAGCCTTCAACCACTCCAACGGTTAGTTCGCGCCCGGGAATAAACTCCTCAAACAAAACCTTTGTTGAAAACTTCCCGGCCAGTTCAAAGGCCTTATGAAGTTCAGCGGGACTTTTACAGATGGTCAATCCAACCGTTGATCCCTGATCGTTAGGTTTAACCACAACCGGGTACCCGATTATTTCATCAGCTAATTTCAGGATATCCGCTGAGGTATTACGAGAGGAGATACAAAAACCCTTCGGCACATCAACACCGGCAACACTGTGCATCACAGACTTTGCTATATGTTTATCCATAGATAGCGCTGAAGCCATTACGCCCGAGCCTGTATATGGAATCTGCTTTAATTCGAGTAGAGACTGAATAACACCATCCTCACCGTTATGTCCGTGTAAACCAATAAAGGCGATGTCATATTCACTTTTATTCAGTGATTCAACTGAATGAATAAAATTCGTCGCGCTGTATTCCTCAGCTATAGCAGTTTCGAAATAAGGCTGAACATTTTTGACAAAAGGTGAAGCGAGAGCTGGATCAAAAAGGGTAACCTGATGTCCCCCGTTCAGCAAAGTTGAATAAACCGCGGCAGATGTCCGCTTGGAAATTTCTCTTTCTTCTGAAGAACCGCCGCTGATAACCAGTATTCTCAATTATAAAAACCTGTTCTTTGGGTGAAGCGTAATGCCGTAAATTTTTTCTGCTATTGCATAGAGTTCTTTAAGCTTTTTCCTTTTAAGCTGATGAAATCCGCCCGTGGTGATGAGAATACTCATCATCTTTGCATAATGCTCAAGTTTATCCATTCTGTTAAAGGCTTGCTCAAGAGTTTTTCCCGTTGCTACTGCCCCATGGTTTTGAAGGAGAAAAACGGTTGCAAACTCAATATATGGATCAAGACTTGCGGGCAGGTCTGCTGTGGAAGGAGTTGCATATTTACACAGAGGTATCCTGCCTAAGGAAAGAACCACTTCCGGAAAAACGGGCTGATCAAGTGAGTGCGGTGATGCGGAAAATGCAGTTGCATGAACCGGATGAGCGTGCACAACTGCTCCGATATCAGGCCTTGCTCTATATAACGCTGCATGTATCTTGGATTCAGTTGAAGGTTTGTTGCTATGAGTTACGGGATTGCAGTCAAGATCAAGTTTACTTATATCATTCTCCGTCAGAGAATCTTTGCGCACTCCCGAAGCAGTAATGTAAAATGAGTAGGCATCCGCCCGGACTGAAATATTACCGTCTGTTGCAGCGACCATCCCTGCCTGCTGAAGAAGTTTTCCTATACGGATTATTTCAGCTGCGGGGGACATAACTGCTCAAGTTGTTCCATTAATTTCATATTAACCAGACCATCCGTACCGGTCACAAGCGGTTCTTCTCCTCTTAGAAATGAATCGTTAACACTCTTAAAAAGACGAAGGAATTTATTCGCTCTTTTTCTGAAAGCTTTTTTCACCTCGCCGTCAATAAGGATGGTCATCTTGGCTGAAGCAAACCGGGATGCGACAAGATTATCAATATAGATGGTCCCCTTGCTTCCGATAACTTCGATCCTGTTTGACGCCTTGGGAGTTGAATAGGACACTTGAAAGAATGTATATCCTCCCCCCTGCGTTCTGAGCGTTCCCGCGAAGAAGTCCTCAACATCCCCCTTGAAGACTAAATTATCTGAGACTGCGTTCAACGGATAAAGTTCACCGCCGATATAGCGGCACAGATCAATCATGTGAGTCCCGACATCACGAATGGCTCCTCCGCCGGCAAGCTTTTTATTGTAACGGAAGTTATCCCTGTCCGCAAGAAGAAAATTGCACTCAGCCCTTATGCTGATAATCCTGCCAATGACGTGATTATCCACCAGTTCTTTTAATTTAGTGATCAGCGGATGAAACCGGTATACATAACTCATAGCCAGTTTAGAGCCGCTCTTCCTGCAGGCATCAACCATTTCTTCCGCTTCGGCAGACGTGATTGAGAGGGGTTTTTCGCAAAGTATGTGTTTCCCGGCTTTGGCGGCTGCCAGCACCTGGTGATAATGATCGCTGTTGGCGCCTGCTATATATACTGCGTCAATTCCTGATTTCAGAAATTCGGAAAAATCAGAAGTCGCATATTTCGCGCCGGCTTTTTCAGCAATAAATCTTGCGCGGGAAAGATTGGAACTGTAAACAGCTTCAAGTTTCGCCCGCCTGATAAGATTCAGTGCAGGAAGCAGGGAGGTTTCAGTAAACTTGCCGCAGCCGGCAACCCCCCAGTGCAGTTTTTTCTTCCGTCTGATTTTATCTAATATCATTTAACCGGCAATAAAATAATATTGTTTATGTAATTTAAGTTTCTGCATCAGCAGATTGATTGGTTTTGCATTCTGCATAATATAAAAATGAATGCTCGGCACACCTTTATCAAGCAGGTCTATTACCTGTTTAGCTGCCCAGTTAACGCCAATTTCCATTACGTGTTCATTGTTCTTCGCTTCCATCACCTCACCCGTCAGATCCGGGGGAAGGTTGATAAAGAAGTTCCTCGGGATATTTGTCAGATGTGATTTTGCGGTGATGATTTTAAGGCCTGGTATGATGGGCACGTTAACACCTTCAGCGGCACATGCATCTCTATATTGAAAATACACTGCATTATCAAAAAACATCTGCGTAACAATGTAGTCCGCTCCCGTGCTGATCTTTTTGCGGGTATATAAGATGTCAGTCTTCAGGTTCGGTGCTTCGAAGTGCTTTTCAGGATATCCGCTGATTCCAATGCAGAAACTGGTCGGTTTTGCATCAAGAAGTCCGTCTTCAAGGAATTTTCCAGAATTCATGGCAGCAATCTGGGCAACCAGATCAATCGCATAATTGTTCGCGGACCGCCCGGCGGGCACCGGTTTCTGGAATCCGTTATCATCCCCTCTTATGGCCAGCACATTATCAATCCCAAGATAACTCAGTTCAATAAGGAAATCTTCTGTTTCTTCCCTGGTAAAGTTTTTGCAGAGTATGTGCGGAACAGCATCAATATTGTATTTATTCTGAATCAGCGCGCAGATTCCGAGTGTACCCGGTCTCTTTCTTTTAACATGTTTTTCGATACCGGTCTTGGTTTCAACATATTCAATTTCCGCTGAATGACTGGTAATATCAATAAACGGGGGTTTGAATTTCGATATCTCTTCAATGACAGCCAGCAGGCTCTTAATATCTCCGCCCCTCTTGGGAGGGATTATCTCAAAGCTTATAAAAGGTTCTTTTGCTCTGTCTAAATGTTCGGTAACCTTCATTATCCTCAAATCTAAAATTATTGCCCCCAAATTTAACATATTCCCCAATCACTCAGTAAAGCAATATTAAGACCCTTTTTATTGCGGTTTTAACTATTCCACAGGGATTTTGCACTATTAATTCCCCTGCTCAGGGAACTGAGATAAAGTTCAGGTTTGTTATTTTTCGAGATGAAAATTGCAGTATTATTAAGCGGCGGGGTTGATAGTTCCGTTGCCCTGAGGATTCTGAAAGACCAAGGACACGAAATCACCGCCTTTTATCTGAAAATCTGGCTTCAGGATGAGTTCTCTTTTCTTGGTAACTGCCCCTGGGATGAGGATATCCAGTTTGCGAAGGAAGTCTGCCTTCAAGCCGGAGTACCTTTTGAGACGATCACCATGCAGAGTGAATACTGGGAACACGTAGTAACGTATACGATACGGGAGATAAAAGCCGGCAGAACCCCTAATCCGGATATCTTTTGCAATAGTCTGATAAAGTTCGGGAAGTTCATTGATAAAATTGATCCTTCCTTTGAAAAGGTAGCTTCAGGGCACTATGCCAGGACAGAGATTGCGGAAAACTATGCCTTGCTCAAAACATCACCTGATGCAGTCAAGGACCAGACCTATTTTCTTGCCTATCTCAATCAGGAGCAGTTAAAAAGAGCACTGTTCCCTATCGGCTCATTCAACAAAAAGGAGATCAGGCGGATGGCTGAGAGTTACAATCTTCCTAATATGTCCCGCAAGGACAGCCAGGGAATTTGTTTTCTCGGGAAGATCAAATTTCGTGATTTCATAAGGCATCATCTTGGAGACGCACCAGGTGATATTATTGATATTAATTCAGGCAGAAAACTCGGGAATCATAATGGTTATTACTATTACACCATTGGTCAGCGGTCAGGTCTTGGATTAGGAGGCGGCCCGTGGTACGTGGTAAGAAAAGACACGGAAAATAATATAATCTATGTTTCAGGCACTGAGGAACTGATAAAAAAAGAACGGGATATGTTTATCATGGAAAATATGAATATCATCTCCCCCGACTGGCAGGCGGCCCTTAAGGATGAAGCGCTGCGGGTAAAAATAAGACACGGTGCACGTACCTTCGGAGCAAAGGTTTCGGAAGGATCCGATGGTTTATATACCGTCCACATTGACAGCCGCGAAAAGGGCATCGCCCCAGGGCAGTTTGCAGTATTTTATCTTAATGATATCTGCCTCGGCGGAGCAGTGATCTCAGAAAAAACTTTCTGAACATCACTCCGGAATAAGCCGCAAAACCTTTTTATTCTTTGAGAAGGATTCTTTATCCGTTTTCACCTGTATATATTTCCCCTCAAGCCATAAAGCCGTCAGATTCTTATAATGATCTGACATACTGTTTCCGCTCTGGCCTCCGGTGGTTGCATAATAGAAATTATCCGGCTGAGAAAAATCGCAGATAAACCTCATTGAGGGTCCGACAAGGTTTTCAAATTCTTTAGCCTCTCCGAATGAATCATACCGGTAAAAAGGATATTCAGAGAGATTAAGTGTGGTTCCATCCCCGCCAAGCGGATGAGGCCCGTCATTGATAAACCTGTCCAATAGTGCATTATTGCCTGAAAAAAAGTGACGAAGCGTGAGCGTGTGCAACTCACCCCACTGCCAGGCGGCAAGATTACTGCCAAAACGGTTCTCCAGGAAATTCAGGGCATCACTAAGACTTTTACGCAGTATCTCATCCCGTTTTTCAATTTTAGGCGTTGTAATGTCATCAAACACCGCGGCCTCAGGATTGGTGATTAATTGAAACATTATTTTCAGAGGCACATTTGCTATGCGGGAATACTGATTCAGCAGGTCAGCACCAAGCTCATCTTTAAGCGTGTTTTCATAAAACTTATATAAAAATACGGAATAGACTGCAGGTGTCTGGCTGAGCGGCTCAAATGAATAATCCCATGCATCAAGAAGCTCAAGCGATTCTTTAAGATTGGGGTCCTCAACTTTTACTTCCTTAAAAGCGGACAACAGATACGGTGTTACCTTTTCAGCGTAAAATGATATTCTGTCATACTGGTAACGCATAAAATCTTCAGCACTGTGCTTCTCTTTTTCTGAGAGCAGCAGATTTATGCGTTCAATCCTGCTGCTTGGCTCCCATAAAGTAGAAATATAAAAAGGTGTAATCTGAGTACGGTTATTTGCAGTGGCAATAAAACCTTTTGAAGGATTAACAGCAGATGGGAGCATCTGGAAAGGTATATACCCGCGCCATTTGGTTTTACTGCTTGTACCGTCCAAAATCATGCGGGGATCACCTTCTCCCCTTTCAGGTATGCCTGCACCGCTGTAATAGGCAATATTTCCGCTTTTATCGCCGTAAACGAAATTTTGCCCCGGAACTTTGAAATGAGAAACGGCTTCTTTGAATTCTTCAAGACTGCGGGCTTTATTTACTTTATAAGCAGCATAATACTCATCTGAAAGTCCGTTCCCCGTCCATTTAATTGCAATTTCACGGAGATAATTGGTTTCAGCGGAGTCTGTGTTATGTGGATGAACAGCCGAGACAACCGGCCCAAACTCAGTGATATATATACGGAACGGCTGAGGCTCCTGGTCTTTAACTTTAATCATTTCATCAATGATTTCAACTGCCGCAGTATCCCCGTCAATCAGGTAACCCTTCCTGTCCTGTGTAAACTGAACCGAGTAAAAATCCGCGTCATCCGCCATCACATTGGTAAGACCCCATGCAATGGAATCGTTCTTGCCAATTACAACGGCCGGAATTCCGGCAAGAGTAACCCCTGAAACATTTAGTGAACCTGCTCTGATCACTGCCAGATACCATTTACCCGGCTGCTGCAGACTCAGATGCGGATCGCTTGCAAGGATTACCGCGCCCGATGCTGACCGGGATGGAGAGACTACCCAGTTATTGGAACCTGACTGGTTTCCCTGTATCCCTGCAAACTCGCGATAGTCTTTTACAATATCAAAAAACGCGAAATCATGATTTTTAGTTGACTTAATATTCAGGGAACTTACCAGCGGTGCATCATCAGGAAACGAAGGGATAACATTATTCCGCTTAAGATCACCGGCTTTCTCTACAACACGTGTAAGAGAAATATCCTGCCACCAGGCTATATTCAATTCCCAGGCCATCATTCGCATCATGATAATACTATGGAGCGGCTGCCACTCTTCAGGTGTATATCCCAATATATCAAACTCAACCGGAAGCCGGTTTTTATTCAGCCGGAGATACGTATTAACTCCCTCGGCATACGCCTGAAACATGTTTCTTGTTTCATCGGGAGTTTTTGAGAGTATCTCTTTTGCTGTGCGCTCTATGCCAACCGTTCTGAAAAGCTGATCAAACCGGAGTGTTTTTTCACCAATAACTTCACTCAGTCTTCCCATTCCGGCCCGCCTGCCAAGTTCCATTTGAAAAAGCCGTTCCTGAGCATGCAGATATCCAAGAGCATAAGCAGCATCGGTTTCATCCTGTGCTTCTATATACGGAACTCCGAGAGAATCAAACCAGATGGTAGTCTCCCCTTTTAACCCCGCAGCATCTATATTCCCCTCGTAAGAAGGGACTGACTGCTTAAGAATGGATCGGACAATAAAAATTCCGGGGATGATCAGCAGAACCGCGACAATGATAATAATAACCGTAACACGCAGCAGTTTCTGCATAAGCAGTCAGTCCTTTTTAATTAACTATTCTGGAATTTTTCAAAGTAAGCTGCTATGCTCTTATAAGCCTTCTCAAGGATTTCTTCATTCGGAAGAAATACTACTCTGAAATGCTGCGTGCCAGGCACCTGTCCGAATCCGCTTCCGGGCACAACAACTACTCCCGTCTCTTTAATAAGTCCCGAGACAAAGTCTGCATCCGGTTTATCAGTGTGCAGCCGCGGAAATGCATAAAACGCTCCTTCGGGCGCGACACAAGTAATCCCTTTGATACTGTTCAGCATTGATACCGTCAGATCTCTTCTGCGGGTCAGTTTTTCCATTGCCAGACCGATATGACTCTGATCACCCAGCAGTGCGGAGTGAATTCCATGCTGTTCAGGATGGTTGGCGCTTAGACGCGCGCGGAGAATTTTGTTTATTGCTTCAATATAATCCGTAAGAAGCGCTTTTTCACCGCTGATAATACCCCAGCCAATACGGAAACCGGGTACAAAATAGTTCTTTGATAATCCTCCGAAGGTAATGCAGGGTACATCCTTATCGAGCGATGCAATTGAGACGTGATGCTTTCCGTCATAGAGCAGTTTATCGTAAATCTCATCGGCAAAAATTACCAGATTATTCTCTTTAGCAATCTTAATAATTTCCCGCAGAATATCTTCAGTATATAAGGAGCCGGTAGGATTATTCGGATTAATCAGAACAATTGCTCGTGTCTTGCTGTTTATCTTGGAACGGATATCATCAAGATTAGGCTGCCAGCCGTTATTCTCATCAAGATAGTATGGGTTTTCAATGGCTCTCAGTTTGCTTGAAATTGCCGTATAAAGCGGATACCCGGGAGTGGGGGTAAGCACATTTTCATCATCATTCACCAGAGCAGTCAGGCAAACTTCAATTGCTTCACTTGCTCCGTGTGTGATAAATATATCATGAATATTGCTGATGCCTTTGCGTTCAGCCTCTTTTTCAATTGCATCAACCGCCTGTTTAATACCTGAGGAAGGGGCATAGCCGTTTTTATTGCTAAGCATTGCCTGATAGGTATCTTCAACCAGGTGTTTGGGCGGAGCAAAGTCATAAAGATTCGGATCGCCGATATTCAGATAAAGCATTTCTTTGCCCGATTTGGCAACCTGGTTTGCAAGCACCACGATATCGCGGACTGCGTAGGTAATATTTTCTGTTCTGATTGCAGGTTTAATTGCTCTGCTGCTCATGATTTATTCCTTTTAAATTTTACTATACCCGCGGCCTGCCGGCAGCCTTTTTCTTCATAATTTCAAAAAGAAGAATTCCGGCAGCAACGGAAACATTTAACGATTGTATCTTACCCCTCATAGGTATCTTTACCTTGAAATCACTCAGCTGAAGGAGAAGTCGCCTTACTCCTTTTTCCTCATTCCCCATGATAAACGCAATTTTACCGGAATAATCCGGCTCTGAATAATCTAAACTTTCTTCCAAAGAGGAAGCACCAATCCAGTAACCGATGTCCTTAAGTTTTTTTATATAATCAGACAGATTCCTAACTGCACAAATCTGCAGATGATTAAGCGCTCCCGCTGAAACTTTAGATACTGTTTCATTCAGAGGAGCTGAATTAAACTTTGTGGTAATAACCGTCTTAACTCCGGCACATTCAGCTGTTCTGAGTATAGCCCCCAGATTATGGGTATCCTGAATTGAGTCCAGCAGAATAATTAATTCATCCTGATTCTTAGCCAGCATCTCAAGACATTCTTCTTCCTCAAGAAGCCGTTTTTCCGGAGTAAGGGCAACCACTCCCTGATGATTTCCATCACCGGCAAGTTTCTTAAATTTATCCTGCTGTAACTCCTGCCAGGGAAGTTTTTGTCTGATGACGATTCCCTTAATCTCATCAATAACATCACCTTTTATTCCCCTCAGGAAATATACTTTAAGTATATCCTGCTTTGATTTAAGAAGTTCTAATACCGGTTTTCTGCCGAAAAATTTTGGCATTATTTTCCTTTTTTAGCTTTTGGCTTTTTAGAAGCAGCTGTTTTATACTGATCATTAAGGGAATTCAGTGATGGCGCAGTCTTCATCATAACAAAAAGAGCAGCGCCGCTTAACATCAACCCAATGGAGATAAGCTGTGCTTCAGAAAGGCCAAAGACCAACCGGGGGTTAAGCCTGATAAACTCAACCAGAAAACGGAAAAGCCCTGAAAAAATCAGATATATACCAAAAATCTGGCCGGTTCTCCAGTCTTTTTTAAGCAGGTAGCGCAGAAAGAAAAACAGTGCGGCAGCAGCCAGGAATTCATAAATCGGGGTTGGGTGCAGAGGTGTGTCATTCGGTACTAACCCATTCGGAAATCCGGCGGCAATATCTGAACCGGCAAACATATCAACCGGTTTTACAATCCCGTTCTCGTAATTGGTACCCCAGGGAAGCGTGGTCGGTATACCATAATCCCCGTCACCTGCAAGATGACAGCCGATTCTCCCGATTCCATACGCAAGCGCAAGTGCAGGGGCTGTTATATCTGCAACATAAAAAAAATTGATACGTGTTTTTCTGGTATAAATAAAAATTGCAATGGTTGCAAGTATCAGACCGCCATAAAAAGTAAGCCCTCCCGGAGAAAAAGCCATCTCAATAGGGTCTTTGATAAACGCATGCCAGTTCTCAATCAGGTGGAGCAGTTTGCTTCCGATAATACCAAATATAATCGCAATCAGGGTAACTTCAGTTGCATATGCCTTATCCAGTCCCCGTTTTTCATAATCGTAATTAAGGACAAGATTAGCCGTTATGAAGGCAATGCCCAGCATGAGTCCGTAACTGTAAACCGTAAAGGGACCAATACTGAATAATTCAGGTAACATAGAAGGGGAACTCCTCAGCCAAAAGTAAATTGTGAAATATCCGTCTCAAACTGACAGAAAATTCTGTCAGTTCCCTGGTTGCCGGAACTGGTTGAACGGATTTCAATTGTTTTGTTATATATATTAAACGCAACCTGGGCACTGTTCACAGTGCCATCCTGTTTGACAATGTTTACGGTAAAATCACCGAATAAATCCTCGAATCGCAGAAAAGAAACCGCAGAATATGAGTTTGTGTAGTAGCTGTTATTAGTACTGAGACCAAGCAGGCTAATGGTAATCTGGTCTTTTTGCTTTTTCACTTTGGTGGTGATTGAATAATTCAGCTGTGAAAACAGCCGGAACGTGCTCAGTTCTACTATATAATACTGTTTGCCCGTCAGTTTATCAAAGCTGAAGTAAAAGCGAATGAGATATTCAAGATTCGTTTTGCCAAGCCGCTTCCTGTCCTCAATCAGAGTGGATTTCCTGACTTCCGGGTCATCCTGCGGCTTTTTTGACTTAACCGCTGCTTTTGATTTGAGCTTTTTCTTCTCTTCAACAACTGCTGATTTAGCCATGCAGATTCTTGGTAATAAAGTTAACGATTTGATTCAAGGCTACAATTTCCTGAGAACTGTCTTTCATGTTCTTAATCGTACAGTTTCCATCCCCTGACTCATCGCCTCCAAGGATAACGACAAATGACACTTCCAGTTTATTTGCTTCCCTCATCTGAGCTTTCATACTGCGGCCCAGTATATCTATTTCAACAGATATGCCTTCGTCACGGAGTTCTTCCGCCACTCTGAATGATCCCGCGGTGTTATCCCGCTTCAGATTTGCAATATATACATCCGGGTGGCTGTTCCCGCCAAAAGCGATTCCTTCATTTTTGGCAGCAAGCAGAATTCTTTCAACTCCGGCAGCGAATCCGACACCCGGAATTGCAGGTCCGCCCAGATCACTCACCAGATTGTCGTATCTGCCGCCCCCGCAAAGTGCGCTCTGAGAGCCGACTTTTCCGCTAACGATTTCAAAGGTGGTTTTAGTATAGTAATCGAGTCCGCGGACAAGCTGATAATCCGGCTGATAAGATACTCCCCGCGAAGAAAGCACTTCCTCCACGAGATTAAACTCAGCTCTGCTCTCTTCATCAAGATACTCATAAAGAAGAGGCGCTTCAGCCATGATTGCCTTGTCCTGCTCTTCCTTGCTGTCAAAAATCCGGAGGATATTCGTGTGAAACCGCTTCTGGCTTTCAGGGGAAAGAGAGTTCATCCGGCCATTCAGATAGTGACGCAGTTTTTCTTTATATGCCTCACGTGCCGCAGGTGAACCAAGGGAGTTAATCTTAATGGTAAGATCCTGTAACCCTATTGCTTTCAGAATTCCTGCCGCAGAAAGAATTATTTCACAGTCAGAAAAAGGTGAACTGCTCCCGAGAATTTCAGCACCAAACTGGTGGAACTGCCTGAGACGGCCTGCCTGGGGCCGCTCCTGACGAAACATCGGAGCAAAATAGAATAATTTAGTAACCTGACTCTGGTTAAACATCGAATGCTCGATAAACGCCCTTACAACCGGAGCTGTCATTTCCGGCCTTAGTGTAAGTAGGTCATCCCCTTTGTCACGGAAAGTGTACATCTCTTTGCTGACAATATCGGTTTCTTCCCCTATTCCCCGCGAAAAAAGCGAGGTGGATTCAAAAACCGGGGTTCGTATTTCACGAAAATTGTATCTGCTGAAAATCCGGCGGGATAATTCTTCAATCCGGTACCAGGCACCCATTTCATCGGGCAGAAGATCTTTTGTCCCCGGGACTGCTTTAATGGTTTTGCTCATAAATCAAAATATTTGGATTCTTCTTCGGCAAAAATCCCTCTTATTTCCGCGGCAGATTCCGCCAGGCGGAGCTTTTCGCGGAACTGATCATTGGACATCATTCTGGAGATGCGGCTGAGAATCTTAATATTAAAACTGACGCTGTTTTCCCTGCCAATCATCAGCAGGACGAGATACACCGGCTGGCCGTCTAAAGAACTGTAGTTTATCGGATTATCAGATTTTCCGAATGCTATAATAATGTCACTTATTCCATCTGTTTTGCCGTGCGGAATGGCAAAGTTTTTACCGACTCCCGTACTCATGACTTTTTCTCTGTCAAAAACCGATTGCTTCACTTTCTGGAAATCCAGCACTCTCGGGTCATGCTCAATAAGTTTCAGCATTGCTTCTATAACCTGATTTTTATCAGATACCGGCAGGTCCGTTGTGATTAATTCAGGTGTCAGAAGTTCAGATATTTTCATGAGCAACAGGGTTTTCTGGTTAGAATTCTTGAAATTTACAGGTGCAAGATACTCATTTTAAAATTTGGAAAAACGGGGTAAATCCCAAAAAGAGCATCGTTTATGGGGGTAAAATTGAGGGGATTCCCTGTAATCCCCGCTACAAGTCCAGCCAAGAAAGGCAGCTTTCCAGAAGGGGTATTTCAGTCCTTTTTACCAAAGATTCCTGTGTTATTCCTCCCCTCGCTCAGAGAGAGAGAGCTGCCTGCCTCAGAAAATTACCTTGATTTTATGTGGCATCAGAAACAGTTCACCCGGTGCAAAACCTGAGAGCAGTCCTCACTGTCACTATAAAAAAATTCAATCCTGTTTAATCAGGTCACAATGCCCTGTCAGCACTCCGTAAACGCTGTCAACGATTTCGAAGAGTCTGCCTGATATTCTGTTCCAGACTTTATTATATTTTCCTTCAAAGTTAAATTTCCTGGTCGGGGAATACAGAGTGAAGAAAACAAGAGGATAACGTATTGAGTAAGCGCCTATGGTCACCGGCTCTTCATAACTGGCATATCCGGTTCCGGCAGGAGAATTAAAGCGTAAGGTTCCGCTGCCTGAAAGAGTGTCATTCTTAAAAACTGTATTAAGTGAAATCTGCAGACCAGTCTGGTTAAAATTATTATGCACCCAGGTTCCTGAAAAATTCGGAGAGATTCTGAAACTTATGCCGGTTGATGCCCTTACATCCTTAAACTCCTGCGATTCTATTGTGAGGTAGCAGTTCGGAGACGGAACTATATGCACCGGTATATAATATTTATAATAACCAAGATCAGGAATATTCAAAATTGAATCGATAATTGTACTTTTTTCAAACAACCGCAGTTTTAACGGACCCGCAGGTTTTGAGGAAGTCCATGTAACTTCAATGGTGTCACCAACATTGAAAATTCCGCCGCCTGAAGGATATTTCAGGTAAAGTACCGGTCCTGGTTCCTGCGGATTTGCATGAATTGACAGATCATCAAGATAACAGGAGGTCTGCATAACCAAAGAGACAGAGAGAACCAAAAGCAGTAACGGAATATTTTTTTTCATTTGCTTTCCCTTAGGATTATAACTATTCAACTTCTCTCTTAAAGCTCTTTTCAGAATCTTTCATAACTGATTATAATACGGCGATTATTCATCAGCCCGACGGATTAATAAAAAAGATACTTCTTGAACTTAGAGAAAAAATCAATAGTGGCAAAATCAAAGAAATATCCACCGGAAATAAACTATGCACAAGAAAGCTTTTTTGAATACTTAAAGAAATTATTCACATTCATGTCTGGCTGATACTTTTTAGTATGAGCGCTATTAAAAGTTTAATTGTCTTGTGAACTGCAACTTCCCCCGGTTCCGGCTGATAGCGCTGGTGGTATGGAGGATATAATCCTGAAATTCAGTCGATAAACAATAATTTTCTGAGGAAACCCCTCCGGGATGATCGATCCCGGAAAGGTTTTTGTTTTGGCTATTAAGGCAAATGTCGTTATTTCAAGTAAATCATCTTCTTCATTATCTTCTGTCCATCAGCTTCCAGAATATAAAAGTATATACCAGAGGTATAGCCCTCAGCAATAAAGCCGACTTCATACTCACCTGGCTCATGGTAGCCATTTTTTAGCAATGCTATCTGGCTGCCCATTACATCATACAATGCAAGTTTTATGTTTCCTGATTTACCTGCTGTGTATTTAATTGTTGTCTGGCTGTTAAAAGGATTAGGATAATTCTGGCTTAGACCAAACTCTAATGGTAAGTTAGTTGAGTTTTCTTCAGCAGAGGTTAGAATTTCAGCTAGTGGCCTCCTCCACACGCCAGCAGCCGATATACCAGCAAAAAGATTTGTTTCACTGAAAGCTAAAGACCACACACTAAGGTATGGCAAGCCATCATTGACCTGCGACCAACTCGTCCCGTTGTTCGTAGACAGAAACACTCCACCATAAGTCCCGGCAAGAAGATTCGTCCCGCTTACTTGAAGTGATAGGACATTAAGATTTGGCAAACTGTTATTAACAGCAGACCAACTTGTCCCGTTGTTGGTTGAAAGAAACACACCACTATCATAAGTACCAACAAAGTAATTTGACCCAATCACTGCAAATGAAGTGATAAATGAATGAGCTACTCCGGTAAAGACCAGCGTCCAATTTGCCCCGTTGTTCGTAGAAAGAAATACTTCGCCGTTCCAAGTCCCGGCAAATAGATTTGTTCCATGAACGGTCAAAGTCCGAATATTAGAATTTGTTAAACCAGAATTTACGGCCGTCCAGTTAGTGCCACTGTTCGTGGAAAGAAACACACCGCCGCCCCAGGTTCCTGCAAACAGTCTGTCACCATCCACAGCCAAAGAATAAACAAATGAATTATCCAAACCATTATTAACGACCGTCCAATCTGAACCGTTGTTCGTTGAAAGAAATACGCCACCACCATAAGTTCCGGCAAAAAGTTTGGTGCCATTCATAGCAAGAGACAGAACAATATACTCCGATAATCCGGAATTGACCTCACTCCAATTTGTACCGTTATCCGTAGAAAGAAATACACCGCCGCCCCAGGTACCCGCAAAAAGATTATCTCCGTTCATCGCAAGAGCCAGAACTTCAAAATCTGTCAATCCGGAGTTAACCGATTCCCAGTTTGACCCACCGTTTGTGGAAATGGACACGCCGCTTAAAGTGCCTGCAAAGAGATTGGTTCCGTTCACTGATAGGGACCTGACATCATAATTTTTTAAGCCAGAATTGACTGATGTCCAATTTATCCCGTTATTAGTGGAAAGAAACACACCTCCACCCCATGTCGCGGCAAAGAGGTTGGTTCCGCTAACAGAGAGAGTATGTATATAAGAATTAGTCAGGTTGGAGTTGACGCTGTTCCAATTAGCTCCATTATTCGTAGAAAGAAACACACCTCCACCCCAAATACTTGCAAAGAGGTTCGCTCCGATCACCGTCAAAGAATTTACTGAGGAAAGTGAAGGCAAGCCCTCATTGACCATTGTCCAATTGCTTCCGTTGTTCGTAGAAAGAAACACAGCAGCTCCTTGAGTACCAGCAAAGAGATTTGTCCCGTTTACTAAAAGTGTTTGAACAACAGTTTCCGCTAAACCAGAATTGACTGCAGTCCAGTTTGATCCGTTGTTCGTAGAAAGAAACACACCGCCGCCATGAGTTCCGGCAAATAAATTCTCCCCATCCGTTGCAAAACACAGGACTTCATGCTCTGTTAAACCGGAATTCACCGCTACCCAGTTCGACCCATGGTCTGTAGAAAGAAACACACCACCACTAAAGGTCCCGGCAAAAAGGTTTGTCCCGTTCACAGCAAGAGATTTAATATAAAAATCCGTTAAGCCGTTACTGACAGCAGCCCAGGTTGCACCATTGTTTGTGGAAAGAAACACCCCGCCGCCTTCAGTCCCGGCAAACAGATTTGACTCGCTCACAGCAAAGCAATTTACTTGACCGCCATAAGGTCCGTTTGTTTGCACCCATTGAGCAAATAAACCAGTGCTTGATAACGAGATAACAATAGATACAACTACGTAACGTAAGAATAAAAATCTTTTCATGGTGTTTGTTCCCTTAATTAGCCGGTTATGTTTATTCGATTAATGTTAACAGTATAAAGAATAGATCCCGGGAGTCAATTTCAGAAATTTCGATAAGAGAAATATCTATTTTTGGTGCGAGGAACAAGGAATCGAGGAACGAGGGTACCCATGGAAATTCCACTTTGTTGTTTTAGACGGGACAAAAATAGAACAAACCGGAATAAATGTCAAGTTTTACGGGACTTGACAGTCCGATTCCGTTAAATCAGTGGGTCCAAAGCGCGGGTTTACCTCTGCGATACTTTGCGGAAAACTCAGCGTCCTCTGCGTTAAAATTATACCCGTTAAAGTTCTTTTTCTTTGCTCCTTTGCGCGAAATTGTTGAAGGATTTAGGGATTCAACTCTGTGCGATTTTACGCTAAAAAGATCACATCCGTGCCCGGGCATTCGAAATTCAAACTTCATAATTCATCACTTATAATTCAAAGACCGAATGTCATCTGTTTGTACGAAAATTGAGTCAGGAGCATTCTTCATTTTTTCATTCTTCATCATTCATTCCTCAAGACAGATTGTCATCTGTCTGTACGAAGATGCAATAAATGCAATTCATACTTCAATATTCATAATTCATTTGTCGTTATTTCATCAGCACCATCTTTTTCACTTTACTCGTCCCTGCTGCTTCGAGTGAATAAAAGTATATTCCGGATGGTAAATTCTCTCCGCTAAAATCAACTTCATACATTCCTGGCTGATGAAATTCATTTTTGAGCAGCAGCATTATCCGTCCCATAACATCATACACAAGCAGCTTCAAGTGTCCTGCATTTCCAACTTCATAGGTAATTACGGTCTGGTTGTTAAAAGGATTAGGATAGTTACCAAGGAGCCGGAAACTCTGTGCAGACGTGCCTGCTTCATCTGCTCCGGTTACCAGAAGTTGTGAAGAAGTTTGTGCAAGTATCTCCGGCTGATTACCCTGCGCCTGATACAACTGCAAAAACTGCTGAATATCAGGATGAGAAAGATGTGAGAGGTGATGTACTATTTCAGGCTTAACGGTCTGAAAACACACTTCTGCTGAAACAATCAGATTACCTGAGACGGAAACCGGAATACGGTACTCAGTTATATCAGCCCCAGTGCCTTCTGTTCCGTTTTCATCAATATTAAAATTCAGGTCATTACTGACTCCGTAAATTTTGACGGTATCGTAGGATAAATGCCCCGAACTGAATCCGGCTGGCGGAAGCCGGTTATCCTTGATATATCCGGCTGCGCGGAGTAATGTATAGGTCAGTTGGCCATCACTGTTGGCGAGCACCGGTTCATAGATCTGAACCTGATCTTCAGAAGTAATAAGATCATGATGAGGTTCAAAGATGGAATCTTTCCCTGTGATTTCGCCAGATGTATCCCATGCCCCGGATTCAAAAATCACACTGCCGCTCTGATCCGAAACTGTAAGATGAATCCACATTCTCCGAAGAGGTATTCCTGAGGGAATTTTGTGCCCGGCCAGATTCTGCAGCCGGACTTTTACGACAAGTTCACTACCTGACTGAAAGTTTTGAAGACTCAAAGAAACTGATTTCTGTTTTGTCATTTCAGCAGTTCTCATCATTGTGGTATCAAAGTGAGAGGCCGATGCAGTTAAACCAAGGGTTGTAATGTTATCTTTCAGCATGTTCAGCATAAAAAGATTGCTTCCGGCAAACTCATGTTTCCAGAACGGACTTCTCAGAGTGGTATGCCATGGCGGGGTAGTGGATATATCAATCCCGTCACTAATCGAAGGCATATGGCAAGTCTGACACTGCACACCTCCCTGACTATATACACTATTTTTCCATTCAATGTACGGCGTCTGCTCCGGGAAATAGCCCGCCGGCTGATTCTGAGAATCAAAATACGGTGTGAAAAGAGTATGACAGGTCGCACAAAGTTCTGATGTGCCTATATGCGGGCTGAATACGGAAGTATAATTAACGGAGGTTATCATAGGCCCGGTAAGCGGATTTGTATAAGGTCCATATATCGTCCGGGAGGGTTTAATCGTATAGCCCCCTGAATAACTGCTGTCACTCCCCATATTTCCGGGATCTATCTGATGACACAACGTGCATGAAACACCATCATTTGCCATGGGACTTGCTTTCATCTGAGCCATCGTGAAAAACTCCTGTCCGTCGTGCTTCGCCTGAGCCCAGCCCAACGGAGCATGACACCTTGTGCAGGTAGTTTCTATCGTATTAATCAGCGCGGGAAACTCGATCCCCTCTGCTGCCACGAATGCCCTCCACAAGGGATCCTTTGATGAGTTTGCCATGATAGAGGATCGCCAGTGTGTAACGGGTGAAATATCAGTCCCATTATGAGTAAGCACTGTTGTCCCATTACTGCTATGGCAGGCAACACAGTTACCTGAGCCGGAAAACAGACTGGAAGTTTGTGTGGGGAGCGAATTCTGAGCCTGCGTTGTAAATATGCCGCAAAGTAAAAGAGCTATAATACGATTCATGTTAAAGCATTTCTGTTATTCTGACATTGGACAATTTTCACTGTAGCCGGGTTTAGTATAAAACCGGAATTATTTTTTTTTTTCTCCTGAATACCGCTATTCAAGTTTCAGCATTTTTACTGCAGAGGAAAGAATAACAGGATAATTCTTTTCTTCGTAGTATAGCTTCTTAAATACTTCGATATCAGGATGTTGATGACTAAACATATATTCGGCTATTTCCGGTTTCAGAGTCTGATAACAGATTTCTGCTTCAATTTTAACGGATTTAGTTTTTTTTAGCGGAATCCGGTATTCTGTTATATCAGTTCCTGACCCTTCGACTCCGGCGGTAGTCAGGTTAAAATCCTTGTCTTCACCGGTCCCAACCGGCTTTAATATATCATAGAACTCGTGATCACTTCTGAAACCTGCGGGAGGAAGCCGGTTATCTTTGAGATATCCGGATGCGCTCAGAAGCGAAAGTGTTTTGTTATTCAGATAATCCTTCAGTACCGGTTCATATATCTGTATCTGATCACCGGAGGTTATCACATGGTGATGAGGTTCAAAATCCCTATTTTTGCCTGTTATTTCACCCCGTTCGTCCCAGCTGCCTGATTCGAACAGAATCCTGCCGTCATCATCATTTACTTTCAGATGTATCCATATCCGGCGGAGGGGAATTCCCGTGGGGAGTTTATGACCAGTCAGATTTTTAACTTGAACGTTTGCAATCAGCATGGTGCCATTCATTTCAGCATCAAGAGAAAGTTGAACCGTACCCTTTTGAAGAAATTTTTGAGCACTTTCTTTTGTGACTTCGAATAGTCCGGGCGAAGCAGTCAGATTAAGATTCTCTGCATTTTGCCCTAAAATGGATGCCATATAAGCATTTGCCCCCCTGAAGTCATGCTCACTAAAGGGTGAGCGCAAAGTTTTATGCCAGGGAGGCATTCTGGCAATATCAATTCCTTCCTCTATTTTGCTCATATGGCAGTTTTTGCATTCAATTCCATTTCCGGGATATATACTGTTTTTCCATTCTGGATATGTCATCTGTTCAGGGAAAGTGCTCCTGGTCAGTTTTCCATTCTCAACAACCGGGGTAAAAAGTGTGTGGCAGGTTCCGCATAACTCTGACTCAGCTATGTGAGGGCCGTGTACCGGCGTATATCCGGTGTGATTAATCATCGGATTAGGGAAGGGATCTTCATACGGGCCATAAATTTCCGCAGCACCGGTGATGATATATCCGCCGGTAAAACTGCTCTCCTTGCCGAAGTTCTCCGGCTGAATCTGATGGCAGACTGTGCAGGAGACACCATCATTTGAGAGAGGATCTGCCTTCATCTCTTTCATGGTATAAAGCTTCCGGCCATCGTTTATTGCCTGAGTATAGCCCATGGGTGCATGGCAGCGGGTGCACGTGCTCTCAATTTCCCGGGAGAGTTCCGGGAATTCCAGTGTCTCCGCTGCTACCATGGCCCTCCAGAGGGGATCTTTGGAGGAGTTTGCCATTATGGAGGATCGCCATCCGGTAACCGGGGAAACATCCCTTCCTTTATGGGTGAGTACCGAGCTTCCGTTGCTGGTGTGGCACATTACGCAAACACCGGAACCGGAGAAAAGTTCGCTGGTTTCTTCAGGAAGTTCAAATTGTGGGAAAATGACACCGGAGAGAGTCAGGAAGGAAAAGAGAAAATAACAAAAGGTGTTCATGAAAACTCAAAAATCTGATAAAACTAAAATAATGCTCCCCCGGTTAACAAACCTGAAAAAACAGCTATTTCCCCGGGTTGGTAACTTTGGGGACAAAATCCTCATCCTTACTTTTTCTGAAGTCCACTTTAGAAAAGGTCTTACTTTTTCTAAAGTCAAGTTGCCATTTGGTAAGATAATGAGAAAAACAGATCTCAGAATTATTGAAAGATTAGCTTATCTTAAAAATTGTACTAATAAAACGATTGCCACGAATACACGAATAATTCACGAATGAATTCCGATCCGTGCTAATCAGCGTTGTAAAGCATCCGTAAAATCATCGTGCCATAGCCGGGTCTCAGTTCTGAGTGTCTTTGCGTTAAAAAAACACATCCGTGCCCCGGTAAGAGTAATTCATACTTCATAATTTATCACTCATAATTCAAAGACAGATTGTCATCTGTCTGTACGAATTTCTTGTTCAATCCGTGAAAATCAGCGTTGCGAAGCATCTGTAAAATCAGCGTTCTATATGGGAAGAAATGGTAAAATTCTCTTGGTATTAGATATGAACTGCTTGCAGTGAAGAGGGTTTAAAAACAAAAAAGGTTAGCCATAAGACTAACCCTTTATAGGTTTTAATATAAAACCGGCAACTAGTTACTCTCCTATCCCGACCAGTCGGGACGCATGTAGTACCAATTTATCTTTAAATAATTTTAAAATAAAAAAGGGTTAGTCATAAGACTAACCCATTATAGGTTTTAATATAAAACCGGCAACTAGCTGATCTCCCATCCCGACCTGTCGGGACGCATGCAGTACCAATTTTTAGTTGAGTGATTTTAAAATAAAAAAGCCGACCTCAAAAGATCGGCTTGTAATATAAAACCGGCAACTACCTACTCTCCCATCCCGACCTGTCGGGACGCATGCAGTACCATGAACCATATCAGACATTTAAAATAAAAAAGGGTCAGTCCTAAGACTGACCCTTGTATTTTAATATAAAACCGGCAACTACCTACTCTCCCACACACCTGCGCATGCAGTACCATCGGCGTATGAGGGCTTAACTTCTCTGTTCGGAATGGGAAGAGGTGTGACCCCTCAGCTAAAGTCACCGGAAAACTTTTCAAAAAACAAGTTCTTTGAGAGCTGACTGCTCCATAAAAATTACGGCTTTTAGAAAAAAAATAATAGATTAAGCCGCTCGACCTATTAGTAACACTCGACTGAACATGTTGCCATGCTTACATCTGTGTCCTATCAACCTCGTCATCTACGAGGGGTCTTAGAGGCATTGCTGCCTGGGAAACCTAATCTTGAAGCGTGCTTCGTGCTTAGATGCTTTCAGCGCTTATCACAACCGAACATAACTACCCAGCGGTGCCTCTGGCGAGACAACTGGTACAATAGAGGTTCGTTCGCCACGGTCCTCTCGTACTAATGGCGACCCTTCTCAAGTTTCCTGCGCCCGCATAGGATAGGGACCGAACTGTCTCACGACGTTCTGAACCCAGCTCACGTACCGCTTTAATTGGCGAACAGCCAAACCCTTGGGACCTTCTTCAGCCCCAGGATGCGATGAGCCGACATCGAGGTGCCAAACCTTACCGTCGATATGAACTCTTGGGTAAGATCAGCCTGTTATCCCCGGCGTACCTTTTATCCTTTGAGCGACGGCACTTCCACTCGCTACCGTCGGATCACTAAGTCCTGCTTTCGCACCTGCTCGACTTGTAAGTCTCGCAGTCAAGCTCCCTTTTGCCTTTACACTCGCCGCACGATTACCAACCGTGCTGAGGGAACCATTGAGAGCCTCCGTTACATTTTAGGAGGCGACCGCCCCAGTCAAACTACCCGCCTAACACTGTTCCTCTCCCGGATTCACGGGAGGAGGTTAGAATCCAAATAAAACAAGGGTGGTATTTCACCGTTGGCTCCACCGAGACTAGCGTCCCGGCTTCAAAGCCTCCCACCTATCCTACACATGCTTTACCCGAACCCAATATTAGGGTGCAGTAAAGGTGCACGGGGTCTTTCCGTCCATATGCGGGTAACCGGCGTCTTCACCGGTACCACAATTTCACCGAGCCCGTGGTTGAGACAGTGCCCAAATCGTTACACCATTCGTGCAGGTCGGAACTTACCCGACAAGGAATTTCGCTACCTTAGGACCGTTATAGTTACGGCCGCCGTTTACTGGGGCTTCGATTCAATGCTTCAGATTGCTCTTGACATCTCCTCTTAACCTTCCAGCACCGGGCAGGTGTCAGACCGTATACGTCGTCTTGATTGACTTCGCACAGTCATGTGTTTTTGTTAAACAGTCGCTTGGGCCATTTCTCTGCGGCTCTGAAACCAGAGCACTCCTTTTCCCGAAGTTACGGAGTTAATTTGCCGAGTTCCTTAACCACGGCTCACTCGAGCACCTTAGAATACTCATCCTATCTACCTGTGTCGGTTTGCGGTACGGTCCAACAACAATCTCCCATACGAAGGTTTTCTCGGCAGTCTGTTTAGGGTAAATTTGCGGGCTGAGCCCTCTCATTCGGCTTTCGACGTAAAACGTACGGATTTGCCTATACGTTCTATCTACGACCTTAGACCACCTAATCCAACGGGTGGCTTACCTTTCACTCCTGCGTCACTCCTTATGGTCAAACGATTGTTGCCAGGTACAGGAATATTAACCTGTTTTCCATCGCCTACGCCTTTCAGCCTCAGCTTAGGACCCGACTAACCCTGAGACGACTAACGTTGCTCAGGAAACCTTAGATTTTCGGTGAGATGGTTTTTTACCATCTTTATCGTTACTAATGCCTACATTTGCTTTTCTATCCGCTCCAGCATGGCTCGTGCCACACCTTCAGTGCAGAATAGAATGCTCCCCTACCGATCCGCAAGCGGATCCCATATCTTCGGTGAGTAGTTTAAGTCCCGCGAATTGTCGACGCCGAGTCGCTTGACTAGTGAGCTATTACGCACTCTTTAAATGAATGGCTGCTTCTAAGCCAACATCCTAGTTGTCTATGCAACTCAACATCCTTTCTCTGTTAACTACTACTTGGGGACCTTAGATGATGATTTGGGTTCTTTCCCTTTTGGCCACGAAGCTTATCCCTCGTGGCCTGACTCCCTGTGAACATGTCTATGGAATTCGGAGTTTGTCTGGGTTTGGTACCGTTGTGACAGCCCTAGCCCAATCAGTGCTCTACCTCCATGACATTTTAGACAGAGGCTAGCCCTAAAGCTATTTCGGGGAGTACGAGCTATTTCCGAGTTTGGTTGGCCTTTCACTCCTATCCTCAGCTCATCCAAGCGGTTTTCAACCCACACTAGTTCGGACCTCCATGAGGTTTTACCCTCACTTCATCCTGGCCAAGGATAGATCACCCGGTTTCGCGTCTACCGCCTCTTACTTAGTCGCCCGATTAGGACTTGCTTTCGCTTCGGCTCCGATTCTTAGAATCTTAACCATGCAAGAGACGAGTAACTCGTAGGCTCATTATCCAGAAGGCACGCCGTCATCCCAACAAGTTGAGACTCCGACTGCTTGTAAGCACACGGTTTCAGGTACTATTTCACTCTCCTAATAGGAGTTCTTTTCACCTTTCCCTCACGGTACTTGTTCACTATCGGTTACGAGAGAGTATTTAGTCTTAGGAGATGGTTCTCCCGGATTCCCGCAGACTTTCACTTACTCCGCGGTACTTGGGGTACTTTCAAGAGTCACAATGCTTTAACTTACAGGACTATCACCTTCTATGGTCAACCTTTCCAGGTTGTTCAACTAACATTATGATTTTTTACTCTTTGAGCTATCAGTAATTCGCTCCGAAAGCCCCGCAACACCTGCAATCCAACGCTTACTGGCTTGACAGATTGCAAGGTTTAGACTCTTTCCTTTTCGCTCGCCACTACTCAGGAAATCTCTTTTGATTTCTTTTCCACCAGGTACTTAGATGTTTCAGTTCCCTGGGTTGACTTCCTCCGCCCTATATATTCAGGCGGCGATACTACAGTGTTACCTGTAGTGGGTTGCCCCATTCGGACATCTGCGGATCACGGAATGTATCCTTCTCCCCGCAGCTTATCGCAGGTTACCACGTCCTTCATCGTCTTCTCGTACCTAGGCATCCACCGTGTGCCCTTAGTAACTTAATCAATAAAATGATTTTTTCTAAAAGTTTACTCGATGTGATAATTTTTTTTGAAATTATCGCATTTCATAATTTAATTTTTATGGAGTTTACAGACAAAACATTGCTGCCTCATCTGTACAGTCAAACTTTCAAAGAACTTTAGTGGAGCTAATCGGGATCGAACCGATAACCTCCGCCTTGCAAGGGCGGCGCTCTCCCAATTGAGCTATAGCCCCAAAATTTTCATTTTGGGGTGCGGGTTAAGAACCAACACACCTGAAGTGGGCCTGAGTAGAGTTGAACTACTGACCTCACGCTTATCAGGCGTGCGCTCTAACCACCTGAGCTACAGGCCCAGTTACTACCTGCTATCTCAGGTATCAAACAAACTTTATCAGAACGTACGGACAAAAAAAATTGAAAGTGAGCGAGGAAGAAATATAACGATTACTCTTAGAAAGGAGGTGATCCAGCCGCACCTTCCGGTACGGCTACCTTGTTACGACTTAGCCCCAGTCACTGATTTTACCTTAAACAGCTTCCTCTTGCGTTAGAACACTGTCTTTGGGTACCCTCAGCTTCCATGGCTTGACGGGCGGTGTGTACAAGGCCCGGGAACGTATTCACCGCGCCGTGCTGATGCGCGATTACTAGCAATTCCAACTTCATGGAGTCGAGTTTCAGACTCCAATCCGAACTGGGGATGCTTTTATGGGATTAGCTCCACCTCGCGGCTTGGCAACCCTTTGTAGCACCCATTGTAGCACGTGTGTGGCCCTAGGCGTAAGGGCCATGCGGACTTGACGTCATCCCCACCTTCCTCACTACTTGCGTAGGCAGTTCTATTAGAGTGCTCAGCATTACCTGATGGCAACTAATAGTAGGGGTTGCGCTCGTTGCGGGACTTAACCCAACACCTCACGGCACGAGCTGACGACAGCCATGCAGCACCTGTCCTTATGCCCCTTGCGGGGAGAGCTACTTTCATAGCCGGTCATAAGTCTTTCAAGCCTAGGTAAGGTTCTTCGCGTTGCATCGAATTAAACCACATGCTCCACTGCTTGTGCGGGCCCCCGTCAATTCCTTTGAGTTTCAACCTTGCGATCGTACTCCCCAGGTGGAATACTTAATGCGTTTGCTGCGACGCCGAATTTTTAATCCGACACCTAGTATTCATCGTTTACAGCGTGGACTACCAGGGTATCTAATCCTGTTTGCTACCCACGCTTTCGCGCCTCAGCGTCAGTTACAGACCAAGAAGCCGCCTTCGCCGCCGGTATTCTTCCAGATATCTACGTATTTCACTACTACACCTGGAATTCTGCTTCTCTCTTCTGCACTCAAGATTTGCAGTATCAAAGGCAGTTCTGCGGTTGAGCCGCAGGATTTCACCTCTGACTTACAAACCCGCCTACGCGCCCTTTACACCCAGTAAATCCGGACAACGTTTGCCCCCTACGTATTACCGCGGCTGCTGGCACGTAGTTAGCCGGGGCTTCCTCTGAAGGTACGGTCAAATTTTGCACATTGCTATACAAAATCATTCATCCCTTCTCACAGGAGTTTACAACCTTACGGCCTTCATCCTCCACGCGGCGTTGCTGGGTCACCCTTGCGGGCATTGCCCAATATTCCTCACTGCTGCCTCCCGTAGGAGTCTGGACCGTGTCTCAGTTCCAGTGTGGCTGATCATCCTCTCAGACCAGCTACTGATCGTAGGCTTGGTGGGCTGTTACCCCGCCAACTACCTAATCAGACGCAAGCTCATCCTCAGACGTGGCAAAAGCCACTTTAACAACATCACCATGTGGTGCCGCTGCATTATGCGGTATTAGCGTGTCTTTCGACGCGTTATTCCCCATCCGAGGGCAGATTACTTACGTGTTACTCACCCGTGCGCCACTTTCCTCTAGTATTGCTACCAGATTCTCGTAGACTTGCATGTGTTAAGCACGCCGCCAACGTTCGTCCTGAGCCAGGATCAAACTCTCCGTTGTGGATTTTAATACTGTGTAATCACTCAAAGTACGTTAGCACTTGTTTGCTATATTTCTTCTATCTCGCTCAAACTTTCAAAGAACATTCCGTTAAAAACGGACTTCAAACTTACTGCTTTTTTGTTTCATTGTCAAGTCCACCTTTCGGTTTTCTTTACAATTTTTTAACATTTTTTCGCAGAACAAATTCGAAAACAGACTTTAAACTTACTGCTTTATTTTCTAATTGTCAAGCTAATCTTTCGATTTTCTTGAAAATTTACATCAATTTTTTCGCAGAACAAATTCAAAAACAGCTTATTAACTTACGGCTTTCCTGTATTAATGTCAAGTATTATCTGATATTTTATTCTGTTTTTATCCTTCCGCTACCCAGAGCCCCCCTTTTTTCCTCTTTCTCCTCAAGCCGGGACCGGCTACCCTGACCTGAATGGATAAAAAAAAGCCCTGCCTGAATGGGCAGGGCCTGAATTCCTTGGTGGTTGTATATACTGTTATTTGCCGAACTGCGTCAGCAGAAGAATCAGCGTTGCTATATTACCAATGATGCCGAAATAACCCGCGACTTCACTTACCTGCCATGCAAATGAACGGTTCAGCTCGCGAGGAATATATATAATATCACCCGGCTCAATCTCTACGTTCTGCTCAACCGGTGAAAGCCACTCCTGCGTACCCCCCTTGATTACCATGATTTCATCCTCTATGGCATACTCACCAAGTCCGCCCGCAAGTTCAATATAATAACGATAATCCTTACCTTCTTTATGCACCAGTGCACCCGGCTTTTTAATATATCCGAGCATCTGCACGTGCCGCGCCTTTTCCGGTATGATCACCAGATCACCGTCACGGACAATAAACTCTTTTGCATCTTCAAGATTCGCGGAGAGATCAACTTTAGTGCCGCCAATCAGATGCTGAAATCTTGTTTCCATTCCGAAGAATACCGTATCCCGGTCATTCAGATTCGAAAGGCGCATCAGCTTGGTGACCTCGTAATCAGCATATATATTCAGAAGATCAGTAAGATTCTCCTTAAATTCAGGATCGTCTGCCAGTCCGTATTCTCTGGTGAGGAAATACGGAGGAAGCAGCTCAGACCGCACAATGCGAACCGCTTTCAGATCAGCGGTTTCCCGCAGAACAGATCGCTTTATTACATCATACAGTGTTGTACTGTTTTTTGAAACCGGGAACTCACCTGCAAACTGAACTTCACCGGCTACGATAATGGTAAAGTTCTTACGCTGTGTTTCGCCTGACCCGACTCTTATCCGGTCACCTCTTTTCAGCAGAAAATCATCAGCGATCTTTACCTTTATGATTTCTTCATTATTGCCATTAAAATCAAGCCGTGATATTTCTGCTTCGTTAACATTATCATACGCTTTATTGATGCCGAGCGCTATTGCTATTGCATCGCTTAGTTTATCACCGTCCACATACTGATACGTACCCGGCTTATTCACAGCACCGGTAATAAGAAAGAAATTTCTCTCAATATCAAGCGGAGGGAAGATGATAACATCATCATTGCGAAGCTGCGGATTGAGTGAAAGATCCCCGGTATTCCGGAATTTAAGCAGGTCAATAATCTGTTCACTTTTATCACTCCGGATAAACCTGATATTCCGGAGAGGAACTTCGGCAATCAGCTCTTTCTTTTTCATCAGCAGCAGTTCTGCAGGCATGGAGCTCAGCAAATTCTGTTTTGCTTCAAGATGAATGCGGGTAATAAACTGATCAAGTTTCTCCCCCGGCACGGCAGGGAAGGTTCCGGTAACGATAAAATCACCGCCAATGGTTACAGATATCCCCGCTCCCAGTTTGGAAAGAAGATCAGTCTGTGACTGCGATGCTCCGGTAACAATCATTAAAAGGACTAACAGTCCTGTAACTTGTAATTTCATAGATACGGTATATATACTTGTTTAATTTATCTTTTCAGATATTGTGTTTCGTAATATTTCTGATAGTCGCCTGAGATAATCCGCTTCCACCATTGTTCATTCTTTGTGTACCATTCAATGGTCTGCCGGATACCCTGCTCAAAGGTTACCCTCGGCTTCCAGCCAAGTTCGGTTTCAATCTTAGCTGAGTCAATTGCGTAACGCCTGTCATGGCCGGGGCGGTCTTTCACATACTCAATCAGGTCTTCACCTTTACCGAGTGCAGAGAGTATCAGTTTAACAATTTCAATATTCTTCCGCTCACTGTCAGCCCCGATATTATAAACTTCGCCTGGTCTTCCCTTCTGAAACACCAGATCAATTGCCCTGTTATGGTCATGCACATAAATCCAGTCTCTCACATTCAGACCGTCACCATAAACCGGAAGTTTTTTGTCATGCATTGCATTAATTACCATCAGGGGTATCAGTTTTTCAGGGAACTGATATTCTCCGTAATTGTTTGAACAGCGGGTAATAACGCCGGGGAACCCATAGGTATGAAAAAATGCCTGCACCATGATATCAGAGCCAGCCTTGCTTGATGAATAGGGGCTGTTGGGTGAGAGCGGAGTAGTTTCGGTGAACTTGCCCGTCTCGCCTAAACTTCCGTACACTTCATCAGTAGAAACGTGTACGAACTTTTCTACTTTATGACGGCGTGATGCCTCAAGCAAAACATTTGTTCCGAGGACATTTGTCTTATAAAATACTCCGGAACCAAGTATGCTTCTGTCAACATGAGACTCGGCAGCAAAGTTTATTACGTACTTTATTTCATATTCCGAAAATATATAGTCAACCAGTTCAGCATTGCCGATATCCCCCTTTATGAATTTATAATTGGGGTTCTTTTCAGATTCTTTCAGATTCTCCAGATTACCCGCATAGGTAAGTTTATCAAGATTGACGATAAAATAGTCCT
Source organism: Ignavibacteriales bacterium (assembly GCA_015709675.1). Lineage (NCBI taxonomy): Bacteria > Pseudomonadati > Ignavibacteriota > Ignavibacteria > Ignavibacteriales > Ignavibacteriales bacterium. The sequence goes on from CP054182.1 coordinate 3,419,998, forward strand.
GATGTTCTTTAAGCATCAGATTAACAAAGTTGCTTCCGATAAAACCGGCGCCCCCGGTTACCAAAATGTTTTTCAAATGGTTTCCTTTATTATTTAGTATGCAAAAAATCCAAATAAAATGCCTGCTGTAAAGAAAGTACCTCCTCCTTTAACACCATCGGGCACATTAAAAATCTCAACATCGCCATCTGCTTTCCATTCACCACCGAGAGCAAGAGCATAGCCGGCACCGGCACGAATGCTGAACAGACGGTAAACAGGGATATCAATATTCAGCGTAGGGGTAACGGTAAAATACTGGGAAGTGATTCTTCTGGAAAAACTTGTTGTGCCGGCAGCGCCGCCAATTTCAGCCCAGATATTGTTCCAGTCATAAGCGCCGGAAGTCTTTGAAAACTCAAGACGGGATTCCCCCGCTCCGAGAACCACACCTGCTGAAAGACCAAAAGCCCTAATGAACGGCATGGTATATTCAAAGGTGAAACCGCCAAAGCTATTGGTATATTCAGCTTCACGCTTTTCACCGCCGAACATCGCCGATGTTTGAGCCGAGCCGCCAAAACCGAGCCCGCCGATACGTACATTCGGGATAAATGGTATATAAACAAAGCCAACACCGCCTCCTGCAAAGAAGCCCCCCTCAGGAAGTTCGCCCGAGCCAAAATTCTTCAGTTCCTTATTAACATCGGTCATATCAACCATAAACCAGCCCGGCAAATATCCGCCGCCGGCGCCAAATGGAGAATCAAAATAGGTTTTTTCCTGAGCCAGAGCCGCGGAACTTACGAAACAGAGTACCAAAAGTGTTCTTAGCATGTTCATACTGTTGCTTCCTTATTTATCGTTGGGAAAATTTACTTTCATTGAATAATTCCACGAGTCGAAATAGAGATTACCCCCCTGCCATTCAACTTCTCCCCTCTGAAAATCAACGGTCTCACTGCGGTGATGTTTCTTGGCGGGGAAAAATCCGCGTGAATAGTCATCATTTACCGTCAGGTGATAATAGTCAGTACTTCCCAGAAAGAAGTACTTTGCATCATCCTTTAAAAGATCCTGAACGCCGAATGACTGGTCAACCGGCACCCAGCCAAGTCCGCCAATATATACCTCTGCCCAGTCATGAAGATTAAGACTGCCGGGATGCAGCATCCAGCCGCTCTGCCATTTGGCGGGGATATTATTATAGCGCGCCAGAGTCATAAAAAGAAGGGTCTTTATGCCGCAATCTCCTTTACCGTTGGTGATGCAGTAGTCGGAGATATTCGGAATGGTTGAATACTCAAGAGCGCTCGCCCAGGGAATATTGCTGCTTATCCAGGTATAAAATGAAGTAAGTTTTTCAATATCCGTCATACCGGGTTTAACCAGCTGAGCAGAAAGAGCTTTAATTTTATCGGTAAAAACGATGTGCGGAGGACGTTCTGAAATATGTTCCGCCAGTAATTTTGCATCAAAAGGCTGGGGATTTACCGCCGTCAGCAGATTCGTATATTCCGATTTGGCTTTATAACTCACCTTAAATGAAAACTCTGTTTTTTTACCTGCTTCGGCTTTTTTCTCCATATATATAGACCGGTGAAGCTGTTCCTCCGGGGCTATGATATAATTATCCTGAGAAGCAGAAAGGAGCTGAATATCAGACTGCCGGACTGTTGCACGGGGAAAAGGCATCCAGCATCTTATGATTTCACCTTCGGGAACCATATCCGCTTTAACGGAAAGTGTGTAATGAAGTTCAATTGTTTTCGGGGCGGTAAACCTGCCTCCGGCTTTTGCAGCGGCCTGAATTATCTGGGGGATTTCTTTTTCTAAAAAGGTATCAAGAGTATCAGGAAGGTTTCCCTCTTTTTCAATCTTTTTCTTTTTTGCCTCTGCATTTACCCTGAAGAGATTTGGTGCAGCGTTGCCGAAATATTTCTTTTCCCCGTCAATCATTCGCATCTCAAGATGACCGGAACGCTCCCATTCATCCATCATTGCATCGGTTACGGTATCGTAATATTTCTTTATATAGGTAATTACTTCTTCCCGTGTTCTTCTGAAATCCAGACGAATTCTTCTCATCAGATCTTTTTTAAATGTCAGCTCGCTTATTTTCGCCTGATCCGTTTCCGTTGTAAGAAGATGGTCAATAAGTTCACCGGCTTTGGTGAATTCTCCCCGGTTCATCAGAATATCCACCGAATCTTTCCCGCTGGCAGATGCAGCGGAGACAAAACCAAGAATAAACAGGAAAACAAAGAGATGTGTTTTCATAAGAACTGCTCCGGTGTATCACCCAGGAAATAGGCCGCGAATTCCCTGTACGCTCCCTTGCCGCCCCGGCGTTCAGTAACAATATCTACTACTTCTTTAATTCTCGAAACAGCATCATTTGGGGCACAACTAACCCCGACTGCCTGCAGGAGGCCAAAATCATTTACATCATCCCCGATAAAAGCGATGTTTTCGAGTGTGAGATTATTCTGTTTAGCAATCTGAGTAACAAGAGCAAGTTTATCAGGCACCCCGATATGCACAAAATCCATCTTGATCCGCTCTCCTCTGATCTGAGCGATAGGGGTGACATCGGTGGTGATTATCCCTGTTTTATAACCGGCATTTTTAAGCAGGTGAGAACCCATTCCGTCTTTCACCTGAAATTTCTTCATAACCAGCCCTTCAGCGGTATAATACATCCCTCCGTCAGTGAGGACGCCATCCACATCAGTGAGGATAACCTTAATTTTTGAGAGTTTTTGGGCTAATTTTTTGGAAATTTTACGCGATTTTTCCGTTTTCACGGTCAGTCCGGTGTTAAGTGAATTCTGAATAAATTAGCCCTAAAGATAGAGATATTCAGAGTTTCTTGCTATACGAAAAGAAGGGCAATGGAATTATGAAGTATGAGGTATGAAGTATGAATTGTGAATGGTGAATTTTTTTGCCAGTTTCGCTCCTGATTAAATTTCTGCGACAATCTGCAGAATCTGCGGGTTATTTTCTAGACCTCTATTTGCAAGCCGATTTCTCAGATTCCGTAAATACACGCCGCGGCGTGTATCTGCCAATCAATAGCTGCCGAGCAGCACATATTAACAGCAGCAATAAATCCAGACGTATTCTGCTTCTTAATTCAATAGCTCCCGGCTTAAGCCGGGAGCTATTGAAATTTCTATTCTCCAATTTTTTCGCCAATCTACGTAGTCGGCGGGAAACAATTTCGCCCGTGGCTTCGTTTGTGAATTTCCAGATTCCGTAAATACACGCCGTGGCGTGTATCTGCCGATCAACAGCTGCCGAGCAGCACATATTGCATCAACAATAAATCAAGACGTATTCTGCTTTTTATTTCAATAGCTCCCGGCTTAAGCCGGGAGCTATTGAAAATTCTATTCTCTAATTTTTTGAGCCAATCTGGAGGAAACCTTTGGGTAATGGTCAGACCATACCGCATCCGCCTGACCCCCGATGTACTGCCTTATGGACAAACATCCGGCGGTTTAATCTCACCCTCCTCTGCATTCGGGAAATACTTCTTCTGAATCCAGAGCGCAACACCTACCAGACCAATCAGAACCGGTACCTCCACCAGCGGACCAATCACTGCAGCAAATGCCTCGCCGGAGTTAATACCGAATACCGCAATGGCAACCGCAATAGCCAGTTCAAAATTGTTACTGGCAGCCGTGAAAGAAAGCGTTGCAGTCTTTGAATAATCCGCCCCGATCTTCTTCCCCATATAAAATGAAATGAGGAACATCACCACAAAGTAAATCACCAGCGGAATAGCAATCCGGACCACATCAAGCGGGATTTTTACGATATACTCCCCCTTGAGCGAGAACATCACCACGATGGTAAAGAGCAAAGCGATCAGCGTAATCGGAGAGATTGCCGGAATGAATTTTTTCTCGTACCAGGTTTTATCCTTCAGCCGGAGCATTGTGAAGCGCGTTATCATTCCGGCAAGAAAAGGGATACCAAGATAAATAAACACACTCTCCGCTATCTGCCGGATGGTGATATCCACTTTAAAGGTCTGAAGCCCGAGCCAGTCAGGCAGCACAGTCAGGAATATATACGCATAGACTGAAAAGAAAAGCACCTGAAAAACAGAGTTGAATGCAACCAGACCGGCTGCATACTCCGTATCACCTTTAGCCAGTTCATTCCAGACGATGACCATGGCGATACAGCGGGCGAGCCCGATCATGATCAGTCCTGCCATATATTCAGGGTAGTCCTGCAGAAATACCACCGCTAAAACAAACATGAGCACCGGCCCGATCACCCAGTTCTGAATAAGCGAAAGCACGAGCACTTTGGTGTTCTTAAATACATCCCCGAGCTCCTCATACTTGACCTTGGCAAGCGGAGGATACATCATCAGGATAAGCCCGATGGCAATGGGGATATTTGTGGTACCGCTCTGAAACGAGTTCCAGAAATCTACAATACCTCGGAAAAGATACCCGCTGAAAACTCCGGCAAACATCGCCAGAAAAATCCAGAGGGTAAGGTAACGGTCTAAAAAAGAAAGTTTTTTTGTTAGTGTGGACATGGAAAATTCCTATTCTTTTGTTTTTGATATGGTGCAGCACATTTTTAATTTCAAACTATCACCATGACCGCCAATATCAGAGCATACAATCACGTTTTGCAGAGAAAAATTTTTGTATTAAGGGGGAAATCTTTTTAAATAAAATAATATAAACCTTTTTTCGCTTCTTGTATCGTTTGTGCAAAATATAATTTCTTGTCAACTAATTCTTGAATTATTATATAATTATCATCTGTCATAATTCTTAAATTCATAAACCTTACTTTATAAACGATTGATCCAAATAAGACAATTGTTACTATAATTTCGTCACTCTTGTTTTCGCGATATATTTTGTGATAAGGTTTATATGGGCCATTATATGGAAATTGTTCAAACTGCAAATATTTGGAAATAATACCCGACTTAATATATTCACGAACTGAGTCAAAATACTCATCGAATATCATTTCCCCAGTTGTAATACAAAGATAATTATAAGCCATCAATGCAATAATTCTATTATCCATATTAGTGGCACTAGCTGCGGGAAACCAATTCAAAAATCTACGTTTAACGATAGTATGGCGATTAGTCAGTTTAATAGGTTCATCTGACCCTTGCTCATGAAATTTAATGAGTTTTTCTTCAATCTCATTCTCACTTAGACCTTCCTTTTTCAGTAATCGGCGTAAATTTTCTTCTACATCCCTAATATCAATATTAATCATGTTATCCGAAACTTTTTTAGCCTTTGTAATGATTTTTCCATTCTTAAAGAAAGCAGGAATTATTGATTCATCAGAAGATTTAGCAGTATAAAGCTGACCTTCCTCAATCGATTTGAATAATTTGGGCAATTCAGATTTCAAGGATCGTATTGCCAATCGAATAGGATAAATTTTTTTTGCTTTAGAAATTAGTTTACTCCCAAGTGAATCGTTGTTGCACTTTGCACATTGAAGGTTTACCTCAACAAATCCGCCCAAAGATTCAGGAATCATATGTTCATAAGTGAGTTTTATTTCAGATAAACAAATAACACACCGATTAAAGCCACTTTGCAGTTTCATAGTAATTTATATTAATAGTATTTTTTTTATTCCATTATTTCGTACGGTAAATCCAAAAGCTTTTATTGTCTATTTATACTTAGAAAAAAATCAAAATAATATACATTGTATATTTAATAGGAAGTTCCAGCTATCATCACCAGGTTTAGCCATTCCCTTTCAATAAATCAGTTACCGCTCAGCCATTCCTTTATCTTCGTCTCAATCTCATCCCTTATTACCCGTGTCTCTACCAGTTTCTCATCCCAACTTCCCTGAAGTGCCGAAGGGTCTCTGAATCCCCAGTGCAGGCGTTTACCCTGTCCGGGGAAGGTGGGGCACCGCTCGGCGCTCGTTTCATCGCAGACGGTTATCACAAAATCGAATATATCTTTCCTTTCAAGAAACTCATCCACACTTTTGGTACGGTTTTGTGAGATGTCTATTCCCTTCTCCCTCATTGCTTCCACCACAACCGGGTTCAGCTTACCCGGTTCAATGCCGGCGCTTTCAGCTGCATAGCGGTCACCGCCGTGCAGATTCAAAAACGCCTCGGCCATCTGACTGCGGGCACTGTTGTGTATGCATACAAATAAAACTCTTTTTTTATTCATGGTCAGTCTTCTCTTATTAATTCAAAATTTCATCGTTCAGGTGCTGCATATTTGTCTGCGGTCAAGGTTCCCGAGCTTTGCAATATCCCCTCTGATATCCTCCGCCGGCTGAATCCACAGATCAAGATTGTTTAAAAGCTCCCGGATGCGTTCATCGTCGGTTTCTTTATTCAGATAATAATTGACCCATTTCCCGTCTTTTGCTTCGGTTACCAGTCCTGCCTCCTTAAGCACCCCCATGTGCTGGTTTACGGTTGAGTTTGCCAGCGAAAGCATTTCCGTGATTTCGCAGGAGCAGAGCATCCTCACCTGCAGCGCTTTCAGGATTCTCTGCCTGTTCCGGTCTGAGAGTGCCTTAAATAGTATCGTGTGATTCATATTTTATTTCGTTACCTGCCGAAATATAAGAGTATTTATCTGAAATAAGAAAATGGTATTTTCCTTTCAGTATTGTGGCATGGTTTTGGCAGCTGAAAAAGCATAACTATTTACATAATTTTTTTCTAAGGTGTTAATTTCAATGAAAAAGACAGCATTACTTTTCCTGTTTATCGCTTCCCTGGGATTCGGCCAGACCTTCAACAATACCTTTACCTCCAACCCTATCCCGGGAGCAACCGCATCGGGCTGGCTTTATTTTGAGAAGGACGGGGATAACTGGAAAAGCCGGATGTATTATCTTGACACCATTCAGTTCAAAATAACCGGAGGCACTTTTTCGAACGCCATAACCTATTCCCATATGTTCACTCCTGAAGAGCAGCTCGCCGGATATTATATTTATAGTCTTATGACTGACTTAAACGGCGACAATTATACCGATTTCTATATTCTCTCCTACACCGGTAATTCAAGTGCCTACCGTCAGGGCTTTAAAATCTTCAGCATGGTTGACGGAAGCACTATTTTTGAGCGGAAAGACAATAATACCTGGTATTCTGAACCCACAATTTCGGATCTGGATAATGACGGCGTGCTTGACTGCTCATTTTACAGCTACACCTTCCCTTATAACGGCACCTATAAGTATGAAGTCTACAGCACAGGTGTTACCACCGATATGAAGGAAGCTTCCCCGCGCGGCTTTGTGCTGAATCAGAATTTCCCGAATCCATTTAACCCATCAACCGTCATCCGCTTCACGCTTGAAAAAAGCCAGCAGGTTTCAGTTGAGATATATAATGTAGAAGGCCGGCTGATCAGAACACTCGTTCAGGAAAACCTCCCCGAGGGCAGCCATGAAATCTCCTGGGACGGTAAAGACGAACGCGGATTCAACCTCTCCTCTGGTATATACTTTTACTCCCTTCGCGGCAGCGGTCATCAGCTGACAAAGAAGATGGTTTTGCTGAAATAATTCCGGCTTGGAAATCCATTCCAGACAAATCGGACAGATTACAAAACAGCTATTGAAAGTTAAGTATAGAAAGCGGGAGAAGGTGAAGTATGTTTTGAAGGACTACTTTGCTCTTGGCTTTATCGGTCTCTCCCGCTGAACCTTCTTGAAATACTCAACAATTTCCTGTTTGGTCATACGGGAAAGCTTTTCGCTCAATCTGTCTCTTTGCTCACGCATGAATTTTACTGCGTCAAAGGTTTTTTTGATGTTGTCTTCATAGATCACAAATTCTTTTGGAGAACTGATTTCTAATCAATTTAATCAATTCCTCGAAATTTTTCATAAAGTATTTCGAAAGGAGCAGATAATCCTGTCATATATTTGTGAATGTCATGATACAATGACGAAAGACAGTCACAAAAAGACAAATTATTCATTTCTAGTTATTCTTTAACATTCTTCACATCATTAATATAATATTTTCCAATTTCAGCAATAAACTCACCTAAATCGCCATAACTTATTTCAACTTCAAAATTCACTAATCCATTCTTGATATTCCAAAATTTCAGTTTTGCATGCTCTACATCAATAGAAAAATTAGCGTGAGCCAGCGAATTTCTCAGTAACCTCAGAAAATCAAGAGTCGTAATATTATCATTTGGTGAAGTATTAATATGGAATTTGTTTCTTGTTGTAAAATTAAAACTTGTATAAGATTTTTCCCAAATTTCTTTTGGAACAACTAGTAGCCCATATAACAACAATATAACTGTCCCTTGATTCTTTGTATGATAAATATTCAGGTTCAATAATTCTTGACTGCTAAGAAAGTTATTATAGAATTCGAAAACCGTCTGACTTGGGTTCTTCCGTAATTGTTCGTCAAACTGAAAGAGGAATTGACCATTATACCAAGTCCATTGAGGAATTTCATCTCTCGAGTCAAACATAATATATTCAATTTAGCTTTAACGTTGTATAAGCAAATGCGGTTTCAATGTTATTGTATTTTTTTATTGAAGTAAACATGGAAGCATTCCACTATCAAAAACAAAATCACCTTCGAAATTGATAAAATTTTTTAATCAACCACTGAACCTTCAATTTCTTGTAGATTCTGTTAGCTGATGTTTTTTAATTGTTTATATAATTCATTCGATGCTTGAAAACCTGATGCTCCAAAATAGTCTGTATTTATTTGTCCGTTTAACCGATGAATATAAGTTAGACGATTATAAAAATAGTCGTAGGATAAATCGTTATTTCTAATTCCTTCCGATGAAACATCTTTGAACAATTTTATAATTGCATTATATCCGGTTGTTTTATTTAAAATTGAACTATCATTTAGCCAGTCGTCAGGCAAGAGATTTTTTATTGCGTTAAAATAATTGAAGAGGATTTTATAGACAATGTGAGATTCTTTTCGTTTATAGAGTGACCAAAAAATATACTTGTCGCTGTTAATGCCAAAATCAGGTAATTCAGATACGTTTTCGTTTGCCATTAATGCGTTTCTAATCTGATAATACTCATTTTCTGGAAATGTTAAGTCCAAAAGTGGTGAAACAAAAGCACTTAATGAGATAAATCCATTATAACCACTACCACCAAATTTGATGCTATTAAACCAAGGAGAGTCCTTATCATAATTGAAAGATTGAGCAACTTCAATCATCATTTTCCGCGGAGTATAAACCTTGCTATTTAATTCGAGGTTTAGGTTTAATGAAGGGTCAACCTTTGTTTGTTGAGAGTTAATGGTTGAAAATATATTTGCTTGTTCGTGTAATTCAAGGTTTTTGAATATAGAAACTATTAGCTCGAAATTTTCAATGGGATTGTCCCTAAATCCTTCAAGCCTGTGTTGTCCGTCAATAACTGTAAATGTATTTGGGTCTATCCGTAATTGTAAGGTATTCTCTGTTTCATTCAAAACAAAATCGTCAATTGTGTTAAGGATAATAGAGTTTGGGAAAGTAGCGTCAATTGATTTTAAATATGTTCTAATTTGATTAATTTTAGTTTGCTTCAATTCTCTTTGAATACCCAGAAACTCATCATCATTCTCTATTCTTCGTCTATCCACGAATGACATTTCCAACAATTCCGAAGGTGAAATTTTAGCTATATAAAATACACCAATAGGTTGCGTTATTTTTATTGTACTTAATGTTGTTGAATTCATATCTTAATTTTTTTACCTTCAATTTCTGTTGTAGTTGTTCCTTTCCCTTTATCTGCTCTATATATGCTTAATGCTTCTACCTCATCATATTTTGTAATTAAAAGCAGTAGAATGGAAACAGCAAGTGTTGTAAATGATCCAAACTTATAAATTTCAATTTGAATGAAGTCATTTTTTAATTCTACTTGCAGAAGACACAATACATACAATGCAACAGAAATAACAATTGTCAAAACACTGACTACATATGCCATTTCTCTTTTTTTTTCATTTTGATAAAATAAATGCAATAAAGAAGTAATTATACAGCTATTTGTTGCAATGATTATTGAAAGAATATTAATGTCGATTACAAATTCATCACGCCTAATGCCCCTTAGTATGAGAATATTAAGTAGTGGGATTATGTAAGAAATCATCAACCAAATGACGGACTTCTTCAAAGTCTTTCCGAAATTCAGAAAGAAGATTTTTATTTTTTCGATTGTCTCATCTTTTATCAATGTCATTTGCTTTTATTTGTTGTCGTTGTCGCCATGAAAAATTTCAAATTACAAGTGTACATACTTTTATACCGCTATCAACCTGACTTGTCTTCAACCCAGCCGCCCGGCATCAACAACCCGGATTTGCGTCTCAAATATAAGAATATTCTAAATATCTAATAAAACGCCTGAACTTTCTCGACCGCAAAGTTCTTAGCATCCAAATAATTAAAAATTCCGTCCTTTGCCTCCGTATCCCGACTCGCTTTTAAAAACATCGAATTCGATGCCCTTTAAATCCGGTTTATGAAGTTGTTCCCAGAGTCCGCAGAACTCAAAAGCGCTTCTGGTTCGCATCCAGTTCTGAATGATATAATTTGTTCTGTCGGGGTCGCTGTAGCATGCCACATCTATCAGAGAAATGTAGTCGTTCTTTTAGTCGGAAATTAAGGCAACTTCGCTGACCTGTTCATTAATAGTTTTACTTCTTGCCATTTTATAACCTATTATTTTAGTTCGTCTAAACCAAAATAAGCAAATTCCAATATTCCCCAACAACTACTAAACCCATCGAATTCGATGGATTTTGAATTCAGGAAGTCAAAATCATTCGTCCTCTGCTCCGGCAAAATCCCTCCGGAGATTCAGCTGCCCATTCCCAGGCAATACCAAGTTGCAATTCCTCAGAACCAGCAACTGCCTTCGGTTGACGGATTTCCTTATTTTCCATCCTGTTATTTAATGTAATCTGTCTAAGGAATGGGTTTTTATGAAAAATTTTGCTTGGTATGCCTGTTCCAGACGCTTTATACGTTGTACCAGACAGGTAAAATGACTGAAAACCTGCCGGAAACCCCCTTTTTGGTCTGGCACGCAGATTGCTATTCATATTGAAAACATAAACGAGGTTTCAATGTCAACATTTTTTATCCCCGAGAATTTAGCAGTGAGCGATTCCGGATTCCTTTTTCTCCCCAATACCGGCGAAACTTTTTCACTGAACGAAATGGGACGGGTTATCTTCCGCATGCTTCAGCAGAAAAGAAGCGAAGAAGAAATCATCGCGGAAATCTGTTCTGAATATCAGGTTGACCGTTCTATTGTATCACGCGATGTGGATGATTTTGTTTCACAGCTTAAAAACTATTCCCTTATAAAGGTAGCATGAATATCGCAGTAACCGGCCTTAACGCCACAGACAATCCGGGTCCGGGTGTACCCGTCATCCGCTGCCTCAGGGAGCAGGATGAATTCACCCCGCGGCTTATAGGGCTTAACTACGATGCCCTGGAGCCGGGTATCTATATGGATGATATCGCCTCAGCTAACTACTTTATTCCCTACCCGTCAAACGGGCTGGAAAATCTTTTTGAGCGGCTGATGTACATCCATTCAAAAGAGAAGCTGGATATTATCATCCCCACGCTGGACTCAGAACTCTACGGCTTTATCAAGCTGCAGGACCGCCTGAGGGCAGCAGGCATTGAAACCTATCTCCCCCGCATTGACTCTCTCAACTGGCGCGGTAAGGACAAACTCTTTGACTTCTGCAAAGCCAATGACATCTCCTTTCCGAAAAATGAAGTGGTCACCAATGAAAAAGACCTTCGTCAGAAAGCAAAAGAGCTCGGCTATCCGGTTGTGGTCAAGGGCATTTTTTATGAAGCATATATATCGCATAACGAGGAAGAACTTGAGGGGCACTACAGGAAACTAGTAAACAAATGGGGCTTCCCGATCATTCTTCAGGAATATATAAAAGGGGACGAGTTTAATGTTTGCGCGCTCGGGGATGGCGAAGGAGAGACCGTCGGCGCGGTGGCCATGAGAAAATTGTATATAACCGACAAAGGCAAAGGCTGGGCAGGAGTAAGCATCAGTGATGAAGAACTGCTTTCGCTGACCTATAAAACCATCCGGAAGATGAAATGGCGCAGCGGAATGGAGCTTGAATTCATGAAATCAAAAAAGGATGGAAAGTTTTATCTGCTCGAGATTAACCCCCGGTTCCCTGCATGGGTTTATCTGACCAAAGCAGCAGGGCTTAATCTGCCTCACCTGATGGTCAAACTGATCAAAGGGGAAAAATTCACCTATCCCAAGGAGTTTGAAATCGGCAAAATGTTTGTCCGCTGCTCGTGGGATTTAATCACTGACATGAAACAATTTGAAAATATTACCGTAAACGGAGAGATGACGAACAATGGCTAAGAGATATGAAAAACCGGTTATCACAAGACATCAGTCTGGTTTGATGAATAAGATTGGGGCAGCACCGCTGATCGCTCCGAGAACAGAAATTGACGGCGTCCCCGTCACCAAATTAGTTGAAGAGTTTGGCAGTCCGCTTTTTGTCCTTTCAGAAAAGAAGATGCGGCAAAATCAGAGAAACTTTTACCGCGTGTTTAAGACCCGTTATCCGAAGGTTCAGTTTGCATGGTCGTATAAAACCAATTACCTGAATGCAGTCTGCAAAGTGTTTCATTCAGAAAACTCCTGGGCTGAGGTAGTATCAGAATTTGAATATGACAAAGCGCTGCGGCTTGGCGTAAGCGGTGACCACATCATCTTCAACGGTCCGGACAAAAGCGATGAAGCGCTGCTCAAAGCAGTAAAGAACCACTCAAAGATTCACATTGACCATTTTGATGAGCTTTATTCGCTGATTGAAATCACCGAGCGTGAGAACCTGCAGGCAGATGTTGCTATCCGCATCAACATGGATACCGGTATATATCCCCTCTGGGACCGCTTCGGCTTCAACTATGAAAACGGCGAAGCATGGCAGGCAATAAAGCGTATTATTGCGGCGAAGCATCTAAACCTGACCGGACTCCATACCCACATCGGCACCTATATCATGAGCGCTGATGCGTATAAAATTGCTGCAACCAAATTAGCCGGCCTTATGAAAAGCATCAGGGACGAGTTCAACATCCTTCTTGAATATCTTGATCTCGGCGGCGGCTTTGCTTCCAACAATACCCTGCTTGGCCAGTATCTCCCCGCAGAGCAGATGGTTCCGGGCATTGAGCAGTTCGCCGATGCAATCTCAGCCGGCATATTCGAATTCAATTTCAGAAATGATGAACTCCCCCTGCTCATCCTTGAAACCGGCCGCGCTCTGGTTGATGATACCGGATTCCTTATTACCAGCGTGCTTGCCAACAAACGCCTTTCAACAGGAAAGAAAGCCGTGATCATCGATGCAGGAGTAAACATTCTCTTCACCAGTTTCTGGTATAAACACAAGATACAGCCGGCGCAGGAAACGGGCATCCATACCGAAGATACCGCGCTTTACGGCCCGCTCTGCATGAATATAGACTGCGTACGGGAGTCGATTGTTCTTCCTTCTCTGAATAAGGGAGACAAACTGGTTATTGAATATGTGGGTGCTTATGATATGACGCAGTGGATGCAGTTCATCGCCATGCGGCCAAATGTGGTGATGATCATGGAAGACGGAAAAGTAGAACTGATAAGAAAGTCAGAGAATCTTGACTATATCCTGGACCGCGAAGTAATGCCGGAACAGCTCAAGTGAATATTCTCTATAAAAACAGGCATCTGAAAGGTCTGCTGCTCTCCTACGCGCAGATCTTTTTCAGCTCGAATGCGGCATTCGGCGCAGGACTGATGATAACCACGTTCATTAATCCCGCAGCGGGTCTGACGGCCATGCTGAGCGCTCTCGTGGTTAACCTGATTGCAGAGGCTGCAGGATATGACAAAGACCGTATTGCGTCAGGATTCTATGGCTTTACCGGATTCCTCCTCGGGGCCGGTTACAGCTATTTCTTTGTCCCCTCACTGCAGGGCTATCTCTATCTTGCCGTTTTGCTTGCGGCATCGGTATATATATCAGCCTTCATGCAGAATTATATCTACAACAGCCTCAAAACAGGCGCTTTCACGCTTCCGTTTCTGATTGCGTTTTATCTGCTGTTTGCAATTTTGCTGTATTCAGGCCAGCAGATGCAGGACTGGACGTATGAAGCAGATCCCTTTTCTCTGAACCTGTTTCTTGAGATCTACTTCAAGTCACTGGGCTTTATTCTGCTTCAGAAGGAACTGATTACCGGAATCGCAATAGCAGCATTGCTGCTGATATACAGCCGGGTGTTATTCGCGCTGAGTCTGCTTGCTTATGGTGTGGCGTTTCTGCTCGGTTATATAATGCATGCTGATATCAATGAAGGTGTGATGATCTTTGCCGGATTCAATTCCATTCTCACAGCATTTGCCGTTGGAGGATGTATGGTGATTCCCTCACGAAGCAGTCTGATAACCGGATTCTTCGGAGTAATCCTTGCATCATTTATCACCGTGCTCTCGTACGATCTGTTCTCCGGAATTGGTCTCCCGATTCTGGTATTGCCGTTTAATATCGCTGCAATCATCATCCTTTCGGCACTCTATTACAGAACAAACGGACTTCATCCGCAGCTCCTCTACTTTCTTCCCGGCTCACCGGAAGAAAATCTTTATTACCATCTTACCAGAAGATCTCGGTTTGAAAAATTTAAATACTATTTTCCCGAACTGCCTTTTTATGGTGAATGGTCAGTTTCGCAGGGTGTGAATGGCAGCATTACACATAAAAATGCATGGGGGTTTGCATGGGACTTTGTTATTACTGATAAAAAACAGTCGCAGTTTGATAATCACGGTTATGAACTGAAAGATTACTACTGCTACGACGCCCCCGTTACCGCACCGCTTGATGGCCGTGTTGTTGAGGTAATTAATACCGTGCCTGAAAATATCATCGGTGAGGCAAACCTGAAGAATAACTGGGGAAATACAATCATTATTGATCACTATGAAGGGCTCTACAGTGCGCTTTGCCATCTGAAGCAAAACTCTGCCAAGGTTTCTCCCGGTGACTATGTAAAAAAAGGAGACATCATTGCTTCCTGCGGCAATAGCGGCAGATCCCCCTATCCGCATCTGCATTTTCAGTTTCAGCTAACACCGAAGATCGGTGAAAAAACCTATTACTATCCGCTCAGTCACTTTGTTGAACAGACTGAAAAGGGCTGGCTATTAAAGAATTTTGACAGCCCGGCTGAAGGGGCAGTAGTAAGTAATCTGGAAGCGGACCGTATGATGACTTCTGCTTTCCACTTTTCCCTGGGTGATGCCATAACGGTTAAAGGAAAAGTTAAGGGGAAAGAAAAAAAGGAAACCTGGACCGTGCATGTTACCATATATAATGAGCTTTACCTGCTTTCCACTTCGGGAGATATTGCCTATATCTACAACACCGGAAAAGTATTTTATCTTTCAAATTATGTGGGCTCCAAAAGCAGTCTGATCTATTACTTCTATCTCGCCTCATTGCAGGTTCCGCTCACGGCTAAGGAACATCTTCACTGGTCAGATAAATTCTCCCCTGCCCATTACCCTGACTCACTGCAGAGAATACTGAGTGAGGCTTTTGTTTTCTTCTACAATAAAATTGAAGCAGAAAGTTCATTTATCCTTCACAAGCCGCAGCCGGATATGGTAAAAATCGAGTCAGATATTCACCTGAAATCCATGCTCAGTACTCAGGAAAAGAAAAGATATAAAACCAGTCTGATTGTAACAAAATCAAGGGGAATAAGCAGTATAGCCATTTACAAAGACAGCACTCCTGTTGCTGAACTTGAAATAACAGAATATGAAAGGAATACCTTATGAAAAAGTATATCATCACCGGCCTGCTCGCGCTGAGCATTGTTGTGGCAGGGAGCACCCTGCTGCAATCACAGACAGCTAAAATTAAAGCATTCAACGAGTCTGTGCAGTATGAAAAGAATAAAAACTATCAGCAGGCGCTTTCGGTTCTCGAAAAGATTTATTCCGATAACGCAAAGGATTACTTTGTTAACCTGCGGATGGGATGGCTTTATTACAATTTGCAGAGCTATGATAAATCAGAAAAATATTACCGTCTTGCAGCCGAGATTAACAGCAAATCAGTTGAAGCAATGATTGGGCTCACCTATCCGCTCGCAGCTAAGGAGCAATGGAAAGAAGTTGAGTCCCTGTATCAGAAAATCCTGAAAATTGATGGTATGAACTATACAGCAAATCTGCGGCTTGGTCAGATGTACCTCTACCGCGCTGACTACACCGGTGCAAAAAAATATCTTGAACGTATTTATTACGTTTATCAGAGTGATTACGAACTGAATCTGTATTTCGGCTGGGTGATGTATTATCTCGGCGATAAGAACAACGCGCGCGAAATGTTCACCCGTGTGCTCATGCAGAACAGCAAAGATGCCTCAGCAAACGAAGGATATAATCTTGTTAAATAAAAAACCCCTCCGTCTCTTCTTTTTCATTGCTGCGCTATTGTTGTCGCATAATGAAAGTGCCGCGCAGACTGTATATACTTCCCCTTCACTCTTTGTTTCATCTGGTGATTACTCTACCGGCAGAACTTCTTCGGGGACAGAATTCTTCCTCCCCATTACCTTCAACGGACAGTACACCGTTGGAGGAGGATTTTCCTCAGTCCTGCTTAAGGAGACTGACTGGGAGTATCAGCAGACGCTCATTCCGCTGAGTGCCGGCTATTTTTCCTATCCCTGGCAGGGGCGCATTGCCTATGCATCACTCACCGGTAAATATGATTATAAACCGGCTCAGGGTTATAACTATAAAGACAAAGGAAATATCTTTTCAGGGGAAGTTCACTACTGGGATAATTATGACAACTTCGGACTGCACTACGCGTACCACGAGTATAAAGGCATTTTAACTTCAGACAGTCTGAGACAGTTAACCGTGCAGCAGATTCAGGCACGGTATGAGTTTGTGATCATTCCGGAGTTATATCTTTCACTGCGCCCCGGAGCAAGTCTGCTTTCCGATGACAGGAATCTCTATTACTTTGGAGCAAAACTGCATTATTTTCCGCTGCCGGAATTAATAATCAGAACGGGCGGTTTTATTGGCAAGCGGGCTTATTACTTTGATAATGATACATTTACCCTGTTTAATCAGTATAAAACGCAAAAATCGCAGGTATTTATTCAGGCAGAATATTTCCCGATGCTGAACCTGAAACTTACCGCTGGATTTCAGACTACACAATTTGAAGGATATAATATAAACTATATTTACGGAGGAGTGAGTATTCCAGTGTTGTTTTAGTTCTAAAAGGGCCCCGAAGATTCATGGTGATATTATTTCCCGATCAGATAGCACCGGATAATGTCATCCCTTCGGGATTTTATTGATTTCCTGATGATGCTTCTCTACAGTAATTTCATCCCTTCGGGATTTTCTGTGAACCCGCAGCGCGAGTGACCCGTTAATAACACGACCATAAAAATAAAATTTGAACCCACAGCGCGGGTGACCCACTAATAGAGCAACAAACCAAAGACAGCTAAGGAACCCGCAACGCGGGTGACCCGTTAATAGAGCAGCAAACCAGAGACAGCTATGGAACCCGCGGAGCGGGTGACCCGCTAATAACACAACCAGTGACCCGTTAATAACACTACCAGTGACCCGTTAATAACACTACCATCAAAAAATAAATGTTGAACCCCGAGAATCGGGGTGACCCATTAATAGCACCAAAACCAAAAAATAAACTTCTGAACCCGCAGAGCGGGTGACCGGTTAATAACGCGACCATCAAAAAAAGTAAATTCTAAAACCCCAGCGCGGGGAACCCACTATCGAACCTTCCCACTTTTCATTTTATTTGTAACTTTGCACTTACACAATTTCAATTATCATGAAAACCATAAAAGACCTTAACCGCATTTCAGAAAAGAAAACCCGCACCATCGTGGGGATGATGTCAGGCACCTCACTTGACGGCATTGATGTCTCCCTCTTCCGTGTGAGGGGAACCGGAAGTTCATCAAAACTCACAGTACTTAAAAACAGATCATTTCAGTTCCCCAAAGGGATGCAGGAAATGGTTCTGAAAAACTCCGAAACCGGGGGAGGAAATGTTACTGATATCTGCCGGCTTAATTTTATGGTGGCTAATGTCTATTCTGACTGCATCCTTAAAACGATCCGCTCAGCAGGTCTGACCACGAAAGATGTTGACCTCATCGGCTCACATGGGCAGACCATCCATCATATGCCGATTGAGGGGAAAATGTTCGGAGTGTCTGCTGCTTCAACTCTGCAGATTGGTGACCCTGCTGTTATAGCCAAGAAAACCGGTATCATTACCGTCGGCGATTTCAGAACCGGTGATATTGCCCTCGGCGGTCAGGGTGCCCCGCTCATCCCTTATTTTGATTATATACTCTACTCATCAAAAAAGAAGAACCGTGCTCTGCTAAATATCGGCGGTATCTCAAATATGACCGTACTTCCTGCAAATGGGAAGAGCAGTGATGCAATAGCATTTGATACCGGTCCGGGCAATATGCTTATTGATTACCTGACAAAAAAATTTTTCAACCAGCCGTATGACAAAAATGGCAAGATAGGTTTTTCCGGCACCGTTCAGAGGCAGATTGTTGATTTCATTCTTGAAAAAGACAGTAACCTTGCCATGAAGCCGCCAAAGTCTTCGGGACGGGAGTTCTACGGAAAAACTCTGCTAAATGAAATTGTAAAAAAATTCAAAAAAGCAAATCCTGAAGATCTTATCTCCTCTGTATCGTTTTATACTGCCTGCTCGGTATATCTTAATTACAAGCGGTATATAGAGAAGAAAACCGCAGTTCAGGAAATCATTGTCAGCGGCGGTGGCAGCAGGAATCTCTTTATCCTTGCAATGCTTCAGGAGCTTTTTGGTGATACTGTTCTTGTAACCACCTCAAGGGCAATCGGGTTGAATCCTGACTTCAAAGAAGCACTTTGCTTTGGCATCTATGCAAACGAACTGATTGCAGGAAATCCGATAACGCTTCCTCAGGTTACGGGAGCTAAAGAGGCAACCCTTGCCGGAAAAATATGCCTGCCATAAAAGTATTAATTACAGGAGGCAGCGGGCTTCTCGGGCAATATCTGAATAAAACACTCAGCCAAAAGTTTGAGATACTCACCTGTTGGAACAAACATCAGGGAAATTGCACTAATTATCCGAACCTCCGTCTTGATCTTACAAACAATGATCAGATAACCGGAACGGTTAAAGAATTCCAGCCGGATGTTATTGTCCACGCTGCTGCTTTTGCCTCTCCCATCCTCCCGCCGGAGATAAGCAGGGCCTATGTTAATCAGGTGAATGTAACAGCCACTGCGCTGCTCGCCCGATTGGCACAGCAGGTCAGCGCAAGAATGATATATACCTCAACCGACCTGGTCTATGCCGGGTACCGCGGCTCCATGCTTACTGAATCCGCAAAACTGGTTCCCCTTTCACTCTATGCTGAGACAAAGTTAATCGGCGAGGGTAAAGTGGCCCGCGAGTGCGAAAATCATGTTATACTCCGCACATCTCTCATGTATGGCATCGGGCTTAATCATGCTGTCTCGCACTTCACCGGAATGGTGAAGTCACTGAAAGAAGGAAAACCGGTAAAACTGTTTACCGACCAGATACGCACCCCTCTTTCGTATGCAGATGCAGCGAGGATGATTGGCGAAGTAATTTCTCAACTTGAAATAAAAGGTATATATAACTTCGGCGGAAAAGACCGGCTCAACCGTTTTGAGATGGGAGAAATCCTCTGTAAGCTCGGTGGATTTGATACCTCTCTCCTCATCCCCTCCTCCTGCCGGGATATACCAAACTATCCGGCTGTTGAAGATGTTTCACTAAATACTGAAAAACTTGGAGCACACGGCATTAACGCGAACAGCTACGAACATCAGATAAAAACTTTGCTGAGCAGACTCTCTTATTAACTCATGAGTAAAGCCAAAAAGCAAAATCAGATTCTCGGAGCGCACACATCCACACAGGGGGGTGTGAGTGCGGCAGTAACACTCGCCAAGAAACTTGGTTTCACCGGAATGCAAATCTTCACCAAGAATAATAACCGGTGGGAAGCCAAACCTCTGGCAGAAGAAGAGATTACAAAATATAAATCGCTGATGAAAGAATCAGAAATCAAGTATGTTGTCTCCCATGACTCTTACCTGATTAACCTTTGTGCTAAGGATGAAACGCTTCTGGAGAAATCACGTACTGCATTTATCGACGAGCTCCAACGCTGCGAACAGCTTGGCATTACCCATCTGAATTTTCATCCGGGAGCACATGGCGGCATGGGAGAAAAGGAAGGAATCAGACTGATTGCTGACTCACTCAATTACTGCCATTCTCAAACACCCCGCTTTGAGGTAAAAAGTATGCTTGAACTTACTGCCGGTCAGGGCACCGCACTCGGCTCAACGTTTGAGCAGATAGCAGAGATCATCTCACTGGTTAAAGCAAAAAAACGAATGTGCGTCTGCATTGATACCGCACATATCTTCGCTGCGGGATATGACATCAGAGATAAAAAGAATTATCGCAGCGTGATGAAGCATTTTAATGAAATCATCGGGGCTGAGCTTTTACAATGCTATCATCTGAACGATTCCAAAAAAGAACTCGGCTCACGGGTTGACCGTCACGAGCATATTGGTAAAGGTCATATCGGGCTTGAGGGTTTCAGAAATATCATGAATGACGAGCAGTTTCTCCATGTCCCTAAAATCCTTGAAACCCCAAAGGGCAAAAAGCAGCTTGAGGATCTGGAAAATCTGAGCGTCTTGCGAAGTCTCATTAAATAAAAAGCCAGGTCATTCTCTCCCCCCTCTGTTATTCCGTAATTTTTCTCTAATTTCCGCTTTCTTTCGTAAAAATTTCTATTCATACATCATTAAGGATCTGCCACTTGAGCCCAAGATCAGGTATTCTTTTGTTTTTTATTTGTCTGAGTATCAGCGTTTCCGCTATCATTCCTCCGGCACCGGGAGTTAAAACGGATGAGAATTTCCGTAAAGCAAAACTGGAAATTGAAAAATCCTATAAAGGAGGTTACTTTGCTTCCTACTTTCAGAAAAAAGCTGAAATAAGGGAGAAAGTCTCGCGGGGAATTCTTCCCGCCTCTGCTCTTACCATTGATACCGTATTCGCCCTCACATTGCTCGGCAAATATTCTGATTATAACCCGATCTACTCTGCTCAGTCAATGCAGAATCAGATTTTTGACGGACCAACCGCAACCGGCAGCGGCACTGTTACCGATTATTATCGTGAAGTTTCTTATAACCAGATGCATTTCACCGGCTCATGCAAAGGGTGGTACAGCGTTCCGGGAACCATGGCTTCTTATGTAGGAAATAATTCCGGACTCGGTGTTCAGGGCGGCCCCCGGTTTGTGAAGGAACTTATTCAGGCATCAGATGGCGATATTAATTACGCAGACTATATACAATATTATGACACACAGGGAAATCCAAGAATCGGATTCATTGCTGTTGTGCATACAGGGGCTGATGCTGCTGCAGGGGCAAATAACATCTGGTCACACCGCTGGACCTTCACCGTTGCAAATAACGGTCAGCCGTATACAACCAATGATATTGATCCCGTTTCAGGCCGTGCGGTTATCATTGATGGTGACTATGCCATTCAACCGGAGTTAAAAGGAAATAATAATTCAAACGGAGCCATCATAGATATCGGCGTTTTTGCTCATGAGTTCGGACATATTTTCGGACTGCCTGATTTGTATGATACCGACAACTCCTCTGCCGGACTTGGCAACTGGTGCCTCATGGCAGGAGGCTCATACGGCGGAGACGGTTCATCAGCTCATCTTCCGGTGCACATGAGTGCTTGGTGTAAAAAAGAGATGGGATGGGTCAATATTCAAAACGTGACTGGTAAACTGACTGACTTCGAAATGGCAAGTACTACAGAGAATCCTGTAGTGCTCAGGATGTGGCGCTCTGGTCAGGCAACCGGTGCTGAATATTTTCTTGTTGAAAACCGGCAGAAAACCGGATTTGACAGCCGCCTGTATAATCCCGGATTGCTTATATATCATATAGATGAAACCCAGGGGGGTAATTCAAATGAAAACCGCCGTCTGGTTGACCTTGAGCAGGCGGACGGACTGCGCGGCCTTAATACTTCGAGCGCACGTGGCGACGGCGGAGATCCGTTTCCCGGCTCAACGAACAACACAAGATTTGACCGCCTCTCAAATCCAAACTCCAATGCTTATACATCGGGTGCCACCCATGTATCGGTGAGAAATATCAGGCAATCAGGCAGCAAAATGATTGCCGATTATGATGTAGGAACTGTTCCCTATTTAAACTTCACAGGCCTTTCGCTTTCAGAAGTTACGCCGGAAGACGGCAGAGTCTCACAGGGTGAAACAGGAAATATCTCCGTATCAATTTCAAATATTGAACCGGTAGCAGGACAAAATATTCAGGTGCAGATTTCAGTTGATGACCCCGGTATTGAGGTGCTGAATGCATCAGAAACCGGCACGGTGAATGCACTTTCCGGTCAGACAATTACCATTCCTTCCGCAATCAGAGTAAAACCGGAATTTGAAAGCAAGATGATCACGGTTAAATATACCATTACTTCATCCGGCAATATAATTAAGGACAGCATACGAGTTCCCGCGGGCAAACCGTCTGTGCTGTTTGTTTCACGTTCTGAGTCCCCTGCCCATTCAGCGTATTATGATACAGCGTTTGCATACTCTGCGGTGAATGCAGAATTGGATTTTACAGCATCGCCAAAGTTTTATTCTGAAAGAAATATTATTATCTATTCGACCGGCAACAAGAAGGACTCATTATTTACAGCGGAAGAAATAGATTCACTTTCCGCTTTCCTAAACAACGGAGGCCGGCTGCTGCTCACCGGGCAGAATATTGCTGAATACCTTAAATCAGCTTTTCCCGGATTCCTCCATGATGTAATCGGCGCACGCTGGGTAAAAAATAATAACCAGCTCGCAAAAAATGTCTACGGAATATCCTCTGACCTGCTCGGAGCCAATATTTCGTATATACGCTTCAATGGCACCGACGGCGCAGGTAATGAGCGGTCAACTGACGTCCTGGCCGACACCAATGGTTTCAACATTGCTTTCTCATACAAAAACACCAGTGTTGAAGGAGCCGGCGGATGGAAGCGAAACCCTGATACCGGATCAAAAATCATTCTGCTGGGCTTCGGTTTCGAAAGCATTCATAATTACGAATCTTCCATGACAAGGAATCAGATTATGCGCACCCTGCTCACCTGGCTGGATGTTCCGACTTCAATAGAGCAGGATCTGGCATCATCACTCATTGCTGATTATGAGTTATCACAAAATTATCCGAATCCCTTTAATCCTTCAACAACGATAAGATATACTGTCCCTGATGCAGTGAAAGCATCATTTCTGCTTTATAATGCAAACGGCGAGCAGATTGCCGAACTCTTTAATGGTGAAATACAGGCCGGGGCAGGAAGCATGGAACTGAATGCCGGCAAATATAATCTTGCCAGCGGTATATATTTTGTCAGGATGATTTCGGGCAGTTTTTCTAAAACCATTAAAATTACCCTGCTAAAATAATTGATAATGGATAGCGGAGAATGGAAAATGAAAATTTTCCATTCTCCAATTTTTTATGCTTCAGACAGATTAAGCAGAGTTCATTTTGGCGGTTTGTAGATTCAAGCTGCTAATCGGTCATACGCTACGCGCATTTCATTCAACCCGCAGAGCGGGTGACCCATTAATAGCACACAACATAACAAAAACACCAATGCAACCCGCGTAGCGGGTGACCCATTATTTATTCGACATTATTCGCGGGGTCATACGCTACGCGCATTCAAAGGAGAATTGGGGCTGTACCATTTTCTATTAATCGGTCATACGCTACGCGCATTCCATTCAACCCGCGTAGCGGGTGACCCATTAATAGCATACAACACCACATAACCGCCAATGCAATCCGCATCGCGGGTGACCTCTGGAGTAACCTATATTCAACCTTCACCAATTAATATATAAAAAAAAATAAGACCACTGCCGATACCCCAACACCCTTTAAAACACAAAACCCCGGATTTACCGGGGTTCTGTGAATTCTTTTAGAATCTTAAACTATGACTGAAGCAATTCATACTTCATAATTCATAATTCTTATTTCATGAGTGACATTTTAATGCTCTGGCGGAATGCATTATCAGCTGTTTTCATGACAGCATAATAGATACCGCTGGTAAGACCGGTTGCATCAAAATTAACGGTATGTCTGCCTGCGGCAGTGAATCCGTTGTAAAGTTCAGTAACCTGCTGTCCGAGTGCATTATATACTGCGATTGTTACAACATTATCAGCCGGCAGATCAAAGGTGATCGCGGTTGAAGGGTTGAACGGATTGGGATAGTTTTGATGAATTGCATAGGCATCAGCAGCAAACACTGTGCTTACTTCAATTTCATCGCTGTATTCATACTGTCCGCCGAAGTCAATCTGTTTCAGACGGTAGTAAATTTTTTCAGCGTTAAGGCCGCTGATATCGTCAGCAAAAACGTATTCAGCGCGTTCGGTTGTGGTTCCCATTCCTGATTTGAATCCAACAACGGCAAATTCACCTTCTTCACCAACTTTACGCTGAACTTCAAATCCCTGATTGTTGGTTTCTGATGCGGTAACCCAGTTAAGATTAACCGTTTTGCCTGAAACAGCAGCAGTAAATGAAGTGAGTTCAACCGGCACAACCATGAAATAACGTAAAAGCTGTCCGCCATTACCGCCAACCAGAACTTTATAGCTATTGGCATTAACAACGAAAACTTTTGGCATAACTGAGGATGAGAATCCTAAAGGAAGTGTTTCTGCAGCCCAGGTAACTCCGCCGTCCTGAGTTCTCCAGAGACCGGTTGAAGTAGCAGCCCAGCCGATGTTTGTGCCGGGGAGGAATTCAAGTCCTCTCGTAAGACCAATTGAAGGGGTGGTAGCACCAAAAGAGATACCGCCATCAGTGCTTCTGCCAAGTGAATTGGTTGCCTGCCAGTAACCGACCAGACCAATTCCGGTAGCACTGTTAAAAGCCAGCGAACCGGTGAATTGATTGTTGGCTGTAGCAAAGGTCCATGGACCATCAACACCATTTGCTGAACGGTAAACACGGTTTGCAAGCGTAGCGCCAGATGCGCCGCCTGTACCAAACCATAAGGTGTTGCCAATGCTGTAATAGCTGGAATTAGCGCCAAACACATTGGTTGCAGGAGCTGCGGGCCTGTTTGATGCTAATGCCCATGTTGCGCCTGCATCTGTTGATTTAACAATGTGAAAACTGCCATCGGTAGGATCGGATTGTGCCCAGAGAAGAGTTGAGCTCAAATTATCAACAGAGTTAAACCAGGCACCGGTTGCAGTATAAACCTGTGTCCAGTTGGTACCGCCGTTTGTTGTTCTGAAAATTGCACCATTTCCTGAGGCAGGGCCGGTAACCACAACAGCAGTTGTAGCGCTAAGACCGGCAATGGAATATGCTGCAGCGCCGACAGATCCCGCGGCAGTGAATGTCATACCGCCGTCCGTGGAGCGGGCAACTGCACCGTTTGCATCCACGATCCATGCAGTGTTTTCGTCAACCCAGTCCACTCCCCAGATGTCTCCGGTGAGACCGCTGGTCACTGCAATCCACTGTGCCTGAAGGCTGAATGAAAGTAAGAAAAGAAAAAGAAACAAGTTCTTCACAAGAACCTCCTGATATTAGTTGTTAAAGTTCAATTTTCTGCGAACTCTTACCCATGAACACAAAACCTTACTCAAAATTAACAATTTATTCTTCAATGTCAATGTGAAAAATAAAAAATGCCTGAAAAGGTTTTAAGGCCTTCCAGGCATTTAGAAAGACGGAAATGCTTCTCGCGCGGGTTAAAGCGCTGCTTTTATCATCAAATAGCTCCAAAATGAGGGATCCAGTTCCGTACTCCCCCCTTTGGCAAATCTGGTTTTCATCAGTTCACCGGGCAGGAATACTGAGCCGCCCCAAAAGAGATTTACTCCCTTAGTGACTGTGTACCTGATTGTCAGATCAAGTTCCTGTCCGAATACTGATTCTCCTGCTGCACTTTCTTCAGCGGATGCAAGATGATGAAACGCCGCGCTGTACAGAAAAGGAGAATTTTCAGGAGCATAATCGTAGTTCAGAAAAATATCCTGGAGTCCGAGATTTCCGGTATTTGCGGGAATTGAAGTAAAATAATCCATAAAGCCGTAAAATTTATGTCCGGTCCCGAACGCCGCGTCAAAAGAATTATACTTGGTAAGTTCAGTCGGATTTGTCCCCGAAAGAAGATCAATACCTGGTGTGAACTTTGAAGTACCCATGGAATACGCAGCGGAGACCGATACCAGATATGCAGATACATCTTTAGCGCCGATGGTACCGCCCTGATAGATGAATTCGACAACCGTGCTGAATGGTTTCATCATATAATTATGCTCGGCTCCGAGTGTATATCTGGCTAACTGCTGATCAATACCGTTAGGTACTTTCCTGTCGGATTCATAATATCCTTCCAGACTCAGAGTATTGCTTTCATTCAGTTTTCCTTTAACCGTTACGGCAATCATGTTTACTGAGGAATCTCTCAGTGCAGGATATACATACGAACCGGGAGTCGCGTTGGAAACATATTTCTCAACTTCATGAATATTAGCAATGATGAAGTCCGTTTTCCATGGCATATCAAGACTGAGCAGCAGCCCGTCATAGGAGCGCCCGATCGGACCCCAGTCACTGTTGCCAAACAGTCTTTCGTTGCCGAATGAATACTTGAATCTTCCTGCCTGAATGTCAAGCGGAAGCGCAAACACATCATTAAATCTGAGATACACCTGATGCATATCCACATTTGCCAGATAGGCTGACGTTGTTATTCCCTGTCCGAACGTGCGTGAATCCTGAAACTGTGCGAAGAAGGTTACTTTTTCGCCAAATGTTCTTGTTACACCAATGCGGGTACGCATGGTTGTAACGTATGAGGGGTAGGTTGTATTATAGAAATCACGGCCGTCAAGTTCTCCTCTCAGTTGAACGTCTCCGTTGAACTCCCAGGTTTTTGGGGATTCCTGTGCGTGCAGCATTGCAGCCGCTAAAAGAAAAACGATAAGTAAAGTTTTCATAACTCCTTCAAAAAAATTTGTTAATAAGATGCCTGCCGGGCTTCGGCTTTTTTATCCCATTCCTGGGGAACGGTCTTCAGGAATTCAGCTTTAGCTTCATTCAGTTTTTTCATATCAAGACCGATGTATGCCTGGGCTTTCTCCTTCGTTGTAAGATCCGGCAAAGTTATTGGGTATTTGATGCCAAGTTTCGATAAAAGGAGCGCAAGTTTTATCTGCGCTTCATGAGCTTTTTGAATAGATGAGGAAAGCACCCTGGCAGACTCCAGCGGTGCATGGAAAGCTGCTCCATGAGAAGCGGCCACATAGTCCCATCTCCACTGTGCGTGTCTGATGAGGGTGTGGATTTCTTTCATATCTTCTGTTTTAGCACCGGCATCAAGGGCAGTTTTTGCTTCAATATGTGCCTTAACAATTGCGTGTTCGGCAGCAGCAAGAAGCTCCGTAATCTTATCCTGTCTTTCATAGACGTTGTTTCGGAGTGTCTCTTCACTTTCGCGGTGGCAGACCTGGCAGGAACCGGAGATATTATTCAGCGGGCTCTGTATATGATGGTCAGTGAATTTTACTCCTCCTTCACTTTTGTAAGGCATATGACAGTCAGCGCATGAAACTCCGCGCTGTGCATGAATACCCATCTTGAAAACTTCATAATCAGGATGCTGTGCCTTAAGAATCGGGGTTTTACTCAGTGTGTGCACAAAATCCACATGTTCAACTTCATCGTAATATTTTTCCATATCCTCCACAGTCATACCGTCATCCCAGGGGAATGTAAGATATTTTTCTTCCTTGCCTTTAAAATAGTACTCAACATGACACTGCGCGCAGACCAGCGACCTCATCTCCTGATGGGTAGCTTTTGATATATCTTTTCCCATTCTGGTAAACGCTTCAGCAAGAGCAGGTCTGGTAATACGCAGATTCATTGATTTAGGATCGTGGCAATCCTGACATCCGATTGCATTTACCACCTCGGAGCCAAGGTCACTCCACTTTTGTTTATAGAAATTTGCAACCCCCATCTGATTCATCAGCCGCGGAACATCGGTGCTTTTACAGCTCCAGCAGGTAGCAGGCTGAGGTACATCGGTTCTCAGGGTATTGCGTATATCTTTGATTGCGTAATAATGTCCGCGCCCCTGATTATAATCACGGGAGAAGGCATATCCGGCCCAGAGTACCACCAGGTTGGGCTCTCTTTTAAGCATATCAACCATTGCTGATCCGCCGTATTTGCTTGCAAAGGATGTATCAAGGGTTTCAATATAGCTTTCATACTGACGAGGAAAAGCTTCACCCCAGACTTCATTGCGGGGTTCCCATTCTTTTATGGGTTTGGCGGCAAGCAGAAGATTCTGTGATTCACTTCTGCGTTCTATTATTGACGCGCCGAAAAGTCCGGCAAGAAAAACGACAACAACCGTCACACCAAAAAGAACCCATGCCATATAGGGCTTTTCACTTATAATGTCTTTAATTTTTTTCATGTTTTATCCTCTGATGATGTATATATAAAAATTATTGTTTTGTGCCCGAAAGATATTTTTTCATCCACTCAGGCATAACCGGCGTCAGTTCAGGAACTCTTGCCATCGGGTATGAAGAGAGACTGCTTACCCTTCCATGCGGCGTTTCGCGGTGGCATGACCAGCAAAGCTGAGCTTCCCCCTCCTTTGCTTCAGAGAAGGTTCCTGTTTTCAGCTTGGTATCGTGCAGGTATGAACCGTGGCATCTGATGCAGTTCTCCATTACCACCGCTGCTCCCATATCCTTTATACGGATAACCTCCGGCTCAAGACGCAGAGTAAACATCGTTGCGTGACGTGTTCCGTCCATTGCCTTGAAGAGGTACGTCCTGAAAAAATTGTCCTGCGGCACATGGCAATCATTGCAGGTCGCTACCCGTGCATGACTGCTCTTCTGCCATGAGGCAAATTGAGGTGTCATCACGTGGCAGTTCATGCAGGCTTCAGGACTGTCTGAGAGATATGAAACAGCATTTGATATACGGAAAATGACCAGACCAACTCCCGTGAGAACCGCCAGCATAAAAATGACCGGCACTTTCCAGCCGGAAGGGGGTGAGATGGCTGATAGGATTTTTTTTATCATATGATTTCCTTGATGATCTTCTGTGTTCGCTTAAGATTTGTTAGAGAGTAATTTCAGTGTCTGTCTGCTTCCAGTTCCGCAACTTTTACCAGTTCTTCAGAAGTAAGATGATCCTGAAGGTACGGAAAGTATTCCCGTTCCTCATAACGGATATGACCTTCAAGAAGCCGGGCAAAATCATCCATTTCATTCGTTATTTCATCGCTCCCCTTTTTAAGAGCGGCAACGGATTCCCTTATCGCGGCATGCTCACTATATATATTGCGGTGCATGGATGCAAATATTTCTGACCGGCTGTCCAGATATGCCATAATACGCTCTTCAGCCCTGAAATGGGGCTCAAGATGGTTTTCCATCATCTGAAACAGATAGGCGAGTTTATCTTCGGTGGTAACGGGAAGCCCTTTATATTCAGGGGCATTCTTCTTAAGAAGCTGGGCGAGAATGAGCCCCGTGTGGTGTTCACGGGAAAGAGGTGCGAGCGCCGGGTCTCTTTTCATGGTTATTAATGTCCTATTAAGTCTATAATCTGATATAATTCCCGGTATTCTTCGGCAGTAACATTGTTCTGCCAGAATCCGGTCAGGATAGCCAGTCCGGTTATTCCGGTATATATAATGACTATTCCTGCAGCAGTTACCAATCCGGTCCGCTTACGCTTTGTTATGATATTCTGCTGAAACAATGTGTCCTTAACCGGGCAAGCATCAACACAACTCAGACACAGAGAACACTCATCAGAAATGACCCGTTTAACTTTGTCAACCTTTATGGATGATGGACATGCCTTCGCGCAAAGTCCGCAGTCAATACAGCTTATGGGATTTCTTGTTATTTTAACCGGACTGAAAAGTCCGATGAAACCAAGCAAAGCGCCATAAGGACAAAGGTAACGGCACCAGAATCCTCTGATGAATGTTGAAAAAATAAACAATAGGAGGATAATAACAAACCCTGTCGTGCTGATTTGCACGAAAAAGTTATACATTTTAATATCTGCAACCTTATTATACGGGCTGTTCAGAAAAATCTGAAGCTGCATTGCCGACATGGGCAATATCGCCCAGAGGAAAAAAGCAAGAAGAAGATATTTCAGTGAGCGAAGCGGCCAGTCAAGCCAGCGGGGAACGGTAATTCTTTTTCCGGTTATTTTTTCCCCAAATTCAGCAATCATTTCAGAGATAGTTCCGATCGGGCAAAGCCAGCTGCAGAAAGATTTACCCGCATAAACAGATACCGCGACAATCGAAATAAAGATGAAAAGCCCGGAGGGATGAACCATATTAATCATTCCGCTCTGAATCCAGTACCAGAGACTCATAAGAGCGCTTATCGGAAGGAAACCGTCTACTCCGGCAGGACGGTTAACAGCTGCTGCGGAATCGGGAGATAATGAGTTGACAAAAAACCAGAATTCAGCACCAATCCAGATTACGAGCAGCAAAAAAACTGTCTGAACGGCAAATCGTATATGTTGAATTTTCTTTTCGTCATTTTTTACTATTTTTTTCTTGTTCAGGCTATTGTACAGCATAAGGAAGAGTCAGTAATAAGAGAATTGAATAGGTCATCAGAATCAGACCCAGCTGTTTGAAATTCCTCGATGGAGTCATGCGGAACCGGTCCGCAGCAAAATGAACCAGCAGAGGAAGAAATCCGGGAAGCAGCCAGAGAGGTCGTATATATCCGGCAAGGTAAAGGCCCGATAAAACCGCGGCGGTAATGATAAAAAACGCAGGAATGATCAGGCGGGCATGAATCACCTTTCCGGCATCTTCTCTCAGTTCTCTCATCTTAAGGTCTGCAAATGAAGATGATATGGTGAAAAAGAGGAGATTGATCACTGATGCGGATATCCCACTCTGCGTGAAAGTACCGTTGAATGTGATATCAGCCAGGAATCCGCCCGAGGTAAGCAACAGAGTTCCGGTGAAATTTCTGAGGGGAGAATAGCCGGCCGTGGTCATAAATAATTTCATGAGCACAAAAAGTACAGCAATGATACCTCCTGCTGGAATCAGCATCCATGCTTCAGAATGAAGCAGAAGCATGGTACTCAGAATAAACGCGATTGCAGCATATTTGGGAAGCCAGTAAAGCGCTTCCGTCTGCTTCCTTATTCCGGGTTTTCCAAACCGGTGATACGCATTGATCAGCAGTTCAGCAGGTTTATATACCATAAACCAGCTAAGTGCCGAGAGCATCAGAAGCACTGCCTTCAGGCTGTATTCCCCGCTGACAAAAATCACCGAAAGAACCGGCACGGCAAGGATAACCCAGGCGCCATGTTCATTGGTAATAAGCGGGCGTCTCATGGTCAGATCAGTTTGTTCCTGATAGCATCAAGTTTAACCACGGTTTTTTGTGCCAGCTGATGCAGATTCCGGCTGCCAAGCATTACCCTGGTCTCCTCAACCAGCTTTATCCAGTCTGTGTGAACAGCACAGGGATACTGATCAGAACAGCCGGGAAACCCCAGCACACAACCGTCAAAAACGTTTTTCCCCTCAATTGCCTTAACAACTTCTATCAGATAAATCTCTTTAGGATTCTTTCCGAGGAGAAATCCTCCTCCTTTCCCTTTGCGGGACTCAATAAATCCGCTGTTGGTAAGTTCCTGAAGGATTTTTGATACAAATTCTTTTGGTATTTTAAGATGATCGGCAATTTCGCCCGAAGTAACTGCCGCACCCTCCTCGGTAAGGGTCAGATAAAGCAGGGACTGTATGGCGTATTCGCTCTTTTTTGACAGTAGTAATGACATAAATAAATCAGACTTTTAACTCTGATTAAAATACGGAATTACTGATTCTCAGTCAATAAAAATCGGACTCCTTTTGAAAGAATGGAGCGAAAACGCTTTTTCCCGGCAGATTTGTGCAGAATTATTTCGGCGGCAGCCGTTCAGAATATAGTTTTGAAATCTCAGCGCCGATCAGAAAGACATAGGCGGAATAATAGATCCAGAAGGCAATAACCACAACAAGTGCATAAGCTCCGTAAATCTTTCCGTAACTGGCAAAATTATACACATAATAACCAAAAATCTGCTTGGCGATCTCCCATGCAATGGCTGCGGTTAGTGCCCCGGCAAATACGGCCCGGCGCCTCAGTTTAACCACCGGCACCACTCTGTAGAGAAACAGAAACATCCCGAATACGATACCTAACGAAAAAATGGTTGAGTAAAGTTTTGGTATATATTCAAACCCTATAAAGTCAATAGTTCCGGCGGTAAATGAAATATTATTGAGGACCTCAAGCACCGGCAGGAGCAATGTGGCGGCGAGAAACAAAAACATCATCAGAAAAATCAGTCCTATATCCCTCAGTTTCCCTACAAAAAAGTTCACGTCAGACCCTGCTTTGAATATCCTGTTTAGGATGGTCCGTATGCTGCTGAATAAACTGGAAGCCGCAAATAAAAGACCGAGACCGCCGACTATTCCGGCAACATTACGGTACTGAATTACTTCCGTTATCCGGTTGAAAAGTATTTGTTTTACGAATTGTGAATATGCTTCGTATGGAATGATAGTATCAATAAACGTATTAATCTGGACTTCCACTTCAGCGGAATCAAGAAATATACCCAGGATCCAGAAGAGAATGAGTACAAGCGGTATGATGCAGATAAACAAAGAAAATGCCAGACTTCCTGAGTAGAGGAAGAGATGATTTTCATCCATCCGGTCAATTAACCCGATGATATAATGCCTGAAAAATCCGACGATATAACCTATTTTTGGTGAGAGTCTTGAAAGGAGTTTCAGTTTCCTTTTAAGTCCCTCAATCCACTCAAACAGTTTATCTTTCATCAGCGTTTTCAGGGTTTGTTATGTCATCTCCGGTTCTCTTCACCGTAAAAGACCGCGAATTATGATATATGCTCCATTATACGTGAAATGGCATTGTAATACAATCCTGAGAGAGTCTCAATGTCAAATTCATGTGAATTGATTTTTAAGGTTTTTCCGCCGGTTACACCTGCCTTCACAAACTCCTGGTTCTGAGAATTCAGGTATTCCTCAACAGCAGAAGCATGCTCCGGAAGAACGGAAATAATCACCCGTGACTGCGTTTCTGAGAAAAAAGCGAAATCCTCTCTCAATCCTGCCGGCAGGGTAACTTCAGCCCCTATCTGCTGCTCTTTGTTCATAATGCAGCATTCAGCAAGTGCAACAGCCGCGCCTCCGTCAGCTATATCATGAGCCGAGAGCACCTGTCCGGAACGTATCAGATGAAGCAGTGAGTCATGCAGTTTCTTTTCTTTTGCAAGATCCATCCGCGGGCAGTCTCCTGTTACCTGTCCGTGCATGGTTTTCAGGTATTCTGATCCGCCGATTTCCTCCTGATCTTTTCCGAGTATATATACGATGCTTCCCTCATGGCTGAAATGACTGCGGGTTATATGATCAAGATCTTCTATCAGGCCAAGCATGCCGATCGTAGGTGTGGGATAGACGGCACTTTCCGGTGATTCATTATAAAAACTGACATTCCCTCCGGTAACCGGTGTATCAAGATATCTGCATGCTTCTCCCATACCGGCAATTGCTTCCGTAAACTGCCAGTACATCTCCGGTTTATAGGGATTGCCGAAATTAAGGCAGTTGGTAATAGCGAGCGGAACTGCTCCGGTACAGACCACATTACGCGCGGACTCTGCCACCGCAATCTTCGCTCCTTCACGGGGGTTGAGATAGACATATCTGCCGTTGCAGTCTGTCTTAAGCGCCAGGGCCTTTCTGGTTCCTTTTATATATACTACCGCCGCGTCTCCTCCGGAACCGATCACGGTTGCCGTCTGTACCATTGAA
Organism: Ignavibacteriales bacterium; assembly: GCA_015709675.1. Taxonomy (NCBI): domain Bacteria; kingdom Pseudomonadati; phylum Ignavibacteriota; class Ignavibacteria; order Ignavibacteriales; species Ignavibacteriales bacterium. Next base: position 3,454,223 of record CP054182.1, read on the forward strand.
TCATACTGGCGGTATGCCCACTGTTTTGATGCAATATTAGGAGAAGCCAGCAGTGTCAGGAGAGTTTCTTTGCAATCCGTCACCGGCAGCCCTTCCATACGGAACGCGTGTACTTCGTCAAGGTAAGCAGGGCGCTTTGTCTCACGGATATATACCGGTGCGCCTCCGCCAAGCACCAGGTCATGCGGCGGCACAGATGCTTTTACTTCCCCCTCATAACGGATATTAAGGATACCGGTTCCGTTAACTGTGCCTATCTGAGAACAATTCAGATCCCACTTGTCAAATACTGCTTTAATCTCTGCCTCTCTCCCTGTCTTGCCGACTACCAGCATCCTCTCCTGGCTCTCGGAAAGCATAATCTCATAAGCTGTCATCTGTTTTTCTCTGAGCGGAACTTTGTTAAGGTCAATATCCATCCCTGATTTGCCTTTTGCACTCATTTCCGTAGTTGAACAGCTTATTCCGGCTGCACCCATATCCTGTATTCCCGCAATAAGTTTTTTCTGTATTACTTCAAGAGTGGCTTCAAGCAATAATTTCTCGGTGAACGGATCCCCCACCTGCACTGAAGGTCTTTTCGCTTCAGACTCTTCGGAAATTTCTTCCGATGCAAATGTAGCTCCGTGAATGCCGTCTCTTCCTGTTGAAGACCCGACAATAAATACCGGATTTCCCTCACCTTCCGCTGTTGCGGATGCAGTTTCCCCAACTTTAACCAGTCCGACAGCCATGGCATTCACAAGAGGATTGCCTTTATAAGCATTTTCAAAATAAATTTCACCGCCTACCGTGGGAACTCCAAAACTGTTCCCATAATCCCCGATACCTTTAACAACTCCTTCAAATAAGTATCTGGTCCTCGCATCATCAAGTTCACCAAACCGGAGTGAGTTAAGGCAGGCAATTGGGCGGGCACCCATGGTAAAAATATCACGCAGAATTCCGCCAACTCCTGTTGCCGCCCCCTGATATGGTTCAACAGCCGAAGGATGGTTATGGCTTTCAATTTTAAACGCTACAGCAAGCCCGTCTCCTATATCCACAAGGCCTGCATTTTCATCACCCGCCCCTACAAGAAGTCTTCCTCCTGAGCGGGGCAGAGTTTTAAGCTGTACAATAGAATTTTTATAACTGCAGTGCTCAGACCACATTACGCTAAAGATGCCAAGCTCTGTAAAGGTTGGCACCCGGCCTAGTATATGTAAAATTTTCTGATACTCATCTTCATTCAATCCATGTTGTGCAGCAAGTTCAGCTGTTACTACCGGTTCTTTCATGTGTCCTGATTCTTTGAGATTAGAATTTTAAAGATACTGAATTTCAGCGTCTGTTTTTCTCACCCTGGTGAGCAGATTATGCTGATTTTGACTAATTTTAATGGATTATACTTTGCGCTGAATGAAGTCATACTTCCCGATTTCTCCATGTTCCTCCGTCAAAATCCTTTATATTGCAAAATTGCTTCAAAAAAATTGCGGAATATGAATTTGTCAAATCAAACTATCTCCATACTGGGGGGCGGAAATATCGGAACTGCTATTGCCCTGGGGCTGGCTGAATCCGGTTTATTTCCTGCTCAATCCATAATTATAACCAGAAAGAACCGGGAAGCACTTTTACAGCTCAATGAAAAAGGGTTTGAGACAAATAAGTCCAATCTGGAAGCCGTTTCCTCCTCCAAAATTATCCTGCTCTGTGTCCAGCCCGGCCAGCTGAACAATCTGCTGGAAGAAATTGCCCCGGGTCTGCAGGATGACCATATTATCATTTCGGTTGTCTCAGGAGCCTGGATTAATGACCTGAAAAAACGGACCGGCAATAAAGGCAGTATCGTAAGGGCTATGCCTAATACGGCTATTGCCATCAGAGAATCTATGACATGCCTTTCCTCCGATTCCGGCGATGGGCTTAAGATAGCAGAAAAGATATTCAGTTCAGTAGGCCTCTGCATAACCATTCCTGAAGAACTGATGATCCCCGCAACTGCACTCTGTGCCTGCGGAACAGCTTTTTTCCTCAGAGCCGTCAGGGCAGCATCTCAGGGAGGTATTGAAATTGGTTTTCATGCTGAGGATGCATTGCTTATGGCAGCGCAGACGGCAAAAGGGGCAGCAGCACTTTTATTACAGGGAAAAAATCATCCTGAAGATGAAGTTGATAAAGTCACAACTCTCCGCGGCTGCACCATCTCCGGCCTTAATCAAATGGAACATCATGGTTTCAGTTCTGCAATGATAAAGGGAATTACCACATCAGCAGAGAAAGCTTCCAAACTTTATTCTCCCGCGGATTAACCATGAAGAATTACTTCGTAAGCTTTAATGCACTGAATGAGTTTTCAGAATACTGCTTCCTGGTAGATAAGGAAGGAACAATTCTTGACGTTAATAAAGCGGTAATTCTTGATATAAAAGTAGCTAAAGAGGAAATGCAGGGCACACAGTTTTATACGTGGCTGCATCCGGCATCAATTCTGAAAGCTGAAAACGCTCTGATAAGGGCTAATCAGAACAGCGGGACAATTGAGATAGAATGTAAACTCAGGCTTTATGGCGAGTTATTCTGCGATTCTAAGATGTACTTTTCCTGTTTCTCGCTTCCCAATGATTCTAAGAAGCAGAAAGTGCTCATTATCGGCAAGAATGTAACAGAAGAGAAAAAGCGTGAAGCAGATCTTCTGCGGTTTTATTTTGTTGCACAGAATACCGTTAACCCGCTTCAGATAACTGATCTGAGCGGAAAGATGATATATGTTAATCCTGCTTTCGTTAAAGCCAGCGGATACTCTGAAGAAGAACTGATTGGAAAAAATCCTTCCGTATTCGGAAGCAAAAAATACCCGAGAAAATTCTGGGATAAAATGTGGAATACTATAACTTCGGGCAAGGTGTGGGTCGGTGAAGTTGAAAACCGCAAGAAAAATGGTGATGCATTTCATACGCAGCTTCTGGTCTCCCCTATTATTAATAATGATAAACAGGTTATCGGATTTTTTGGAATTCATCGCGATCTGACGGAAAAAAGAAATTTTGAGAAACAGCTCATCCATACGCAAAAAATGGAAAGTATCGGTACACTTGCGGCCGGTGTAGCGCATGAAGTTGGCAATCCGCTTGCGTCAATCTCAGCGCTGGTGCAGCTTATCCTCAGAACCAGTGACGATCCCTTCACCAAAGAAAAACTGGATCTGGTGAAAAGCCAGATAAACCGTATATCCAAAATCATACGTGATCTTGTTGATTTTTCGCGCCCGTCGAATTATGAAATGCGGCTGACGGATCTGAATGCAAACGTAAAGGAATCCATTGAAATCGTCCAGGTGGGTAAAAAAGCCAAGAATATTACCTTCAAATCAGATTTCGATCAGAATATAGCCCCCATTCCGCTTGTTGCTGACCAGCTGCAGCAGGTATTTGTTAACATCCTGATCAATGCGGTAGATTCAGTCGCTGATAAAATTGCCCAGTCAGAAGACTATAAGGGAGTCATTAAAATAAAAACCTCATTCGATTCCGAACACGTGTATATAACGTTTGAAGATAACGGACTTGGCATTGATGAGGCCAGTATTGTGAAGATTTTTGAACCGTTCTTTACCACAAAGAAAGAAGGTAAAGGAACAGGGCTGGGACTCTGGGTCAGTATAGGCATTATTCAGAGCTTCGGCGGAGAAATTAAAGTAAACAGCATACCGGGTGAGTGGACCAGATTTACCGTCCAGCTCCCCATATATACAAATTATTAAGGATTGAGGTCATGCCCGAGAAAATATTAGTTGTTGATGATGAAGATATAATAAGAGATACGATTTCAGTTGTACTGAAAAAAGAAGGATACCAGGTTGATGAGGCAGAAAACGGCCTGATTGCATTTAATAAGATTCAGGAAAATTTTTACGACTTAGTAATCACAGATATTGAAATGCCTGAAATGAAAGGCATTGAACTGCTGGAGAGATCTTCAAAAGCACAGGCAAATGCCTCATTCATTATTATTACCGCTTACGGTTCCCTTGATACCGCAATACGAGCCCTCCGCTCAGGCGCAAATGATTATATACTGAAGCCGGTTGAGTTTGACGAACTTCTTATTAAAATCAACCGTCTCTTTGAAACACGCCGGCTGATTCTTGAGAATCAAATGCTCCGCCGTGAAGTGCAGCGTGATTTTGATTACTCCAACTTTATCGGTAAAAGCCCCGCGATGAAACGGATATTTGACATTATCTCTGCAGTGGGTCCCACCGAATCAACCGTGCTAATCACCGGCAACAGCGGTACTGGTAAAGAGCTGACTGCCCGCGCTATCCATCAGTCCAGCAAGCGTAAAAACCGGCCGTTTCTTGCGGTAAACTGCGGCGCAATATCAGAAAATCTTATTGAAAGTGAACTCTTCGGACACAAGAAAGGTGCGTTCACCGGTGCAAGTAATGATAAAGAGGGTTATCTGAAAGCAGCAGACGGGGGCACTCTCTTCCTTGATGAGATTAGTGAAATGCCTCAGCAACTTCAGGTGAAACTGCTCCGGGTCATTCAGGAGAAAGAATGCACGCCGGTTGGATCTACGGTTTCACTGCCGATCAATGTGCGGTTTATCGCATCAACAAACCGCAATCTTCGTGAAGAAATAACCAAAGGTACTTTCCGTGAGGATTTGTATTACCGCCTGAATGTGGTTGAAATAAAAATGCCTTCACTCCGTGAAAGGAAAACCGATATACCCCTGCTGATTGACCATTTTCTTGATAAATTCCGCAAGGAGATGGGGCGCAGCATCAAAGGAGTTGACCACAAAGCCATGAAAGCATTAATCGCTTATGACTGGCGGGGTGAGGTAAGAGAACTTGCAAACGTGATGGAGCGTGCTGTTATCTTCGCTGATACCGAGTATATCGGTGTAGAAGAACTGCCCGATTATTTCAAACCGGACCGTGATGCGGCAAATCAGGAAAAAATCGGCGTCCTTGACGAATATATACGCAAAGTAGAACGCGATTATATCGTTAAGACCCTTGAAACATATAACTATGACAAAGAACAGGTAGCTATGGCGCTTGATCTCGGCCTTTCAACTCTTTACCGGAAAATTAAGGAACTAGGTATAGAAGTATGAAGTATGAATTATGAAGTATAAATTGGTTTATATAAATATTGTAGAGACGTTGCAATCGCCGCCACCGATATATGTTATGATTCAAACCATCACGGCGATTGCAGCGTCTCAAACCCACACATGGTAAGGATTTTCTCGTTTTTCCCTGAGACGATGCAATCACGAAACAGAATATACTTAATCACAGATTTCATGTGACTGCATCGTCACAGCGCGTACCTGTGTTTACACCAATTATGTTCTTCATGTTCTTCCATGAGTTAATCCAGAACCGAGTTTCTACGGCAAGAACATTCTTAGGCAATCAGCGGAAAACTTTTCTGCGTCAATCAGCGGGAAACTTTTCCCCAATTCATTTGCCGCCACCAATCTACCCTACTTTGTTAATGCCTGAAAAAATTAAAAAACACCCGCTGCTCTCCGCTCATATCCTCAATCACCACCTTTAACTCATCTCCTTTGGGGAATGAGTACCGAATCCTTTGCGGAAAGTCATGCCCCGGGTTTTCAAAAATATACTCCTCCCCTGTTGCTTTTAAGGTGAATAGAACTTCTTTCCCCTCATTCTGATTTATAACACGGGCTCCATAAAAAAGAGAATCCTCCTTAATAAACAGTCTCATTTCTTCAGTCAGCGCCGAGTCCCCTCCTGCTACTTTCCAGGTTGTTCCCTTCAAATCCCCCTGCTCCCCTTTTTTCCAGACCTCGTAAACCATCCCGGTCCGGGTAACTCTTATCCAGGTACCCTCGAGACGTTCAAGTTCTGTTAAAACTTCGTGCGGAGGTTTGAGATCCCCTCCGCCGCATCCGGCAAGCGGCAGTTGTGCCATGAAAAGAAAAACCAATAAGCCGGCTGTTCGTACATACAAAATCATAACTAAAAGTATTCTTTTTTCTAAAACCCTAAATTACTCCAAGTGATCCAATTTCCGGTATGATGATCTGCCTGCCCGTCTGAGGTCATGGTACGACTGGCGGATTTTTCAGGTTTACTATACATTTTACTTTAAAAAGAGGATATTTTACTTTAGTTTTAGGGGATTGATAAAATAAAGGTCAAATCCAGGAGATTTAGATGAAATTCAAAATCAGTGAAAAATATAATGCTGCAATCGTAGAGGTAAAAGGCAATATGATGGGCGGCCCTGAAGCAGCGGAATTCAGTGATCAGCTTAAGAAACTGCTTGCTGAAGGAAAGAAAAATATCGTAATTGACCTGTCAGATGTTAAATTTATGAATTCTTCAGGTCTGGGTATGCTTATCAGCGGTTTAACCACTGTTAAAAATGGCGGCGGACTATTAAAACTTGCCAATGTTACCGATAAAATTCAGAGTCTCCTGATGATCACAAAACTGATCACCATTTTTGAGACTTTTGAATCTGTGGATGATGCTGTAAAAAGCTTCGGCGTCTGATACCAGCCGGTTCAGTTTTATCCTTTCATTTTTACCCGAACGGGCGGTGTTTACCGCCCGTTTTTGTTTTCTGAACTACCCTCAAAATTCTTAGATTAAGCTGTCATTTTTATAAAATTGCCCGCCGGAAACTTTTCACCGGCAGGATTATTTAACATTACATTTACCGGAGTAAAATCGTATGCGGGTAACCGTGCTGGTCGGCAGTCAGTGGGGAGACGAAGGAAAAGGAAAAATTGTTGACCTTCTCAGTGAAAAATTTGATGTGGTCGTTCGTTATCAGGGGGGAGCCAATGCAGGCCATACCGTTGAAATCGGCTCAAAAAAATATGTCCTCCATCTTATTCCTTCCGGGATTCTGAGAGAGGATGTTGTCTGTGTTATTGGCAATGGCGTGGTGATTGACCCGGTTGCCCTTCTTGAGGAAATCGCTCTGCTTGAATCTCATGGCATTACGGTAAAAGGGCGACTGTTTATCAGTCACAATGCCCACCTTATTATGCCCTACCACAAACTTCTGGACTCAATCTCTGAAAGCGGAAAAGTAAAAATCGGAACAACCGGCCGGGGTATTGGACCGTGTTATATTGACAAATATGCCCGCAAAGGAATTAAGATTATTGATCTTCTGTATCCTGAAATTCTTGAAGAAAAAATCAGGCAGAATCTTGAGGAAAAAAACCTTCTCCTTAAAAATATCTATAATGTTGAAGAGCTTGACGTTGAAAAAATTATCAACCAGTATCTTGAATTCGACAAGCAGATTGACGTATATATAAAAGACGTGCCTGCCTACCTGAATCAGATGATTGAAGAAGGTAAATCTGTACTGCTTGAAGGAGCCCAGGGCGCCCTGCTGGACGTTGACCACGGTACCTATCCCTTTGTAACATCATCAAATCCGACGTCAGGAGGGGCCTGTACCGGTACCGGCATCCCGCCAAATAAGGTAACTGACGTTATTGGAATTGTAAAAGCATATACAACCCGTGTTGGTGAAGGGCCATTCCCCACTGAACTTCTTGATCAGGAGGGGGAAGAACTGCGCCGTCAGGGTAATGAGTTTGGCGCCACAACCGGAAGACCCCGCCGCTGCGGATGGTTTGATGCTTTCCTGGTCCGGTATTCCGCGCTCATTAACGGTATATCTTCCGTTGCCATCACAAAGCTTGATGTGCTGAGTATGTTTGATGAAATAAAAGTCTGTACCGGATATGAGTTCGAAGGAAAACTGCTAAAGTCATTCCCTACCGATTTTCAGAAACTCTCTTCAGTGAAACCGGTTTACGTTACACTCCCCGGCTGGAAAGAAGATATATCCGCCTGTTCTTCATATGATGAACTGCCTGAAAATGCAAAATCGTATCTGCGGTATATTTCTAAGGCCGCCGGCATAAATGTTTCAATCATATCGGTCGGACCCAAAAGGGAAAGCACGTTCTTTACCGATGCACTCTGATGGTGATTCTGCTCTGATCCGGTCATGAAAAAGATGAGCGGCGGACCTGCCTCCGCCAATATCAAAATCATCCTCCTTGCCATTGCTATTGCCATTGGCGGAGGAACACTTCTCTACACTTCTGACCTGGTCGAAAAACTGCAGCAGAAAGAGCGGGAGATTGTTCAGCTCTATGCCCGCGGGATGGAACATATTGCAAACGCAAGTTCAGACAATTCTGATATTACCTTCTTATTTGAAAATATCATCAAGCCCATTGATTTTCCTCTCATTCTCACCGATGCCAATGATAATATCAATATGTCATCCCGGCTTGATATCAGAAATATTAAATATGATTCAACCCTGAGTGACTCTGCGCTTGAAGTCTTCTTTAATGACATGGTAAAGGAGATGGATGCCACCAATCCTCCCATCCTGGTTAAATACGCAGCCGGAGCCGATACCATTATTCTTACAAAAATTCATTACGGCAATTCTGACTCCATTAATCAGCTTAAGTATTATCCGTACATACAGATTCTCATCGCCGCGGTTTTTATCATCATCGGATATATCGGGTTCAGCCAGATTAAGAAAAGTGAACAAAGCAATATCTGGGTCGGGCTCGCCAAGGAGACCGCCCATCAGTTCGGCACTCCTATTTCAAGTCTTATGGGATGGGTTGAACTGCTTAAACTGAATCACAACGACCCGGTTAAGGTACTGGATTCGGCTGAAGAAATTGAAAATGATGTTGCCAAGCTGAATAAAATTACCAACCGATTCTCAAAAATCGGATCCAAACCGGAACTGAAAAGTGAAAATGTCTATGAAGATATTAAACGCGTTGTTGAATATTTTAACCGCCGGCTGCCCCAGACAGGCAAGAACGTTGAAATCATCCTCACCGGCAATTCAGCAGCAGAAGCGCTTCTGAGTAAGGAGCTATTTGAGTGGGTTATTGAGAATCTTATCAAAAACGCTTACGATGCCATTGATCATGACAAGGGGAAAATTGAAATCGTCATTACCGAGATAAGAAACAAAGTTGAAATTGAAGTTTCTGACAACGGTAAAGGGGTTGACAAAAAGAGAAGAAAGGATATTTTCCGTCCCGGTTATTCAACTAAAAGACGCGGCTGGGGTCTCGGGCTTAGTCTTTCAAAACGCATTGTTGAAGAATATCACCGCGGGAAGATTTTCGTTAAACACTCAAGTCCCGGTGAAGGAACCATATTTAAGATAATTCTGAACAGGTAACTGCTCCGGCATTATCCGGTTCTCAAATATGCCTTCACCATCTCTTCCGCGTCAAGCGACTCTACCAGCATAATTTCTTCTTCGCTGAAACTTTCGGTATCGCCAAAATACTTGTTTTCGGCACTATCCCACTGCAGTGATGCTTTCAGATCGGTGACCTTCATCAGTTCAAGATTCTCCACAATCAGATTCGTCGGCAGTTCCCTGTCCACTCTTCCCTCAACCAGAAAGGGCCCCATGCTGAGGGTTTTTTCCGCAACCTTGTTATATATACCGGGGAAAAGCACCGCTTCAAACGTCCCGGTGGTGTCTTCCAGAGAAAGAAACTTCATGATATCCCCTTTCTTTGTCTTAACCCGTTTGGATGACATATACCAGCCGGTCATGCGTATTTTTTTTCCTGCCTGATGCTTCATATCAGCAGCGCGCACTAATGTTGAATCCTCCCGGTAGGAAGGGAAAAAATCAAGCGGATGACGGCTTACCATATATTCAAATGCTTCCAGTTCCCTGATGCATTTTTCCTCCAGAGTATAGTCGCGCGGGGTAATCACATCCTGCTCAAGCCTCACCGACTCATGGCCAAAGAGCCCCGGCTGAGATATATCAAGCAGCTTTTTATGCTTCAGATACACATCCAGCAGCCGCATCAGCGAAGGGCGTGTCAGGCCGAAGCAATCCATCGCTCCGCAGGAGATCAGCAGTGCTGCTGACTGCTCCTTAACAGGAGTCCGCACCAGCAGGTCGGCCAGTGAAACATATCTGCCGTTTTCCCTCCGCTCTTTAATAATGCAGTGAGCCGTCTGTGCATTCAGTCCCTTTATTGCCATCAGCCCGATGCGGAGTTCCTTCCCCCTGCCGCGGTATTCATACTCACTCTCGTTAATGCAGGGAAGATGCACCTGCAGCCCGAGCCGTTTGCATTCCTGTATATATACTGCCGCTGAATAGTAGCCCCCCTGATTGCTCAGCACCCCAGCCATAAACTCGGCCGGATAATGCACCTTAAGATAGGCAACCTGAAAGGAAAGCTGGGCAAAAGAAGCACTGTGTGCCTTGCAGAAGGCATATCCGGCAAACGACTCCACCTGCCGCCACAGTTCCTCCACTGTTTCCCTGCTGTACCCCTTCCCCATACCGGAAGCAGTAAATTTCTCTTTCAGTCGTACCATCGCATCCCGTGAACGGAGTTTTCCGCTCATAGCCCGCCGGAGCAAATCCGCCTCTTCAAGGGAGAGCCCCACCACATGATGCGCAACCTTAAGCACATCCTCCTGATAAATCATCACACCATAAGTGGTTTTCAGCAGCGGCTCCATTGCCGGGACGAGGTATTTCCGCCGGGAGGGATTCTTGTGCCGCAGAATAAACTCCTGCATCATACCGCTTTCAGCCACCCCGGGGCGGATGATGGAACTGGCCGCGGTCAGCATCTCAAAATCATCCACGTTCAGCTTTTTCAGCAGAGTCCGCATCCCCGGTGATTCAATGTAGAAACAGCCTATGGTATCCCCATCCCTGATTAGTTTTTTGGTCGGCTCGTCATTGAGGATCATCCCGAAATCAGTAATGTCAAACCGGACTTTTTCAGTATTCCGGGGGAGAACCGGATAAAACTGTATTGTTCCGTCATCCTTGGGGAGCCGGTAACGGCCGAGATCGAATTCCTGGTTTTTCTCTTCCTGATTCATAAAAAGGTGAACATTTGTTCACTATTTTAGGCAAAGAAAACCTGATAGTCAAGAGAAAACTTAGGGGAATATGAATTTTGAAGTATGAAGTATGAAGTATGAATTATGAATTTCCCACTCTGGAGAAGTCGCATATTGGTAACATAATAATCACCCGCAACCTCCCCGACTCCGGAGGAGTCACAAATTGGTAGAAATTCCAATAAGAGATTTTTCGCCGGCTCCGGAGGAGTCATAAATTGGTAAAAATTCCGAGAAGCGATGTCAGCCCCCCGACTCCGGAGGAGTCATAAATTGGTAGAAATTCCGAGAAGCAATTTTCCCCCCGACTCCAGAGGAGTCATAAATTGGTAGAAATTTCGAGAAGCAATTTTTCCCCCGACTCCGGAGGAGTCATAAATTGGTAGAAATTCCAATAAGAGATTTTTCCCCCGACTCCGGAGGAGTCGCAAATTGGTAAAAACCACACCGGCCCCCAAAATCCATCTCCTCCAATCAGAATTCACAAATCCGTTAATAACTCATTTTATCAATTTTCACTTTACCGCGAAATACCCAGTAAATGCTGATCGTATATGCAGCCACAAAGGGCAGACCGATCAACGCAACAGTGAGCATAATACCTAGAGTTTTCTGTGAAGAGGCAGCGTTATATATGGTAAGATTATACGCCGGATTGGTTGATGAAATCACCAGATTCGGGAAGAGTCCGATTGCAAATAACATCAGCAGCATGGCTATAGAAACTGATGAAGATAGAAATGCCATAAACTCCCTTCCGTGATGAATCTCCCTCGGAATATTGGCAATGGCGAGCATATTTAAAAGTGCAACAAGAAAAAGAACAGGATAATCCTTAAATGGCTGGGCCATGTGAGGGAAATAAATCAGTGTAGCCATGGTAGTAGCGGTATAGCAGATTACAAAGAAGATGATCGTATTGTTAATCCATCCCTTCACCTGTTTCTGCAGAAATCCGTCGGTTTTCATGGAAAGATAAATTGCCCCGTGCATCATGAAAAGTGCAACGGTGGTTATTCCCACAAGTAGTGTATAAGGCGTGAACAGATCAAGATCAGTTCCTGAATACTCTTTATCAGCACCGACGGGAATTCCCTGAATAATATTTCCAATGGCAATTCCCATAATCAGCGCGATAAGAATACTGGCAATGCTGAATGCTCTGTCCCATGATCTTCGCCAGACAGGAGACTCCTGCTTGCTGCGAAACTCAATAGCCACCGCACGGAAGATAAGCATGAAGAGCAAAAGCATAAAAGCTGAGTAAAAACCTGAGAATACGGTTGCATAGACATCAGGAAAAGCCGCAAACAATGCACCGCCGCCAACAACAAGCCATACTTCATTACCATCCCAGACCGGCCCGATGGAATTAAGAACAATTCTGCGTTCCATATCCCCCTTTGTAAGAAGATGCAGAGAGCCGACACCAAGATCAAATCCGTCAAGAATAGCATATCCGGTAAGCACAGCGCCGAGAAGAAGAAACCAGGTCAGATTAAGGTCAATTCCGAATTCCATATATATTATCCTTTCATCTCGGGAAGCGCTGCTGAATCTTCCGGCCCGTGTTTAATCTTCTGATCCAGCAGATAGATGAAAAGGAAAAACAGAAGTGCATAAATAAGCCCGAACAGGATAAGGGAGAAAAGGATTTGTCCCGCGGAAACCGCCTTTGACAGTCCCTCTGATGTCCTGAGATAACCATATACAATCCAGGGCTGCCTCCCGATTTCTGCGGTGTACCACCCTACCTGATTGGCAATCTGCGGCAAAAGTACTGACGGCACAAGCAGTTTGAGGAACCAGTTGGTTTCGAATAATCTGCCGCGCCACAGTAAAAAAAGGGCAAAAGCACTCATACCAATAAGCAGAAATCCGATCGCCACCATCAGATGATAGGTCTGAAAAACAATCTGCACCGGGGGCAGATCGTTTTTGTCAAAAGCACGAAGTCCTTTAACTGGCGCGTTGATATCATTATATATCAGAAAGCTCAGCATGCCAGGCAGGCTGATACCATACACTTTTTCATTTTCTTCATCAACCCATCCGAAAAGATAGAGGTCACCCGGCGCTGAAGCTTCATAGTGTGCTTCAATTGCCGCCAGTTTTGCCGGTTGATTTTTTGCAACACCTACGGCGCTGCTGTGCCCGGTGACTAACTGAAAAAGTGAGGCAAACATTGCAACGCCCAAAGCAATTTTCATGGATGAACGGGCAAATTCAAGATGTCTCTTTTTAATCAGATAATACGCACTTACACTTATTACCAAAAACGACCCTGCAAGCCAGCAGCCTGACAGTGTATGAGAGAGGCGGTCCACTGAGGACGGATTAAAAACCATTGCCCAGAAATCAGTTATCTCTGCACGGGCATTCATACCTTCTCCTACGATATGAAATCCGGCGGGAGTCTGCATCCAGGAGTTAGCAACCACTATCCAAACCGCACTCATCATTGATCCGAGTGACACCATAATTGTCGAAAGGAAATGAATACGGGGGGAAACTTTATCCCATCCAAACACCAGAATGGCCAAAAAGCCGGATTCCAGGAAAAAAGCGAATATTCCCTCAGCAGCAAGCGCGCTGCCAAACACATCCCCGACGTATCTGGAATATGTCGCCCAGTTTGTTCCGAATTCAAATTCCATAACAATACCTGTTGCAACACCTAATGAAAAGGTAAGCGCGAAGACCTTGACCCAGAACCGGGTCATGTTTTCATACAGTTTATTGCCGGTTTTAAGGTACATTCCTTCCATAATAACAAGAATGACACCGAGACCGATGCTTAAAGGGGGATAGATATAATGAAACGCAATGGTGAAAGCGAACTGAAGCCGGGCTAATATTTCGGTATCCATAGGTCTGATTTTATTTGGTCCAATAACTTAAGAAAAATCAGAATTAAAAGGGAATAAATTTCTCATATTTATGAAACTTTATTTTGCCGATCAATTTGAAATTGCATTGGAATTAAATCGCCCCGTTGCTAAGTTTTAATAGCAGATAACAAAATTTTATCTGCAACTGTAATTTGTTCCTGAGTTGTTGCTATGAAACAGAAAATAAAAGTCAGAACTGATGAAGAGATGATCTGGCAATGTCAATACTGCGGGGAAGAGAATGGTGTCTGGGTAGATCTGACACTCCCAGGCAAGCAGGATTTTGTTGAAGAATGCAGAGTATGCTGCCGCCCGAATCATCTGATAATCCAAAATCACCTCGAAGAAGGCGTATATATAGAAGCCCGGCCCGCTGACGAGTAGCGGGAGAGAGAGACCGGCTCTGTGTCTGAAACCGTGTGTCATCAGAGCAAAAAAAAAGCGGACGGCACCCGAATACCGTCCGCATCTTACCCCGAGTCCCCGAGGGAGGACTGCGAAACTGTTAGTCCATCATCAGCCGCAGGAAGTCTGAACTGTCGCTTTCGTCTTCATGCTTCGGATTGATATCACGCTCGTAGGATTTTGTTACCCTGTTTGCGTGTTCATTCATGTCAAAATTCAGACGCGGCTGAATTGCTTCCCTGGCTGCATCTTTCTGCTGTCTGTTCTGCACGCGTATAAAGGTCGGCGTTTCCAGATTGTTCATATCAACATCATGGTCAATAATTCCGCGCCCTGTCTGCCGGCCTGAGGGCATAACAGGAGCTTTTGGTTTTTGCGTCACGCTTTCGGGAGCTTTCATTGCAGTTTTTACCTGCGGTGAAAATCCTGTTGCAATAATAGTATATGAAACGTAATCATGCATATTGTTATCTTTAACCATACCCCAGATCATGCTCGCCTCTTCACCGGCTTCCTTTTGTATATACTGATTAGCTTCAATGATATCCTTCATCGGAATATTGCCCGAACCGATGATATGAACCAGAAGGCTTTTAGCGCCTTTGAGTGATACACCTTCAAGCAACGGAGAGGAGATTGCCTTAGTTGCAGCTTCCATCATTTTATGTTCACCGGTGGCTATTCCGGTACCCATCAATGCAATACCGCTGTTTTTCATTACTTTTTTGACATCCGCAAAATCAACATTAATCTCGCCGGTAAGGGTGATGATATCTGAGATACCTTTTACCGATTCATAAAGAACCTGATTCGGCATATGGAATGCTTCTTCAAATGTTTTGGTACCATCAAGCAGATTAGATACTCTGTCATTCGGAATGATGATAAGACTGTCGCAATACTGGCGCAGCTCCTGTGCGGCTTTTTCCGCGGCAAGCTTTTTATCTTTTCCTTCATACTGGAACGGCATGGTAACAATACCTACAACCAGAATATCTTTTTTCTTTGCAATTTCAGCAACAACCGGAGAAGCGCCGCTGCCGGTTCCTCCGCCAAGGCCCGTTGTAATGAAGACCATGTTTGCGTCTTCAATAATTTTTTCAATTTTGTCACGGTCTGCTTCCGCACATTTTTTTCCAAGTTCAGGATCGCATCCGGTGCCAAGACCCTGAGTCAGACGGTAACCAATGGTTAACTTAACATCAGCAGCTCTGGAGGTGAGTGACTGTGTGTCAGTATTTACGGCAACATAATCCACACCACGAAGGCCTTTTTGAATCATCCAGTCCACCGCATTGCAACCCCCGCCTCCTATACCAACTACTTTGAGTACGGCACCTCTGGCCATCTCCGGGTCAACCATCGCGAAGCGGTCAGCATAATCAGGTGCTGCCGGCTGTGGAATATTGTGGATTACTGATTCGAGCATGATGCGTGACATAACGTTAACCTCCTAGAAGTTTTTAAAAAAATCAATGATGTTGGATATAACTCCCTTTCCGCTGTTTTTCTTCGAAGCGGCTGGAGTCGGTTTTTCCGGAGCAGTTTCGGGCTGAGCCGGAGTTTCTTTTTTCTCAGGGATCTCATAAGGAACAGATGCTGAACCTTCTTTACCGGGTGTGCCGCGCAGAAGCCCGAGCACAGTAGCAAATTCCGGTTTTTCCAGTTCGGGAAAATTCTTTGTTAATGACTGAAGCGGTACTCCCAGACGTGCTGGCAGTGAAAATACGGTGAACGCAAGATCAGTTGCACCTTTTAGCATTGAGCCGCCGCCGGTAAGAATGATGCCCGCGCGAATTTTATTCTTGTGGCCTGAGCTGCGTATATCTATTTCAATGAGCTCAAACAGCTCTTTCATTCTTGAACCGACAATCTGTGTCAGAAGACTGAGAGGAATATGCGTGGATCCTCTTGCTCCCACACCCTTAATCAGAATATCTTCGTCATGCACGAATGCTGACTCAGTAGCATAGCCATATTTTCTCTTTAAGTCCTCGGCTTCATCCGTAACCACACCAAGCGCTTCGCGTATATCATTAGTAACAAGGTTACCGGCAATACCGAAGACTTTTGAATACTTAATCGTATTGTGATGAACGATTGCTATATCAGTGGTTCCTCCGCCGATATCAATCAGAAGTACTCCAAGATCAGCTTCATTATCTTCAAGTACTGACTGCGCTGAGGCGATTGGCTGGAGAATCAGATCACTTACCTGCAGACCAGCTTTCTCAACTACCTTTTTCAGATTAGTGACAGCTGAGTTCCCTGCAAGAACTATATAGTTCAGTGCTTCCAGTTTAATACCAGTCATCCCGATCGGATCATCAATACCGTTTTGATCATCAACGATAAATTCCTCCTGAATGATATGCAGGATTTGTTTTTCCGGCGGAAGTTTGATAAGCCGGACGTCTTTATCAAGACGGACAAGATCATCCTCAGTTACTTCATGTTCTGCATTAGTAATGGTTACATAATTCCTGTGCCGCAGGCTTGATATATGCTCGCCTGCAACTCCCACATTAACGGTACGGATTTTAATGCCAGCTCTGGTCTCTGCAATCTCCACGGCCTCACGTATTGCGTCCACAGTCCTGCCGACGTTCATTATCATTCCTTTGGTCATCCCCTCAGATTTCGCCGTTCCGTAGCCGAGTACTGTGTACTGATCGTTTCCGGTCTTCTCAGCTATTACCACACATACTTTTGTGGTGCCCAGATCAAGAGCTGCTACAATATTCTTTGTCATATATTTGTCTCCTCCCGGTTATGGGTGGTAATGTATACTTTTTTTCCGAATCTCATGTCTATATAATTACTGTTGCTCAGTAATGCCGTAAAATCTTTATTTTTTTGCATGCTTGAAGCAGCCGCTAACGCATCAGGGAGCAAGTGCATTTGTGTCCGAATATAACCGCTGATACCGGCAAACATGAGCAGAACCTCTTTATCCTTTCTGAAAACAACTTCTGAGAGTTTGACTCCCGGTGTCTTTACTGAAGGATGAAGAACAACGCTGCTGACAAGCCGTGCAACGGAATCTGTAACAGCCATTTTCCTGCCGGAAGAAGCAGTAAAGGAAATACCGCTTATCATGGGAAAATCCGTGTATTGCAGATTTTCTCTTACCGGAAGCACCTCACCTGCTGCGGTTAATAAGCCATAAGTTTCCTTATCTCTCATCAATGCAATGATATCCTTTTCATGCAGCTTCACCTTCAGGATGTTTTTCTGGGTGAGAATTACATCCGCCTGTTCTATATAAGGATGTCTTTCAAGTAAAGCTTTCAGCTCATACGGGCTTTTTTCTTCAAAGTTTTTTCTGGTCTGCAGCCCTGACTGCGCAAGATATTCCCTTGCGGAGAGATATATATTATTGCCGAGCTGTACCTCCTGAATACGTTCATCCGGCTTTTCCATAAGTAGATGAGCCATCAGTCCTGTTATGCCTGCTATCACGAGCACCAGGAATGATACCTTGAGTATCTGGTACACTTTCTGCTTCTTCATTTGTTCTCTTTAAGCAGATTGATGAAAGACTCACCAAATTTCCAGATATCCCCTGCTCCCATGGTAACAACGATATCACCCGCCACGGTTATTTCTTTCAGCAGCGCTGGCACTTCCTTTTTATCTTTGATATAGATTACGTTCTTATGGCCAAATCTGCGGGCTGCATCAGCAATCAATTCTCCGCTGACTCCCTCAATGGGTTCTTCACGGGCGGGATATACGTCTGTGCAGATAAATACGTCCGTATTAAGGAATGATCTGCCAAACTCCTCGTAAAAATCTCTGGTGCGGCTGTAAAGATGGGGCTGAAATACAGCAACCAGACGGCGGTCCCATCCGCTTCTGACTCCGGAAAGTGTTGCTGAAGTTTCCGTCGGGTGATGTGCGTAGTCATCAACCACCATGATCTCTTTATCATACTTCACTTCGAACCTCCGGTATACTCCGGTGAACTTCTCCAAAGCTTTTTTGATCGTCTCAAAAGGAATGCCAAGTTCAAGCGCGATACAGACTGCAACCAATGAATTCTTAACATTATGAACGCCCGGGATTTTTAATTCAATTCTTCCCAGATCCTTGCCAAGAAATTTAACGGTAAATTCACTCTTATTGGCAGTGTGAATAATATTAACAGCGCGTAAATCCGCCTGTGCCGTCAGACCGTATGTATATACCTTTTTATTAATCTGCGGTATAATCTCTTGCAGGGCCGGTTCATCAAGGCAGAGAACCACAAATCCGTAGAATGGAACTTTGTTGGCAAATTCGATGAATGCTGACTTGATATCTTCAAGGTCTTTGTAGGTATCAAGATGTTCTTTTTCAAGCGTGGTAATCGCTGCAATAGTCGGAGTAAGGCGCAGGAATGTTCTGTCAAACTCATCTGCTTCCACGACAATATATTCGCCGTTGCCAAGACGTGCATTCGTGCCGCCGAGTCCTGAGAGTTTACCGCCGACGATAATTGTAGGATCAATTCCTCCCTCTGTCAGAACAATACCGGTCATTGATGTGGTTGTGGTCTTACCATGAGTTCCTGCAATACCTATGCCGTATTTCATCCGCATGCACTCGGCAAGCATTTCGGCCCGTTTGATAACAGGTATTTTTCTTCTCCGGGCTTCAGAAACTTCCGGATTATCTTCTGTAACGGCTGAAGAATAAACTAACACATCAACATCTTCAACATTTTCAGTTTTATGACCTTCGTAGATTTTCATTCCGAGAGACTCAAGCCGGTGCGTGATTTCAGTTAACGCTCTGTCTGACCCGGAAATGGTAAATCCCTGATTAAGCAGTATTTCAGCCATCCCGCTCATGCCGATGCCGCCGATACCGACAAAATGAATTTTTTTGATATTCTTAAACATGTTCTGATTTTCTTTTTCTGTAAAGTGAGATCACTGATTCAGCAACAATCCGTGCTGCATCAGGTCTTGCAAATTTCTTTATATTGGTGCTCAGCTCATTTCGCAGAGAAGCATCCGTAAGCAGTCTCTTAAATTCATCAGCAAGCCTGTTTTCAGCTTCTGATTCCCTTATCATCACCGCCGCACCTTTTTCCTGCAACGCGCGTGCATTACCGGTCTGGTGATCATTCGCCACATTCGGAGAAGGAATAAGGATTGCCGGCAGACCATAATAAGCAAGCTCGGATATCGTCGTGGCACCTGCACGGCAGATGGCCAGATCAGCAGCAGCATAATAGATATCCATTTGGTCTATAAAGGGCTTTACCTCTGCTCTTTCCGAGGCATAGTTTTTATATGTTTCAAAATCATTTTTACCGGTCTGCCAGATTGTATATACAACTGACTCTTCGAAAATTTCCTTACACGCGGCTATTTTTCTGTTCATTGATCCGGCGCCAAGGCTTCCGCCAAGGATCAGAAGAACCTGGTTATCCGCAGGTATTCCCAGTTTGGTGCGTGCTTCCGCTTTTGACATCTGGTTCTCTGATTTGCGCACGGGATTTCCTGTAACAACCGCATTTTTACGGTTGGAGATATACGCAGCTGAATCTTCATAATTAAGATGAATTTTCTCAGCATATCTCTGAAGCAGTTTTGTCGCAAGTCCCGGCACACTGTTCTGCTCCAGCAGTATCAGGGGAACTCCAAGCCACCGTGCTGCAAGCAGCGGGGTTACTGATACATATCCGCCTGAACCGACTGCAATATCGGGTGATATCCTTTTTACCAATTTTCTTGCCTTTAGCAGCGTTGAGGCAAATTCAAAAAGATAAAGAATCAGTTTAACAATATTCTTTCTTGGCATTCCGCTGGACATCAGAGGTTCAAATCTGTATCCATGCTGAGGAACAACAGTGCTTTCAATTCTGTGAGGAGTACCTACAAACACGATTTCCGTATCTGCGTTCATCTGTTTTAATTCACCTGCTACTGCAAGCGCAGGGAAAAGATGACCGCCGGTTCCACCTCCTGAAAACAGCACTTTCATTCAGATGCCTCCGGTAAAACCGCTGTATCACTTGGACCGGCCTCAGCAGCTCTTTCATTCGTTGAGGCGATATTTATCAGGATGCCAAATGCTGTACACATTGATAACATTGATGCGCCCCCCTGACTGATAAATGGCAGAGGGAGTCCGGTTGTCGGAAGCTTTCCGGTTGCAACCAGAATATTTACAAACGCATACAGGATGAATGAAAATGACACACCAAAGGCCAGATATTTACCGAATAAATTATTTGTATCCTTTGCAACTTTCATTCCGGCAAGAAAGAGTAACAGATAGAGCACAACAATCAGCACCGTTATCAGGAAGCCCCATTCTTCGCCGATTATGCTGAAAATAAAATCACCCCACGCCTCTGGCAGAAAGTGATTGCTCATATTGCTCTTCCCTGCACCCAGTCCGAATATACCGCCGCTTCCTATTCCGATGATTGACTGCTGTATCTGAAATCCTGTCTCACCGCTCCCTGACATCCTGTTATAAAAATCAATGATGCGGTCTTTGCCATGGCTTGTTGCAAATGCTCCTGCTGCAGCAGTGGTTAAAAGAACAAAACCTGTCAGAATAAGTTTGCTGAAGCGCAGTTTTGATATATACAGCAGCCCGAGTCCGATCAGGATAAACATGATGCTGTTGCTCACGTTCGGAAGCCTGAAGATAATTGCCGCGGAAAGAATCAGCCAAAACAGCGGAAATACCTGGCCTTTCTTAAAATCATTTACCAGTTCCTCCTGCTTTGCAAGCATAGACGAAATATGTACGATAAATGCAAGCCGGGCAAACTCAATCGGCTGAACAGAAAATCCCATCAACGGCAGCGATCTTTTGGCACCTTTAACTTCTGATGCAAAAAAGAAAAGCGCAATGACGCCTATAAGCGAAAGAATCAGGCCAAAGATGCTGAATTTCCGCAGTGTTTCATAATGCAGATTGGCAAACAGAATCATAAGGGCAATGCCGATCAGCGCGAATACTGCCTGCTTCGTTAACATAAAAAATGAGTCACCGTATACTTTGGCACTGAATGCAAAACTTGCACTCAGCATCGGCAGCATTCCGAATGCAATCAGCAGTACCACAAGAATGAAAATCAGGCGTGAAAGTTTTTTCATAAACTCAGTTCTTTCACGGTTTCTTTGAAAACTCTGCCCCGGTGCTCATAATTTTCAAACATATCAAAACTTGCACAGGCAGGAGAAAGCAGCACGGTATCTCCCTCTTTCCCCTCTTCAATACCCGCTGCAATACACTCTGCAAGATCTTTTTTATATACCACCGGAATTTTTCCTTCAAAATAACCGGTTATCTTCTGAGCAGAAGATCCAATCGCATAAATCTTTTTTACATTTCCCATGAGGGGGAAAAGTTCATCATAGTTATTCCCTTTATCCTGTCCGCCAAGAATCAGAATAACAGGTGTTGAAAAACTCTTCAGCGCAACTTTTACGGAATCAATATTTGTTGCTTTTGAATCATTCACAAATTCAATTCCCTTAATCTTTCCAGCGGGCTCAAGACGGTGTTCAACCGCCTCAAAACTGTAAAGTCCTTGTGAGAGTTTTTCATTTTCAATACCCGCGAATTTTGCTGCAATTATCACTGCCGCTGCGTTCTGCCAGTTATGAGCGCCTTTAATTCTGAGCTGCGCCGTATCTGCAGTAAATTCTGCTTTCGAACCGTTAACATATACCAGTTTTCCCATCCGCAAATAAACGCCGTCGGTAACCGGCTCAGTCATGGAAAAAACAAACTGCCTTGCCTTTGTTTGCACCGGATACTCACTGAAAACCGGGTCATTGGCATTCAGAATAAGGATATCCCCCTGCTGCTGATTCATCGTAATTCTGTGTTTCGAACTGATATATTCAGCAAAGTTATTATTATAACGGTTCAGATGATCCGGGGTTATATTCAGAATCATAGCGGCAGCAGGTCTGAACTCAGTAATAGTATCAAGCTGAAAACTTGATACTTCAAGCGCAACAAAACCATCCTCCGGAACATCCGCCGCAATTTCGGAAAAAGCGAATCCAATATTGCCTGCAGCAAAGCAGACTCTGCCCGACTGGCTTATCACATGATGCAGCAGCGAGGTAGTGGTTGTTTTTCCGTTCGTTCCGGTTACCGCAAGGATAGTACCTTTGCAGAACCATGACGCGAACTCTATCTCACTGATAAATGGTATTCCTTTTGCTGTCAGCTCTTTAAGCACAGGTGCGTTTGAGGGAACCCCGGGACTCACAATTACCAGTTCCGATTTATATATCCTGTCGCTGTGTCCTCCGGTCTCATATGCAATGCCAAGCTCTGAAAGCGGTTTCAGAAAATCAGTGAGCTTCTCAGCCGGATTCATATCAGTAACAAACGGCACTGCCCCGAATCTCCGGGCAAGTTTAGCCGCTCCAACACCGCTGCGGACCGCGCCGATAATTCCGATATGTTTTCCTCTGATTTCCATTATCTTATCTTAAATGATACCAGTGTAATAATTGCAAAAATGATTCCGACGATATAAAACCGGGTTACAATTTTTGGCTCAGGCCAGCCAAGCTGTTCAAAATGATGATGAATCGGAGCCATCTTAAAAACTCTCCGTCCCTCACCATATTTTTTCTTTGTATACTTGAAATACAAACGCTGAATAATCACCGACAGCGTCTCAATAAAAAAAACCGCGCCAAGTATCGGTATAAACAGTTCTTTTTTGATTAGTACTGCCATAATACCGAATGCACCGCCCAATGCCAGTGAGCCGGTATCCCCCATAAATACCTGTGCGGGATAGGAATTATACCACAGAAACCCGAGTCCTGCACCCGCAAGTGCAGCCACATAAATTGTCAGTTCGCCTGAGCCGGGTAAATACATGATGTTAAGATATTTGGAGTATATCGCGTTGCCGCTTACATAGCAAAGAACAGCAAGAGCAAGCATCACAATCGTTATAAGTCCTATCGCCAGTCCGTCCAGTCCGTCAGTAAGATTAACCGCATTCGATGTTGCAGTAACAATAAATATCACCGCGGGGATATACAGGATGCCAAGATCCAGATTCACATTCTTAAGAAAGGGCATAGTGGTCATCGTATTATAACCGCTGAAATCCCCTGACAGGTAAATGGTTACTCCAACGATCAGCCCGATACCTACCTGACCAAGCAGCTTATATCTTGCAATAAGCCCGTTAGGGAGCTTTTTGATTACTTTCAGATAATCATCCAGGAATCCCACACCGAAAAGCCAGAGCGTACCAAGCAGAATCAGCCACATATATACATTCAGAATATCTCCCCAGAGCACGGCGGGAACTACTCCTGAAAGAATAATAATGATGCCTCCCATGGTAGGAGTTCCAGCCTTTGACCAGTGATTTTTTGGTCCATCCGCCTTTTTCGCTTCTCCTATCTGATGTTTCTGCAGATATCCGATAATCTTCGGTCCCAGCCAGAAACTGATAATAAGCGCTGTAATTGCTGCCATTGCTGATCTGAACGTAATAAACCTGAACAGATCAAATCCCGGCGGATTATACGTCTTATTGAGGTATTCAAATAAATAGTAAAGCAATTATGCTCCTGTTACAGGATTAATGAACTGTTCCATACGCATACCGCGGGAACCTTTGAATAAGTATAATGCCTTCTCCGACCTGATACTCTTCAGATATGAGCTGAGCATCTCTCCATTATCGAAATAAATAATATTCTTCTTTTTATCCTGAATCACCTTAAACAGATGTCTCATCTGTTCACCGGTGAGAATTACTTCATCAATAGCCAGTTTCCTGATTACCGGAGCAAGCGCGGTATGAAGTTTCACTGATTGTTCTCCCAGTTCAAACATATCACCAAGAACTGCTATTTTCTTTGCTCCGGATTCCATGCTGCTTAGTAGTCTCAGTGCTGCCTGCATTGAATTTGGATTGGCATTGTAGGTATCATCAATGATAACTGTATTGCCGGTTTTAATAAGTTCAAGCCGAGAACGTGCCGGCTTCACTTTTCTCATCCCTCTCAGGATATACGCTTCTGGCAGTCCTGCACTGTGCGCAAGTGCTGCGGCAGCAAGTATATTGCCAAGACTGTGTTCCCCAAGAAGCGGCATGGTAAATTCCGCTTTCAACTTTTTGCCGGTTATCTTTGCCTGACTAAAAAATCCTTTTTTCTGCTTCAGCATTCTGCCGGTATATGCAGCTTTTCCAGAAGTGCTGAATGTTACGGCATCTTTATATTTTTTTACAAGACCTTTCAGCAGGGCATCGTCAAGATTTAAGAATACCTTTCCTCCTCTTGCTGCGGTAAAGGTAAATATCGCCTCTTTTTCTTTTAGCACACCTCTCCGGTTTTTCAGATATTCAAGATGGCTGTCACCAATCACGGTTATAAGAGCAAGATCGGGCTGCGCGATTGAGGCAGTATATGGAATCTCGCCGAAGTGATTTGTGCCGAGTTCCAGCACCAGCATCTGTGTCGCAGCGTCACACCGGAATATGGTAAGCGGAACTCCGATATGATTATTGTCATTTGCTCTCGTGCTCACAGTTCTGAATCTGGTTCCCAGAAGTGTGCTCAGTATATCTTTCGTAGTAGTCTTGCCATTGCTTCCGGTAATTGCGATCACTGTCGCGGAAAGTTTGTTTCTTCTGATACGGGCAAGAGAACCTAAAAACGCAGTTGTGTTGTCAGTAACAATGTATCTCGCACTGCTTTCTGGCGCGGCATTCAGATTATAGTTCCTGTCAACCGCGATATATGCGGCACCTTTGGCAATCGCATCCTGAATGAAGGTATGACCATCATGTTTTTCACCTCGCAGTGCTATATAAAGCGACCCAGCCGTCAGAGTTCTGGTGTCAATTGAAACAGTATCAATGCTGTATTCATCTGCCGGTGAAACAAGTTCCGTTCCGGTTATATTGAGTATTTCTTTTCCGTAGATCCGGATATCTGTTTTCTTAGCCATTTCCCAGTGCTTTCTTTACTTCTTCAGTATCAGAAAAGTGAAACTTTTCTTTTCCCACAGTCTGGGTCGCCTCGTGTCCTTTACCTGCTACGAGAATAATGCTCCCGTCCGGTGCATTTCCGATTGCGTCCCTGATTGCTTCTCTTCTGTCCTGAATGATTTTATAGTTGTTCGTGTTTATTCCTTTCGCAATATCAGAAATGATTGCATCAGGATCTTCCAATCTTGGGTTATCATTGGTCAGTATCACCTGCCGGCTCAACTCTGATGCTATGGCACCCATCAGCGGACGCTTTCCTTTATCTCTGTTGCCTCCGCAGCCGAATACGGTATAGATACTGCTTCCGGGCGCAATCTCATGAATGTTCTTCAGCGTCTTTTCAAGACTGTCCGGGGTATGTGCATAGTCAACAATTACCGTTTTTCCGGAGCCGGTATATACCTCAAAACGGCCTGGCACCTGGGGCACTTCTTTCAGAGCCGCAATGATATCTTCCGGTTTTACTCCCTGCTGATGCGCGGCAGCAAATGCAGCAGCTGCATTGTATGCATTAAACTCTCCTTTAAGTCCAGTTGCAAGCTGAAATGTATCATTTCCGTGTGAGAGTTCAAATGCAGTACCGGTCAGCGAGCAGTTTACAGAATCTATACGGTAATCAGCTTCCGGATTCCGGCCGTAGGAAATTCTTCTGGCGCGGGTGTCTTCAACTATGCTTTCGCCGAATTCGTCATCAGTATTATATACCGCTATATCTGATTCATGCAGCAGGTCAAACAGTTTCTTCTTTGCCTGGAAGTAACTTTCCATATCACCGTGATAGTCAAGATGATCCTGGCTCAGATTGGTAAATACTGCACATCTGAAATGAAGCGCTGAAACACGCTCCATGGCAAGCGCGTGAGAAGAAACTTCCATTACCGCGCTGCTGCAGCCGTTTGTATTCATCTCAAAAAGCATCATGCTCAGGTCGGATGATTCCGGTGTGGTCAATTGCGACTGCACGGTTTTACTGCCATTATACGTTTCAATGGTACCGATCAATCCGGTCTTTTTACCGGCTTTCTCAAAGATGGTTTTAAGAATATAGGTAACAGTTGTTTTTCCGTTTGTCCCTGTAACACCAGTAAGTGCAAGTTTCTCTGAAGGATTCTTGTACAGATGATGAGCTCCCTCAGCAAGGGCATGCCGGGAATTAGCAACCACAATCTTCGCTGTTTTTGAATGCAGATAAATCTCATCGGGTATTGCATTGGCATCTTCAACAATCACCGCTATAGCACCCCTGCTTATCGCTTCAGTTATATATTTATGTCCGTCTGAAGATTCCCCCTTTATGGCCACGAATACACTGTTCGCCTGAACCTTGCGTGAGTCATACCAGATTGAAGAGACGTCTTTCCGCTGTACCTCTCCGGTGACAGAAAGCACCCTGAGACCATTCAGAAAATCGGTTAACTGCATCAGTTTTCCTCCGTAAAATGATGCGATCCGCCAAGCACAACCATATCACCCGGTTTCACTCTGCTTTCGGGAGCTACACTCTGGCTTACGATTCTGCCATGGCCGTTTACCTTAAAACGCAGCTTCATTTCACCGCAGATATCCAGAGCTTCCCGGATTGAGAGCCCGGTCAGATCCGGCATGATGGTTTTTCTTACGGTTATTTTTCCCGCTTCTTTCATCGGTATATATTCAGATGGGGTAATTTCATTCTTAGCAAATGAAAACTGTACCGTCTCATCCTGCTTCGGCTCTGGAGCACTGTTTCCCCTGAGGAGCTCAGGCCGTTTCTCAATAATTTTGAGAGCAATTTCACGGAACAGAGGAGCAGCCAGTTCACCGCCGGTATACAAACCTTTTCCGGCCGATTCAGCAACAACCAGCACGATGTACTCGGGGTTTTCAGCTGGGAAAAATCCCACGAATGATGAGTTATATCTCTCTTTCGTGTATTTCCCGTCAATAATGCTTCTTGATGTTCCGGTTTTGCCCCCGATACTGATGCCTTCAATTGCCGCTTTTTTGCCTGTACCGTTATCAACAGCCCTGACAAGCAGGCCCCTCATCAGTTCTGAGGTTCTGGCTGTATATACCTTTCTGATTTCTTTTGCCGGATACTCCTCGTAAACACTGCCGTCCGGATTCAGTACCGATTTTACCAGCCGCGGTTCAAAGAGTACTCCGCCATTGATGATGGCTGCGTAGGCAGTGATCAGCTGAATGGGTGATACACCAATCTCATAACCGTAGGAGAGTGATGATTTGCTCAGCTTACTCCATGAAGCCGGACTTGCAAGGCGTCCTTTGGTCTCAGCCGGCAGCTGTATATTCGTCTTGCTGCCGAACCCGAGTTTTCTCAGGTCATCATAAAACTCCTCATCAGTAATCCGCTGCACCAGTTTCATGGTTCCCACATTGCTGGATTTTGCCAGAACATCGCTTACCGAAAGCATAGGATAAGGATGAACATCGCGGATTACCACCCCTTTAAACGGAGAATAGACACCGTTATCAGTGTCTATTATCTCGGTGAAACTCGTGAGCTTTCCCCGGTCAATAAGCGAGGCAAACGTTATTCCTTTGAAGGTTGATCCGGGTTCGTATATATCAGTGACGCCGCTGTTTTTTCTCACCCTCGTTTCACTGCTGCTGTAGTGATTCGGGTCATAACCTCCCGAGTTGGCAAATGCCAGTACT
This sequence comes from Ignavibacteriales bacterium, assembly GCA_015709675.1. Lineage (NCBI taxonomy): Bacteria > Pseudomonadati > Ignavibacteriota > Ignavibacteria > Ignavibacteriales > Ignavibacteriales bacterium. Next base: position 3,482,118 of record CP054182.1, read on the forward strand.
TCCCCCGTCCGGGGATCCATGATGATAACCGTTGCTTTGAGAGACTTTGTCTTTTCATCAGCGAGGATATCTTCGATCGGTTTTTGTATCCCCTGATCTATTGTCAGCACAACACTTTTACCCTGTACCGGAGGAATCGTCATTTCCTCAATAAGCGATGCAATGCTTCCGGAACGGTTTTTCCTTACTGACTGAACACCCTCAACACCGGCTAAAGTCTTTTCGAAAGAATATTCAATTCCGTCTCTTCCTTTCAGGGTTTTGCGGTCAACATAACCCAGCACATGAGAGGCCAGGTTTCCGTAATGATATATACGGGTTGGCTCATAGGAAACCTTCAGAGCGCTGATATCCAGATTCTTGAGTGCGAGTACGGTGCTGCCCGTAATTTTTTTCTCAAGAACTGCTTCATATCTGCCCGGCTTCATTTTTGCGTAATAATAAGCTGTATCCTTACCGGTGACCTTGCTTACTTTTCTTATAATATCCTGAATGGTTTTTTTGGTAAGTCCGCGGAAATTAAAGTTAACGGTATAATCGGCGCTGTTATAAACGAGCAGATTGCCATCACGGTCATAGATCAGTCCCCGCTCAGGCTTTACCGGAACTGTTCCAAACTGCTGGCGCTTAGCTTCAAATAGATACTTTTCATGATTGGTAATCTGCAGATCAACCAGGGTGAGAACGATCCAGACGAACAGTCCGCCGACCGCCGCGATGGTCACTCTGATCTTAAGCGTTTCCGGAGAAATGCTTTTAAACCAATCACTCACTTTTCTGATCATTCTGTACGATTATTGTTCCTAATGTGTCACTGTTTTTTATCATGCCGAGCCTGCTCATGGCAAAAGGCACCACTGAATCTTCAACGGTAATTGACTGATAATATCCTGTCAGTTTCAGGTTTTTATTACGGGCGATGTTAATCGCTTCTTCAATCTTAAGCGCGTCAGAGTCTTTTTTATCAACCGACCGTTCAAGTGCCGCTTTCAGCAGAACCAGTCCAATCACCAGAATAACTGATACGATAAGATGTACACGGAATGCCTTACTCACCGGTTCTCTCCGCGCATCTGAGCTTCGCGCTGCGTGCTCTGGGGTTTTCTTTTATCTCTTCTTCAGCCGGAAGCAGTCCTTTTTTGGTAACCGGTTTCAGCCGAGGCTTTTTTCCGCAGGTGCAAATGGGGAACGACGGAGGACAAATACAGCCTTTTGCTTCCTCACGGATAAATTCTTTTACGATCCGGTCCTCCAGCGAGTGATACGTCAGAATCACGATTCTGCCCCCCGGTTTCAGCAGGTTAACCGCTTTTTTCAGGAAGCGTTCAAGATTGCCCAGTTCATCATTGATATATATTCTGAGCGCCTGAAACACCCGTGATAATGTTTTATTCAGAAAATTCGGCGGAGTGATTTTCCTGATAATGCCTGCGAGATCTTCTGTTGAGCGGAGTTCTTTTATTGTGCGGTGCTGCACAATTTCGCGCGCAATTCTTCGTGAATTCTTTTCCTCACCATAGCGGTAAAGGATATCCGCGATCTGCTCTGCGTCCATCGTTTTCAGAAGGTCAGCAGCAGTCAGAGGCAGCGTTTTATCAAGCCGGAGGTCAAGCGGGCCGTTCATCCGGTAAGAAAATCCGGCTTCCGCGGCGTCCAGCTGATAGGAAGAAACGCCAAGGTCTGCAAATACACCGTTCAGGGTCTCCACTCCCTCAATCCGTGTTACTGAATCAATTTTTTCAAAATTCATTTTATACCCTCTCACCCGGGTATCACCGCTGAACGCCTCTGAGCAGTAAGCAAACGCGGTGTCATCAGTATCTGTATATATCAGTACCGCGTCCTTCCCAAGCCTGCTCTGAAACTCCCGTAAATGCCCCCCGAATCCTGCTGTTCCGTCAAAGTAACTCCCGTCCGGATCAGTTATCAGGTAGTCTGCACATTCCTTGAGCATTACCGGTCTGTGCTGCTCTCCCATATTATGATTTCAATACCTGCTCTATCAGATCATCGTATGCCACGGCAGAACTTCTTTCATACTCGGCATACACCTCAGGGTCCCAGAATTCAATTTTTTCAATCGTTCCCATAATCAGGATTTCGTCTTTTATCCGGGCATGCTCCAGGAGAAATTTGGGTACAATAATTCTTGACTGCCCGTCCATCTCCTCCTCATCTGCATTGTGAGAAAGATACCTGAGCACCCGGTTGTCATTTTGATTATATTCGTTAAGCGTTTTTAATTTTGCTACAATTTTATTGTTCCAGATATCACGCGGATAGACAGAGATGCACGAATTGCTCCCCCTGGTCAAAATCAGGGTGTTTTCGGCATCAGGAGAGATAACCTTCCGGAGTTTTGCCGGAATTGCTACCCGCCCTTTGGCGTCTATCGTATGTCTGTATGTACCTTGGAACATTTCTCCACTTTATGGGAATTTATGGGTAAATCCCCCACCACAAAATAACTCAAATATCTTCCAAAAGTCAAGAAAAAAGAATTTTTTCTGATTTTTTTATTTTGGTGCTCCTTTTCAGGGTAAAGTGGGGCCCGGGTGGGGAAAGTTTTTAGGGGTTTTGTTTCACACGTTGGTGGGGAAATTTCCCAAATCCCCTTTTCTGCCCAAAAATGGTGGGGCAAAGTGGCGGAAAATTTTTATAAAAACCGGTTTCAGCGTGAAACCGGTGTTACAATTCTTTGGCTGTTACTGAAAAGTCGTAGTTATTTCACTCAGAAGTAAGTTTACACATATAGAAGCCATCAAAGCCCGTTATGCTTGTCTTCACTTTCTTCTCTGTCAGAATGCGGAATTTTGGATTGTTCAGTAAGAATTTTTCAGTCTGCCGTTCATTTTCATCAGGAAAGACTGAACAGGTGGAATATACGAGAACTCCTCCCGGCTTCACCATAGCAGCATAATCATGCAGAATTTTCTCCTGAAGGGAAATCAGTTCATCTATCCGCTCCCTGGTCAGTTTCCATTTTGCGTCAGGATTTCTTCTGAATACTCCTGATCCGGAGCAGGGCACATCAAGAAGCACTTTATCGGCAGATCCGGAAAGCCTTTTGATTACCTTGGTAGAATCAATCAGCTTGGTTTCTATAATATCCACCCCGTTTCTTCTTCCCCTCTTTTTCAGTTCATCAAGTTTCCACTGCACTGTATCCATCGAAATGATTTTCCCTTTATTTTTCATCAGAGCGGCAATGTGCAGCGATTTTCCTCCGCCCCCCGCGCAGGCATCAATTACCCTCTCCCCCGGCTTAGGGTCAAGAAAAATCGAAATCAGCTGCGATCCCCCGTCCTGCACTTCAAACATACCCTTTTTAAATGATTCAGTCCGGAATACATTCCCCCGTTCTTTCAGTTTAAGCAAATCAGAAAGGGCTTCATTTCCTGTGTATATATCCGATTCAATCCCTTCCGCCAGCAGTGCTTTTGCCGCGTCCTCCCTCGCGCACTTCAGAGTATTCACCCTGAGAAATACCTCTGCCGGTGTGTGCTGGCTTTTCATTTCCTCATCCCAGGCTTCACCGAGCTGCTCTGTACCGTATTCATCCAGCCAGTCAGGCAGGGAGTATATATACTTTCGTTTGTGGACAGTTGCAAGGCGGTCAGAGCAGCGGCTGATCCAGTCCTGATCCTCAATCAGGGGCTGGGCATCAACCTTGCGGCTCAGAAAACTTGTCTGCACCAGTTTACGGAGTGCAGCATCGCTGAAGTCATTTTCATCCCTTCCGGCAGCGAAAGAATAGAGCCGGAAATTACGGATGATATCATATACAGCTTCAGCAACAAACCTGCGGTCCCGCACGCCGTATTTTTTATTCAGCTTAAATGAACGTTCAAGAGCAATATCGGCGAGATGATTCTGCTGAAAGATTTCTCTGAGAACCGAATAAACAGAAACGAGGAGATTCGGAAAGATTTTAATCATGATGTTATAGTGAAAATTTATGCTTATTTCATCCAAACAAAAAAGCCCCAAACTGGGGCATTTTGAGGCATTTTCAGAGCCGACTATGGGAGTTGAACCCACGACCTATTCATTACGAGTGAATTGCTCTACCACTGAGCTAAGTCGGCTTAAAGAATTCCGTATGAATAAACCGTACCGTATATACCGCGCCTTCCTGATCAGAAGGCACGGTATATTTTCAGCAATGGTTATCTTACTCTCTTCTTATGACGGTTCTTTCTCAGGCGTTTTTTGCGCTTGTGAGTTGCCATTTTATGGCGTTTTCTTTTTTTGCCGCAGGGCATCTGGATTGTCTCCTTTGATTAAATAAAACTGTTAGTGAGATTCTAATAATGACTGTGCTTTTTTACCAGCTTCGGTTGTGGGTCCAAGCGCAACAGCTTTCCGCAGCCATTCCTTGGATGTTTCCGTATCACCTTTAGCCAGGTTTACAATCCCGAGATTCAGATGACCGATCTGATGTTTCGGATCAATTTTTACTGCTTCCCTCATAATCTGGTCAGCTTTCACGTAATCCTGTTTTTCGAAATAACAGACAGCCATGTCAATCATTACGTCCGGAACTCCCGGATGCGTTTTCAGATAGGAATCATAGGTCTGAATTGCTTCGTCAAACATTCTGGAATCCATCAGCGCGTGAGCAAGTTCAAGCTCCGCCTGATGATCCTGAGGATTGGCTTTGATTCTGTCTCTCAGAGAATTTATCTTCTGCAATGAGTTCAGGTCAACTGAGGAGTTTTGCGTATTTCCTGCCGGCGGCGGCGTTACATTAGCAGCCGGGGAGGATGCAGTGTCAAAAACACCTCCAGCATAAAGCATAATGACAACAACCACAATTAATCCTCCGAAAATCATCAGTATCTGATTCGGGGAAATATGGTCAGAGCTTTGTTTTGAAGCCGGTTTAGTGCTCTTTTTATCTGACTGATTTTTATGAGATTGTAAATCCGCTCCGCAGTTTGAGCAGAAATTTGAATTATCTTTTAATTTAATACCACATTCAGGACATGCCCTCATGAATTCTCCTGCAGTTTGTCTTTCATTCCTTCAGCCACAGCGTTTTTAAAGTCTTTCGAAAACTTAAATACCGGAACAAAATGTTCGGGAATTTGAACCTGAGCCCCGGTAATCGGATTTCTGGCGTTTCGTGCGTTCTTTTTCTTAACTTTAAAAGAGCCGAATCCTCTGATCTCAATTCCTTCTCCGGATTTCATGGCAGCAATAACGCTCTTGAAGAAACCTTCAATGACTGCTTCCGTATCAATTTTCGTGATTCCGGTGCCCTGGGCAACTATTTCTATTAAATCAGCTTTCCTCATCAGGAACTCAGAGATTTTCTCGTAAATTATTAAAAAACAAGAAGTTAAGTTAGCAATCTGCCAAGAAATAACCAAGAAATTCTGTTATCGGGGCCTATCATCCGCTTGATTTGCCTGCGCTCCCTGACCTTTAATCCTGCAAAACCGAAATAACCTTGCAGCATAGGTTGGCCCCCGAGCGGAGCCGAGGGCGGTCCCAGCGCTTGTCCCGACGCAGTCGGGAGAGTCGAGGGGGTCCCAGCGCTTGCCCCGCCGCAGCCGAGGGGGGCCCAGCGCTTGTCCCGACGCAGTCGGGGGAGTCGAGGGGGTCCCAGCGCTTGTCCCGACGCAGCATAGGTTGGCCCCCGAGCGGAGTCGAGGGGGTCCCAGCGCTTGCCCCGACGCAGTCGGGGAAGCCGAGGGCGGTCCCCGAGCGGAGTCGAGGGTGGTCCCCGAGCGGAGCCGAGGGTGGTCCCCGAGCGGAGCCGAGGGTGGTCCCCGAGCGGAGCCGAGGGTGGTCCCCGAGCGGAGCCGAGGGGGGAACTTCTACACTATTGAGACCCTATACCATCATATATATTTTGTATCATTTTGATAAACTGAACACCGCATTGTTTAATTTTGGTATATTCTATCTGATAAATATTTGTTTTTTGACGAATTCTGAGGCTTTTCTAAATGGTACAGGATTTGAATAACAGTAATAACAGTATTTAAGACAATTTCAGATTAATGGATTTTTTCACTCTTATAAAAGTTACCGCTGTCGGCTTCACCGCGCTGATGGTATTCGTGATGACTGTCTCCTGGCTTCTTTCAAAGTTCAGGAAAAAGAAGGTTCATTATGGCAGCAATAAACCTCTGAAAAAACCTGGCTCCAAAACCAGAGCTCAGGCAACCCCTTACAGCAACAGTCCGGCACCTGCGTCGCCCTCTCCTGCTCCTGCAGCAAGACAACCGCAGCCGGCAATGCAGGTTAAAGTTCCTGATCATATGCTTGTTCAGCGCCCGGTTATGCAGATATATAATCAGCAGGCACAGATGGCTAAACAGAGGACGATTGAGACTGTATATAATGTGAGAAGCTATATCCCGATGAATCCTCCCCGTGAACGATTCCAGATAATAAATGCACAGCAGCCCGAACTTCGTAAAATGCAGATAGATGATGCACGGGCAGGCCAGCGCCCCTCTTATGTCCCGCGTCCGGTAAGACCTCAGCAGGGTATTTCCCCGTCAGGCTCCGGGCTTCTTAAGAATTACGCTTCAGGTAAAGACCGACTGAACAAACTTAACTTCGCGCTGGTATAATAGCAGAATTTATTTCTGCTTTTCCCGTTCAACATCAGGCACGAAATCTTTTCCGCGGCCCTTCTTTTCAAGTCCTAATATTTCACGGGCTCTGTCAAGAGCATCATCAATATTGCCGTAAAAGTTCTTCTCCCCGACCATATCCAGAAATCCTGATTGCGTGAAGGCAAAAAGCGGCTGTGTATGCACACCGGAAAAGATAATCTGTGTCCCCTCTTTTTTTGAATCATGCCAAACCTGCTCAAGCGTATGTATTCCCGATGCATCAATAACCGGAACATTTCGCATTCTGATTATCAGAATTTTCGGATTAGAACTTGATTCACGAAGCGCTTCCTGAAATTTGGTCGTAGCACCAAAAAAGAAGGGTCCGTTAATTTCATATACCTCTACATCATGAGGTACTTCCTTTTTTTCAATACTGTTAGGATCACTTTTATCTTCTTCATCACTGAATTCCCGTCTGATTACCTCAACATTCGTCACTGATGCCATTCTGCGCATGAAGAGAAATACCGCCAGAACGATACCTACTTCAATTGCAACCGTCAGATCAAAGATTACAGTGAGAAAGAACGTCGTGAGAAGAACAATGATATCACTTCGCGGACTCTTTAACAGCGCGATAAAAGAGCGCCATTCGCTCATATTATATGCAACAACCACCAGTACCGCGGAAAGTGCTGCCAGAGGTATTAAAGCCGCGTACTGACCGACAAATAATAATATGAGAAGCAGTACTACTGCATGCACGATTCCGGCAATTGGTGAGCGTCCTCCGTTTTTTACATTAGCCGCGGTCCGGGCTATTGCACCGGTCACAGGTATTCCTCCGAAGATAGGAGAGGCAATATTAGCAGCACCCTGGGCAATCAGTTCCATATTGGAGCGGTGTCTCCCTCCGATCATTCCATCCGAAACAACTGCCGAAAGAAGCGCTTCAATTGCAGCGAGCAGAGCGATTGTTGTTGCTGGTTCAATAAGTGCCCTTATGGTCGCGAGATCAAGATCAGGGAATTGCGGTGAAGGGAGAGAACCCGAAATTTCACCAAATACTGACCCAATGGTTGCGACCGGTAAATTAAATACGCTCACACTTACCGTTGCCAGAACAATTGCAACCAGTGAACCGGGTATCTTATGCGTTACCTTGTTCCAGAAAACTATTATTAAAAGCGAGACAACGGAGATAGCCGTCGCGTAATAGTTCACCGCGCCGGAGTTAGCTATATATAATTCCCATTTATCAAAAAATTCTGAAGGAACTTTTTGAATTCCCAGTCCGAAAAAATCATTAATCTGTGTGGAAAAGATAATCAGTGCTATACCGCTGGTAAACCCTACTGTAACCGGATGCGGTATAAATTTAATCACTGACCCGAATTTTGCAAACCCCATAATCACCAGAATCACCCCTGCCATCACCGTGGCAATCATCAGACCGTCAATTCCGTAAGTCTGCACAATTCCGTAGATAATCACAATGAATGCACCGGTAGGACCGCCAATCTGCACCCTGCTCCCGCCGAGAAAGGAGACCAGAAATCCCCCGATAATAGCTGTTATAATTCCCTTTTCAGGAGAGACACCGCTGGCGATAGCAAATGCAATTGCAAGAGGGAGGGCAATAATCCCGACGATTATGCCGGAATTTATATCCTTAAGGATCTGCTCACGCGGCAGATCCTTAAGGAGGGTAAAGAGTTTTGGTTTAAGCATTAATCTGAAATTGAATCATCAATACGCCCTGTTGCGTATCATCATCCTGGAATCATAAGGTGCCGGCTGACCGCCAAGATATTTATGGAACCACTCTAAATGTGAATTGTAATATAAAGGCATTGAGCGGAGATTGCTCGGCCAGTGCCCGTCATTTTTATATACAATTATCCTGGAGTCAATTCCCAGTTTCTGCAGTGCAGTGAAGTATTCCAGACTCTGTGTATAGGAGACACGGTAATCTTTTTCACCGGTAATGATCAGGGTTGGCGTTCCGAAATTCTTAACGTATTCAGAAGGAGAAAACTTTCTGTATAATTCAGAATTCCATGGCTGACCTCCAAGATCCCATTCCGGAAACCACAGTTCTTCAGTAGTGCCGTAGAACGATTCGATATTATACAGCCCCATCATACTCACAAAGCACTTAAATAAGCCTGACTTACCCTGCTTTGCCTGCAGCCAGTTCATCATATATCCGCCGTATGACCAGCCCATAGCCCCTATTCTGTTCTTGTCTATATATGGCAGGTTTGCAAGATATTCTGTTACCTTCATAACATCCTCATATACCTTGCCGCCCCAGTCTTTAGAAATTGCTGCAGTATATTCCTGTCCGTAACCCGTTGAGCCATGGGGATTAGGGAATGCAACCACGTAGCCATAACCGCCATACATCTGACCGTCACCGCGGTATGCATCCTGCCACTGACTCTGAGGACCGCCGTGAACGTTAACCACAAGCGGATATTTCTTAGAGGGGTCAAATCCATGCGGTTTGACAAGCAGTACATGCACTTTTTTACCGGCAGCACCATCTATCCAGAGATGTTCCATGGGCCTGAAATCAACTTCATCAAGAAGAGCATTGTTGAACGTGGTGAGCTGCGCTTCTTTTTTGGATGCAAGATCAAAGGAATATATCTCACCAGGTTTGTGATTCAGCCGGTAATTGTAATAAAGCTTTTTTCCGTCAGGTGAAACTGAAAAAGATCCGACACTCAGGTCTCCGGTGACTTTCTCAATCTTGCTGCCGGTAATATCAATTTTATATACCGGAGTATATCCCTTTACATCACCGGTGAAGTAAATCGTTTTTGAATCGGGTGCCCAGACGATATCGTTCACCCAGTTATCAAAGCTCTCACTGATAATTCTGTGAGTCTTTGTCTTCAGATCATAAATTGCGATGCGGAACTTATCCGCCTCATAGCCGGGTAAAAGCTGTGTGCGGTATGCAAGCAGATTTCCGTCAGGTGAAAAAGCGGGTGTTCCGTCCCAGGCCTTATTAGCCGCTGTGATGTTCTCGCCTCCTGGTGTTCCGAGCGGCGTCATCCATAAGTCAGCATTTGTTGTGGCTGCCTGATCTTTTTCCCGGTTAGAGACAAAAACTACTGTTTTATTGTCCGGTGAAAGAACAAAGCCGGTTCCTCCTCCGGCAGAGAACACCGGAGACTGCCAGTTCCCCGGGGTAAGGTCTGTCAGTTTTTTGTCTGAAAGAGAATACTGGAATATATGGGAAGATTTTCCGCCGGTATAATCTGTCCAGTGTCTGAAAAGAAGCTCATCAGCCATGTTTGCCTGGACGGGGCCGTTTTCAGATGCTTCCCCGAATTTCTTGTTGCAGTCCATATCGGCGCCGCAGTCAGGATATACTTCCGCCGAGAAGAGCAGAGTCTTTCCGTCGGAGGAGAGCACCGGTGAGCTGATGCCGGTATATATATCAGTCAGCTGCCGTGCTTCTTTACCCTTCAGATCATAACTAAAAAGCTGTGTTGCCCCATCCGTTGTTTTGGTATAATAGAGAAGATTATCATTACCGCCCCAGAATGGTGAATATTCGCTCCCCTCACCAAGATCAAGTTCTGCCTGGCTGCTGCCGTCTGAATTCATCAGCCAGACCGCCGTAGCTGATTTTCCTGACTTCAGGGTGAAACTTGTTACAGTAAAAGCGATCAGTTTTCCTGAGGGGGAGAGCGAAGGTCCGCTCACGCTTTTAACCCGGTAATGATCTTCTAAGGTATAAGCTCTCTTCTGCGGAAAAACCATTGCGGTGCAGAGCAGAAGAACGAAAAAGAATATTGTTTTGTTCATTGAATGACGCCAAATAATATTAGGAAAAATTTGCGTTAAATTCGCCAATTTTGCTGAAAAAATGAAACCACTGATCAAAAAAGCGTAAATTTGGTAAACGAATAAAAATTATGAGTAAAAAATATTTTCTTCAGCGGAATCCGGTTCAGATACCGGTTCCTGATAACAAAACCATCCTTGAGCACTTTGGCAATGCCTCCCTGCAGGCAGGGGGTTTCAGCGTGGCTCACATGAAAGCACCCTCCGGCTGGGGTGAACCTTTTCAAACTCCGGATTTTGATGAAGTGACTTTTGTGATCCGGGGTAAAAAGCAGTTCGAGATTGATGGAGAAGTGATTATCCTCGGCAGCGGAGAGTCTATTTGTGTAAAAGCAGGAACCCGGGTAAGGTATTCTAATCCTTTTCCGGAGGAGTGTGAATACCTCTCCTTCTGCACACCAGCATTTTCCATTGACCTGGTACACCGCGAAGCGGAGTAATCCGGTCAGAAAACAAAAAGGGCGTCAATGGTTCAATGACGCCCTTTTGTTTTTAAAGGTTCCTGCCTTTATATATACCTGATCACACCCGGTATTATGCTTTGGGCAGCCGCTCCAGATAGGAAGAGTTGCTCAGTACAGCGAAGGTTTCTGTCTTTCTCAGGTCATCAAGCGTGTAACAGTTCATATAACTCATCGAACTTTTCAGCCCGTCAGATATACTGTTAATAACATTCCTGACGGTTCCCTTATAGGCAACCATGGTTTCCTCCCCCTCTATAAATTCATTGCGCATCTTTACACCAAATGATGCAGAACCGCGGTATTTTTTCCATAGCTGTCCATTATATTTAATGACCTCACCGGGAGTCTCCTTGGTACCGGCGAGCATTCTGCCGAGCATGATGACATCAGCTCCGAGAGCTATCGCTTTTGCAACATCACCCGGGCTTTTAATACCCCCGTCTGCAATGATCTCAATATCTATCTTCTGTTCTTCGCGGGTGGTAAGCACGTCAAGCAGTGATGTCACCTGACCGATGCCTATTCCCGTCTGGATGGAAGTTGAGCATACGCTTCCGTTGCCGATTCCCACGCGGACTGAATCAGCACCCGCATCCTTAAGCTGCCGGAGGGTTGCACCGTGAGCTGTATTGCCTACCATCACTTTAGGATTAAACTTCGTCTTGATGTGTTCACATTTTTGAAGCACTTCCCGGTTATTCGCGTTAGCGGTATCAATGCAGATAACCATTCCTGCCTCAGCAAGCCGTGCTGTTACATCATCTTCTGTGTTAAGACCAATTGCGGCGCCAAGCACTCCGTTTCCCCCGTTTTTTCCGCTGATAACCGTCTCAAGTGAAGAATCAAACCGGTTGAGTATTCCCAGACAACCAGATTCCGTTAGGGCTTTAGCCATTTCGATACCGGTTACCGTATCCATAGGGCTTGATACAACAGGAACAGCAAGTTCAATTCCCATAAATACTGCTCTGGTATTTGCTTCCGTACGCGATTTTATGGTGGAAATCACCGTTGGTACAAGACTGATATCATCGTAGGTTAACGCCTGGAAAAAATTATTCAGTTCTTTTTTGGTATATAACTTCATCGCTCGCTCAGATTATGGATTCAAGTTCATCAAGCACCGTATTCATGCGTGCTGCAACGGCTGCAACCGGCTCAGGGCGGGTAAGGTCAACCCCCGTGCGGAAGAGTATCGGCAGCGAATAGTCAGAGCTTCCGCTCTTGAGGAACTGTATATATTTAGGTATCAGTTCATCAGGATTCTGCTTCAAAAGCCGGTTCAGCTCAGCTGATGCAGCAAAGCCGGTCGCATACTGATACACATAGAAATTATAATAAAAGTGTGGTATCCTCGCCCAGGAGAACTGCTCGGCATGCCCCATATCCATTGCCGGACCGTTATACTTGTTATATACACGGGAGTAGGCCTCCGAAAGTTCCCTTGCCGAAAGGAATTCTCCTTTTTCAATACGGCTGTGTGTTTCAAGTTCAAATTCAGCAAACATCGTCTGCCGGTAAAAGGTTGCGGTAATATCATTCAGATATTTTTCGAGCAGCGGACGTTTGGTTTCAGCATCTGCATTGGCTATCAGATGATCAAACAGGAGCGCTTCATTAAACGTTGACGCTATTTCGGCAAGAAAAATTGTATAATCTGCGTAAATAAACGGCTGATTGTTACCCGAATAGGTTGAATGGACATTATGCCCTATCTCATGCGCGAGCGTGAACACATCATTCAGCAGGCCGTTCCAGTTCATTAATATATACGGCTTCATCCCGTGAGCAGCGCCGGAAGAATATGCCCCGCTCCGTTTTCCGCGGGTTTCATATACGTCAATTCTGCGCTCATCATAAATGGCTTTCACCGTATTTACATATTCATCCCCCATTGGCTTAAATGCCTCGAGAATGAGTTCGAATGCTTCATCAAACGTGAATTTCTTTTCGGCTCCGGCTTCAAAGAGTGAAACATACATATCATAAGGATGAATTTTTTCAGTCCCGATTTTCTTCGCCTTAAGAGCCACCCACCGGTGCATCGGCGCAATATTGCTGCTTACCGATTCCAGAAGATTGTTATATACGGCAGCGGGAATGGCATTTTTTTCAAGAGCCGCCTCAAGTGATGAGGCATAATTCCTTGTTTTGGCATAAAAAGCATCCCGCTTCAGAGCATTATTCAGAAGAACGGAAAATGTATTTGCAAATGTTTCAAACGGCTTCAGATACGCGGTATATCCCCGTTCCCTGAAACCGCGGTCTTTTGAATACAGGGCTGAGTAATAACGGCCGTGTGACATACGGATGGTCTGCCCCTGTTCATCCGTTGTTTCGGGAAATTCGATATCACTGTTGGAAAGGATGGAGAATGCATCATACCCGGCAGTGGTTATCTCCGCCACCGTTGCAAGCAGCCGTTCCTGTTCGGTATCCAGTACATGATTTTTTGTACGCAGAAGATCATCAAAAAAATGGCGGAACCGGCTGAGATGCTCATACCCTTCCAGCCATGAATTGAGCAAATCCTCATCTATGGTTAGTAATTCGGGCCGGATAAACGAAGATTTTGCTCCCAGGGCTGCATAGAGAGATTTAACTCTCTCGTACATTGCCTGATAGGTGTTATCTCTTAAATCAGTGTCTTTTCTCAGCATCGCGTAGAGATGAAGTCTCTCTAAGGTAGAGCCGGTTTCCTCATCCATAATCAGGCATTCATGCAGAATATCGGGGCTTTCACCCAGCTTTCCCTCATACGACGCATATTTCTCCCCCCTGGCTTCAGCTGCTTTGAATGTCTCCTCCCACTCCGCGTCGGAAGAAATGATGTGAGTATAATCCCATGTATGTCGGGGGTCAATCTGATCCCTCTCCGGCAGTGTCCCTGATTCATCCTTATAAAAAATGCTTGATTCTCTGATCATAACTGAAATACTTCATTCTGAAAAAACAACCTTGCAAAATAAGGATAGATTCAGCAATCCCCCCAGAAAAAACACGGTTTCCGTTGAAAATTACCCTCCCGGCGGTGAATTAACCTTACTCTGATTCACCCGGCCTCCCCAAAAAAAACTAATGCTTCCTGGCACTGATCAGGGTATTTTTTTCCCCCTTTTGATCCTGGAGTCCGGTCATCTCAAATACCCCGGTAATGCCCTGATGATCTGTTCTAAATAGCGAAATTTATTGACTTTAAGGGGTTTTTACGGTAACTTTAATGTCTTATTTTTTTAAACCTTAAATCCGATTGAGTTTATGAAGAAATACACCTTCAGGATTGTAATCATTGTCAGTGCGCTTGTTCTAAGCATCTATAAGTTGTATCCGACTTATCAGGATTATATGAACACCAAGGATATTGAAAAAGTCCTCTCACAGAAGTCCGACAGCATTAAAGCCGCTAATCCCGGCATCTCAAATGATCAGCTTACCAAACTGCTCTCAGAAACTGAGGACAGTATAAAACTCGCTGATCCTGAAATCCGTGAAGCACGGATGAATAGAATTAAGCTGGGTCTTGACCTTCAGGGCGGTATGCGTGTCGTGCTTGAAGTTAACACAGCCAAGCTGCTCGAAAAACTTGCTTCAAACGTTGACGAAGATTTTACCAGCATTCTGAATGCTGCTGCTGCCGAAGCTGCAATTTCTGAAGAGTCTGTGGTTGATATCGTTTACCGCAAGTTTCAGGAAAAGAATATCAGAATCAGCAAATATTACGGCTCAATCAGATCTGAAGATTCAGAAATCCTTGACGACCTGAGAACCCAGACTGAAGATGCTGTTACCCGTGCAATGCAGATTATCAGAAACCGTGTTGACCAGTATGGTGTTTCTGAGCCAAGCATTCAGCGGCAGGGTGACAGAAGAGTAATCGTTGAACTCCCCGGTGTCGCTAAAGAAGAAGAAGCCCGTCAGCTTCTGCAGGGAACAGCGCTTCTCGAATTTAAACTCCTGAAGGATCCGGATTACGCTATTACCATCATCCAGAAAATTGATGAAGCTTCATCCGGCAAAGTTTTTTCAGATACCACACTTGCAGGTGATACAACCGCTGTCAGTACAGATACTACTGCAAACACAGCTTCAAATGATACGACCGATCCTGAAAACATGACTGCCGAGCAGTTTGCGAAAGAACATCCGTTCTTCGCCCTCGTGCAGTATGATCCTCAGTTCCGTTCAACTGAAGGTTATGTTAACAAAGACAACCGCGCAAAGGTTGAACAGCTCTTGGCATCAGATGAAATTAAAAATGTTATCCCTGAAACTGTTGAATTCCTTTTCAGCGCAAAAACCATTAAAGATGCTGAGTCCGGCCAGGAGTTTTATCAGCTTTACTTAGTGAATAAAGCACCGGAACTTACCGGTGGCGTTATCACCAATGCACTTGCCACACTTGACCCGACAAACTCAAATCCTATTGTTAATATGGAAATGAGTTCTGAAGGCGCGATTGAGTGGTCACGTATCACCGGTGCAAATGTTGGTAAAAGATGCGCAATCATTCTGGACGGAGCAGTTTTCACTGCACCGACCATTCAGGGTAAAATTCCAGGCGGAAGATCTCAGATCAGCGGTATGGAAAACCTTGACGAAGCAAAACTTCTGGAAATCGTTCTTAAAGCCGGTGCACTTCCTGCCCCAGTTGACATTATCGAAGAAAGAACAGTGGGACCATCACTCGGTCAGGATTCAGTCTCAAAAGGATTTAACTCAGCGCTGTTTGGTTACCTGGTGGTAGGATTGTTTATGATTTTCTACTACCGTCAGGCAGGATCAATTGCGGCATTCTCATTGATATTCACAGTAACCCTGATTTTTGGCGTCCTCTCTGCATTCATGGCAACTCTTACTCTGCCAGGTATTGCAGGTATCATTCTTACAATGGGTATGGCGGTGGATTCAAACGTTCTTATCTATGAGCGTATCCGTGAGGAGCTTGCAGTTGGAAGAACGCTCCGTGCAGCAGTTGACGGAGGGTTCGGTAAAGCGTACTCAGCTATCATTGACTCAAATATTACAACCATGATTACCGGAATTGTCCTCTATCAGTTCGGAACCGGTCCTATTCAGGGATTTGCACTCACACTGATGATTGGTATTCTTACCAGTTTATTCGGTGCGCTTGTGGTCACTAAGGTAGTTCTTGACTATCTGGTTGATAAAGGTTACAAGGTTTCATTAGGATAATATCAGGAATAAGGAGTTTTAAGAATGCAGATATTTCATAATCTAAATGTTGACTGGATGGGAAAAAGAAAATTTTTCTACATCCTCTCAACAATAATTTTCATTGTTGGTTTTATCAACATTGTTTTCAGAGGACTGGTCTTCGGAATTGATTTCCGGGGCGGAACTGAACTTGAAATCGGTTTTAACAAACCGGTAAATATTTCAGAGGCAAGAGGAGTACTTAACAGTATTGGCCTTGGTGCCCTGGAAGTAAAAACTTTCGGCAGTGAAACCGGTATGCTTGTCAGAACTGATATGCAGACGATCCCTGCTGAAATTTTCCCGAAACTGGAATCCAATATCGAAGCAGCTATTAAGACCAGTATGCCTGATTCTGTCTTCTCTATAAGTGATAAATCAGAGAATTCAGTTATCTATAACTTCAGCTCTCCTGAAGCAGCAAATCTGGCTGCGGAGAAGCTTTTTGTCGCAGGTTATCAGAGCGGCAAAGTTTCAGAAGAAATGGATAATACTCAGGTTATAGTAAGAGTCGGCATTGCTGACTGGATAAAAGAAAATCTCCGGAAGAATTTCAGCGGTTACACGTTTGAAATTCTCAGATCAGAAGTGGTCGGACCGAAAATCGGTAATGAACTCAAACGTGATGCAGTCATCGCAATAGTGGTTTCACTTATTGGTATTCTGATCTATCTTGGCTTCAGATTTAAGTTCGTTTTCGCGCTCGGATCTGTTGTAGCTTTGTTTCATGACGTTCTGATCACACTGGGTATTTTCTCTCTTTTTTACGGTCTGATTCCCGGATTGAACCTTGAGATCAGTCTTACCGTTGTTGCAGCGTTCCTTCTTCTTATCGGTTATTCCATTAACGATACCGTTATCGTGTTTGACCGTGTGAGAGAAAACCTCAAACTTCACAAGACGGAAGATCTTGAAAAACTGCTCAATGAGAGTATCAATAAAACCATGTCAAGAACAATACTCACCGGCGGTACCACGCTGCTGACTACGATAATACTCATGATCTTCGGCGGTGAAGTACTCAGAGGATTTGCTTTCACCATGTCATTTGGAATTATCGTTGGAACATACAGTTCAATCTTTGTTGCAACTGCTCTGGTTCTCGAATACACAAAAAAATTCAACAAGAAGGTTAGCTTCTAATCTGAGTATCTCCCAAATAAAAAGGGCTAAGGTTTTACCTTAGCCCTTTTTTTATGTCTATGTTTTTGTAGACCTGTCATAACGTCGGCAAGTGAGAGTTTTACCATGGAAGCATCAGGACAAGTTACGACTTGTCCCTACCGATATGTTTCCCCAATTCATACTTCATAATTTACAATTCATAATTCTAAACCGGTTTTACAAGTACCAGTGTAATATCATCATGCTGACCTGCTTTTCCGCTGAAATTTCTTACAGATTCGAAGATTTTTTCCGAGATTATTTCAACCGGTTCATCTGCTGAGTCACGGATAATCTTCGTGAGCCGCTCTGATTCATACAGCTCTCCTCTTTCATCCAACGCCTCTGAAATACCATCAGAGAAAAATACCAGAATCTGGTCCTTTTCAAGAGGTAACTCTTCTTCAATAAGCAGTTCGGCAAAACGGACTCCGCTTCTGTCCAATCCGATGCCAATTCCCTGAGGTGCTACAAACCGTTCTTCCTGTTTGTTTATAATAAGCAGAGGAGTATGCCCGGCTCTTGCAAAACGTACGGTCTGCTTTTTATTGTCAAATAACGCTACGGTCATGGTTACAAATGAGGTCCTGTCCAGCACGTTTGAAAGCTGCTTATTCAGGTTAATAAGAATCTCTGCAGGAGTTGAAGTTTCCCTGCATGCAATCTGGAGCAGGGTTTGAATCTTCGTCATATATAATGCAGCGGAAAGTCCTTTTCCCGAAACATCACCTATCACAATAAACATCTTTGAGTCTGAAACTCTGATCACGTCAAAATAATCACCACCCACCTGCATGGCCGGTATCATATCCCCCGCCACACTCAGATTACCCAGTGACTGTATTTTAACCGGAAGAAGACTCTGCTGAATTTTTCTTGCCAGTTCAAGATCACGTTCCATTTTTACTTTTTCAGCTTCAGCTTCATATAACCGTGCGTTCTCAAGAGAGGTAGCTGTCTGATTTGCAAGAGTGATCATTAATTCCAGATCACGGCCGCCGAACTGTTTGCCGGTATAGGAAAGTCCGAAGAGGAAAAATCCAATCAGTTTTTTATTGGTGATCAGCGGCAAAATGGTATATACGCCCGCCTCGGCAAGCCTCTCTGCGTCATTCGGAAAGATGTAGCGGGCGTTTGTCTGGTCAATAACCGGTTTTTCACCTGCTGAATATCTCTGCTGAATCAGAGTTTCAAGATTTTCTTTGTGATAAAAAATATCACCTGAAAGCTGTTCGTCAGTACCACAACTTCTGACCGTCTCAGTGCGGTTTCCCTCACGGGCAATCAGAATACTGCAGAGATTAACCTGCAGCCGGTTTTGAAAGATATCCTCAAGCGCGTCCAGGATTGTATCAAACCCGACAATCTGAGGAAGCCGCTGGTTAAAATCCAATATAACCTGCTGGGTTGCAAACTGTACCGGAAAAAACTTTCTCGTTAATACATCCTGAAACTTATCTCTTGTCGGCTGAAAAAGAAGAGCAAGAAAAACAAAAGTCATTCCTGAAATAACCGTGCGGTATTCCTCGGTAACCACGCCGCCGACAGCCTGACCGAGTATATAAACGGTAGCCAGATAAATGACGCCAAGGGTAAGTGTTGCGGTTGCATAAACAAGTGTTGTTTTAAGCACAACCGTTACATCAAGCAGATTATACCGGAATATGGAATACCCGAATGCTATCGGCAAAAGTACCAGCAGAATGATAGGCATATAATATTCAGGTGAATTATACACCACATCACCAAAAACAGGCGCCAGAAAAACGGTAAAAATATATCCGCTGATACCAATATAATAGGAGATCAGAATTGCAAATATCGGGCGCCGCTTTGCCTGATCCTTATTTCGCAGATATGTTGTAGTCAGGAGGAAAAGCCCGGATACAAAAGCACCGTTGATAAATACAGGAATAAGCGGAAATTGCAGTGCCCGTTCCTGCCCGGGTATTTTAATTCCGAGGATTGCCCCGAAAGAACCGATTAAGTTTATGGCGAAATAGGTAATCCAAAGTCCGATTAAAACCTTTTTGAAATTTTTATCCAGAGCCCACTTGTGTGGTTCAGGAAAAATAGAAAAGAAATGGAAAATGGAAAGCGGAAGACGGCTTACGATAATAAGCCAGAATAACATCAGGATGACAAAAAACGGATCTCCTGGTTTAAGGAATCCCGGACCGCTCAGATTTCCGATTGCATTCGGCAGATAAACCATCGCCATGCCGAATCCCGCCTGAAAGAATAACTTCTGCTGAAGTCCCTCCGGTTTTGCCAGATACGTGATAAAACTTACAAATAGCAGTATTACCGCAAAGAGCATCATTGAAAACTGACCGTAAATAATCAGTTTTTTTATCTGCACCTTTACTTTTACCGGATCAGTCTCCCCCTTTTTAATTATCGTATATTCGGCTAACTCCCCTTCTTTCATTTTATTTATCAGTGCCTGGTAATCCAGTGCATCTGAATAGCTGTGTCCGTTTATCGCGACAAGCTGATCTCCTTCACGTATGCCCGCCTGCCAGGTAACTCCCCCCTCCTTGACGTTGCTGAACTTAAAAACAACACTATCCTTGCCTGCCTTTACCGGCATCCAGATACATTCATCGTTGGAAACACGGTTGGTAGTAACATTGCTGTATATATTAAAGAGTATCAGGATACCCATAATAACCGTAAATACGGTTATCAGCTTAAGTCTGACTTTGCCATACAGCTCTTTTATGCGCATCAGCATATCTCTACCTTACCTTAATGATAACAACGGTGATATCATCAGACTGCGGAGTCCCCTTTACAAATTCTCTCAGGTCATCTTTAATTATTTTCATGATTTTTTCAGCTCCGGCAGCGGAATTCTTCAGGATGAGTGATTCAAACCGCTCATCGCTGTACTCATAGTCTTCAGGGTTTTTTGCCTCGGTTACTCCGTCAGTAAACAGAACAACCAGGTCACCATGCTGCAGATCAACTTCTTCCGCTGTATATGGAACTAACGTCGGAGCCACCCCAAAAATGATTCCTCCCTTGTCTAGATGACGGATTTTGCCCCCGCGGATAAATAACGGCGGATTATGTCCGGCATTCACATACTGCAGTTTTTTTGCTGCTGCATCAAGCGAAAGCCAGAAGAACGTTATAAATCTGCCATCGCTGGTATTTTCAGTAATCAGGTTGTTAATAAGTCCCGTCGCCTCAGCAATAGGAAGATTCTGCTTTGCGGTCACTTTTAAAAATGCCTGAAGGTTTGCCATCAGCAGCGCGGCCGGTACACCTTTGCCGGAAACATCACCAATAGCTACCGTGTAGTGTGAATCAGCGGTCTCAAGGATATCATAATAGTCACCGCCGATCTGTTTTGAGGGAATACTTTCTGCGGCAAATTCAATATCTGATACCTCAGGCAGGAACTTCGGAAGAAGATTCTTCTGAATCTCTTTAGCGATCTGCAGTTCTTCCTCCATTTTTTGCTTCTCGAGAGCTTCCTTAAAGAGCCGCTTATTTTCAAGAGAGTTAATGGCAAGCCCCCCTACTGAATAAATAAATTCTATATCCTGCTCACTGTACTCTTTATTACTCATCCTGGGTCCCAGCAATATATATCCGCGTGACTCCCCCTGTACCTGCATCGGAATGCACAAACTTACAGAGAAGTTATCCAGTCCAGGGAAAAAATTATACACTTCTTTTCCCCTGAGTATTTTATTTACTGATACCGTGCTCCGTCCTTCTATGGTATTCATTAATACAGCTTTGGGAAAAGTGGATTCCAGTATTCGCAGCCTCCTGTCATCGCAGTAAATAACTGCATAACCGGTCATCATAAAATTACCGAGAAGGGAATAAATCAGAAGCTTACTTATTCGCTCTTCATCCACCAGCGCGCTGAACTCCTTGCTGAGTTCAAAAAGTGAACTGAGAGAATTGAGCCGCCCGTCAAGCTGCCTGTTCAGCACTTTCAGCTCTTCGATGAACTGGGAATTTTCAATCGATGTTGCGGCAAGGTTCAGAATTATCCGGAGAAATTCCTTTTCCTCATCAGAATATGGTGCTTTGTTTATTTTCTCTCCGAGAGCAATAATACCCAGCTTCTTACGGGAAGATTCAATTACTTCAGTAAGAACAATATGATGTTCTTTAAGATATTGAGAAAAATCCGGTGAATCTGCAGCGGTGCTCCAGTCACCTGCCCCGAGCGTTAAAGGAAGATTAGTCGGAAGTCCTTTGGATGCCTGAATAACAAGCGTTTCCCCTTCATAAAGTGCTACAAATCCCTTAGTGGTAAGGAATTTACCAAAGCAGCTGAAAAGTAAGTTATTAAGTGTGAAGTTGAGGTCTAAACTGGTATTGATGATCCGGCTGAATTCTATAAGCGCGGTTAAATTCCTTTGTACCCTCTGAGAATCTGCAGTGTTCATTTCTTATCAACCGTATCGCTTAACCATCGTGAGACGATTATATTTACCCTTAACGGTATGATACTCAACAAAATCCATCAGCGTGCGGATGAGCATAAGGCCAAGCCCCCCCACTCTTCTCTGCTTCAGATATTCGTTCATATCAGGATTCGGAACTTTGTCAGGATCGAATGATTCCCCGTAATCAGTCAGGGAAACCGTGCAGTTTCCGTCCTCAAAACTGAGATGCAGTTTTATCTCTTTTGAATCATCAAAATGATAGGCATGTTTAACAATATTGGTTGATGCTTCATCAACAGCCAGAATAATTGAGTCAATCGTCTTCTGTGAGACTCCTGCCTGAGCGGCTTTCTCCTGAATGAACTCCCGGATAGCAGCAAGCTCGCCGGTAGTACTGGATACTTTTAACTCAAAACTATGCTGTTTCACGTATTAGTCAGTTCTCAGATGACTGTTGAAATTTCTGAATACCTTCCTGCTGCGTGGGGAATATTTCATACAGCAGGGGGAAACCCAGCAGATCGAATATATTATATACGTTCGGCTGCATTTCCGTCAGTTTAATATCACCGCCGTTGCTCCGCATCGTCTCAATAAAAGCCATAAAGACTCCGAGCCCTGCGCTTGATATATATTTAAGGTTACGGAAATTTACCACAACCCTGTACTGCTGCCGCGTGAGCAGTTCATTAAATGTATTTTCAAGCCGCGGTGCGGTATGGGCATCAAGGAAACCCGCCAGTTCAATAATCTGGACGTTTCCGTTCTCTGTTATACCAGCGTTAAATTCCGCCATGGTGTGTTGTCTCCGATAATAAATTTTTTCTCCAGCGCAGGATCATCAGCGTAATATCATCATGCTGTGTGCCGCTTTCAGAAAAGAGCGTTACTTCATGAATGATTTTTTTCGCCAGATCTTCCGCCGGAAGTTTCTGATTATTTTTTATAATGTCTTTCAAGGCATCCATGCCGAAATCTTCCATGTTTCCATTCTTTGCCTCGGTTATTCCGTCGGTAAAGAAAATAAACACATCATCTTCTTTCAGCTCAAGTGTAATCTCTTCCAGTGATGAGCTGAATAGTTCACCGAAATGAAGACCGAGTCCGATGCCGCCGGGAGTAATTTCTTCAACCAGACCTTCTCTCAGTCTGAGCACGGGAAGATGCCCTGCTCTTACAATTTTTATTTCATTCCGCTGATGACAAATACTTCCAAAGACAGCGGTTACAAAGTGCTTCCTGTCCAAAGACCGGCGAAGTATCTGATTAGTCATAATCATCAGATTTTTCGGTGAATCAGTCATTCTGCTCAGCGATGCAAAAATTCCTCTGGTCTCCGCCATGATAAATGCCGCACTGATGCCTTTGCCTGAAACATCCGCGATAACAAAACCGGTATTGCCGCCTCCAAGTTCAAAAAAATCATAATAATCACCGCCAACTTCAAAGGCGGGGATGAACAACGCCGAGAGTTCCATTGAATCCAGCGATGGCAGCACAGCCGGTATCAGTTTTTTCTGAATCTCTCTTGCCACATCAAGCTCGCGTTCAAGCCGTTCCTTTTCTATTGACTCTGAAAGCAGGTGCGAATTTTCAAGTGCTATAGATAGATAATCACTGAACGTATCAAATGCCGAAATCTCCTCACTGTCATAAGGGAGATTTGCTTTCCTTGCCGTAAACAGATAACCGTTAATCCGGGAATGGGATTTAAGCGGTCTTACTGCGACAAACTGGAACTTCTCTTCCACCGATTCATCACTGCTGGTAACCGTCGGATGATAAAAAAGTGTTCCGGCCGGCCGGGTTCCGTACCGGTTCATAATCTGCGTTGTGAGCCAGCCGGCACTGTTTCTGCGGATATTCTTAGGAGCAACAGGTACTGAATGTAACTGCTCACCGGTAATCAGCCATGCAGCATCCGCACCGCAGACTGTGAGTGCAAGTTCCGATGCTGTCTCAGAAAGTTCTCCCGGATCAAGCGCCTGATTTATCAGCCGGCTGAAATATTGCATTGATGAAATCTCTTTGGTCTTCCTGTCAAATGCTTCCGCGGTAGGAAGATGGAAAAGAGTCGTGAAAAAGAGAAAGCCGAAATAGACAATGCCATATATACTGATAAGCATTCCGAACAGATAAACCGAAGGAGAAAACTGTTCAAGCAGCTGATGTTCGTCCGCAGAAAGCCGGACAAGGTTTATTACACTTAAAACAATTATCCCGACGGAAAGCAGCAGTAACCGCTTCTTTTCCGCTTTGTCCAGAAATGCAATCCAGGCAATCCGGAATGAGTTAATGGTTATAAGGATTATCGTATTAACAAAGAGTGCAATATGGATAAACTGGTAGTCATCAAACTGAGGAAGATTCAGCACTGCGGTCAGGGCGGAGAGCAATATAAAAACCAGCATTGCCTGATAATAGGTTTTTAGATTTCTCCTTTGCTTCAGAAAGAAAAGCTCACTCTGCATTACAAACCAGGTACCGGAAGCAAACAATAGAAGAATGCCTGAAGTGAAATGGATCGAGCGTAAAACCAGTCCCGAAGACTGCAGGTTCTCAATACTCTTTAATCCGCTTCCTGAAACAAGTTTCCCTTCCAGAAAGAGCAGAACAAAGAGTGCAACCGAAAGAAACAGAATGTACTGAACCAATTCGATCGGCTTCTTGCTCATTCTTTTCAGAATAATCAGAATATTCAGCGTGAATGCATACCCGAGAATGAGTATCAGCACATCACTCAACAAAATGACAAAGAACGCACTTCTGTCCAGGGGCAGGAACTGCAGTATCAGCAGTCCAAGGATTCCCGCGAACAGAATCTGAGCCCGGATACTTTTAAGTATCTCCTGTACACTCACCTGCATTATCGAGTTCAGTAAGTTTCTCTTTTTCCTTTAATTTTGGGCTTAATTTAACCCGCCTTTAAGCCGTCTGAAATGCTTAATGGATTAGCGGGTAAATTCCGTGATAAATGTTCAAAAAACACCGCAAAGTGTTTCCAAAATTTAATAAAGATTGGGAATTATGGGGGAAATAAAAAACCCGCCGGGTCCGCCGGCGGGTTATGTTGGTCAGATTTCTATTGGCTTCTTTTCAGCTTTTTTGTCCGGGCGGACTTCTCTCCTGAAATTCTGCATCTCCTCCCTGAAGCGGTTCATCTCTTTCCTGAGCAGTTCAAGTTCCTTTTTCAGATTATTAGGAACATTGAATTTGAAGGCCAGAGAGTCACCCCAGTTAAAATTATAGAATTTTGCAAGGGAGTCAAGCGAACCCGCTCCAAAATTATAATTCTTAAGGACGGCCATGCTGTCGTTCAGGAATTTCTGAAGCTGATTGAACAGGGAGTCATTAAAAACCGTTGTACCCTTGCCCAATGGGGGAATTCCTTTAAAGACAAAGTTCTTAATGGAGTCAGGATTCACGGATCTCATCCTGTATTTGTATTCTTTTTTCTTTCCTGACGTATCCACCTTTATGGTAACTGAAAAGTGCCGTATTGAGGATGTAAGGGTATCAAGCCGTTCGAGAATACTGTCCAGTTCGGGCATGGCAACCGTAAATCCGTCAATCTTCGGTACAACCACTTTACAGTAATTGGAATCAATAATTATCTGCAGATCATCCCTGTTAGGATTTACGGCTCTCGGCATGGAGAAATCTCTATGAAAATCTACTTTTACTTTCAGATTCCCGGCTGCGCTATTAAAGCTGTAATTCATATCATCAAGATCAGGAGTGAATCGCGCCATATCAACATCCAGCTGGCGGCTGAATATGGTGTCTGCCGAAATCAGATAATAAAGATCACTCTTAGGCACGTTTTTTATGGAACCGGCCAGCTTCTTAAGTTCGACCGGAGAGATTGTAACATTCGGAGCATAAACCTTACCGACATTTTTGTTCACCGAGGTTATGTACGAGAGAAGATCAGCTCTCAGAGCATTTTTATACTCCCAGAGATTTGAGTTTACCGCTACGGTATTATTCTCATTAACCAGAACGGCAGCAGCAATTTCGTCGGTATAGCTCCTGAGGATAGAATCCACTGTTGCAACTTCAGTCTCTTTCAGTCCGAGAGTCGAAACAAACGTTTTGAATGATACCGGGGTTGAATTAAACCCTGCTGATTTAACTTCAATAATTCCTTTGCCAGATTCATCAGTTCCGAAGGAAAGAATCTGATCAGATTCCTTGTTCAGAGGAAGAATATTGTTGAAGGCGAAGTTAAAAAGATCTTCATTGGAAAATCCGGCAGTATATAACAGGGGCTGAAGATTGGCCGTATAAAGGTCACTCAGGTTTTCTTTCTGCTGATTGATAAAATCATCCAGAATTTCCGGTTCGAATCTGAACACTGCCATAAGCAGCAGAGACAATGTACCGAATACCAGCACAGGTTTTTTCAGTAAGTAGATTCCGGATTTTTTATTTTCCTTTATTCTTTCCTGAAGCCGTGTGTAAAAATATTCATCCTGCGGAAGCGCGGAAAGTTTTCCTACAGATTCCTTAACATACTTTAACCCCTCCAGTTCCTGTCTGAGTGACTGGCTGCCAAGCAGCCGTTCTTCAGTCAGCGCTTTATCAGCCGGACTGAGTTCATTATCAAGATATGCGGAGAGGTTTTCTCTTTGTAGCATTCTATTCATCAAATAAGTTCCTTTCTGAGAGGCTCAAGGGATTTTCTCAGAGTCTCACGGGCTCTGAAAATTCTTGACTTCACCGTTCCCATCTCAACACCTCCGAGTGCTTCAGCAATTTCCTGATAGCTGAGTCCTTCAAAGTCCTTCAGCACTAATGGAATCCTCAGTTTTTCCGGGAGTTTGCTTACGGCATTCCGTACGATCTGACTGACATCGCTGTTGTCATCATGTGATACGGACAGGGTCGGGTCTTCATCATCTGAGAATGGGGAGAAAATGCTGCGGATTTTAGCTCTTCTTATGCTGTCCCTGCATTTATTCACTGTGATACGATAAAGCCAGGTCGTAAAACGGGATTCATATCTGAACTCTTTAAGATGCCTGTAAACGGAAATGAATACCTCCTGGGTAATATCATCAATCTGATCGGTATTGCCCAGAGTAAGGAATACAAGGTTTCTCACCTTTTCCTTATGACGGTTCACCAGCGTTCTGAACGCCAGTTCATCCCCTTCATTAAAGGAGCGGATGAGCGCAAAGTCATCATTCAGAGTTAAGACGGATTCCGGTTTCACTTGTCCTCTTTTGTTAATTAGTACTTATTATGACGATAGTAATTTTATGAATGTTCCTTTTACCGGGTCCGGATTTCAGCACCGCCGAAAATTGCCACACCCTTGATGAATACTGTCTGAGGTGTCAGAACAATATCCTCATCACGTTTTCTGAGTTTATTGGAAAAACCGCCAAAAAGCTGGAATGCATCAACCTGAACTTTCCAGTCACGGGGTACTATTAATTCGCATGCTCCGAACAGAGCAGTAATTTCAATCTCAATTTCCTGACTGTCATTTGGCAGTTTGCAATCCGTCAGATCTATTTCAGAGCCGCCGAAAATATTTGTGATTCTCCCCCCTCTGAAATTATCCGAGTGCACCACTTTTTCTCCTCCCCCAAAAACCGCCACCTCATCAACGAAATCTTTTGAATCGCTTCTGCTGATTACTTTTCCGAATCTGTCAAATCCTGATTTGGTCTTTTTATTCTTCATAATCAAGTAAAAACCGATCATTATTATGATAACCGGAAAAATAATACGCATATCAATTTCAAGATCAGGGAAAATCCTTCCTGCCATCAGCAGGCCTCCGATAATTAAAACAACTGTGCCGAGAATTTTGTTCGACGAATTGGCGAAAATAATGGCACCTACCAGGATCAGAAAAGAAGGTATGGAAATAATCACATCATAAAGCTCTTCGGAAATGATATCAGCTCTTTCCAGCAGAATACTGCTGCCGATGATGATGAGCAGCAAACCTGCAATATTTTTAGGAGAGGCTGAAATACCTGATTTCATTGATTAATCCTTATTTTTTATTGTTAAAAAATGTGATAATAAAAATATTCAACCTTGAAAATTTCAGCAATATTTTTGTGATAAGCGGAAAATCTGCTTATTGTTATCTGCCATTTAAAAGCAAGCAAAAAAATCATTATTATTTTTTTTTATTTTCACCGATTGCTTGCAATCGTAAAAGTATGCTTACTATATTTGCACTGCAGGGGAGAAAAACTTGTCACCGGTTAGTTGCCCGAACAACATGATGATACCCTCTCAATCAATAACCGGTGAATTCCCGGCTGGGAGTGTGACAAAGGTCCTGCACCCTAATAAGAGTTCGTTCATGGTGGATGAACTGAAAGAACATTATTAATATCTTAAACCCCGATACAATATGCAGATTAACAGGTACTATACTCAGTCTGGCGAGTCCCCATACTCATCATTGAAGTTTGTTTCCCGAACCTCAGAGATTAAAAACCCGGACGGTTCCAGTATTTTCAGAATGGAAAATGTTCAGGTCCCTGAATCCTGGTCTCAGGTGGCAACTGACATTATTGCGCAAAAATATTTTCGCCGGGCCGGTATCCCGGTAGTCCTCAAGAAAGCTAATGAGCCTGGTGTGCCGGAATGGCTGCAGCCCTCATTACCTGATGAAGAAGAACTGGCAAAACTCCCTCAAAAGGAGCCTTTCAGAGGTGAAACTGACTCCCGTGAAGTTTTTAACCGCCTGGCAGGCAACTGGACTTACTGGGGCTGGAAAGCCGGCTATTTTGATTCAGAAGAGGATGCAAGAGCATTCTACGATGAACTCGTCTATATGCTTGCCAACCAGATGGCAGCTCCTAACAGCCCTCAGTGGTTTAATACCGGTCTGAACTGGGCCTACGGAATTACCGGCCCCTCTCAGGGTCATTTCTATGTTGATTTTGAAACGGGAGAGCTTTCCGCTTCCCCTGACGCTTATACCCATCCTCAGCCCCATGCCTGTTTCATTCAGTCAGTAGATGATGACCTGGTGAACGATGGCGGTATTATGGATCTCTGGGTTCGTGAAGCCCGTCTATTTAAATACGGCTCTGGTACAGGAACCAACTTCTCGAATCTCCGCGGAGCCAATGAAAATCTCTCAGGAGGCGGTAAATCCTCAGGTCTCATGTCATTCCTGAAAATTGGTGACCGGGCAGCCGGTGCTATCAAATCCGGCGGAACTACCCGTAGAGCTGCCAAGATGGTCTGCCTTGATATGGATCATCCGGATATTGAAGAGTTTATCAACTGGAAAGTGGTTGAAGAACAAAAAGTTGCATCATTGGTTGCAGGCTCAAAACTCAACAATCTGCATCTGAATGCAATAATGAAGGCATGTTATGATGAGCATCCGGAAAACGACCGTTTTAATCCGAAATTAAATCTTAAGCTCCAGAGCGCAATCCGCGAAGCCCGCAAGGCAATGATTCCGCAGAACTATATTGACAGAGTTATTCATCTTGCTAAACTGGGCTATACTTCAATTGAATTCCCGGTTTATGACGTTGACTGGAACTCCGAGGCCTATGGCTCCGTTTCAGGGCAGAACAGCAATAACTCAATCCGTGTGACCAATGAGTTCATGGAAGCCACTCTTAATGACGGCTACTGGAATCTCTACTGGAGAACAGAGAAGATTAAAGCAAAAAGAGAGAACAGAGCCCCGAAACCCAGCAAAACGGTTAAAGCAAGCGAACTCTGGGATCAGATTGCCTATGCTGCATGGACTTCCGCAGATCCAGGCATTCAGTTCCACACAACCATCAATGAATGGCATACCTGCCCCGAGGGAGGGGAAATCAGGGCTTCTAATCCCTGCAGCGAGTATATGTTCCTTGATAATACAGCTTGCAATCTTGCTTCATTAAACCTTCTCAAATATTTTGATCTGGAGACCCACAGATTTGATATTGACGGTTACCGGCATGCATCAAGGCTGTGGACCATTGTTCTTGAAATCAGTGTGCTCATGGCGCAGTTCCCAAGTAAAGAGATTGCAGAACTTAGTTACCAGTACAGAACACTCGGTTTGGGGTATGCAAACCTCGGCTCTCTGCTGATGGTTCAGGGCATTCCTTATGATAGTGATGAAGGATTTGCTCTCTGCGGCGCGCTTACTGCAATCATGCACATGACTTCCTATGCAACCTCAGCCGAAATGGCAAAGGAGTTCGGACCGTTTACTAAATTCCCTGCAAACCGTGAGAATATGCTGCGCGTCATCCGCAATCACCGTGCGGCGGTATATAACATGGACGGCACCAAATATGAAGGACTTTCAATCTCCCCCGTCGGAATTGATCCTCAGTTCTGCCCGGCTGATTTGCTTAAAGCAGCTAAAGAGGATGCAGACCGCGCCCTGCTGCTCGGAGAAGAATTCGGATACAGAAATGCTCAGGTGACCGTTATTGCTCCTACCGGAACTATTGGTCTGGTGATGGATTGCGATACCACAGGTGTTGAACCTGATTTTGCGTTAGTTAAATTCAAAAAACTCGCCGGCGGCGGTTATTTCAAGATTATCAATCAGTCCATTCCCCCTGCTCTTGAAAAGCTCGGGTATAATGCTGACCAGATAGCTGAGATTGTCCGTTATGCCCGCGGCGCAGGAACACTTAAGGGCTCTCCTTTTATTAACGAAGAATCCCTTAAATTAAAGGGCTTCACAGCAGATATAATCGAACGAATTGAAAAATCGCTTCCGACGGTGTTTGATATAAGCTTCGCTTTTAATAAGTACACCATTGGTCAGGATTTTCTGATTAAGAAACTCGGCTTTCAGGAAGAGCAGATTAACTCCATGAGTTTTGATCTTCTGAAACAGCTTGGTTTCTCAAAGCAGGAGATCAGTGCCGCAAATGACTATATCTGCGGTACCATGACCGTTGAAGGCGCCCCGTTCCTCAAGAATGAACACCTTCCGGTATTTGACTGCGCGAATAAATGCGGAAAGCGCGGCACCCGTTTTATCAGAGCGACCGCCCACATCAAGATGATGGCAGCCGCACAGCCATTTATCTCAGGCGCAATCTCAAAGACGATCAATCTGCCTAATCAGGCATCAATTGAGGATATCAAGGATGCTTACTTCAAATCGTGGAAACTTGGTCTTAAAGCCAACGCACTCTACAGAGATGGTTCAAAGCTCTCACAGCCGCTGAACAGTGTTACTGATGAAGAACTTGAAAACATCATTGAAGAAAAAGAAAAGAACGATATCGTAAAGATTGCTGAGCGTATTATTCACCGCTATATTGCTCACCGCAGAAAACTTCCGGACAGAAGAACCGGTTATACACAGAAAGCGAAGATCAACGGCCAGTCTGTGTATATACGTACAGGTGAGTATGATAATGGTCAGCTCGGAGAGATATTCATTGATATGCACCGTGAAGGAGCTACTGTACGCAGTCTGCTCAATGTTTTTGCAATCTCAATTTCACTCGGCCTCCAGCATGGTGTTCCGCTTGAAGAGTTTGTAGATGCATTTGTATTCACCCGGTTTGACCCCTCTGGTCCTGTGACCGGCAACTCAAGGATCAAATTCTCAACTTCCGTTATTGACTATATCTTCAGAGAACTCGCGGTCAACTATCTCGGCAGAAATGATCTGGCGCATGTTGACGCTGATAATGAGGACAGCAGCAGTTCCCCGAAGAACGTGGTAAAGCGGTTTGTAAGTGATTCTGAAGATGATGACCTCGAGTATTCCGGAGAAAGACTTATTGAACTTGAGAGATCTTCCGATGACGGAGGAAAATCAAGAAGCTCGATCTCTCTTGCTCCGCAGAACACGAAGAAAATTTATGTTTCTGATGAATCCGCAGGTCTGAAGTTCAAAGTTAAGCAGGCAATCGAAAGCGGATATACCGGCGATGTCTGCACCGAATGCCAGAGTATGACAATGGTAAGAAACGCAACATGTCTGAAATGCATGACCTGCGGTGCGACTACCGGCTGCAGCTAAGAACATAATAAAAGCTAAAAAGGCGGCATTTATGCCGCCTTTTTATTTTTAAACTGTACATGAACGAATCCGGACCGATCACATATGGCTTCTAAGAAGTGCGCCGGTAACAGTAAACTTGAATCGCTCCTCAATATTCCGAATCATATATTACACACTAACAAATATTTTGGAAAAAACATGACCGAACAAAACCATACAATACCTGCAGCATTACCCCGTATAGGTGAAAAAGCACCAAGTTTCAAAGCAGTTACCACCCAGGGAGACATTAACTTCCCTGAACAGTATGAAGGAAGCTGGGTTATCCTTTTCAGTCATCCGGCAGATTTCACACCGGTATGCACATCAGAATTCATGACCTTCGCAGCAATGGAAGACCAGTTCAACAAAGCCAATTGTAAACTGGTTGGCTTGTCAGTTGACGGACTCTACAGCCACATCGCATGGCTCAGAACCATTAAAGAGAAAATTGAATTCCGCGGCATGAAGAATATCGAGGTTACCTTTCCGCTTATTGAAGATATCACCATGGATGTTGCACGCAAATATGGCATGATTCAGCCGGGTGAAAGTTCAACAAAAGCCGTCAGGGCAGTCTTTATTATTGATCCAAAGGGAATCGTGAGAGCAATGATCTATTATCCGCTTAGCCTCGGGCGTAATTTTGATGAACTTTACCGCGCTCTGATCGCAATGCAAACCGCTGACGCTTTCTCAATTGCAACTCCGGCTGACTGGCAGCCAGGGGACGATGTAATAGTACCAACCGCAGGTTCATGCGGCACAGCAAAGGAAAGAATGGAAAGCAAAGATGAAATGAACTGCCAGGATTGGTTCTTCTGCACAAAACCACTGCCGAAGGAAAAAGTCTTAAGCACCATTCTGAAAAAGTAAAACCCGCATAAAAGAATTCTGCCGGTGCTATGATTAATGGCCATGCGGCATGAAAAAGTAACAGTATATCAAATAAAAAAGGGCAGTCATTTGACTGCCCTTTTTTGTTTAATACTGGACTGATGAAAACATCAGCGCTGATGCTAAAAGCTAATTGCTCAATACCCCAAGAACTCTTCTTGCTCCCATGTATTTACGGTCATAATAGTTTTCCTCCATGGAAGAAATAATCACCCCATGCTTGGAACTTGCATGGGCAAAAAGACCGTTTGCAATATATATACCCACATGTCCCGGCTTCACCCTGCGGCGCGTATCAAAGAACACCAGATCACCAAATACCAGTTCTTCCCTGTTTGCAATTATTTCTCCCTGAGTATACTGATCACGCGCTGTGCGGTGAAGCCTGATTTTGCCTGCCTGATCAAAAACATTCTGCGTGAATGCTGAACAGTCAATGCCATCTTCATCATTTCCGCCAAATTTATACGGGGTATCATGATACATGATTATTGCCATCTTGAATTCATCTTCAAGATTAAGGGCAGTGGTAGAATTGGTGGTTTTCTGATCTTTGGGAATTGAGGAAAATGCGTCTGCTATTTTATAAGCATTTTCACTCTGGAGGTAGGTAAATTCCGGGTCCTCATCATCCTCTTCAGAGGTTGTGAGGAGACTATCAGGAGTTTTTGGCTCCTGATATCTCACTTTTTCTTCAGTTTTCTTTTCTTCTTTATTCTCACCGTAACGGATTGTACTCGTTGCCGGAGCACAGCCGGTCAGTGCGTAGACCAGTGGCAGCAGCAACAGTAAAAGATAACGGTTAGTCATCTTTTATCAGCCGAGATAGGTGCGGAGATTTTTGCTGCGTGAAGCATGCCGCAGTCTTCTGATCGCCTTCTCTTTTATCTGACGGACCCGTTCTCTGGTAAGACTGAATTTTTCTCCGATTTCCTCAAGGGTAAGCGAATGCTCTTTATTCAGACCAAAATAGAGGCGGATAACCTCTGCCTCACGTTCAGTAAGAGTTGAAAGAGCTCTTTCAATTTCCATCTTGAGTGACTCACTCATCAGATTGTTATCAGGAGTCGGCTGCTGATCATTCTGTAACACGTCGAGTAGGCGGTTATCTTCTCCCTGAGCAAAAGGTGCATCCATGGAAACGTGACGGCCGGAGATTTTGAGTGTGTCAGCCACCTCATTAACATCCATATCCAGTTCCTGAGCGAGTTCGGAAGCACTTGGCTCTCTTTCATACTCCTGCTCAAGACTGCTATACGCTTTTCCGATTTTGTTGAGAGCACCAACCCGGTTAAGGGGAAGTCTTACAATTCTTGACTGTTCTGCCAATGCCTGTAAAATTGACTGCCTGATCCACCAAACCGCGTAGGAAATAAATTTAAATCCTCTGGTCTCATCAAATCTCTTTGCGGCTTTAATCAGACCAAGATTACCCTCGTTGATGAGGTCACCAAGGGACAAGCCCTGATTCTGATACTGCTTTGCAACACTTACTACAAAACGGAGATTTGCCTTGGTTAATGCTTCAAGAGCTGTCTGATCCCCTTTTTTAATTCTTATTGCTAATTCAATTTCCTGGTCGGGGGTTAACAGGCTTACTTTGCCTATTTCCTGAAGATATTTATCAAGTGACTGGCTTTCCCTGTTTGTATATTGTTTGGTTATTCTCACTTAGAGCACCTGAATTTAGTTATTGATTGAGTCAATTATTCCGACAATTGAAGCATCCACCGGGGCCATATCCACCGGAAGAGGTATTACGGCTTCGCTTGCGGTAACATAGAGGACCTTTTCCCCGGGGCCTGCACCGCTGGTATCCACTGCAATCAGCGGTTCCCCTCTTGGGTTTTCGTCAGAATCAACCGGCTGAATGAGCATCAGTTTGAATCCTTCGAGTGCGGGGTACTTTTTAGTAGCCCAGATGTTTCCGATTACTTTTGCTAAATACAATCTGTCTGAATTTCAAGATTGCAAAAATACGAAAATCGGGGGAGAATTCTGAGTCAATTTACTCTCCATTCCCTGTTTTCTTGACATCAAGACGGTCAACAATGGCCATTACTACGGCATCCACCGGCTTATTCTTCGTATTCACCGTCTGCCGTGCTGAACTGCCTGTGGCGACCAATACCACCTCACCATGTCCTGCCCCGACGCTGTCTACTGCAACTACAAAGCTGTCTTTTTCTTTATACTGCAAATCGAGCTGCCGCACAATAAGCAGTTTCGCGCCGGTGAGGCTTTCATCTTTTCTGGTTGCCCAGACGGTACCGATAATTTTTCCTAAAATCACTTAAATGACTCCTGAAACGATTAATTTAAGATCAGCAAATTCTGCTATACCCTCGGGATATTCCTCCCTGCGCAGGGTCGCAATTTTCATTTTATTTACTGATGCGGTCGCAATAAATAATGCCTGACTGCTGCTCAACCCTGAGTATGATTCTGATTCCGCCTCAAGCGCATATCTTGAGTGAACCCCCAGAACGTTCAGTCCATTCAGCAAAGTCCGCACCGCCTGTTTTTCCATTCTGTTTTCACACGCGGTAAACAATTCTGCCGCATTTATTACCGATGTAAAGCAAACATCCTTTGAAAGTAGAATTTCCAGCAGCGAAAGCGGATGTAAATATTTTTCACTGTCGTGTATTAGATGCTCAAATAAAATATCGGTATCTAATAACAGCCCTTTCATTGCAGATTTTTCAGTTTACCATTGATTTCCATCAGAGCCGTCATTACCTCAACAGGGTTTTTTTGCAGTTTAGACAGCATTTCCGGTGTAACTGTTTCAGTCTTTTTGCAATCTTTGTATAACTTGTGAAGTTCCGCTTTCCTTGTGAGAGCAGAATGAGATAATCTCATCTTCATGATCAGATAAAACTTTCACCCTGAAGTTCATTAGGTACTGAAAAAAAACTGGCAACGCTTTTACCCGCATCCGAAAAACTCTTTCTTGTACCCAGGTTTTTACCTTCTTTACCCCGGCGGTAAACCAGAAGAGGAACATACTCCCGGGAGTGATCAGTACTTGGAGTTGTCGGGTCATTTCCATGATCAGCTGTGATGATTACCATATCGCTCTCATCAGCAGCCTCAAGAATTTTAGGCAGCAGATTATCAAACTCTGTTAAAGCCAGAGAAAACCCGCGGTAGTCATTGCGATGACCGTAATAAACATCAAAATCAACAAGATTGGCGAATATGAAAGCATCCTTCTCAGACTTCATATTCTGAATGATGCGCATGACCCCCTCAGCGTTGGATTTTGTAGCAACCGCTTTATCAATACCTTTATAATTAAATAAGTCTCCGACTTTGCCTATTGAAATAGTTTTAATACCCGCGCGCTGAAGGTAATTAAACAGAGTAGCCGAAGGAGGATCCATCGAAAAATCTCTACGGTGAACAGTTCTGGTGAAGGTCCCCGGTTTTCCTATGAAGGGGCGGGCAATAACCCTTCCGACTATATCCGGAGGAACCAGTATTTCATCTCTGGTTATTTCACAGATTTTATAGAGCTCTTTCAGGGGAATAATATCCTCATGTGCGGCAATCTGAAATACTGAATCTGCCGATGTATATATAATCGGGTATCCGGTTTTCATATGCTTTTCACCCAGTTCTTTTATGATCTCGGTACCGGAAGCAGCTTTATTTCCTAAAAAACCTTTCAGCCCGGTTTTTTCAAGAAACAGGCTGGTTATCCTTTCAGGAAAACCATCCGGATAGTATGAGAAATCAAAATCAACGTGAATTCCCGCGAGTTCCCAATGCCCTGTAGTCGAATCTTTTCCTTTCGAAACCTCAGCCATCTTTCCGTATGATGCGGATGGAAATGAAACCTGCGGCACTCCCTGAATCAATTCAATATTGCCCAGTCCCAAAGATTTAAGATTAGGAATCTGCAGTCCGTGTACTTTTCGCGCGGTATTCGCAAGAGTATTGCTTCCCTCATCATGATATAAATGTGCATCCGGCAGTTCGCCGATCCCCACCCCATCAAGAATAATCAGGACACAGTTATTGATACAGAAATCCTATAGTTGTAAAACTTTATTTCCGCCGGTTTCCGAAGCTTTTTTAACCGCAAGCCGCAGCTGCTCCAGAAGTTCATCAACATCAGTTTTGTCCGTGGAATTAAGTAAACCAATTGAAACCGTAAACGTTGTGCTTCTGCTACCGGTTGAAACAGGAATCCGTGCAATCTTAACGCGAATCTTATCCGCTCTTACGGCAAGTTCCTGTTCATCATTATGCAAAAAGAACAGAGCAAAAGTGAGGTCATCAAGACGCCCGCAGAAACTTAGCGCGTCAAGTTCCTGATCAAGAGCATCAGCAAACTCCTTCATGGTATTCTTAATCACTAAGGGATCGCTTAACTCCTGACGGTTTTTACCTTCATCAATCTTGATAAGAACAAGATTTGAACGCAAATTAAGAATACTGGCTTTTTCAAGTTCCTCAGCCGCTCTTCTGCGGAAAAAAGCAGAAGAATAGACTCCGGTCTCAGGATCAAATGTAATTAGTGACTTTAAACGCTTTATCTGTCCGAAAGCATGCATTAGTATACCTAACTGTCCGGTAACTTTCTTCAGATAATCATGATCACGCTGAGTGAAAGCATTCTTTTTCATACTTTCAAAACAAAGCGCTCCGAGGACCTCACTGTGATATATTATCGGCACAGCCATAAAAGATCCGTCTAAAAGTATATCTTCACTATGAGAGAACCGCTTAAGCGAAGCCGCGTTCAGATCACCAATACGCACCTGGCTGCCTGTAAATACACATTTTCCGACTATTGTGTTGTCACGTTCAATTACTTCACCGCTTTCTATATAGGTGAACGCTTTAGGATTTACAACAGCAGATACCTTGAACTGATGTTCTTCCTGATGCCAGGTAACAAAACTGAAGCAGTCTGATTCAACAAGGATGGATGATAATGCAGCAATGGAATGATGGAGTGATTCCTCATCATCAGTATGTATATTCTGGCTGAGAAAATCCGCAAAACCCTCCGAGCGTCTGTTGGCTATGGACTCAGCATGTTTATGTGCGAACAGGTCTATCAGGACGGTTATAAGTCTTACAAACCGGCCGAGCATATACATTTGCTCTATACCAAACGCATCCGGGCTTTTGGAGTCAACGGCGAGTATTCCGATAAGATTGGAATTGTGAAATACCGGGACACCGAGGAAACTCTTTATCTTTTGCGGATGGGTATAAT
Organism: Ignavibacteriales bacterium; assembly: GCA_015709675.1. Lineage (NCBI taxonomy): Bacteria > Pseudomonadati > Ignavibacteriota > Ignavibacteria > Ignavibacteriales > Ignavibacteriales bacterium. The sequence goes on from CP054182.1 coordinate 3,519,959, forward strand.
ATCTGAAATTTTCCCTTTCGCTTATTTGCGGTATATCAGTGAGCAACCCCGGTTCCTGCTTGCTTATGATCTGCCCTAATATATCATTCTGAATCTCAAGTTTTTTCTTTTCGATTTCATGACTGACAGAAGCATATTTTTCAATAGTAAGTGTTGATTTCCGTTTATCATACCAGAAATAAATGGCAGTATGGGCCGAAAACAGTTCACGGACGATGATAAGAATCCGTTCGAGCAGGAAACTTAACTGCTGGTTAGCTGCAAGATCAACCGGGAATTCTTCAGTGGCAAGGTTACGGAATTTTTCCAGACTATGTTCCGTATCTTCATCTGAGCTGCTCAACTTATTGCCGATTGTGGTAATATTATTTTCGGTAAGTACACGGCTGGATTTTCTGACAATCGAAAATCCCTCATCCACATGGTCAAGATTAACATCCGTGTAATCCTGTACCTTTTCAGCGGGACGATTGATGATTCCGTCTGATTCGGGATTGTCAGTACCCAGCGAAGACCCGAGGGGAAGGTTTTCTTCCGGAGGTTCAGTCTGTGCTTTCTTTTCGCCATCAAGGCGGAGAAAAAGGATGACGGAAGTAATAAGGAGGACGATAAAGGTAACCGCCTTCAGGAGAAAATCCTCAAAGAGAACGAACAGTATCAGAAGTGTCGCAGCGGCTACGATCAGCAGCGCATTGCTGTATTTCATAGTTCCTTTATCAGACTGATTAATTAAGGGTTTTGAAATATAATTAAAATTCTTTAACTTTTACAGAACTGCGTGAAATTTTGAATCCTTGAAGCTATAGCTTTTTTGCCGTCAAGAGAAACTGCAGAGTACGGGTAAATTCCCTCCTGCAGGCTTAATTCCGGAAGGATAGCCCGGACCTCCCTTGCAGCCTCGGAAATCCTGTTTCGCTTAACTTTATCGCACTTTGTAAGAATTACTGCAAAATTCAGTTTTTCACCGACCAGGAAATTCCACAACTCCAAATCCAGTTTCGAAGGTTCATGTCTGGCATCAACCAGGGAAAAGATCAAACGGTTTTCATTTTTAAGCTTGAGAAAATTTTCAGTAAGCAGGGAGTACTTTTTAATATCACTCTGAGAGGCTTTGGAGTAACCATAGCCTGGCATGTCAACCAGATACACATCAGAATTGAGCCAGAAGTAATTAATGGAACGGGTTTTACCCGGGGTCGAACTGGTTTTAGCCAGACCCGGGACATTAAGAAAAGTATTGATAAAAGAAGACTTCCCCACATTTGAGCGTCCGCAGAGTATCACCTCCGGCTTCTCCTCTTTCGGGAGCTCCTTCAGGTCAAAAACCGCTTTTAAGAATTTTGCTTTCTCTGCCATAATAAAAAAAAGAGTAACCCGGATATCTCCGGATTACTCTTCCTGTTAAAGATTCAACGAAGTTTACGCGTTGGCTTCAGCCGTTTTTTCGGCTTTTTCCTGCTGTTTTTCTTTCTTCTGCTTGGATTTTTCTGCGCGTGATTCGCGGAGATCAGCAGCTCTCTGATTTGCTACTTCATTGTAGTCAACCAGTTCAATGATAGCCATCTCAGCAGCATCACCAAGGCGTCTGCCTCTTTTAATTACACGGGTGTATCCGCCCTTACGGTCTTCAACTTTTGCCGCGATTTCACCAAAGAGTTCTTTTACAACATCCTTATCCTTCAGACGGTCCATGATCAGCTTTTTGCGGTGCAGATCGCCAACCTTAGCTTTAGTAATGATAGGCTCAATAAATGAACGGAGTTCTTTCGCCTTGGCAAGGGTTGTAGTAATTCTTTTATGCTTAAGAAGAGAAACAGAGAGATTTCTCAGCAGAGCTTCTTTATGAGAAGCTGTGCGCCCTAATTTTCTTCCTTTGATATTATGATTCATTTTTCAATTCCTCAGCGTATTAATTATTGTCGGTTTCGGATTTCAGATATTTGTCAATATCCATTCCGAAATGCAGACCAAGTTTTTCAATATGTTCGGAAAGCTCAGCAAGTGACTTACGGCCGAAGTTTCTGTATTTCAGCAGTTCTGATTCTTCTCTTCTAACCAGATCACCTACACTTTTAATGCTTGCGGCCTTAAGGCAGTTATGGGCACGAACACTCAGTTCCAGCTCATCAATACTCATCAAAAGCGCTTTTTTGGTTTTCTCAACTTCCGGATCCTTTTCAGCACCTTCTTTCGGAGCTTCAGGTTCAAGATTCAGACCAGTGAAAAGGTCAAGATGTTCTTTCAGCAGTTTAGCTGACTGCGTCATTGCATCCTGCGGGGAAATACTTCCGTCAGTGGTTACATCAATGGTGAGTTTTTCGAAATCATTTCTGTCTCCGATTCTCACGTTTTCGATATCATAACGGACATTCTTAATCGGAGTGAAAATTGCGTCTATTGCAATAACTCCGATTCCGAATTCCACATATTTTGCTTCACTATTCTTAATCTCTACTGCCGGAACGTAACCTCTGCCCTGACCAAGAATCAGCTCGATGCTGAATTTAGCCACGCTGTTAAGCGTTGCTATATGGAGTTCAGGATTCAGTACTTCAACATCTGATGTATATTTCGCAAGATCACCCGCTACAAATTCACCTTCGCCATTAAAAGAAATTTCAATGCGGCCTGGTTTCTTGGTAAGAGCTTTTAATCTGATCTGTTTCAGATTAAGTATGATCTCAGTAACATCTTCAACAACCCCGGGAATGGTGGTGAACTCATGAAGCACATCACTTATCTTTATTCCGATAATTGCTGTGCCCGGAAGCGATGAAAGCAGTACTCTTCTCAGAGAGTTGCCAAGAGTGGCTCCATAACCCCTCTCGAGCGGCTGAAGGGTAAATCTTCCGAATGTATCACTTTTCGTTGATTCATCAAGAATTACTGCCTCAGGCATTCTTAATTTTATCTGGTTCATGTATATGACCTCTAAATTTCTTTCTTAATTATTACTTAGAGTAGAGCTCAACTACCAACTGTTCATTGGCATTTAGAGGAATTTCACTTCTCTCAGGAAGCTGTAAAAATGTTCCTGTTAAAGTAGCTTTATTAACCGACAACCAAGAGAACTGAGCATCAACAACTCTCTTGAGGGAGTTATGAATCAGTTCAAGATTCTTGCTCTGGTCTTTAACTTTTATCACATCACCAGGAGTTACGGTATATGAAGGAATATCAACCAGCTTGTCATTCACCAGTACGTGACGATGACGGACAATCTGACGGGCTGACTTGCGTGAAGGAGCAAAACCAAGACGATAAACCACGTTATCAAGTCTTGTTTCAAGCAGTCTCACCAGGTTCTCACCGGTAATACCCTTCTGTCTGGTAGCTTTTTCAAAATAATTTCTGAACTGTGTTTCAAGCACTCCGTAAATTCTTTTGATTTTCTGTTTTTCCCTGAGCTGCACACCGTATTCAGAAATCTTTGACTTTCTGGATAATCCGTGCTGTCCGGGAGGATAATTCTTCTTTTCAAGAGGACATTTTTCTGTTAAACATTTCTGTCCTTTTAAATACAGCTTAGTCTTTTCTCTTCTGCATAATTTACAAACTGATCCTGTATATCTTGCCATTTAGCGCATTCTCCTCGTTTAAACTCTTCTTCTTTTAGGTGGTCTGCACCCGTTATGTGGTATGGGAGTAACATCCTTAATTGAGGATACTTCCAGCCCTGCTGTTGTCAGCGCCCGGATAGCTGACTCTCTGCCTGATCCGGGACCTTTTACGCGCACTTCAACTCTGCGCAGACCCATGTCATAAGCTTCCTTTGCAGCGGCTTCAGATGTTACCTGAGCTGCAAACGGAGTGTTTTTTCTTGATCCTTTAAATCCGTTTTTACCGGCGGACGACCAGGAAATTGCATTGCCATATACATCAGTGAGAATTACAATTACGTTGTTAAAGGTTGCCTTTACGTGGGCTATACCATTTACATCAACAACTGATTTTTTCTTAACTTTTTTTACTGCTTTTGCCATATATATCTAAATCCTTATATCGGTTATTTCTTTGATACAGCTTTCTTCTTGCCGGCAACTGTTTTCCTCTTGCCCTTGCGGGTTCTGGAGTTGGTTCTGGTTCTCTGACCGCGAACCGGCAGGCTGCGTCTGTGGCGAAGGCCGCGGTATGCTCCTACATCCATCAGGCGCTTGATATTGAGCTGTACTTCAGAACGAAGCGCACCCTCAACCTTATACTCTGCCTGAAGTACCGAGCGGATTGCTGCTACTTCATCCTCGGTAAGGGCTGAAACTTTTTTATCAGGTGCTACGTTAGCTGCCTGGAGAACATCTCCTGCAACTTTCGGTCCGATACCGAATATATACTGTAAACCGTAATATACCTTTTTATTCTTTGGTAAATCAACACCGGCAATGCGTGCCAAATTTTTACTCCTGTTTAATTAACCTTGACGCTGTTTGTGTTTCGGGTTCTTGCAGATTACCCGCACCACACCTTTTCGTTTAATCACTTTGCAATTATCGCAAATTTTTCTGACCGATGACCTTACTTTCATCTCAGATCTCCGTTATTTATATCTATAAGTAATACGACCTTTAGAGAGGTCATAAGGAGAAAGTTCTATTGAAACTTTATCCCCGACCAATATTTTTATAAAATGCATTCTCATTTTTCCGGAAATGTGCGCAAGTATCTCATGCCCGTTGTCGAGCTTCACTTTAAAGTGTGCATTGGGCAGAGTTTCTGTAACTGTGCCGTCAACTTTTATGGGACCCTGTTTAGCCATTTTATATTTTTGTTAGTATTTCCGGTTCACCATCGGTTATCGCGATGGTATGTTCAAAATGTGCTGAGGGCTTTCTGTCTCTTGCGAAAACAGTCCAGCCGTCATCTGAAAAAACTACATCTCTTTTGCCCATGTTAACCATAGGTTCAATTGCGATGGTCATTCCTTTTTTCAGCTTTGCACCGTAACCCTTTTTACCGTAATTCGGTATTGAAGGGCTTTCGTGAAGGTGTTTGCCTACTCCATGTCCGGTTAGCTCACGCACTATGGAAAAGGAATTCTTTTCAACATATGACTGAATTGCAAATGATATATCCTGTACTGCGTTTCCGGCTTTTGCCTCGGCAAGTCCGAGATACAGAGATTTTTCAGTCACTTCAAGAAGTTTTGCAACCTCAGAGGAAACAGCTCCTACCGCTATGGTTGTTGCGCCGTCTCCGTAATAACCATTCTTCAGCACGCCAACATCAACTGAAATGATATCCCCTTCTTTCAGTTTTCTGGATCCCGGTATTCCGTGTACTACCTCTTCATTCACCGAGGAGCAGATGGAACCAGGAAAATCAATGCTTCCCGCCTGTGAGTATCCCTTAAACGCCGGGATTCCTCCTCTTGACCTGATATGCTCTTCTGCCATCCTGTCAAGTTCCAGTGTCGTTACACCGGATTTAATTTCTTTTTTTAATAGTTCAAGAACCTCTGCAACAATCCGGCTGCTTTCTCTTATGTAGCCGATTTCCTGCTCAGTTTTAATTATGATCAACTATTAAGCTCTTCTGCCCTTTATTCTTCCGGACTTCATAAATCCGTCATAGTGGCGAATCTTAAGCTGTGATTCAATCTGCTGAAGTGTATCAAGCGCTACACCAACAAGAATGAGAAGACTGGTTCCGCCAAAGAACTGAGCAAATTTACCTGACACGCCAAACGCACCAACAAATGCAGGCAGTATGGCGATTATCGCCAGGAAGAATGAACCCGGCAGAGTAATCTTGGTTAATATGTTGTCAATAAAATCAGAGGTCTGTTTGCCTGGTCTTAAACCGGGAACAAAGCCGCCCTGCTTCTTCATATTGTCAGCAACATCTTTCGGATTGAAAGCAATTGCTGTATAAAAATAGGTAAAGAACACAATCAGTATTGCATACATAATCGAGTATACTGCTGAGTCATAATTGAAATATACCGCCGTTGACTGCAGAAATTCGCTGTCAGGGAAAAACGAAAGCACAGTGCTCGGTATAAACATAATTGACTGAGCGAAAATGATCGGCATAACGCCTGCGGTATTAACGCGAAGCGGTATATAATTGGTCACGCCACCGAAGACTTTTCTTCCGACAACTCTTTTTGCATACTGAACAGGAATTCTTCTGGTACCCTGAGTAACGAGGATAACACCCATGATTACCGCAACCATGAAGACGAGAAGAATAATTTCAACGATAACGTTTCTCTGTCCGGAGGCAAGAAGCTGAATTTCATCAAGAACTGCATACGGGAACCGGTCAATGATTCCGATGAAGATGATGAGAGAGATACCATTTCCGATACCTTTTTCTGTAATCTGCTCACCCATCCACATCATGAAAATCGTACCTGAGGTAAGAATTATGATGGTTGAAAGGGTCCAGAAGAAGCCCTGGATTTCAGCCGGAATAATAGAAAGTCCGCTGACTTCCATATTGTTAAGGCGGATGGTTACGCCCCATGCCTGCATAGCAGCAATAAGAACGGTACCCTGTCTGGTTAACTGGGTAATCTTTTTTCTTCCTTCTTCCCCCTCCTGCTGGAGTTTCTGGAAGTAAGGAACCACCGCACCCATAAGCTGGATGATAATGGATGCACTGATATACGGCATAATACCGAGAGCAAAGATTGCAGCATTGGAGAAAGCACCGCCCACAAACAAATCATACAGACCAAACAGGTTGTTGGTATCCGCATTATCCATTGCCTGTTTCAGCAATCCGGAATCAACACCGGGAAGCGTGATATGCGCGCCGATTCTCACAATAAGCAGAAGCGCCAGAGTATATAATACTCTTTGGCGCAGCTCATGCACTTTGAATATATTTCTGAAAGCTTCGGTTAATTTCGACATGTAATTCCGTTCGTTAAATCGTAACCACGTTCGTAGTTCCGCCGGCAGCTTCAATCTTTTCTTTAGCGGATTTACTGAAAGCTGCTGCTTCTACATTGATTTTACTTTTTAATTCACCGTTGCCTAATATCTTATAAGGTTTTACACCCGAAGAAATCAGTCCGTTTTTATAGAAAACTTTAGCGTCAAACAGCTCAACTGAAGAACCAAGCTTGTCAGCAAGAGCCTGAAGCTGATCAACATTGATCACCTGAAAGTGCACCTTAAAGGGACTCTTAAAGCCGAACTTAGGAATTCTTCTCTGAAGGGGCATCTGACCGCCTTCAAACCATGCACGCTGCTTGGCACCTGAACGTGAAAGCTGACCGTTCATACCGCGGGTAGACTGTCCGCCGTGTCCTGAACCTTCGCCGCGTCCGACGCGCTTTTTATTTTTGGTAGAACCCTTAGCAGGGGTTAAATTACTTAATCTGTCCATTGTATATATCCTAGTCCTTCACTTCTTCAACTTTAACCATGTGAGACACTTTGTTGAGCATGCCTCTGATCTGTGGTGAGTCGTTAACAATTTTAGAATAATTAGGTCTTCCTAATCCGAGGGCTTTGATCGTTCTTTTCTGATCTTTCGGATAGTCGATCATGCTTTTGATCTGAGTTACTTTCAATTTCATTCTGAGCACCTATATCAGGGTTTGAATAAGTCGTTAATAGTTAATCCTCTCTTAGAAGCCATTGCTTTTGCAGTGATCAGACTCTGCAGTCCGTTCAGAGCAGCTTTAACCTGGTTGTGAGGGTTACTTGAACCGAGTGATTTGGTTAATACATCTTTTACACCTGCAGCTTCAAGCACTGCTCTTACTCCGCCGCCGGCAATAAGACCGGTACCGGGTGAAGCCGGCTTCAGAAGCACTTTGCCCGCGCCGAATTTTCCGATAATGGTGTGAGCAATAGTGTTTTTGTGAATTTCAACGCGCACAAGATTCTTCTTTGCGTCATCAATTCCTTTTTGGATAGCATCGGTTACTTCATTGGCTTTACCAAGACCAACGCCAACCAGACCGCTTTCATTGCCGACTACAACAATCGCATTAAAGCTGAATCTGCGTCCGCCTTTCACAACTTTTGCTACACGGTTGATATGGACTACTTTTTCTTTCAGTCCTTCAACTTCATTTGCCCGTATATTTAAGGTTTTCTTCAATGTATATATCCTAATGCTTAAAATTTTATGTATTAGTTTCTGGCTGCCGAGGGAGGATTCGAACCTCCGCATACGGCTCCAAAGGCCGCTGTCCTACCGTTAGACGACTCGGCAGTGGTTAAAATTGTAAACCATTTTCGCGAGCACCGTCAGCGACAGCTTTTACACGGCCGTGATAACGGTAACCGTTGCGGTCAAACACAGCTGCAGTAATGTTGGCTGCTTTTGCTTTTTCAGCAAGCAGGCTGCCAATCATTTTGCTGCGGGCAATCTTTCCTTTAGCACTCTTCAGGTTTTCCTGAACGCTTTTTTCAAGACTGCTCGCTGCTACCAGTGTGGTACCGGCAACATCGTCAATTAACTGTGCGTAAATATGGTTGAGACTTCTGTAAACCGTCAGTCTCGGCTTCTCAGGGGTTCCTGAGATTTTTTTTCTGATTTTTGTTTTTGATCTTAATCTTGTACTCATGTTATCCGCCTTTGCTTACTTTCCTGCTGTCTTGCCGGCTTTTCTTCTGATCTGTTCGTCAGAATACTTAATGCCTTTGCCTTTATATGGTTCCGGCTCTCTGAAAGATCTGATCTTTGCAGCAACCTGACCAACCAACTGCTTATCAATTCCTGATATAACAATCTGGGTCGGGGTGGTAACTGCTAAAGTCACACCTGCCGGCGGAATAAAATAGATCGGGTGAGAATAACCGATGTTGATCAAAAGATTGGTACCCTTCAGTTCAGCTCTGTAACCGACACCAACGATATCAAGGGTTTTGGAGAAGCCTTCAGTAACACCTTTAATCATGTTAGCGGTTAATGCTCTTACTAAACCATGCAGTGAGCGGTTTTCTTTCTGATCGTTTGACCGGGTGAAAGAAATTTCGTTATTCTCAATTTTGAAATCTATCGGCTTAGGTAAATCCGCTGAGAGCTCACCTTTGGGACCTTTCACGGTAATAACTCCGTCGGTCACCTTCACGTTGATTTTTTCCGGGATAACAACCGGTTTTTTTCCGATTCTTGACACGATATTCTCCTAGCTTACCAAATATAACAGAGAATTTCACCGCCAACAGAGTCTCTGCGAGCCTGTTTGTCGGTAAGGATTCCCTTTGATGTTGAAATAATTGCTATTCCGTATCCGTTAAGAACTCTTGGAAGTTCATCAGCCGGTGCATATTTTCTTAAGCCCGGTGTGCTGATTCTTTCCAATCCGGTGATTGCCGGAGTACCGTTTGTATATTTTAACTGAATACGAAGATTCGATTTACCTTCCTGGGTTGTTTCTGCGAAATCAGTTATAAAATTCTGATCTTTCAGTATCTGAAGGATTTCTCTCTTGATCTTTGAATACGGAACATCAAGCCGTCTTTTGTTAGCTTTAACTGCGTTGCGTATTCTGGTTAAAAGATCTGCAATAGGATCTGTTACTGGCATATACTCATTTCCTCCTTACCAACTTGCCTTTTTAACTCCGGGGAGAAGTCCCTGAAGTGCTTTTTCACGAAGAACCAGACGAGACACACCGAACTTTCTGTAGTATGCCCGTGCTCTTCCTGTTAATGCGCATCTGTTGTGTAAACGGATTTTAGATGAGTTTCTCGGGAGTGACTGCAGAGCGTCCCAGTCACCTTTTGCCTTCAGCTCCTTGCGGAGTGCCTCATATTTTTCGTAGAGTTTTCTCTTTTTTTCTTCTCTTGCAAAAAGACTTTTCCGTGCCATTAAAATCCTTTAATTTATTTCTTTCTTCCTGAAGGGGAAGCCGAATGCAGTGAATAATTCAAAAGCATCTGTATCAGACTTTGCAGAAGTTACAAAGGTGATATCCATACCTTTAATTTTATTAACCTTATCAACGTTAATTTCAGGGAAAATAATCTGTTCTTTGATACCCAGGGTATAGTTGCCTCTTCCGTCAAATGACTTATCCGGAAGCCCCTTGAAGTCTCTCACACGCGGAAGTGCGATGTTGAGCAGCCTGTCAAGGAATTCATACATTTTATCTTTGCGCAGAGTAACCATAGCACCGATCGGCATATTCTCACGAAGTTTGAAATTCGAGATTGCCTTTTTTGACTTTCTGATGCTTGGCTTCTGGCCTGCAATTGCTTCGAGTTCTTTTACTGCCTCTTCCAAAATTTTCGGATCGGAAACAGCATCACCGAGACCCATATTAATTACAATTTTCTTTAGTACGGGAACCTGCATGATACTCTTGTACCCGAGTTTTTTGTACAAGGCCGGTCTGATCTGTTCATTAAATACTCCCTGTAAACGAACAGGAATTTTTACAAATGATTCAGCAGACTGCACAGGTTCTTCGCCAGAGCTCTTTTCTTCTTTCTTGCTCTTGCTTTCTTTGCGAACTTCTTTTTTTGCCATGACTGAAGTAACCTATCTGATTTTTACTTTAACATTTCGCCGGATTTTTTGCTGATCCGGACAAATTTTCTTTTCTTGTTGTCATCACCAAGAATTTCCTGTGAGCCGATTCTTGCTGGTTCACCGGTTTTAGGATCGAGGATCATGACATTTGACACATTAACCGGGAGTTCCTTTTCAAGGATACCGCCCTGCTGATTGCGCTGTGAAGGTTTGGTGTGTCTCTTTCTCAGATTCACGCCTTCAACAATCACTCTTCCCTTTTCAGGGAATACTTTTAATACTTTGCCGGTTTTGCCGCGGTCATTGCCGGCAATTACACGGACGTTATCATTCTTTTTCAGTTTCATCGTAATATATCCTATAAAACTTCAGGTGCTAATGAAACAATCTTCATGAACTGTCTCTCGCGGAGTTCTCTTGCCACGGGTCCGAAAATACGGGTTCCTTTCGGATCGTTCTGATTGTTAATCAGTACCGCTGCATTCTCATCAAAGCGTATATATGAACCGTCTTTTCTTCTGACTTCTTTTTTGGTTCTTACAATCACCGCGCGGCTTACTTCGCCTTTTTTTACGGCTCCGTTAGGAAGTGCAGCTTTAACTGACACAACGATGATATCTCCGAGACTTGCATACTGTCTTCCGCTTCCGCCGAGGACTCTGATACAACGAACTCTTTTTGCTCCGGAGTTGTCTGCGACAACTAAATTGGTTTCCTCTTGAATCATCTTACTCCTCCTTCCTACTTCGCTTTCTCAACGATGCTAACCAGGCGCCATCTCTTATTTTTGCTGAGAGGTCTGGTTTCCGCAATCTTTACAGTATCTCCGATGCCGCATTCATTCTTCTCATCATGAGCCATGAACTTGGTGGTCTTCTTAAAATATTTTTTATATATCGGATGTGCAACCTGGCGCTCAATAGCCACGGTGATGGTTTTTTCCATCTTATTGCTTACCACAACACCGATACGTGTTTTGCGTAATGCTCTTGTATTATCCATTACTCTTAGCCTCTTTCGAATTCCGTAATTTTAATTCAGTCATCAGCCTGGCGATAGTTCTTTTTGTATCACCGAGTTTAGCAGTATTGGTCAACTGTTTCAGAGCATGCGTGAACCGTAAATCTACAAGATTATTCTGTTCGTCTTCTAATCTTCTTACCAGTTCTTCAGTGGTAAGCTGTCTAATTTCTGATATCTTCATAACTATGCTTTGGTTTGATTGACTAAGTCTCTTCTGGAAACTATTTTCGTTTTAATTGGAAGCTTATGACCGCAGTTCTTTAATGCTTCTGCAGCAATTTCAGCGGAAACACCGCCAACTTCAAACATAATGCGGCCCGGCTTTACAACAGCAACCCAGAATTCCGGAGCGCCTTTACCTTTACCCATACGTGTTTCAAGCGGCTTTTTAGAAACCGGCTTATCTGGGAAAATTCTTATCCAGATCTGACCGTCTCTTTTCATGGCACGTGCAAGTGACACACGGCATGCTTCAATCTGACGGCTGGTAATCCATGCCGGTTCAAGCGCTTTCAGACCATAATCGCCGAAATCAACATTTGAACCTCTGAAAGCTTTACCGGTTCTGCGTCCGCGGTGTGCTTTACGATATTTAACTCTTTTTGGTAATAACATTTAAATCTCCGTAGATTAATCTGATGCTTTCTTGCCGAGAATTTCTCCGCGGCAAATCCAAACCTTAATTCCGATGGAACCGTAAACGGTTTCAGCTCTTCCGTAAGCAAAGTCAATGTCAGAACGGAGTGTATGAAGAGGAATCTTTCCTTCTTTATACTGGTCGGTACGGGCAATTTCCGCGCCGCCTAATCTGCCTGAGCACATAACCTTGATTCCGTCTGCACCGCTGCGCATTGCAGCGCTGATTGCCTGCTTCATTGCTCTTCTGTAGGAAACTCTTTTTTCCAGCTGCTGGGCAATGTTATCTGCAACCAGGATTGCATCCTGTTCAGGTTTTTTATTTTCAGTAATCTGAATTTTTACATCTTTTTCAGTAAGTGACTTAAGCTCTTTTTCAATCTTGTTGATCTCTTCTCCGCCGCGGCCGATAACAACGCCAGGACGTGAAGTATTGATGTTAACAACAATATTCTTTGAAGTTCTTTCAATAATGATTCTTGAAATTCCAGCTTTCTCAAGTCTGCTCTTAATGTAACTGCGGAGCTTATCATCTTCCAGCAGTTTTCCGGTGTAGGATTTCTTTTCGAACCAGTTTGATTCCCAGCCTCTGTTAATTCCTACTCTGAATCCGATCGGGTGTGTTTTCTGTCCCAAGTTATACTCCTTACACTTCTTCTACAACGATGGTTAAATGGCAGGATCTTTTACGAATCCTGTATGCTCTGCCCATCGGTGCGGGAGAAATCCTCTTCATCGTGGGTCCCTGATCTACGAATGCTTCCTTGACGACAACATTTGCTGTATCAATCCTGGTTGAGCCCTGATCATTATTAAGGAGATTTGCAACAGCAGATCTTAAAACTTTTTCTGCGGTTTTAGCTGCATGTTTGGGCTGAAAGTGCAACACTTCCAGAGCTTTCTCAACATTCATTCCGCGTACCAGATCAATAACCAGTCTCATCTTTCTGGGTGATGAGGGTATAAATCTGCAAACAGCTTTTGCTTTCATTTACTCTGAATCCTCTGTCTTATTTTGCTTTTGAAGCCTTCTCGGCTTTGGTGCCGGGATGAGCTCTGAAAATTCTTGTTGGTGAAAATTCACCTAATTTATGACCTACCATATTTTCTGTTACAAAAACAGGGATCATTTTATTACCATTATGAACAGCAATCGTATGGCCTACAAAATCCGGGTGGATTGTTGAAGAGCGTGACCAGGTCTTAATGATCTTCTTCTGACCCTGCTTGTTCATCGCATTGATTTTTGCGAGTAACTTCAAATCAATATATGGACCTTTTTTTACCGATCTTGGCATAGTTTACTCTGTTACTTCCTGCGTTTGATAATATATTTGTTCGATTCGTTCTTCGGCTTTCTGGTTTTCAGTCCTTTTGCCTTCTGACCCCATGGAGATACTGGATGACCACCGCCTGAAGTTTTACCTTCACCGCCGCCCATCGGGTGATCTACCGGGTTACGGGCAACACCTCTTGAAAGAGGACGCTTTCCGAGCCATCTTCTTCTGCCGGCTTTACCAAGACTGATGTTTTCGTGCTCTGAGTTTCCTACTGATCCGTAAGTAGCCATACAATCAAGACTGACCATTCTTACTTCACCTGAAGGAAGTTTAATCTGAGCCATATCGCCGTCTTTACCGATGAACTGAACAGCACATCCTGCTGATCTTCCGAGCTGGCCGCCTTTCTTTGGCTTCATTTCAACATTGTGAATAAAGCTTCCGAGAGGCATTTCTCTCAGAGGAAGAGCATTGCCTACTTTAATATCAACGCCTGAACCTGCAATTACCGTATCGCCAACCTTCAGACCGGTGGGGGCAAGTATATATCTCTTGTCACCATCCTTGTAGAATAACAGCGCTATACGTGAAGAACGGTTCGGATCATATTCAATTGCCTTTACCAGAGCCGGAACACCAAACTTGTCGCGTTTGAAGTCAATCATTCTGTACTGACGTTTGTGTCCGCCTCCTCTGTGGCGTGAAGTGATTCTGCCGAGGTTATTTCTTCCGCCTGATTTGCTCAGCGGTGCAAGCAGTGACTTCTCGGGCACGGTCTTTGTGATTTCCTCAAATGTATAATTTGAGCGGAATCTGCTGCCGGGAGTCGTCGGATTTAATTTTTTAATTGGCATGTACTGCTCCTAATTCCTGCTTCGTCTCTTAAACTTGTTCGTAAAGATTAATCGTCTGGTCCTTCTTCAGGGTGACGTATGCTTTCTTATAACGGGCTGTGCTGCCGGAAAATCTTCCGCTTTTACGGAACTGGGATTTAATCTTGCCTTTATATTTAATCGTTTTTACCGATTCAACTTCTACGTTGTATTTCTTTTCAACTGCTTTGGCAATTTCAATCTTGTTCGCGCTGTAATCCACCACAAAGCCGTATTTCGGGTCTTTTTCATCGGTGGACATCTTTGTTACTTTTTCAGTATATAAAGGTTTAATGAGTATGCGTACCATTATTCAGCGCTCCTTTTTCCTGCACCGGCCATTTTCTCATTCAAAGCGAGAATTGCGCTCTTCTGATATATAACAACCTGGTTGTTCAGTATATCATAGGTTGCAGCTTTTTCTGATTCCATGACCTGTACTTTTGCGATATTTCTGCCGGAACGGTAGATTTTATCATTCTTGCCGTTTGTCAGAAAAAGAATTTTCTTTCCGGAAACTTTCAGCTTCTCAAGAATCTCATTAAAATTCTGAGTCTTATAACCCGGAAGCTCAAAATCTTCAACAACCATCAGCTGCTGATCCTGAACTTTATAAGAGAGAGCAGATGCTTTTGCAAGCGCTTTCACTTTTTTGTTCAGATCCTGGCGATGATCTCTCGGCTTAGGACCAAAAATGGTACCGCCGCCAACCCAGAGTGGTGATCTGGTTGTACCTGCTCTGGCTCCGCCTTTACCTTTCTGCTTCCATGGCTTTTTACCGCCGCCGCTAACTTCGCTTCTTTCCTTTGCCTTGCTTGTTCCCTGACGCTGATTTGCAAGGAACTGCTTTACGGAAAGATAGATAGCGTGATCATTTGGCTTCTCAAGTGAGAATACTGCGTCTGACAGATCAACTTTTTCTCCTGTCAGCGTACCGTCTATTTTATAAACATCTAACTGCATTGCAAAA
Organism: Ignavibacteriales bacterium; assembly: GCA_015709675.1. NCBI lineage: Bacteria > Pseudomonadati > Ignavibacteriota > Ignavibacteria > Ignavibacteriales > Ignavibacteriales bacterium. The sequence continues at coordinate 3,535,180 of CP054182.1, forward strand.
TCAACTTGTTTTAATTATTTCAACGATTGAATTCACTGCACCAGGAATAGCACCTTTTACAAAGATGAGATTCTTATCTGCAACTACTTTAACAACCTTCAGATTACGAACGGTAACATTCTCATGTCCCATTCTTCCGGCCATTCTCTGACCTTTGAATACTCTTGAAGGATAGGATGAAGCACCAACCGAACCGGGAGCTCTGAGACGATCGCTCTGACCGTGTGTTGTGCCGCCGACACCGCCGAAGCCATGTCTCTTCATAACACCCTGAAAGCCTTTGCCTTTGCTCTTTCCTTTGACTTTTACTTTGTCGCCTTCCTTAAAGAGTTCGGCTGTTACATCGTCACCAATTTTGAGCGAATTCGGGTTACCGGATCTGAATTCTTTTACGACCTGAAATGCCGGTAATCCGTTCTTTTTATAATAAGCTTTTGTAGGATTGGGAAGATTTTTCTCTTTCCTCTCTCCGAAACCGATGGTCAGCGCTTCGTAACCATCTGTTTCCGCCGTTCTGAGACGGACAACTTTACAAGGCCCAGCCTGTATTACAGTAACAGGTATGATTGCACCATTACTGTCGAAGATGCTGGACATTCCTAATTTTTTACCTAATAAACCGTTCATCTTTTCTCCGAAGACTCTATGTTAACTTTATCTCGATATCCACACCGGCAGGTATATCAAGTTTGCCGAGAGCATCAATAGTTTTTGAATTAGAGTTGGAAATATCAATTATTCTTTTGTGAATACTTAATTGAAATTGTTCTCTGGATTTTTTATCAACATGGGGAGAACGGTTAACTGTAAAAATCGTCTTCTTCGTGGGAAGCGGAATTGGTCCGTTAACCACGGCAGCTGTCATCTCAACAGTTTTGATGATCTTCTCACATGATTTGTCGATCAGTGTATGATCGTATGACTTTAATTTAATTCTGATATTAGAACCAGCCAATTTGAAATTCTCCTTGTTGAATAAAGAAACAAAAAGGGAGGTGAAACTCCCTTCTTGTTTTCAGTCAAATATATCTTATTCGATAATTTTGGTTACTACGCCTGAACCTACGGTTCTTCCGCCTTCACGGATAGCGAAGCGAAGCTTCTCTTCCATAGCGATGGTTCCGATAAGTTCAATTGACAGTTTTACTGTTTCACCAGGCATTACAACCTGCATTCCTTCAGGAAGGGTAGCAACACCGGTAACGTCGGTAGTTCTGAAATAGAACTGAGGTCTGTAACCGTTAGCGAACGGAGTATGTCTTCCGCCTTCTTCTTTGGACAGGATATATACTTCGCCTTCAAACTTCTTGTGAGGGGTAATTGAACCCGGCTTAGCGAGAACCATTCCTCTTTCGATTTCATTTTTGTCAACGCCTCTGAGCAGCAGACCTGCATTATCACCAGCCTGAGCTGAATCAAGTTCTTTACGGAACATTTCGATACCGGTAACAACAGTCTTCTTGTGAGCGCCAAGACCGATCAGTTCAACTTCTTCACCGATCTTTACGGTTCCTCTTTCAACTCTACCGGTTGATACGGTTCCGCGGCCGGTGATTGAGAATACGTCTTCCACAGGCATAAGGAACGGTTTGTCCATTGCTCTTTCAGGAATCGGTACATATCTGTCAACTGCATCCATCAGATCCCAGATGCACTGATATCTTGGATCGTCAACAGGAGCGTTAGCTGAACCTGCATCAAGAGCATGAAGCGCTGAACCGCGAATGAATGGAATATCATCGCCAGGGAATTCATACTTTGAAAGGATTTCTCTTAATTCCATTTCAACCAGGTCGAGGAGTTCAGGATCGTCAACTGCATCCACTTTGTTCATGAATACAACGATTCTTGGTACACCTACCTGACGTGCAAGGAGGATATGTTCTTTGGTCTGTGGCATCGCACCGTCAGTAGCAGCTACAACGAGAATAGCTCCGTCCATCTGAGCAGCACCGGTGATCATGTTCTTCACATAGTCAGCGTGACCCGGGCAGTCTACGTGTGCATAGTGTCTTGCTTCGGTTGCATACTCAACGTGAGCGGTTGCAATGGTAATACCTCTTTCTCTTTCTTCAGGGGCATTATCAATTGAGTCAAATGTTCTAACCTGAGCATAACCTTTACGGGCAAGAGCCATGGTAATTGCTGCGGTTAAGGTTGTCTTTCCATGGTCAACGTGGCCGATTGTACCAATGTTCACATGGGGTTTACTGCGGTCAAATTTTTCTTTTGCCATTAATGTATCTCCTTAAGTTAAAATCTATTATGCGTTAACTGCTTTTTTACCAGATGACTTTTCTGCAATTTCTTCAGCCAGTGACTTCGGAACTTCAGAGTAATGAGAGAACTGCATGCTGTAGATCGCTCTTCCCTGTGTCATTGATCTGAGTACGGTTGCATAACCGAACATCTCTGAAAGTGGAACAAGTGCTTTAATTACCTGAGCATCTTTTCTTGCGGTAAATCCTTCGATTCTGCCTCTGCGTGAGTTAAGGTCTCCCATAACATCTCCGAGGTATTCTTCCGGAGTTACTACTTCGACGCTCATGGTCGGCTCCAGAAGTACTGGCTTTGCTTTACGTGCACCTTCTTTGAAGCCAATTGAGCCGGCAACTTTGAATGAAAGCTCATCTGAGTCCACATCGTGATATGAACCGTCATAAATTTTAACTTTCACGTCAACAACCGGGAAGCCGGCGATAACACCGTTTCTCATTGCTTCCTGCACACCTGCTGATACTGCAGGCACATATTCTTTTGGCACAACACCGCCGACAATACCGTTGGTGAACTCGTAACCTTTACCCGGTTCGTTCGGTGAAATCTCAAGCCATACATGGCCGTATTTACCGCGTCCGCCGGACTGTTTTACAAATTTACCTTCTGCATTTACCGTGGTTGTAATGGTTTCTCTGTAAGCAACCTGAGGTTTACCAACATTTGCTTCTACTTTAAATTCTCTCTTCATTCTGTCAACCAGGATTTCCAGATGAAGTTCACCCATACCAGCGATAAGGGTCTGACCGGTTTCTTCGTTGGTCGAAACTCTGAATGTCGGATCTTCATCAGAAAGCTTCTGAAGAGAATCTGAAAGTCTGTCCTGATCAGCTTTGGTTTTGGGTTCAATGGCAATTTCAATAACCGGTTCTGGGAATACCATCTTCTCCATGATTACCGGATCGTCTTCCAGACAGAGTGTATCACCGGTTCTGGTGAACTTGAGACCAACTGCAGCGGCGATATCACCGGCGCGTACTTCTGAAATCTCTTCTCTGTGGTTTGCATGCATCTGCAGCAGACGCGAAATTCTTTCTTTTTTTCCGCTGATTGAATTGTATATATAAGAACCAGCGTTCAGTTTTCCTGAATATACTCTGAAGAAGGTGAGCTTCCCTACAAACGGATCGTTCATGATCTTGAATGCAAGAGCTGTAAACTTTTCATCTTCAGCAACTTTTCTTTTTACGACATCATTAATGTTTACATGATGCGCTTCAATTTCACCTGCATCAACCGGCGCAGGAAGGAATTCAACTACTGCGTCAAGCAGTCTCTGAACACCTTTATTCTTAAATGATGATCCGCAGAGAACAGGAATAATTTTACCCTGAATGGTCGCTTTGCGAAGCACTGAGGTAATCTCAAGATCTGAGATATCCTGGCCTTCAAGATATTTTTCGAGAAGGGTATCATCTACATCAGATACTGCTTCGAGCATCTGTGTTCTGTATTTTGTGGCTACCTCTTCCAGATCGTGCGGAATAGCAATTTCGTCAAATGTTGTGCCCTGTGTTTCAGCATGATACATACGGGCTTTATATTTAATCAGATCAACTTCACCGGCAAACATATCACCTTCTCCGATCGGGAGAGTTACAGGGATAGCGTTTGCACCGAGGCGCTCTCTGATCATTGAGAGGGCATTATAAAAATCTGCACCAATACGGTCCATCTTATTGATGAATGCAATTCTTGGCACATTATATTTGTCTGCCTGTCTCCATACTGTTTCAGACTGAGGTTCAACACCGCCGACCGCGCAGAAAAGCGCAACAGCTCCGTCGAGGATACGGAGAGATCTTTCAACCTCTACGGTAAAATCAACGTGACCCGGGGTGTCAATAATGTTAATCTGATGATTGTTCCAGAAACAGGTGGTAGCAGCGGAAGTAATAGTAATACCGCGCTCTTTTTCCTGTTCCATCCAGTCCATCGTAGCAGCACCGTCATGAACTTCACCAAGGCGATGCAGCTTTCCTGTATAGAAAAGAATTCGCTCGGTTGTAGTAGTCTTACCCGCATCAATGTGAGCCATGATGCCGATATTTCTTACTTTATCAATTGGTGTTGAAGTTTTAGCCATCTAATCGTTAATCCTGATTCTTCTTATATCTGTCTATTACCACTTAAAGTGAGCAAAAGCTTTATTAGCTTCAGCCATTCTGTGGGTATCTTCTTTCTTTTTAACTGCGGAACCTTCGCCATTGTGAGCAGCAACCAGTTCACCCGCTAATTTTGCAGGGAATGATTTCTCATTTCTCGCGCGGGAATATTCTCTTAACCATCTGAAAGCGAGTGCAAGACGTCTTTCCGGACGTACTTCCATCGGAACCTGATAGGTCGCGCCGCCAACTCTGCGGCTTCTCACTTCGATTACCGGAGAGATATTAGCAATTGCTTTCTTAAAAACTTCAATGCCGGGTTTTTTAGTCTTTTCTTCAGCCAGTCTGAAAGCTTCATATACTGCATTAGCCGCGGTAATTCTTTTACCGTCATACATAACAGCATTGATAAATTTTGCAACCCAGAGGTCATTATACTTTGCATCCGGGAGTAAATATCGTTTTTCGGCTCGTTTTTTTCTCATACTTATTTAGCTTTTGGTTTCTTAGCACCGTATTTGGAGCGGGCCTGTTTTCTGTCCTGCACACCGCTGGTATCTAACGTACCGCGAATGATGTGATAACGAACGCCAGGGAGATCTTTCACTCTTCCGCCTCTGATGAGAACGATAGAGTGCTCCTGAAGGTTGTGTCCTTCACCCGGTATGTAGGCCGTTACCTCTATGTGATTTGTTAATCGTACTCTGGCAACCTTACGAAGAGCTGAATTTGGCTTCTTCGGGGTAGTTGTGTAAACTCTCGTACAGACACCTCTGCGCTGAGGGCAGGCATCCAAAGCCGGAGCTTTGTTCTTGCTCTTTACAACAACTCTGCCTTTTCTGACTAGCTGATTAATCGTAGGCACAAATATCCTCGTTTTGTCAATGTCAAAAAAAATTCAGACTTTAAATATACTCACTTCCTGACAATTAGTCAAGAAGTGAGCAAATGTTTTATGTTCTTTGGAGAGAAGCCGAAATTATTCGGCTACTTCTTCTTCAGCCTGGGGGGCTGGTACCTCTTCTACTTTTATCAAGAGGTTCTTATATTTCTTAAGGCCAGTTCCTGCGGGAATAAGTCTTCCCATCACAACGTTTTCCTTCAGTCCGCGTAAGGTATCTACCTTAGCTGCAACTGCGGCATTTGTGAGAACTTTAGTGGTCTCCTGGAAAGATGCGGCTGAGATAAAACTTTCAGTGTTCAGAGCAGCCGATGTGATACCGAGTAATTGGTGCGTAAAGCTTGCACTCACGCATTCTCTTGCCTCGATAATTTTTTTTCCTTTTCTTTTCAGATCCGCGTTAAGCTCTTTAAACTTAGTGCGGCTGATAATCGTTCCTTCTTTCAGTTTACTGTCACCCTTGTCTGTAACAGCTACGGAGTTCCTGATTCTTTCGTTTTCTTCGTTCAGTTCAACTTTGTCAACCTGATCGTCTTCGAGGAATCTGGTATCACCCGGATCGCTGATTCTGACTTTCTGGAGCATCTGACGAACGATAACTTCAATATGCTTATCGTTTATCTTTACGCCCTGGAGACGGTAAACGTCCTGGATTTCATTTACGAGGTATTCCTGTACCGCCGTTGGTCCGTTAATCCGCAGAATATCATGCGGATTGATATGGTTTTCAGTAATTTTCTCGCCATTCAATATCTGCTCACCGTCGAGTACTACAATATTATGGCTGAGCGGCACGTTATACTTCTTTTCAGTAGAGCCGTCGAGCGAGGTTACAATGATTTCCCTGTAACCTTTTTTCTTAGCTCCAAATTTAACAATTCCTACGATATCAGACAAGATCGCAGATTCCTGCGGAGTCCTTGCTTCGAATAATTCTGTTACTCTTGGCAGACCCGCGGTAATATCTTTCGATTTTGAGGCCTGTTTTGAGATTTTAGCCAGTACGGTACCAGCTGAAACCTGCTCGTCCTCATCAACTGCCAGATAGGCTTTTGAAGGAATGCTGAAGGTTTTGGAGGTTCCGTCCGGCGCCTCAACAATAACGCTTGGTGACATATTCTTGTCTTTGGACTCAATAATCACCTTTTGCACGTAACCGGTCTGATCGTCAGTAATCTGCTGGAAGGTTATATTTTCCTTCATATCACTGAACTTGATTTTACCGGCGATATCGGTAAGAATCAGTGAGTTATACGGATCGTGCTTGAAAAGAATGGTCTTCTTATCAACTTTGCTTCCGTCCTCAATCCTGAGTTCAGCACCGTTGGGCACCTGATGCTTTTTGGAAAGAACATTATTTTCATTGTACACTTCAATAACGCCTCTTCTTCCGAGCACAACTTTTACCTTGGAACCGTCGAACGAATCCTTCAGGACAAAGTTGATATTCTGGAAGCGCACGGTACCAACAGCATCTGCTTCAAGCAATGACTGGCTTGCTTCCTTAGAAGCAACACCGCCTGTGTGGAAGGTTCTGAGCGTAAGCTGAGTACCCGGCTCACCGATTGACTGTGCAGCAATAACACCGACCGCTTCTCCTACCTCAACTAATTTTGCATTGGTCAGGTTTCTGCCGTAGCATTTTGCGCATACTCCCTGCTTTGATTCGCAGGTAAGTACTGAACGGATTTTAACTGATTCGAATCCGGTTGATTCAATTTTCTTCGCGATGTCTTCAGTAACCATCTCCCCTGCTTCAATCATCAGATCGCCGGTAACAGGATCATATACTGAATCTGATACCACACGTCCGGTGATTCTTTCAGAGAGTGATTCTCTTTCTTCATTTGCGTCTTTAAGCGCGCTTACGTTAATACCAAGGAAGGTACCGCAGTCGACTTCGCTGATAATTACATCCTGAGCAACGTCCACAAGTCTTCTGGTCAGATAACCTGCATCCGCGGTTTTAAGAGCTGTATCAGCAAGACCTTTTCTCGCACCGTGTGTGGAGATAAAGTACTCAAGTACTGAAAGGCCTTCTTTGAAGTTAGCGATAATCGGGTTTTCGATGATTTCACCCGCCTGACCGGACATGGATTTCTGCGGTTTCATCATAAGACCGCGCATACCGGCAAGCTGTTTAATCTGTTCCTGAGAACCTCTAGCGCCTGAGTCAGCCATCATGTGAACGGAGTTGAAGCCGCCGCTTACGGTAGAAAGTGTTTCCATAACCACCTTCGCAACGTCATTCGATGTATGGTTCCATATATCAATGAGACGGTTATATCTTTCATTCTCAGTGATAATACCCATATCGTAGTTGCTTTCAACTACTTCAACTTCTTTATTGGCCGCATCAACAAGCTGCTGTTTTCTTTCAGGGATAACCAGATCGCTGAAGCTGATAGAGATACCGCCTGCGGTTGCATAACGGAATCCGAGATCTTTCAGATCATCAAGGAACTTTGAGGTAACTTTGTTGCCCATCTTAACGAACATCGCGCCGATGAACTTACCAAAGTTTTTCTTTATAAGTACCTGATTATAGTAACCCATTTCTTTGGGTACAATTTTATTGAAGATTACTCTTCCAACCGTGGTTTCAATTAACTGACCATCAATACGGACTTTAATTGCAGCATGAAGAGCTACTACTCTGTTATCATATGCAACGGTTACTTCTTCAGAACTTGAGAATACCATGCCTTCGCCGAGAGCATTATCAAGCTTCTTGGTAAGATAGTAACAGCCAAGTACGATATCCTGCGTAGGCACAACAATCGGACTTCCGTTTTGCGGAGAGAGAATGTTGTGTGAACTGAGCATAAGGAGCTGTGCTTCAAGCTGTGCTTCATGTGAAAGCGGAACGTGAACCGCCATCTGGTCACCGTCGAAATCCGCGTTAAACGCGGTACATACCATCGGGTGAAGTCTGATTGCTTTTTCGTCAATCAGCACCGGCTGGAATGCCTGGATACCAAGTCTGTGCAGAGTCGGAGCTCTGTTCAGCAGAACCGGGTGTCCGTCAATAATTTTTTCAAGAATTTCCCAGATAACCGGGTCTTTTCTTTCAACAATTTTCTTCGCGCTCTTTACGGTCTTGCTGTTTCCTCTTTCAATAAGTTTGCGGATTACAAACGGCTTAAAGAGTTCAACGGCCATATCTTTAGGAAGACCGCACTGAAACAGTTTCAGTTCAGGACCAACTACAATTACTGAACGGCCTGAGTAGTCAACGCGCTTTCCAAGAAGATTCTGACGGAATCTTCCCTGCTTTCCCTTGAGCATATCGCTGAGGGATTTCAGTGGCCTGTTGTTGTCCGAACGAACAGCGCTGCCTCTTCTTGAGTTATCAAAAAGTGCATCAACTGACTCCTGAAGCATTCTCTTTTCATTACGAAGAATTACTTCCGGAGCTTTAATATCAATCATCCTCTTTAGACGGTTATTGCGGATGATAACTCTGCGGTAAAGATCGTTCAGATCACTGGAAGCAAATCTTCCGCCTTCAAGGGGCACAAGCGGTCTGAGTTCCGGCGGAATGATTGGTATATAACTGAGTACCATCCATTCAGGTCTGTTATCCACGCCTTCTTTGGGGCGGAATGCTTCAAGAACCTTTAACCTCTTGAGCAGATCTTCACGCTTCTGCATACTGGTCTCACCGCGAAGCTGATCGCGCAGTTCGTGGAAGAGGTTTTCTATTTCGGTATTCTTGAGAAGTTCTTTTATAGCTTCGCCGCCGATTTTAGCATAGAACTTATTCGGGTCTTTATCATCGAGCTTATCATTTCCCGGAGGAAGTGACTGAAGAATTTCAAAATACTGTTCTTCAGTGATAAGGTCCTTACGACTCAGACCGGTTGGTCCGGGATTAAGCACCACGTATGATTCGTAGTATATAATCCTCTCCAGTTCCTTTGAACTGAAGCCGAGGATGTTGCCGATTTTTGACGGAAGTGACTTAAAGAACCAGATATGAACTACGGGTACTGCAAGCGCAATGTGACCCATTCTTTCTCTTCTGACGTTCTTTTGTGTTACTTCAACACCGCATCGGTCGCAGATAATACCTTTATAGCGTATTCTCTTATACTTTCCGCAGTAACATTCCCAGTCACGTGTAGGACCGAAAATCTTTTCGCAGAACAGACCATCTTTTTCAGGACGGTAAGAGCGGTAATTAATGGTTTCCGGCTTGGTTACTTCACCATGAGACCGGTTTAGAATATCATCGGGGCTCGCGAGCGTTATACGGATGCTCTCGATATCCCTGCTGGTTGTTTCCTGTGTTCTGTTAATGGACATACAATCTCCTGTTAATAGTTATATATACCCGGTACCGGATTAATTAATTTTAATATCAAGACCAAGGCCTTGAAGTTCTTTAATTAATACGTTAAAGGATTCGGGTATATTCGGGTCCTGAATATTCTGTCCTTTTACTATTGCATCATATACTTTGGTTCTTCCGGCAACGTCATCACTCTTAACCGTGAGAATTTCCTGAAGGATATGCGATGCTCCGTAGGCCTCAAGCGCCCAGACTTCCATTTCTCCGAATCTCTGGCCGCCGAACTGGGCTTTACCGCCGAGAGGCTGCTGAGTAATGAGAGAGTAGGGTCCGATGCTCCTTGCGTGGATTTTATCGTCCACAAGGTGGCCCAGTTTAAGCATGTATATATATCCGCAGGTTACCGGCGAATGGAATTTCTCGCCTGAGCGTCCGTCAGTAAGTTCAGCTTTCACGCCGTTTGGCAGACCGGCTTTGCTCACCCATTCGTTCACATCTTCCGGAGAAGCACCGTCAAATACCGGTGTAGCGAACTTAACTCCAAGCTTTTTGCCAACCCAGCCGAGCGCTGTTTCATACAACTGGCCAAGGTTCATACGTGAAGGCACGCCGAGAGGGTTAAGAATGATATCAACAGGTGTACCGTCTTCAAGGAATGGCATATCTTCGACCGGAACGATCTTGGATACCACACCCTTGTTGCCGTGTCTTCCTGCCATTTTGTCACCAACGGAGATTTTTCTCTTTTTGGCAACATACACTTTAGCAAGCTGAAGAATTCCCGGAGGAAGCTCATCACCAAGCTGCAGTTTCATCTTCTCTCTCTTATACTCTTCTTCAAGAACGTTCAGATACTGGAAGTAGCTCTTATACAGCTTTTTTACCAGTTCGCTGAGCGCGCTGTCATCAAACCATGCTTCTGCAGGTTCATAATTCTTAACCAGGGTAACATCTTCAAAGTGGCTGTCTGAAAGTTTTGTGTTTGCTTTAATAACCACTTTACCTTCAAGATCTCTGATGCCCTTGGTAGTATTGCCTGAGCAGATTGATTTCAGCTTAGCAAGAAGTTTCTGATCATGTGAATAGAAGCGGTTCTTGAAGTCATTTTCGAAATTATCAAGAATTCTCTTTTCGTTCTTCTTGGTATCAGCTTCTTTTTTCTTCTTGCTGAAAAGACGGGTTTTAATAACCGTGCCGCGGAGACCCGGTGTTGCTTTCAGCGATGCATCTTTTACATCGCCGGCCTTATCACCAAAGATCGCACGGAGCAGTTTTTCTTCAGGAGTAGGATCGGTTTCACCTTTAGGAGTGATTTTACCGATAAGAATATCTCCTTCTTTTACTTCTGCACCGACGCGGATGATTCCGTTTTCATCAAGATTGCGGAGTGTTTCATCATTCACGTTCGGAATTTCACGGGTCAGTTCTTCTTCACCGCGCTTTGTCTCACGTACCTGGGTTTCGAACTCTTCAATGTGGATAGATGTATATATATCTTCAGCAACGAGGCGCTCGCTGAGGATGATAGCATCTTCAAAGTTGTAACCTCTCCATGGCATGAACGCGACAAGCACGTTTCTTCCAAGCGCAAGTTCGCCGCCCTGTGTGGCAAAACCGTCAGCAAGAACATCGCCTTTTTTAATCCGCTGTCCTTGTTTAACGATCGGCTTCTGGCTGATGGAAGTTTCCTGGTTGGTACCGGAGAACTTAATCAGTTTGAAGGTTTTAAGATGGCTGTCTTCAAATCTGAGCAGTGTTTCTTCTGAATTAGGATCAAAGTCATACTTAACCATGATCTTATCAGAATCTACATATTCAACCACGCCGTTGTCTTCAGCAACAATAACTGCACGGGAGTCTCTTGCTGCTTTGCCTTCGAGACCGGTACCTACGACCGGAGCTTCCGGACGGAGGAGCGGCACAGCCTGGCGCTGCATGTTTGATCCCATGAGCGCGCGGTTAGCATCATCATGTTCAAGAAATGGTATCAGGGCTGCTGCTGCAGATACAATCTGAGCAGGAGCAACGTCCATATAGTCAATCTTATCCGGAGTTACTATCGGGAATTCACCGTGATTTCTGGACTTAACTCTTTCATCAACGAATGAGCCATCCTTATTCAGCATCGCATTTGCCTGAGCAATTGTCTTCTGATCTTCCATCTCAGCGGTGAGATATATCAGTTCATTGGTGACTTTACCATTTTTCACAACACGGTACGGAGTTTCAAGGAAACCGTAACGGTTTACACGGGCATATATCGTCAGTGATGAGATAAGACCGATGTTCGGACCTTCAGGTGTTTCAATCGGGCAGAGGCGGCCGTAGTGTGTGTAGTGTACGTCACGGACTTCGAAGCCGGCTCTTTCTCTGGTAAGACCGCCTGGTCCGAGTGCAGACATTCTTCTCTTGTGAGTAAGCTCTGCAAGCGGATTGGTCTGATCCATGAACTGTGAAAGCTGGTTTGTACCGAAGAATCCGTTGATAACGCTGCTGATGGTACGCGCGTTTACCAGTTCGGAAGGAGTGAAATTCTCCGAATCACGGATATTCATTCTTTCTTTAATGGTACGGGCCATTCTGGCTATACCAACGTTAAACTGTGAACCGAGCTGCTCGCCCACTGTTTTTACTCTTCTGTTGCCCAGATGATCTATATCATCTGATTCTTCAAGACCATCTTTCATGCGAAGTATATACTTCATGATTTCGATGATATCTTCAGGAGTAAGAACCGTAGTGGTTTCAGGAATTTCAAGTTTCAGCTTGTCATTCATGCGGTGACGGCCTACATCACCAAGATCATATCTCTTATCGTTAAAGAAGAGTTTTTCAATAAGTGCCTGAGCTGCTTCAAGATCAGGCGGTTCACCGGTTCTTAACTGCCGGTAAATTGCAAAAAGTGCTTCTTCACGGGAGTGAGAAGTATCTTTCTTAAGCGTATTCATAATAAGGTTCTGCTCAACCTTAGTATCGGTTTTGATGACCTTTATTATTTCAACTTCTGCTTCATGAATTCTTTCGAGATGATCTTCAGAAATCACATCTTCGCGGGTAAGGAAAATTTCACCGGTATTCATGTCAACCACGTCGCTCGCGATAGTGCGGCCGATGTAGTCAGCGATATTTACTTCACTTACCTTAATTTCTTCAACTAAGTTAAAGAGTTCAAGAATCTGCTCATCGGTAACAAAGCCAAGCGCACGCAGCAGCATGGTTGAAGGGAATTTTTTTCTGCGGTCAATGTAGCAGTAAAGAATGTAATTAATATCTGTCGCGAACTCAACCCATGAGCCCTTCAGAGGAATAATTCTCGCTGAATAAAGCGGGGTATTGTTCGGATGGAATGCTTTGGAGAAAGCCACACCCGGTGAGCGGTGAAGCTGTGTTACCACAACACGCTCAGCACCGTTAATTATAAAGGTTGCTTTATCAGTCATGAACGGAAGATTGCCGAGATAGACAACTTCTTCAACTGCATCAACCCATTCCTGTGTTTCCTGATCTTTGGCTGAAAGGCGGAGTTTTGCCTTTAGCGGAGCAGAGAAGGTAAGACCTTTCTCAGTGCACTCAGCCATGGAGTAACGCGGCTTTTCAATGTAGTATTCTACAAAATCGAGCCGGAAATTTTCTTTATTATCAAAAATCGGAAAGTTAGATGTAAATACCTGCTGAAGGCCGAAATTATCCCTTTCTGCCGGGGCAGTGTGAAGCTGTAAAAAGCCTTCAAAGGATTCTTTCTGAATAGCTAATAGATCGGGTACATTAAGAATTGGCTCAATCTGTCCGAAGGAAATTCTATTGTTATTTTCCAAGGTTTGTTTCTCCGATAGTTCTTTTCATACGATGTCGTATCAAATAAAAAAACGATAAGACGGATTACTCCGTCTTATCGGCAACGTAACTATTGCAATAATGTAGGGACGAAAAAATAAAGTAATAAAAGAATTACTTTACCTGAACAGTAGCGCCTGCTTCTTCGAGCTCTTTTTTGATCTTTTCAGCTTCGTCTTTGGATACAGCTTCTTTAACGGTCTTTGGTGCACCGTCAACCAGATCCTTAGCTTCTTTCAGACCGAGACCGGTATGAGCGCGGACAACTTTAATAACGTTAATTTTGTTTGCGCCAGCAGCTGAAAGAACAACATCAAACTCAGTCTTCTCTTCAACCGGAGCGGCAGCAGCAGCGCCTGCAGCAGGCATTGCGCCCATCATCATCGGTGCAGCAGCGCTAACGCCGAATTCTTCTTCGAGTGCTTTCTTTAATTCTGAAGCTTCAACTAAGGTTAACGCTTTGATTTTTTCTACTAATTCTGATACTTTTTCAGACATTATATATCTCCTGATCTATATTATATTAAAAATTTATGCAGCTTTTTTCTTTTCGATCTCGTCAATAACACTGACAAGTTCTCTGATAACTGCGTGAATTGAACCGACGATTCCGGATGCCGGTGCGTTGATGCTGCTGAGAATTGCTGCAATTACTTCCGGCTTGCTCGGCAGGGAAGCCAGCTCGTTTAAGCTGCTGCCGGGGAAATACTGTGCATCTATGCAGGCACCTTTTAAGGCGAATTTTTTCTTATCATCAAAATACTTTTTAATCACTTTTGCAGGTGCACCCGGATTATCGAATGCGAATGCAAATCCTGACATGCCTGGCAGTGAACCTTTCAGTTCAGTATATTTACCGGCCTGGTCAACGGCACGTGAGAAAAAAGTGTTCTTAACGACTTTGTAAACAATTCCCTCTTTCCGGAACTCAGCGCGAAGCTTGCTTATATCAGCAACATCCACACCGGCATAGTCCACACAGTAGACAGCCATGCTTTTGTTGATGAGCTCAGCAACCTCGTCAATGACTTGTTGTTTTTCGTTTCTATCCATTGTACTCCCGGATAATAAGGTTGTTAATCATTACGAACGAGAACTTAGAAGCGATTTAGTGCGTAATCTCTTAATGAGCGCCTATTTCATCTTTAAGGATCTTAAGACCAGGACCCATGGTGCTGGTGAGCGTTAAGCTCTTTATATAATTTCCTTTTGAGGATGAGGGCTTTAACTTAACCACGGTGTTCAGGAATGCCTGAACGTTTTCTACCAGCTGGTCAGTTTCAAAACTCAATTTGCCTAATGAGGTGTGGATGATACCGGCTTTTTCAACGCGGAAATCGATTTTTCCGGCTTTAACTTCTTTTACGGCTTTAGCAACATCCATGGTAACCGTTCCGCTCTTCGGATTCGGCATAAGGCCTTTAGGACCAAGCATCTTTCCGAGCTTTCCTAATTCAGCCATTACATCAGGGGTTGCTATAATGACATCAACATCTGCCCAGCCGCCTTTAATTTTTTCGAGGTATTCTTCAAAACCAGCAAAATCTGCACCGGCTGAAAGAGCATCCTGCGCCTTGGGGCCTTTGGCTATGACGAGTACTTTGACACTCTTTCCGGTTCCGTGTGGCAGTGATACTGTTCCTCTTACGTTCTGATCTGCGTGACGCGGATCAACGCCAAGACGAATAGCAACATCAAGCGACTCCGTGAACTTTACGTTCGAGTGTTTCTTCAGTTCTGCGACAGCTTCTTTCAGAGTGTACTCTTTCTGAGTATTTACTGTCTCCTGAATTTTTGTATATCTTTTTGATGCTTTCATTGGTATTCTGTTTAGGTGAAATTATCCTTCTACGGTAATACCCATTGAACGGGCGGTACCGGCAACCATGCTCTTGGCTGCTTCAATATCATTTGCGTTAAGATCAGGCATTTTCAGCTTTGCGATTTCCTCTACCTGTGCCATGCTTACTTTGCCGACTTTGTTTCTGTTCGGGATGGCTGATCCTTTGTCCAGTTTAGCTGCCTTTAAGAGGAGCACCGGAGCAGGAGGGGTTTTGGTAATAAAGGTGAATGACTTATCTGAGAATACGGTAATAACAACCGGGATGATCAGCCCGTCCTGTGAAGCAGTTCTTGCGTTGAACTGTTTACAGAACTCCATAATATTCACACCCTTCTGACCGAGTGCCGGACCTACCGGAGGTGACGGATTTGCTTTGCCTGCCGGAATCTGAAGCTTAATGTAACCTGTTATTTTCTTAGCCATAGTTAAACCTGATTATCTCTTATAATTCTACTTTTCTAATTCTGCCTGATCAAAGTCAATTTCCACAGGTGTTTTTCTTCCAAGAATCGGCACCATAACCTTGATCTTCATTTTTTCTTCGTTTACTTCTTCAACCTGACCGCTGAAAGACTTAAACGGTCCGTTTACTATTTTCACGGTATCACCGTGTCTGAAAAGTGTTTCCATTCTTTCATCAACTGCATCGGGATTAACGCGGTTGAGAAGGGACTTAACTTCATGAGCCGGAAGCGCTGTGGGGTGCAGACGTCCATTACCTACGAAACCGAGTACAGATGTGGTGCCAAGGATAAACTCCTTTACGGCAGCATCCATATCGCAGTTAATGAGCATATGGCCGGGGAGAAGATTTTTTGTTTTGCTCTTCTTTTTACCGTCCTTAACCTCAAAAACTTTTTCCATGGGAATGACGATTTCCGTTACTTTTGCACGGAGCTTTTCATTGTCCTTAAGCTCATGCTCAAGGATGGTTTTCACCTTGTTCTCGTGACCGGTAACGGTTTTAATCACATACCACTTATGTTCCATGGTTCCTTCTTAGTAGATTGCCTTGAATAATTCGGTAAGACCGATATCCACAGCATACGTGAAGACGGAAATAACGAGACAAACCACGATAACAATCGTGGTTGACTCTTTAAGTTCTTCCTGAGTTGGCCAGGTAACTTTTTTCATTTCCTTAACCACATCATTAACGAAGTTTACAATTTTATCTTTCATAGCGTCTTTCGATACTTGCACGGCAGGAGGGACTCGAACCCCCAACCTGCGGTTTTGGAGACCGCTGCTCTACCAATTGAGCCACTGCCGTATGGGTATAAATTATTTTGTCTCTTTATGAATGACATGCTTCTTGCACCAGCGGCAGTACTTTTTGTGCTCTACGCGCTGGGGATGCGTTCTTTTGTTCTTTGTCGTGGAATAATTCCTTCTTTTGCACTCGGTGCATTCTAAGGTGATTATTTCTCTCATCGGAAGTATCCTGTTGTATAAAAAGTAGTAATGAGAGCTGACGACCGGGATTGAACCGGTGACCTCATCCTTACCAAGGATGTGCTCTACCAACTGAGCTACGTCAGCTTATGGAATAAGGTTGAGCGAGAGACGGGACTCGAACCCGCGACCAACAGCTTGGAAGGCTGTGACTCTACCAACTGAGTTACTCTCGCGTCTCTGAAAAAGCTATCTCCACAAGAAAATAAAAGGTTAATCTGAGAATCAAATTAACCTTTTCTCTAAGTGGGCGGCGAGGGATTCGAACCCCCAAAGGCGTCAGCCAACGGATTTACAGTCCGCCCCGGCTCTCCAACTCCGGCGTCCGCCCAGATTTTTTCAGAACAACAAAATTAGGGGAAAAATTTTTAAAATGCAACCTTTCTGCAAAAATAAAATTCCCTTTTCTGAATTTTCCCCCGTTTTTTTTAATCTATCTGTGAAGATACGTGGAATTTGTGGCTCCATCTCCCCATTTAGTAACGGAAATGCTTAATTGACTCTCCCCTCCCCACAATATCCGTCATCGCATCAATCCCCAGACTCAGATGCACATCAGCCCACTCCTGTGTGACTTTGTTGTCTGACTCTTCCGTTTTTACCCCGTCAGGAGTAATCGGCACATCAGAAACCAGCAAAAGAGCACCACGGGCAATGGAATTATAATGCCCGACAATAAAGAGCGTTGCGGTTTCCATATCAATGGCAATGCAAGTGAGCTGCTGCAGCTTCTGACGGAATGCATCATCATGCTCCCACAGACGCCTGTTCGTGGAATAAATTACGCCTGTGCGGTACTCAAAACCCTTCTCAATTATCTTTTCCGAAACGAATTTATGCAGTTTGAACGAAGGCAGAGCGGGAACCTCCGGCGGGAAATAATCCCCGCTGGTCCCTTCACCGCGTATTGCAGCTATCGGAAGTATAAAATGCCCAATTTCACTTGAGCGCTTCAGACCCCCGCATTTACCCAGAAAAAGCACTCCTTTAGGCTGTCGTGCAATTAGAATATCCATAATGGTTGCCGCATTGGCCGAACCGATTCCGAAATTAATGAGCGTGAGACCGGCACTATTGGTCGCGCAGGGCATTGGGCGGCCGATTCCCTGAACATCACATTTAAATTTCTCTGCGAATTTATTAAGATAGTTCTGAAAATTGGTCAGAAGAATATAATCACCAAAGCCGTCAATGGGCATTCCGGTATAGCGCGGCAGCCAGTTTTTAGCTATTTCAAGGCGGTCAATCATGGAAAAATTCTTTGTTATTCAATAAAAACAAATATAGAAAAGAATTATGAAGTTTGAATTATGAAGTATGAATTTATGTGAGATTGATAGAACGGTGCTGCAAATTCTTGATATTTGTCAAAGACAAAAAAATCAGATGCCTTTTCCTGGTCTTTCCTGAATACTCAATAGCAGCAGTCCTTTTTGTCCTTTCTGTCCTCATTGTCCTTAGAAAAAAACCGGTTTAATCAAAACAAAAAAGCCCCGCCTGACTAACTCAGACGGGGCTTTGTATTAAGTAGCTTTAGAAACTGCCGGGGGCAGCCTCAGAATTACTTTATGAACATCATCTTCTTTGTTGAAGTGAACTCACCTGCTTTGATAGTATAGAAATACATACCTGAAGCAAGGTTGCTTGCATCAAAGTTGAGTGAATAGTATCCTGCATCCTGACGTGCATTAACCAGTGTTGCAACTTCGGTACCGGTAATGTCATATATCTTCAGTGATACAACTGCTGCTGCAGGTATTCTGTAAGAAATGGTTGTAGCCGGGTTGAACGGGTTAGGATAGTTCTGATTGAGTGCAAAGGTAATCGGGGTGCCGACTTCTACTTCAACTGTATTGGAATAATCATACGCTCCGTCATAATCAATCTGTTTCAGACGGTATGTATAATTACCATCTTTCAGACCTTTATCAGAGAAGGAATATTCATGAATTCTGGTTGAAGTACCGTTGCCTGAAACATAACCAATCTTTGACCAGCTGCCTGAAGCATCTTTTCTTTCGATTTCGAAGCCGCGGTTATTCAGCTCTGTAACAGTTTTCCATGAGAGATTTACATCATTTCCGGTAACAGTTGCTGAGAAAGCAGCCAGTTCAACAGGAACAATGCTGATGGTGTTTTTCAGAATAGCACCGTTAGTTCCGGCGGTAAAGAGTGCCCAGGTGTTGGTCTGAGTATCAAATGACCAGTGGGAACCATTAAGAGTAGCAGCGGAAGTATTCTTGTTCATCCAGGTAAGTCCGCCGTCAACTGTAATAAAATTCACGCCAGTTCCGCCAAAAAGAGCGAGTGTCTGCGGATTAATCATCTCCATTGAGTTGAATGCATATGATCTGGTTGGAACCGAAATGGTATCCCAGAGGAGACCTCCGTTTGTAGTTTTGTAGAATCTGCCGGACGAACCAACCATATAACCAGTAGAAGTATCAACCATTTTTATATCATAAAGGAATCCGCCATGGCCATCAACAGTTGTCTGCAGAGTCCAGGTCGTACCGCCATTGGTGGTTCTGAGAACTCTTGGCTCCCAGGTAAGTGCATAACCATCAGTTTCGGTGAGCATGTGCCCGCCGTATATCTGAGCGTTTGATCCAGGAGCAATACCGTGATCCTGACCTGACCATGTAGCACCACCATCTGTTGTTTTATAAACATAGGTTGTTGATGTGTTAGGAGTACTAACAAACACCCATCCGGTATTTGCATTCACAAAATCAATTTTTCTGAAGGTAAGACCTGCCGGGAACCCGCCGGTCGTAACAGAATCCCATGAAGCACCGCCGTTTGTGGTTTTGTAAACAGCACTGTTTGTGCCGCTGATAAATCCGGTGTTTGCATCAATCATATCAATTGACCAGAAGGATGCTGTTGATGTGGTTGAGAAAGGAACGATTGACCAGGTGCTGCCGCCGTCGGTTGAACGGGCAATCTGATCAAAAGATGAACCTGCAACGGTAGGTGCACCAACTGCAATCACGGTTCCTGTCGGGCTTGAACTCCAGATGTCATACCATGTGCCCGGCTTGCCAAGGGCAGTATGAGCAACTGGTGTACCGGCAGAACCTAATTTTGACTGAATAAGCCCAAAACTTCCGACAGATACTAATGAATCACCTGTTGGTGAAAAAGCTGTAGCATAATAGGTGCTGGTCCACGGCTGGGTCGGATTCAGAACTGAAATCGCGGTCCACGTGGTGCCATCGTCTGTTGATTTGAAGATATCGAAACTGTTGCCGGTTACAAACCATGCACCATTCACGTAATCAATATCCCATACGGTGGTGCTTGCGGTAATTCCTGTGCTTTTAAGTGTCCAGGTTGCGCCGAGATCGGTCGAAAATCTGACCTGAGGTACCGTTGAAACTGAAGTACCACCCACCATTACATTATTGCCGTTAACAGCAATTTTATAAACAGTGTAAGAAGCACCGGTTCCTACATTCGTCCAGGTTGCACCTGCATCTGTTGATCTTCTTACGTTGCCTGCAGAAGTTGCAAGCATGATAGTATTTCCGTCATCTGAAGCCCATACATCGTTCATGGTAGTGGTAACACCCGTTGGAACGTCCACCCAATTGTTTCCGCCGTCGGTGGTCTTCATAAGAGTGCCGGAACTTCCTGCAACATAACCGGTAGTGGAGGAGGTGAAATGTAGCTGATAAAAGGTCCTGGAGGTAAGTGCCGGGTTTGATGCAACTTCCTGCCAGGTATCGCCGCCGTCGGTGGTCTTAAGAATGCCGCCGGTTGAACCGCAAAGAATGCCGTTCTGCTCATCAAAGAAATGAAAATCAAAGGCATTTGAAGTCTGGCCAGAGGTGGCAAAAGGCCTTCCTGCCTGATGATGGAATGACCAGGTAGCACCGCCATCGGTGGTTTTCATGAAGGTACCTGCTGCACCGAGTGCATACCACTTAGTAGGGCTAAATGCATGAACAGCTCTTAACTGGCTGCCCTGCGGGTTTGGGTGGAGCCATTTCCAGTCGGAACCGGTCTGAGCATTAAGCAGGCCTGTAACAGAAAAGGCAAAGAATAGAACAAGTAAGAAATTTCTCAATGAGAACCTCTCGTTGATTTGTTAATGAATAGACTATAGTAAAGAATGAACTGACAGAACTACACACGTGTAAAGCACGAAAAACCAGAAAAACCCGATTTTCCGCACGGAAGCTAAACAATCTTTGTTTTTTACACAACAGGAAATTTTTAGGGGAATGCTATTTTTGACGGATAAATGCCATTTTTACCCGGTTAGCTGGCAGTTCGGAAATTCACTGCCAATTCCGGATGTGTTTTGGTCCCCTCCCCCAGCCGCTGAGGAGTTTGGATGAATCGCGAAATTTGCGCTGAGATACAACCCTCGTTAACCGGGTAATTGATGCCCCTTTTTTGAGATATTAAAGTTCTTCCCTGAGACAATGCAAAATGCAGGATGGGTTTCCTAGAATCCGCTCAGAAACCGGGGCCTATTGTTTTCCGTAGAGACGATGCAATCGCCACGATAAATTATTATAGACAATATATTACTGCGATTGCGTCGTCTTATTGCGTATCTGTGTTTTTAAACCACCAACTGTTCTACCTGAAACGTTACAAATCCAGAATGGGTTTCCTCGACTCCGCTCGGAAACCGGGGCCTTGGAAATTTTCTTTTGATATGTCGCACGTTCAGGAATTCACCGTTATTTAAACACCCGGTTGGTATTTGGATAAGAGGTCTGCTCGTTCTTGCCTGAGACGACGCAAATGCAGAAGATCTCCATTAGCGAAACACCCGGTTGGCATTTGCATCGTCTCTACGGAGATATATATCCATTGCTTGCATGAAAACCCCTTATGTTATTGCCCCGGATCAATGTTCCATCTGATGGAATTATAAAATTAATTCACAATTCACAATTATAATATCATCGCTTCCACAACTCCCTGTCAAGCGAACGGTACTGGATCGCTTCGCTGATATGCTGTGCCTGAATCTGTTCTGAATCACTCAGGTCGGCTATGGTACGGGCGACTTTAAGAATGCGGTCATAGGCACGGGCGGAAAATCCAAGGCGCGTCATTGCCATCTTGAGCAGTTCATTGCCGGAGCCGTCAAGTTTGCAATAGGTGCGGACCTCCTTGCTTCCCATATCCGCGTTGTTATATATATGGGGCTGATCCTTAAACCGGGCATACTGCCTCATACGGCTTTTTATCACCCGCTTCCGTATATCAGCAGATGGCTCGCCACCGGCCTCTGAAGATAGTTCTTTATACTTAACAGCCGGCACTTCAATATGTATATCAATCCTGTCCAGAAGCGGGCCGGAGATGCGTGACATATATTTCTGAATCTGCGGCGGAATGCAGGTGCAGTCGCGGCCCGGATCGGTGTAAAATCCGCATGGGCACGGGTTCATGGCAGCGGCAAGCATAAAGTTTGCGGGGAACTCCAGGGACATTTTTGATCTGCTCACCGTAACACGCGAATCTTCAAGCGGCTGGCGCATTACCTCAAGAACATTCTTCTTAAACTCCGGCAGCTCATCAAGGAACAGCACACCATGATGCGCATAGGAAACCTCTCCAGGACGAGGAAATGATCCGCCGCCGACTAATGCGGCATCAGAGACCGTATGATGCGGGCTGCGGAAGGGCCGTTCGGTTATAAGCGCCTGATCTGATGGTAGGATTCCCGCAACGGAATGAATCTTGGTTGTTTCCAATGCTTCTTCAAAACTGAGAGGAGGAAGAATGGTCGGGATCCGTTTTGCAAGCATAGTTTTGCCTGAACCGGGAGGGCCGATCATCAGGATGTTATGTCCCCCGGCCGCGGCAACTTCAAGCGCGCGCTTTACATTTTCCTGCCCCTTCACATCGGCAAAGTCAAGATGATAATGATTAACTTTGGAGAATATCTCTTCGCGGGATGTATATACCGGCTCGGCGGTTACTTCATCATTCAGAAAGGCAATCACATCAGCAAGCTGCTGAAAACCGTACACACTGATTCCGTCAACAATGGATGCTTCTTTTACCGAATCAGCCGGGAGTATCAGCCGTTTCATCCCCTGCTTTTTTGCCTCCACGGCTACAGGCAGTGCACCTTTAACCGAGCGGAGTTTGCCATCCAGAGCAAGTTCGCCCAGAAATACAGTATCCTCAAGCATGGCCGGACTGATTTTTTCATTTGCGGCGAGTATTCCGATCGCGATGGGAAGATCAAACGAGCTCCCCTCTTTCTTAATATCTGCCGGTGCAAGATTCACCGTGAATTTGCGCGGGGGAAATTCAAATCCGCTGTTCTTAATGGCGGCTGAAACCCGCTCACGGCTTTCTTTGATAGCATTATCGGGGAGCCCTACAATGAGGAACGAAGGGAGTTTCTGTTCGGCGCTGGTTTCAACTTCTACGATATATGCGTCAATGCCGTAGGTTGCGCTTGAGAGTACTTTGGATAACACTGGGTATATATCCCCTTTCCGGCTTCTTTAAAATAAAAAAGGTGTTTACTTACCTTGAGGAGAAGCAAACACCTGTTTCATTAATTACAGATTATTTATGAGAGCGGAGGAAGTCAATCCTGTCCTGAAGCTGTGCAACGGGAATCAGGAGTTTATCCTTGCCGTAGATTGCGTCTTCACGGTTGTGGAAGACCATTTCATAATCTTTGCTCATTACAATTGCTTCTTCCGGACAGACTTCCTCGCAGAAGCCGCAGAAGATGCAGCGGAGCATATTGATTTCAAACTTTTCAGGATACCGTTCTTTTTCACGGTCCGTTTCACCTGCCTGCACTTCAATTGCAAGCGCGGGACAGACGCGTGAACAGAGTCCGCAAGCCACACAGCGCTCTTCACCGCCTGCTTCCTCTACAAGCACAGGGCGGCCGCGGTACGATGACGGCGGTTCGAATTTCACTTCAGGATACTCCATCGTAAACTTCGGCTTAAACATCGTCTTCAGTGTAAGAGCAAGACCCTTAACAATTTCGGGTATATATGCTTTCTGCCATACGGTCAGGTCTTTTATTCTTTTCTTCTCAGCCATAGTATCTCCGTGGTCTAATTCATAATCATTGCAAGAATAGCCGCCCACACCAGGTTAAGCAGCGAGAGAGGGAACATCACTTTCCATCCTAAGTCCATCAGCTGGTCATATCTGAATCTCGGAATGCTCCAGCGAACCCAGATAAAGAAGAAGAGCAGAGCTCCGATTTTAACAAAGAATGCTGCTATCTGAATGCCTGTCTGCACTCCCGTTGATAGTCCGAGCGTCTCTATATACGGCACCTGCCATCCGCCAAGATAGAGCATAACAATCATTGCTGCTGCAATAATCATGTTTGCATACTCAGCCAGGAAGAAGCCCGCAAATTTCATGCTGCTGTATTCGGTGTGATATCCTCCGACCAGTTCCGGCTCTGCCTCAGGCAGGTCAAACGGAAGGCGGTTGGTTTCAGCAAATGCCGCGGTTACAAAAGTGAGGAATCCGATCGGCTGGAGAATTGCGTTCCACATCCATCCGCTCTGCGAAGCAATAATATCAGCCGGACGAAGCGACTCAGCAAAAATGAGCACGCCGGCTACAGAGAAGCCCATGGAGATTTCATACGAAATCATCTGCGCTGAAGAACGCACACCGCCAAGCAGCGAATATTTACTTCCTGATGACCAGCCGGAAAACGTGATCGCGTATACACCGAGTGAAGTTAACGCAAGGACTAAAAGAACGCCTGAATTAACATCCACAACAGCAAGATTAATGGTTCTGCCAAAGAGTTCAACCGGCGGCCCAATAGGTATCACTGCATAGGTGGTAAACGCCACAAAAAGCGCAAGCATCGGCGCCAGGGTGTGCAGCGGCTTATTTGCGGCAGTGGGAACGATATCTTCCTTAAAAAGAAGCTTGAATACATCAGCAAAGGGCTGAAAAATACCGGCCGGACCTACCCGGTTCGGACCGATACGGTTCTGCGCCCATGCGCTTATCTTTCTTTCGAAATATACCGAGTATGATACCGTAAGCAGCATCAGTGTAACGATTATCAGAATTTTTACCAGAGGAATAAGAATCAGATCTATAAGCATATATACTTACTCCTTACGCTTTCACTTTAACGGAGACTTCAAGCTGAACGCCCTGCTCTCCGATTTTTTCGTAATCAAGCTTTTTGAATGCGTCAATGGATTTGCCCATATCAATCAGCACATCTTCAGCAGTGTTATATTTCATTTTATTGCCGAATGCTGTTGAGAGGCCTGCAAAAATTTTCCAGACCGGACGGGCATCCAGTTTGACACTCTTGCCCCAGCGGTCGAGCTCAGTGCCGAATTTATCAAGGCGGCTCTGCGCAAGATTATCAAGGGTTCTGTCTGCCTCAAGCGTAGTGACGGCAGGACGGATTCTCTGAATCCTTCCCTGGAAATTCACCCAGGTGCCGTTCTTCTCAGCATACGCAGCTGACGGGAAAATAATGTTGGCAAGCGCGGTAGTGCGGTTGTGATGGGTTGAAACAGCAATAAGCACATCGAGTTTTGCAAGAGCGGTTTCCATTTCAGGACTCATTGCAGCCAGATTTTCATCAACCACGATGAGCGCCTTAATGGTGCCTTTTTTAACCCCTTCAAGAATTGCATCGCGGTTAAGGCCTCCTGCAGCGGGCTGAACACCGGCAAGCTCTGTTCCGAGCGCGTTTGGTGATTTATCCTCGCGGATCAGCAGATCATCACCTGAACCCGGAATCACATGCGGTATATAATCTATATGCTTTGTTGAAAGAACGCTCTTTGCAAACTTTGCCAGCATAAAGTTATCTTCGCAGGTTGAAGAAGCAGAAGCAATAACAGCAATCTCATCTTTATTAAAATGCTTCAGTTCGCCTGCAGCATTTGCATACGCTTCATCCCAGCTTACTTTTACATCCTGCCCCTCGCGCTTCATATATACGCCGTTAACGCGTTCGGCTGAGTGAACCTGTTTGAACGTTTCAAGACGGCCGTGGTCACACATCCAGTAGCTGTTTACCGCGTCATTCTGGCGCGGGGTTAAACGCAGGATTTCATTATTCCTAACCCACATCTCGGTATTGCAACCTCTTGCGCAGCCGGAGCAGATGGTCTTGGTTGCTGACATATCCCACACGCGCGCCTTAAAGCGGAAGTCACGGTTTGTGAGAGCGCCAACCGGGCAAATATCTGTCACGTTAAGTGAATAAGCATTGTCAAACTCTTTGCCGGGGAAGGTAACGATGGTAACACGGTCACCGCGCTGAACAAAGGTAAGCTCGCCGGTTTTGGTAATTTCATCAGCAAAACGGATGCAGCGGCTGCATGATATACAGCGCTCGCCGTCAAACATCACATTCGGTCCAAGCGGTACGCGCTTATCCTTATGCTGTTTTTCTTCAGTGAATCTGCTCTCACCTACACTATGCTGGTAAGCGTAGTCCTGCAGTTTGCACTCTCCGGCTTCGTCACAGATGGGGCAGTCAAGCGGATGATTAATAAGCAAAAACTCCATAACCGCGTTACGGGCTGAAAGAGTTTTCTCTGACTGGGAGTGTACAACCATTCCTTCTGAGGCGATAGTGGAGCAGGCGATTGCCAGCTTTGGCATCTTTTCGATTTCAACCAAACAGACACGGCAGTTACCGGAAACCGAAAGAGATGGATGCCAGCAGAAGTGCGGTATATCCACTCCCACTTTCTTTGCCGCTTCGATGATGGTTTCACCGGGCTGAAATTCTACTTCATTTCCATCTAATGTAAATTTTGGCATAGAGACCTTTAGTTCTTTTTTGCTAAGCTGCCAGTATTTTAACTTTGGCAGGTGTAATAGTTAAACTGAATAATTTTTCCGGGTTGAGTATCTCCCGTGCAACTTCGAGCAGTTCCGCTTCAGTAATTGAAGCGATCCGCTCCAGGGTTTCATCAATGGGAATTACCCTGTTAAAATAAAGCATGGAAGTGGCCTGACCAATCTGACGGTTGGTGATATTTTCCAGACCGAGCAGAATGGTTCCCTTCATATACTCTTTAATCCGCTTCAGCTCTTTTGCGGGAAGCGGTTCATTTACAATTTTTTCGAATTCTTTATAAATTTTTTCTTTTGCTCTTTCAAGATTCTTAGCTCCGGTCGAAAAGAATACCCCGAAGCAGGATGTATCATAATAGGTATTCATAAATGTGCTGATCTGATAGGCGATGCCCATCTTTTCGCGCACTGCCTGAAAAAGCCGCGAACTGGTGCCGTCACCAAGCAGATAGGAAAGCAGATTAAGCACTATCCTTTTTTCACTGTCAAACCCGTAGGATGGAGCCCCGAGTATGCAGTATATCTGGTTCGTATTTTTTTCAATATTTTCGACCTTTGCCGGTATAGGGCTGAAAAGCTCCAATTTTTTTCTGGCCTGTGAACCGCTGCGGTTAAGGTATTTTAATGCCAGTTCGCAAATCTGCTGATGATGCACATTGCCTGAGACCGAAATGAGCAGTTCTGACTCCAGAAAATTCTTCTGATAATAAGCCCGGACTGTTTCTGCGTTAAAAGCGCTCACCGTGGCTTCGCTCCCCAGAATAGGGTGTGCAAGAGAGTGCCTGCCGTAAATCAGCTCTTCAAATTTGTCAAAGATCAGTTCTTCAGGATTATCCTCCAGATCCCGGATTTCATCCAGTACCACTCCGGCTTCCTTTCGGATGTCAGATTCCTTAAACCGGGGGAACTGTACCATATCAGCCATCACCTGAAAAGTGCGGCTAAGGTTTTCAGTTAGTCCCCTGCCATAAACGGAGATATTTTCCTTGGTTGTGAAAGCGTTCAGGTAACCGCCGGATGACTCCACAATGTCCGAGATTTTTTTTGAGGTATAATGATCAGTACCCTTAAACAGCATGTGCTCAATAAAGTGCGAAATGCCGTTCATTTCGGGGGTCTCGTCCCGGGTACCGGTTGCAAACCAGAAACCGAGCGAAAAAGAGCGGACATAAGGGATATTTTCGGTTATCACCGTAATATTCCCCGGAAGTTTAGTGGTTTGAACCTGTGTCAAAAATCTCGGGTGTAACTGATAGAATTTTTCAGTTTGAAATATATTGATTTCAGGGCAGTCTGACAAACCAGAGAGGGGGGATTTTCGGGGGAAATTGAGGGGAAATGACCGAAAAATGCCGCTTGTCTGAATTGTTGCCAGCAGGGTTTTCAACAATGTAGGTCAGCTTCTTTACACGAGGCCGGGGGGAAAGGAGTTTAATCTCTTGAGTAACTTAGCGTTGAACTTTGGAAACTTTGCGTTTAACTGATACTTTGCGCCTTGGCGTCTTTGCGTGATCATGGGAGTCAAAGGTCTAAAATTTTGCGTTCCTTAGCGTTTAACTGCGTTTTCCGCCGCGGCGGATTGCGTTAAAAAAGGGAAACAAAAAAGCCCCGGCAACGAACCAGGGCTTTCTTTAATTAAAAATTAAGAATGAAGAATTAATAATGCAAATAAGAATAATTATTCATTATTCATTTTTAATTCTTCATTATTTAAGCATTGTCATCTTCCTCGTAATACTCTGCTCCTTACCTTCGCCCTATTGCGATGTATGCCTTTCTGTTGTTATAGCCAACTGCCACTATTGTGTTTTTATAGATTTTGCACTTGTAAAAACTGCCATTTTGAAATCCCATTTCATCAATGAAGTTTTTCCATTTTAAACCATTAAAGTGAACTATTTCGGTAAATGATCCGCTCACTACTACATCATTAAAGTCTTGAGCATCTACAGATTCGCTGTAATATCTTGCAATTGAGCCAGTTGGAAACTTTATCCAAGACTCTTTTTGATTAAAAATATCCGATTTAGTGAATATTCCATCACCAACCACATAATATTTTAATCCATTTATACTCGCAATATCATCCGCTCCGGATCTTAAACCACCAATACTAAGTTCGGCTACCTTATCCTGTTCACTTACATGATAAATTTTCGGGCTAACCGTCTGATAAGCTAATGAAGCAATCCCGAAGATATCTGTACGCTTATGTCGTAAATTGTTGACAATTGTCATATCCTGAATCCTCAGATCGGTATCTCTGGTAAAATCTTTCCAGACTTTACCTTCCCTTTTCAGTAATGTACCTCTGCTTCCATAAACATATAAACTGCTATCGTTTTTTAACGAAATCCCAAATATTTCTCCAACTAATATTCCAGCAACACTACAATCAATTTGAACGTCATTCCCATTATAAACTCCTAAAAAATTTCCATTGGTAAAGTATATTTTCTGCCCTGATCTGGTAGCGCCAGCGTTTAGGTAAGCAGATTGAGCCGGTTCACAATCTGAAAAAGTGTTAAATCTTTTCTGTTCCCATTCTTGTCCATTCCAGTGAACAGCGTTAAAGAGATTGTACGAATAAACTGAAGAGTCCTCAAATTTAATTTCTCCAAAAGCCCAAATATTATTCTCGTCAATTATCTCCACATCATATAAAGT
Source organism: Ignavibacteriales bacterium (assembly GCA_015709675.1). Classification (NCBI taxonomy): domain Bacteria; kingdom Pseudomonadati; phylum Ignavibacteriota; class Ignavibacteria; order Ignavibacteriales; species Ignavibacteriales bacterium. The sequence continues at coordinate 3,564,369 of CP054182.1, forward strand.
GCTGGTACCTACCTCCCCGAAAGACCAGGTTTGCCAGGTAAAGTTCTGGCTGGTTTCTTTTAGTGTTGTTATCTGAGCTTGGTTGGAACCTTTGACAGCTTCATCTTTTTCGTTGAGAATAAATGTCTGAAAGGATAATGACTGTTCTGGTTGGAAGCCACTTAGCAAAAGAAGAGTGTCGTTTTTTGCCTTTATGATTGTTTTAATTTTAACACCATTTTGCCGAATTTCAACATTTGCCGGCTGGATAAGATTGCTGAACTTAAGTTCAAGCCACACTTCGGTGCAGGAGGCATCTAATGCTTCAATAGTAATTTCCGTCTGCCCATACGGGCTGGCTGGCTCTGAGCAGGAGTATGCGGTGAGGGCAAAAAGCGAGAGTGCTGCCCAGAAGAGTAGTTGATTTAGTATCCTATTTCGTGCCATAGGTCCGCCCTAATAAATTGAGTAAAAAAAATTTCAGGTGCACGAACAAAAGTTTTAGCCCGTGGTGTTTAGAATTGACACGGACATAAAAATTCAATCAAGTCAAACTTATGAAAAACTGAGGGAAATCAGTAATAGAAAGTATATTCCCTTAAGCACCAAACACTTTTCATCCCAAATGAATTCTCACCTGAGGAGTAATCAATAAATCAATCGCTGACTTACAGAAACATAATAATTTTTGTCAAAAAAAAACACAGTATTTAGGATAATTTTTAGCGCCCTATCTTTTTTTGAGCGAAAGCAGAATATCAGGAACTGATTCAAAAACCTTGTTTTTAGAGCAAAATCAAATGTTTTTGCTCAATTCTGCGTAAAACAGTAAAAGGACATCAGAGTTAAACAAAAAGCCCTGGCTGCAAACCAGGGCTTTTTTTTAGTTAAAAGTTCAGAGTGAAAAGTGAAAATTCACAATTCACCATTCACAATTCACAATTATTTAAGATAAACAATTTTCTTCGTTTCACTCAGCATCACACCTTCAGAAGACACTGCTTTAACACGAAGATAATATATACCCGCGGCAAAAGCGGAGGCATCCCACTGCATCTCATGTCCACCCGGCGGCAGTTCGCCCATTCTTACGACAGAAGCTTCCCGCCCAAGAAGGTCAGTTATCATAACTGTTACCTCAGCCATGACTGGAATTGCAAATCGTACCGTGGTGGATGGGTTAAACGGGTTCGGATAATTCTGTACCATTATATATTGTTTATCATCAGATTCAAGCAGTACAGATACTTCACCGCTCAGGGAGGATGTTCCGTCATAGTCAATTTGCTTCAGGCGGTAATAAACCGCACCGGCAAAATTTCCAAGATCATCATTAAAGCTGTAGCTTTGCGCCTCAGCCGTGCTCCCCGCACCGCTTTGGAACCCAACAGCCAGCCAGCCGGTATTGTGGTAACCGCTCTGCCTTCTCTGGATTTCAAACCCCCGGTTATTTGTTTCCGAAGCAGTGCTCCATGTAAGCGTAATTGCTGAACCATGAGCCGCTGCGGTAAATGAGACCAGTTCAACCGGAACGGGGGCAGAACTGCTCACCGTGTTGCTGTAGCCGGATGTTCCTGACGCGTTAATGCCCCGCACACGGTAGTAATAGCGCGATGTATCGGCAATAGTGCCGTCCGTATATACGGTTACATTGGCATCGGTTGTATCAACCGGCACAAATTCACTTCCCGCGGTTTTTCTTTCGATAACATATCCTGTCTCGTTGCCTGCGTTATCCCTCCAGGAGAGTCCTATCTGACCAAAGCTGCTTCCGGTTACCACAAGGCGGGTTGGCGCAATTACGGGGGCAGTTGGAGTAAATTTCCAGATTTTACCGCCGCTCAGATCACATATATACAGCTCTCCGTAACGGTCAACGCCAAATGAAGAGAGACTTCTTCCTGAGCTGAGAATGACATTCTGGTTAACCGCAGGTCCGGAGCCATCATAGGTAATTGCCCAGATATGTTTTGTGCCATAGTCACCGTATATATATTTGCCGTAAAGACCGGGCTGGTTCGGTCCGCGATAAACATATCCGCCGGTTACAGAATATCCCTGAGTGCGCGGGTACTCCCATATCGGTAGTATTTTTCCTGAAGTATCACATCCGGTTGAGGGTGAGTAGCAGAGAGTGCCCTCCATAGTTTTCCAGCCGTAGTTACCGCCATTTACGATAATGTCAATCTCCTCCCGCGCTGACTGCCCCACATCAGCGCACCAGAGCCATCCGGTTACCGGATCAAATGCCATACGCCATGGGTTGCGCATTCCATACGCATATATCTCTTTGGTCTTGCCGGTGTTGTCATTTGCAAAAGGATTGGTCGGAGGAATAGCATAATTGAGTGATCCGTTCGTATTGTCAACATCAATTCTTAAAATTTTGCCAAGCATGGTTGAGAGGTTTTGCGCGTACCCCTGAGGGTCGCCTCCAGAACCGCCGTCACCGGTTGCTATATATAAATAACCGTCAGGACCAAAAGCAAGCTGCCCGCCGTTGTGATTTGAATAGGGCTGATTGAAGGTAAGCAGCTGAAGTTCGCTGCTTTTATCGGCTGAATCAGGATTGGATGCGCTGACCTTAAACCGTGAGACCACCGTCCTTCTCTGCGGAGTGTTGGTGGTATAGTTCACATAGAAATAACCGTTCTGCATATAGTCTGGATGAAACGCAAGCCCGAGCAGCCCCATCTCACCTCCGGAGGTTACCCGGTCAGTGATATTAAGAAATTGTTTTGCAGATGGCGCAGTTTTTTCGTTCGGGAATACATAGATGATCCCTGATTGCGCAACAACGAAAATCCGGTCACTCTCATCATCCGGTATGCTTTGCAGGTCAACCGGTGAGGTAATCGTGATATTAGGGAATGCCTGCTCAAGTGCGTATTGAGGCAGGAGCAATGAGGTAAACAGCATAAAGCTGAAAACCAGAAGCGTCTTCTTCATGTAAGAGAGCCCTCTCTTTTATGGGTTACGGTTTATATTATGATTTCTTTTTCTTCTCAGAACTCTTTTTCCCCTTCTTTTCCGAAGAGGATTTTTTCTCTTTTTTCTTTTCCTTCTTTTTTCCGGAATCAGATTTCTTTTCTTTTTTTGCCTTTTTCTCTGATTTCTTTTTTTCCGGCTTCTCTTTTTTCTTAACATCGGCTGATTTTTCCTCAGCCAGAGATTTTTTCTCACCCGCGGCTTTTTTCACTTTTGAAGGTTTTTTCTTTTCCTCCTTTGCAACTTCCCCTGCCGGCTCAGCTCTTTTTGCTGTTGATTTTCTTGCTGCGGGTTTTTTTGCCGCAACAGGGGCAGATTGTTTAACCAGAACTTTTTCGCGGAACAGGTCAAAGTTAAAACCGCTCTCTCCGGCAGTGCCAAGTAGTGCGGATATATAGTCAATCATCTGCAGCGTGGATTCAGTGAAATCTTTCGACTTCATAAATTTAGCGGTTGTCTCCTTTGGTGAGACATCAGCCCTCAGCCATTCTATTCTGCGCAGATGTTCAATCGTAAACATCCATTTGAGCAGAAGTTCAAACCGCTCCTTGCTGAAATAGACAACCCCCTGCCAGGTATTAAAGTTCAGAAATTCCCTTATCTCCGGTCTGATCATCAGTTCCAGGAGCAGAACACGGTCCTGCATCGATGAAATATATATCTTTCCTGCCGCGGTGCCTGATTTAATCAGACGGCTGTAACGGGGGAAGATACTCTGTGCTGTTGAAAAGATCCGGAGCAGTTCAAATTCATCTTTAATCACCCGGTAATTATCCGAGAGGCGGATGAAGTTCTGCCAGAGGGGTTTAGCCAGAATAAGCAGATCATAAAGCGCTCCGGCATTGCGGCCTGACTCTTTTTCCTGGAAAACCAGCAGCAGGCGCCGCGTAATGGTATATATCAGCAGCAGGTCATAATACCCGGCACCTGACTCAAGCCGGATGGTATAGTCCTGCAGTTGAACATTCCTCATACCCAGTTTCTCTGACGGAATGATAGTAAAACGGTACTCCTTCAGGCGGTAGAGATCATCAGCCACCTGCCCGATTACCGCTTCCTGCTGAACCGGCTTATTCAGGAAGAGGGAAAGCTCACGCACAACAGGAGTAAGGAGCCGTTCAGCTTTTTCAGGCAGAGTATATGCGGTATCAGGTTCCGCGGTGAGCGAGTCCTGCAGAACGGCAATCACTTCCCTGGTGAAGAGATTATTCACGGCGGTATGCAGCGGCATCAGTTCCATTTCACGCATAGCGGTTTCAATGGAGGGAACACCGCTTCCGTTAAGCATCGCGGCAAGACGGCGGTATTTGCCGTTAACATCCCGGACTTCAGTAAAGTTCAGCAGTACTTTATACTCGTATCCGTTCAGCCGGAAGTGCATTCCTCCTGAAACAATCTCCGCCGCGGATGTTATATACTCAAGCCCGGAGCGGGATTCATAATAGATATAGTAGATATCAGGCTGGGAATTAATCTTAAGTGCTGAGGCAACCGGCAGCGATCTGAACTCCGCGGTCTCATCCTCATGTTTATCTCCAGTCACTTTTCCGGATGAATGATTGATATATCCTTTTACGGCAGCGTAAGAGTTATTGTAAACAACAACCGTTCTCTCGCTTCCCCTTCCGTTTGAAAACGCAATGACGCTTTCTTCCGGTTCATCCTCTTCATTTAGGAAATCATACAACTCAAAATTTTCAACTTCGGCAAAGAGAGCCCGTTTCTTAAGCAGAGGAAAGATTTCCCGTTCATGACGGCGCACCAGATATTCATCCGCCTGTTCATTATAGTAAGCGCGGGAGTACTCCATCCCGTATTTTTCTGTGAAACCCTCAATCTGACCGTGGGCGAACATCGGCAGTCCGGGCAGTGTTGCCATCATTACCAGCACACCGAAGTATTTATCACCTTTACCAAACTGATTAACCGCTGTTTCCTCATCAGGATTGCTCATGAAGTTTACATAGCGTTTCAGGATTTCCGGATTAAACTCAAGCGTGTTTTTTATCAGCAGGCGGTATTTGTCATTCTCCTCTTTCATGAACATATGCATGAAAGCACTGTTATAGACGCGGTGCATACCAAGCGTACGGACGAAGTATCCCTCCATCAGCCAGAATGCCTCGGCAAGCAGCAGCGTATTCGGCATCTCTGCATTCATCCGGTCAACCACTTCGCGCCAGAATTCATTCGGCATTGCCTGATTAAACATATCCGGTGACATTGCATATTCAGCACGGGAGGGAACCGCTCCCCCGCTTCCCGGCTGAGGGAACCATAAGCGTGAATAGTGCTTCTTGGCAAGAGTCATTGCCGCATCAAACCGGATAACAGGGGTCATCCGCGCTACATGCATGATATTCTGTATAAGGGCCTCACGCACCTCAGGCAGCAGCAGATTTAGCTGTGCCGTATCGTTCCATGGCATATTGGTGCCGTCATTGCCATGATATATATAGCGGGTGAGCCCGGTGGCGTTTTCAATCACCTGAAAGACTACCGCTGCATCCTGACGGGTATAATATTTATCTTCTATCCTGATTTGCATGGCAGGATTTTCTGAAAGATCAGGCCCGGTGAATGAGTACGATGGATACGGAGGGGAAACCCGCTGAATAAAATATTCAGGATGCTTAAGTACCCAGTCGGAATATATACCGGTATGATTCGGCACCATATCGCTCGCGAGTCTGATTCCGCGCGCGGCGCACCGCTGCTTAAACTGATTAAATGCTTCCTCGCCGCCTACTGCCTGGGCGATTTCATAACTGTAGAGTGAGTACGCGGAAGATGTTGCGTCGGGATTGCCGCAAAACTGCTTAATTTTTTTTGAAGCAGTTGAACGCTCCCATATTCCTATGAACCAGAGCGTATTAATGTTCCATGCAGCAAGCTGGTCAATTTCCTGATCGGGTATCTGGTCAAGCCGGTTTATTTCCCTCACATATTTCTTGCTCAGCTGATCAAGCCATACCAGGGTATTCTTTGCGATCATCACCACATTAGGCATCCAGTCCAGATCTTCGGTGAACTGCTCAGTCTCCTGCATATAGGAGAAACTTATATCATCAATCGAGAACTTTTTCTGCAGTGCAGCCCATTCTTCCGGAGTGAGCTTTCCTCCTCCGGCTTTCATCATTGCTTTCAGTTCTTCAAGATACTCCTGCAGGGCTTTGCTGTATTCCGGAACTGGCGGCGTACCCACTCCTCCATGTGAGATGAAGAGTTTCGCGTCTTCTCTGATCAGGTCAGAGCCGCTGAGCAATTTGAATACCAGCAAGTCACTCAGCACCACTCTCCACTTGAATGATATATAATTCAACTGGGCAAGAATATCCGCAGGATTCTCAAGAATCGGTTTCCTGAGCGCTTTAAGCAGAGGAAGATTTTCTATGCTTGCGGGTTTTTCACTGTCAAAAAACTGTTCTGTTTCCTTCAGGAATGTTTCATAGACCGGAATTTCTTTAAGCGGTGCATCATCAAAAAGTTCACTCAGCGCATTAAATCCGGGGTTTTCATTTTCAAGGTAAAGCAGCAGGATTTCTTCGAGGATGATTTCCCTGTTCGGCTTACCGGCCGTTGAACCTGCAAGATACTCCTCCGGTGTAACTTCATTCAGATAAACCGGAAGAGGAGGGAAGTGTTCGATGAATTTTTGGAATATCAGCCCGGCATTTTCCTGAAGTTTGTCTTCAAGATATTTCACTCCCCGCTCAAAAACCCCGGGGTTCTCGTTTTCCTCATACTTTCTTATGACCAGGTGCAGCACCTCATGAAAAAGGCCCGCGGTGTTAATAAGTCCCGGAGTAACAAAAGTACCCGGTTTCCCGAGTTTATTAATCCGGTCGGAAAGTTCACGGGCAGCAGTAAAGTCGGCAATTATCAGATTTCCGGTAACGGAAAAGAGAGTTGATTCAAACCCGAATTTCTCACGGGAGTCTTTCGAGACATGAAGATTAAAGGTTGTCAGGTGAAACATCTGAAGTCAGTTATCGGTTAATTTCAAAAACCGGCATGGGCCGGATTATGTTAACGAATTGAATAGTTACTGTCTAAATATAAGAAAATTACAGGTACTGAAGGGGTACCCTCTTTTGACATTGAAAAAAGAATGGCACAATTTCCCCGAAGTCCCGCGGGCGGCATTATATTTGGGCAGTCAATTTACAATTTCTGTCAGAAACCAACCTTTCCATGAAACTAATTTTATTAGCTGCATTGTCATTTTTATTTTGGGGTAAACTCTCTGCCCAGTGTTCAGACGCCGGAGTATGCTCGGTTCACAAAATGTCTGATATAAAAAAGAAGCAATCGGTGTATTCAGCCGGCTACTCGTACGGACAGAGCGGAGATGCCAATAATCTGAATTTTCACACATTCCATATTGGTGCCGAAGGGTACCTTCTTACCGACACAAGATACTCCGTGATTATTCCGATACATGGCATAACCGGTTCGCTGGGTTCAGTTCAGGGACTCGGAGATATTCTCGGCATCATCACCATCCGTCAGCCAAAGCAGAATTTTTCTTTCAGTGCAGGAGTGCGGCTTGCAACGGGTAATGACAACAAAGCAGGCCTCCCCCAGGCATATCAGCCTGGTACCGGAACGACCGACCTGCTTCTGGGAATCGGATATTATTACGAAAAATTTCTCTTCGCCGCCGGGTACCAGAAAAGCAGCGGAAGAAGTAAAAACACCCTTACAGAACTTAAGCGCGGCGATGATCTGATGCTGAGAATGACGTATTCAAGTGAGTATGATGAAGACAGGGATTATGCGATATCTCTTCTTTATATTAATCGTCTCACCGAAATGAGCGTGGTCTCTTATACATTACCGTCTACATTTTCAGGAAAGACCTATGTTGCGGTAAACGGAAGCAATCAGAAGCAGTTAAACCTTCTGCTGCAGGCAGGGTGGAAACTTGATGATCACACCAAGATGGTTATTGAGGGAGCATTCCCTTTCTTTAAAAGACCCGTCAATATAGACGGGCTTTCAAGGACTTTTACCATCGGGCTTGGGGCATATTTTAATTATTGAGCTGCGGGGAGAGTGGATATATCCCCGGTAATAGTTTAATTCTGACTGATCGCTTATATCATATAGCCTCAGCGGCATAAGGCAAACAGCCCCCAAGGGGCGATATATTAATAACAATCCCAATAAAACAAAAAAGCCCCGCAGGGGCGATATATATTGACGGAAATTGGCAAATAGGAGGTCACCAGCGCTGCGGGTTCAGCATATCGGGTTTTCATCGGATTGTCTATTAAACGGTTACCCGCGCTGCGGGTTCAGAGATATTGAGGCCGTATCGGATTATCTATAATCAGACCACCTGCTCTGCGGGTTCAACATATCGGGGTTTTCATCGGACTGTCTATTAACCGGTTACCCAGCCTTCGGGTTAAGGGATGTCCTGCTCCCCACTCCCGGTTTTAGACTTTTAACTTTTCTCTTTTAACTTTTAACTAACAGGTCATCCTTGCTGCATACAATGAGACGACAAATCCATCTGCGTTTAGAAAACGGATAATCAGCAGCTCACACCACCGGATGAAAAGCGCAGCTTGACCCGACCCAGGTCTTATTTTTGTTAAAATCAACACCCATCATGGCGCCTTTGCTGGTACGTACGAGATTATTCACCAGCAGCGGTTCATTATCCCACAGATACATCATCCGTATTTCCACCCGGGAAAATCCGTCCGGTGTGTCAATCAGCGGTGCATATTCAATCTTTTCCTGCAGTATATAATTACTTCGGTCGGTAATGCTGTCAAGCCGTGCCTTGTCAAAATTCATTTCAACCCCCAGTCCCGCAAACGAATAGAGCGGCTTCAAAATATATTGCGACAGATCATCCGGATATGACTGCATTTCGCTCAAAAATGATGATGCCGGAACATACTTTGACTTCAGGAAGGGCAGCGTATTCTTGCTGATCTTAAAAAACCAGTTTGGATGCCCTACCCACGTTACATCCATTTCATCAACAAAGCGGAAACCGTAATCGGGACCCTTTCTTTTCAGCTCATCATAAATTACACGGTTGTATATCCGTTCAACCGGAATTTCCCGCCCGTTCTTTTCATAAAAAAGTTTCCGTCCCTGTTTTTTAACCTTTGTAATGCATACGGTTGAGATTCCGGTGAGTTCTTCCGTTGCCGCGAAATCAATCCGGGTCTTCTGTTTATCAGGTTCAATCTCAAGCAGGATTACATTCTCCGGATCAGCATCGCCCACAATGATATGTTTCAGATGAGATATATATGCATCATCGTCAAAACCGGAAAAGTAGGGAGTCAATTCATCCGGTATGTTAAAATGCCTCCTGATTACGAGAGGAAGATAATACTGGAACGCGTAGAGCGAAGGAAAACCCTGCAATTCAATCAGCTTGGGTATAAAGTTACCCTGAGAGTCCTTTGTGATCGCAAAATCAATCTGCAAAAACTTGGGATGGCTGTCCTGATTCGGAACCGCAAGCCCCTCCGGTATTGCGTTCCTGCTATATATCTCAAACTCAGGAGTCCGGAGCTGAGAAATAATATCATTACAGGCAGTTACCAGTTCACGGGTCAGGGTTTCCGACAGGAAAAGGGGTGTTTCACAGACACGGAAATCACACGGATACCTGAGAATGGAATTCAGGTCATTATTAAATGCTTCGTATGCACTTTCAGTGAATTCGCTGTTATATTTCTTCCGTAATTCCGTGACCATTCTGAGGATTTCCTTTTAGATTAAAAATCTGCCTTTTTCCATGACCTTTTCATCATCAAGCCAGATGTCAAAGTCACGGCCAACACAGTCAATATGGGTTGTTGATACCCAGTCAGCGCCGGTATGCTGTGCATAGGGATGACCAAAAGCGATGTGTATACCGGGGATTTTTTCATCCTGAAGGATATTTCCGATTACCCGGGTTACCGCCAGATTAGTGCCAATGGCAAACTCACCAACGCGGTTGCTGTTTTCATCCGTCATGGTATATGCGGTAAATTCTTCAAGAAGTTCCTGATTATCGCATTCCATCCTGGTAATGCGGCTGTCACTGATATGAATAGTCAGAGGAGTTTCTTTCAGGTCACCATACTTTTTGCAGAGATAATCTCCCACAACACCATCAACCACAAAAACGCCATTAACATTAAACGGTGAAGTGAATATCTCACCACCGGGCAAATTGCCCCATTTGTCGGTATTGATGATGCCGCTGGTTTTAATCCATTTCAGTTTTGGTGAAAACTCGGCAATAATATCAGTACCGGCTGCAGTTTTGCAGGTGATAAATTTTGCTTTGCGGGCTTTTTCAATCAGTCTGGTGCTCATGTCATCCACCAGATTGAAATCGGCACGCATTCCCTGCTTCATGATCTCCTTGGTTATATTCACCATGTGACCGTGGCGGAGTTTATACTTATTCACCACATCAGTCATCTGAATCCGGGAGCCCAGTTCCCCTGTCTGTGTGAAGCAGGCATATATACTCACCTGCGATTTTGCCAGATCCTCAAGTATCTCCTTCGGCATATCGGTCATCGGACGCGCAACATAATCCTCAAGCACGAATGTGTGGCACTCAGCACCGATTTTTTCAACTTCCGCGACAATGCTGGCGGCAATTTCAACTGATTCCTCATCAGTGATAATGGTCATTCTCTCTTCCGGTTTCAGTTTCAGGCAGACGTTTACGGCGTTATAAGCGCCGGGAGTCAGTTCGCTGTCAAAGGAGATCGCTTTTATATCTTTCACCAAATTGTAACCTTGTTCTGTTATATAAATTATTTCGTTAAATCAAGCCCGACATGGGTTTCTTCAATAATGAAGTCCACTACCCGCTTCAGGTCATAGGACTGCTCCCAAATCCGGAGCTGACGGTCGGCGCCTGTTCCGGCTTTTACCATTTCCTGTATATAGTTGATTTCTTTTCTGCTTCCGAGATCATCAACCACTTCATCAATAAACTCAAGCAGTTCATCAATCAGGCTTGCCGTCGGAACTTCTTCCTTCTTTCCAAAATCAATCAGCTTGCCTGATATACCGTAACGGCATGCTCTCCACTTGTTTTCGGCAATCAGGGCTCTTCTGTATAACCTGAAGCCAAGATTCTGCTTAAGCAGTTTATGAAGTTTCGCGACCAGGGCCTGCATTACCGCTGCCAGCGCAATCGTTTCATCAACCCGCATCGGCACATCGCATACGCGGAACTCAAGCGTGCTGTAAAAAGGATGCATCCGTATATCCCACCAGATTTTTTTAGCGTTATCTATACAGCCGGTTTTAATCAGGAGGTTAATATAATTATCATATTCTGACACACTGCCAAAGTAATCCGGAATTCCGGTTCTCGGAAAGCGGTCAAATACTTTTGAGCGGTAAGACTTGAAGCCGGTATTTCTGCCAAGCCAAAAAGGAGAGTTTGTTGAAAGAGCGAATATATGCGGCAGAAAGTAACGTGCAGCATTCATGATGTGAATCGCTGCGTCACGGTCATCAATACCCACATGCACATGAAGACCAAAGATGAGATTGGCACGCGCGACCTGCTGCATATCATCAACCACCTGCTTATAACGCGGATGTTCGGTTATGCGCTGATCTTTCCAATGGGAGAACGGGTGCGTGCCGGCAGCAGCAATTCTCAGATTATTTTTTATTGCCAGTTTTGCAAGTTCGGTACGCAGTTTCACTACTTCCCTTCTTGCCTCATCCACATTCATGCAGACTTCAGTTCCCATTTCAACTACGGACTGATGCATTTCCGGCTTAACCTGTTCCTTCAGTATCATCTTGCCGTCTTCAAGAATCTGCTCAATGTGTGAACGCAATTCACGCGTTACCGGATCAACGATCTGAACCTCTTCTTCTATTCCGATAGAGAAAAGATTATCTTTCTCACTCATAAACCACTACTTTCCTGATGCTGATATATATTACTACTTTACGCTTTTCTTAACAAACTCGCCCCAGGTGCAGTTATTCTGACCCGGTTTATGATTCTGCGCGCGGCGTATTGCCATATTGGCGGCAGCTTCCACAATCCATTCAAAATTTTCTTCGCCGACTGAATTCACATCCGCATCCGGTGCCGGATTGCAAAAATCAATCGCGTAAGGAATCCCGTTCTTTACGGCAAGTTCTACCGTATTAAAATCATAACCGAGTGCCTTGTTCAGTTTCAGGACGTAGTCCTTAAGTGTATCCAGCAGCTTTTTGGTTTTAGGCTGTGCATTGCGGACATATCTCAGATGATGCGGCTGTTTGGGGTCATACTGCATCAGGTGCACATCCTGACGGTCAATGCAGTAGCAGCGGAAGTAATCCTCAAATACAATCTCTTCCTGAAGCATCATCACTAACTGGCCTGTTTCATTATACGCGGTGAAGAACTCGTCCTTGTTTTCAAGGCGATAAACATTCTTCCATCCTCCACCGGCGAATGGCTTAAAGAAAGCCGGGAACCCTACATAATTGAATATTCCTTCCCAATCCATCGGAAAGGCCAGATTACGGAATGAATTTGAATTAGTATCCGGCGGATGCTGATTGGAAGGCAGTATTACGGTTTTGGGAACCGGAACACCCACCTGCTCGGCAAGGGCATTATTAAAAAACTTATCATCAGCCGTCCACCAGAATGGGTTATTGATAACAGCAGTACCGGTAATTGCGGCATTCTTAAGCATTGCCCGGTAAAACGGCACATCCTGAGAAATTCTGTCTATTATAACATCATAGCCCTGAGGGGTGTATTGCATAACTTTGTCAATCTTGACAAATTCTGCAGTAATTCCATCAACTTTCTTTGCATTGATACGTTCAACGAGCGCTGGCGGAAATGTGTTTTCCTGTCCAAACAAAATGCCGATTTTTTTCATGGGACTTCCGGTTTAGTTAATTACTGTGTACGCTGATTTATTTCGAAAAAGGAATGATTTACACGCTTTATCACACATTTTTCGGCCAAAAATTACTATTTTTAAGTACTTTTGGTAAAAATGTTGAATCCGGCCTTCTCAATCCGGATTTTTCGTAAACTGAAAATAAATATACAAGTACATCAGGCTCTTTTGCAAGATTCATTTTTACGGGTTTCATGAGGTTAAATTTTTATGAAAGATTCATTGCTCAATACAGAACATATTAATACAATTAATTCACTCGCTCTGGATGATGAGATAAAGCTCCGTTTCTCAGATATCCGGTATCCGATACACACTTTTTACGGGGGAGCTAATCTCTTCAAAAGGGATTCGTTTGACAAAATTAAGCGGGTAGCTCAGGGTATTTTTAACGATTACTGCGAGGAATCTGAAAAGTTTTATTCAATATTTAACAGGCCGGAAGCACCGGTAAGCAAAACTACTGCCGAGAAGGTCTATCATAAGATTCACAGAAAGATCGAGGAAGAGCCGGTTGAGGATTACCGCATTGATTTTGAGGACGGTTACGGCTACCGCTCAGACGAGGAAGAAGATGAGCATGCTATCTCCGCTGCAACTGAAACCGCTGAGATATTCAGGCATGGGGCGCTTCCTTCGATTTTTGGAATCAGAATTAAACCGATCGCTCCGGGTACCGCACAACGCGCGGTAAGGACTTTGGAACTTTACCTGACAACATTACTGAAACTGACGGATAATAAACTTCCCGGCGCTTTTGTGGTTACTCTTCCAAAGGTTACCCGTCCTGAACAGCTTTCCGTGCTGAATGACATTCTTCACAAACTGGAGATGAGAAACCATCTGCCCAAAAACTCCATACTCACCGAAGTAATGATTGAAACACCCGAAGCCATTGCGGAAAAATATATGGCCAAAATCGTCCAGGTTGGCGGAAACCGGCTTCTCGGAGGACATCTCGGGGTTTACGATCTGAATTCTTCATTCGGAGTGAGTGCATCATTCCAGGAAATGCAACATCCGAGTTGTGATTATGCCCGGGTCCTAATGAAAATCATTCTCGGCCGTTCTGGTATCCGTTGCGTTGACGGTGTTACCAACGTCATGCCTGTGGCGCCTCATAAGGCAACCCTCTCCGCTCCGCTTCCGGTTCACCTTCTTGAAGAAAATGTTGCAACTGTTACCGCCGGGTGGCAAAAAGCATACTCAGATATCCGCCATTCGCTGCGGATGGGATTCTATCAGGGGTGGGATCTGCATCCCGCGCAGATTATCTCGCGGCTCGCGGCGGTTTATATTTTCTTCCTGAATGAGTACCCTCTTGCAGCCAAAAGGATAAAACAGTTTCTTAAAAACTCCGCCCTGCCCTCTGTTCACAAAGGAATATTTGATGACGCGGCATCCGGTTACGGCCTGCTCCTCTTTTTCAGGTATGGCTTTGAGTGCAAAGCTTTTGATGAAAATGATCTGGCCGGAGCAGGACTGACCAGGGAGAATCTTTACGCAAAGCACTTTTCAGACATCACTTCCTCACATTGAGCGAAGACCCTGGTGGTTTTAGGTTAGTGCTCCGGCTGAGGGATGAATTATCAATTTTAACCGCGAAGAAGTTTTTTTGCGGGTTCAGGCAGGTTTCTCTTACGGCGAATCTGCTATATTAGTTTTAGAAGAATATTAATTTTTCAGTGATAAACAATTTTTCAAATACCAGACGGTACGGCAGTTTCCGGCCAGGAGAATAATACATGACCTGCACCAGAAATATGAGGAACAGCCAGAAATGATGCAGGGTGAAATAAAATTTGTCCTCATGTTCCGGCTTGATCAGCATCTTTTCGGTTTTAATATCGAGGATACCATCCGTGTTATCCGGGCTGTCGAGATAAAGAGTTTTCCTACCGACAATCAGCTCATTCAGGGTGTGATTATCGTGGAGGAAGAAATCATTCCTGTGTTCAACCTGAGGAAAAAACTGATGCTCCCGGTCAGGGACCTTTCCCCCGATGACTTTATTATTCTTTTCCGGCTGCACAACGGCAAGGGAGCTGTAGTGGTGGATTACGTCAGTGGTGCGGAGTATGTTTTTAGAGATGAAAACACCGGTAATTTGCGTGATACCGATGAAATGATTCTATTTAAGTCTCTTTCCATGCAGGATGAAAATCTGATGTTCATCCCTGAACCGTCAAAATTCATGCACAGTTCTGATTATATCAACCTCCTTTCAGAGTTAAAATTTTTCAAAGAGGGAAACGGGTAATTGCAGATTATCAGCGAAGAACGCTTCCCGCGAATAAAGAATTATCTCCACAGAAATCTCGGGCTCTACTATCCGGATGACAGGAAGCAGGACCTCGAACGCGCGATGATCAGCGTCTATATTGAAGCAGGCTTTGATAATGTTAATGACTTCATTGATAGTCTGAAAGATCATGAGGAATCACCTGAGACTATTATGCTTCTTGCAAAATATCTCACCATTGGTGAGACCTACTTTTTCAGAGAGCCAAAGGTATTTAATTTTCTGAGAGATACAGTCATTCCCGGTATTATCGCTAAAAAGAAAAGCGGGCGCAAACAGCTCCGGATCTGGAGTGCCGGCTGCTGCACCGGTGAGGAGGCCTATTCAGTGGCTATTCTGCTTCATGAAACTGTACCCGACCTTCCCTCCTGGAATGTCACCATCCTCGGTACTGACATTAATCCGGAATTTCTTATGAAAGCAGCAACTGCCACGTACCGCGCATGGTCATTCCGGAATGAACACAGCGAAATAATGAAGAAATATTTTACCAAGAATGAACGGGGGGAGTTTAAGGTCTCCCCTTCAATCAGGAGCTTTGTTCAGTGGAATACCCTCAATCTTATTGCAGATCAGTTCCCTTCAAATCTCAATAATACCGACAGGATGGACATAATCTTCTGCCGTAATGTGCTGATATACTTTAGCGATGAGGGAAGGCAGAAAATTATATCAAAGTTTTATGACTCACTGAACGAGGGAGGATATCTTATCCTCAGTCTTACAGAAGTAGCACATCAGCCTGACAGGCGGTTTCAGCAGATTCGCGGTGATGATGTTATCATTTTCAGAAAAGGAAGCGGGGATATCTCTGCTTCTGCCTCCGAGACACCGGGTGTAACATCCATATCTGAGTATATAAAAAAAGAAATTCCTTCGGCTGTAACAGAAGAAGAACAGCTTACCGTAACCGTCCTTAAAAAAAATGCCGGAATGTATCCCGGAATCCAACCTCAGGAACTGCAGCAAAAACGGCCGCGGCTGCTCGATTTTTATATCCTGGAACAGTCATTTCTGAAAGCGGATTTTAACGGTGTGATATCTAAAACCGAAGAGCATGAATTAAATTCCGATCTCCTCTCCCCCTATACTTCAGAGGAGAAGGAAAGGATATTTATCTATTACAGTAAATCACTTGCAAATACCGGAAGTCTTGCAAAAGCAAAAGAAACAGCCGCTAAGGGAGCAGATTTGCTTCCGGAAAGTTTCCGCCTGAATTATCTTGCAGGGCATCTCCTGGCATCTTCAGGTTTGCCCAGAGAGGCATTTACCTATTATACAAAGGCGCTTTTCTTATCCCCCGGATATCCGGCGGCGCTTTTCGGGCTGGCATCCGTTTACCGGCAGCTTGGTGAAAATGATGAATATATAAGCCAGCTGAACAAACTTCTGAAGATAGCTTCAAATATCCCTTCGGAGAGGACCATAGAAGAAATGGACGGCATTAATGCTTCCGGTTTAGTCCGGCTTATTACTTCAATCCTTCAGTCTCAGAGAGCAAATGAATTCACCAGATAAAAACAAACAGATACTCAGAGACCGCGCCCGGGCTATCGCTCAAAAACCTCCTGTACAGGAAAAAGGGGAAACCCTTACCGTTCTTGAGTTTGTGCTTTCTTACGAAACCTACGCAATTGAAACCGCGTATATTCGTGAGGTTGTGCCGCTTAGAGAGATCATCCCGCTGCCGGGACTTCCTGATTTTGTTCTCGGGCTTATTAATATCAGAGGAGAGATTCTCTCCATCCTCGATATTAAAAAATTCTTCCAGCTTCCGGGGCAGCAGTTAAGCGATCTCAATAAAGTAATGATACTTACCAACGGCAGGCTTACCTTCGGAGTGCTTGCTGATAAAGTAAACGGCATTAAGGAAGTGGAGATGAACGATATCTTCAACACGGTTATAAACTTCCGTGATAAACGCGACGAGTATCTTCACGGCATCACTTCATCAAGAATTATACTTCTTGACGGCAAGAAATTATTTAACGATAAAAAAATTATTATACATCAGGATTAGAAAACCAGAGGACTGATATGAACTTCTTTGTAAATCTTTCCATCAAATATAAACTGCTTCTGCAGATCTCGATTATCACCTTTACAGTGATAGTACTCTTCCTTTTCTCAAAAGCAAATTTTGAGACAGTGGAGCAGAATCAGTCAGTTATAGCTGATAAATATTCAAAAGCGCTTTTTAACCTTGAGTTTCTGAAGGATAATATCCATAAGATTAAAGATGAAACTGCTTCTTACATTCTCTTCAGACAGGGGCTAGCTCAGGCTGATCTTGATAAGAGTCTGTTTGAGGCCATGAACAGTGTTGAATCGCATCAGGCAGAGCTTGAACGGCTGCTCGGTGATGAAGCGCGCTATCAGTATAATCTTAATCAGCTGCAGGAAGATACAAGGCAGTACTTTGCACTGACCCGCAAACAGATTGACAGCATGAAAATCAATCCTCGCATAAACGTGCTTTATACAGAAGCCGGCAGCTTTATGATTCAGGATATCCTGGTAGGCACAAAAAAGCTGAGTGATAATCTTAAATCTGATATAGACAACCTCCTCAGGAAATCAGCAAATGATATATTCAAGGGAGTTGTAACGTTTTGGGTTCTATTAGGCGTAACTATTATCGTCAGTATTCTTATCTTCTTTCAGTCAATCGGCATGATAACCGCGCCGCTAAAAAGAATCGCTGATGTATCTAACAGCATAGCAGACGGTGATTTAAATATTGAAATCCCTGAAGAAAAACGTGAAGATGAAATCGGTCTGCTGGTGGGTTCATATAAAAGAATGATACAGTCACTCCGCGATGTATCTTCTTTCGCGGCTAATATCGCGGCTGGTGATCTTTCAAAAAATCTCACTCCCCGTTCAGCCAATGATGAGATGATAAACTCGCTGAATAAAATGAGTACCGCATTGAGAAGTATTATCGGCGGTACACAGGAAGGCATTAAAGTGCTTTCAACCACTTCCGGACAGATATTCAGCGGAACTGCACAGCTTGCCACAAGCTCAAATGAGACAGCAACCGCGATTACAGAAACAACCGCAACCATTGAAGAAGTGAAAAAGACCTCTGAAATTTCAAGCCGTAAAAGCCGTGAGGTATCCGTTGTGGCACAGCAGGCAACTGAGATTTCTGAAAAAGGAATGATGGCAACGGAGAATACCATTGACGGAATTCACCGCATTGGCGGACAGATGAAAACAATTGGTCTCAGTATTGACCGCCTCACCGAGCAGAGCAAGGCAATTGGAGAAATTATTGCAACCGTGAATGATCTTGCAGAGCAGTCCAATCTGTTAGCGGTAAATGCATCCATTGAAGCTGCAAGAGCAGGTGAACAGGGTAAAATCTTCGTCGTTGTTGCGCAAGAAATTAAATCACTTTCAGAACAGTCCAAGCAGGCGACAGCTCAGGTGAAGACGGTTCTCAATGATGTGCAGAGCGCTATTCAGGCATCCGTAATCGCTACCGGCGAAGGTGAAAAAATCGTTTCAGAGGCTGTTCAGCTTTCCGCCGAAGCACAAAAAGCAATCGCAAAACTTGCGGAGACTATAAACGTCTTTAATGATGCCGCACTGCAAACCTCCGTTGCAAGTCAGGAGCAATTTGTGGGCATGGATCAGGTAGCTATTGCTATGGAAAACATTAAATCTGCTTCAATTCAGAATGTCAGGACAACAAAAGAACTTGAAGAGGCGGCCAAAAGTCTTCTCTCTCTGGCAGGTAAACTTTCAGATATTAACGCTGTGTTTACGGTAAGATAAAATGGATCAGGCATTTTATCAGCGGCTGCTCGAAACTTTCCGGGTAGAGGCTGACGAACATCTGATGAATATCACCAATGGTCTGCTCGAACTTGAGCAGCTTCATGGTGAAGAGGAGCGTGCTTCACTGCTTGAAACCACATACAGGGAAGCGCACAGTCTTAAGGGAGCTGCGCGCGCAGTCGGGATTAGTGAGATTGAAACCATCTGCCAAACTGTTGAATCCGCGTTTTCAGCACTTAAACAAGGGCAGCTTGAATCAGCTAAAGATTTGTTTGACCTGCTGCATGAAGGTGTAGACCTGATTTCCGGTTTCCTCAGGGCAAAGGATGATGCAGGCAAAATGGAAGTCAGTCTGAATATCGAAGATTTAACAAAGGATCTGTCGGAATATCTTGTACTGAATATTGATGACTCAATAGATAAGCTGAAAAAAAAGCTTCCTGCTGATATATCCCATGAGCAGCCTCCTGCTGAAGAAATACCCCCGGCAGCGGTAAAAGAAAGAGTGCTGCATGACCGGCAGACACCGGAGCATAAAAAACTGCAGCGTGCGGCTGAACAGAGTGTTTCCGATACGGTGCGTATCTCCACAGCAAAGATAGATGAGCTCTTCGTAAAAACGCAGGAAATTATATATACAAAACTTTCCATGGAGCAGATTCAGAATGAGCTTTCGTGGATTGAAATGATGCTGACCAGTCTGACTGACAAGTACCGGATCACACGGTTTGAGTTTGAACGCACCTTTCCGCAGCATCTGGATAATCTGAACCGCCTTCTGGGCCCGCATCAGGATATGCTGAATGATCTTTCACGAAAGGTGAAATATCTCAGTAAAGAGTCGCGCAAGGGTCTTCGCCAGTCATCAAACAATATTGAAAACCTGATAGACAATATCAAGGAAGTACTGCTTCTCCCCTTCTCTCATCTTACGGCAGGTTTTCCTAAACTGGTGAGAGATCTTGGCCGTGACCTGAAAAAAGATGTTGATATCGTAATCAACGGTGCGGATATACAGTGTGATAAACGAATTCTTGAGGAGCTGAAAGATCCTTTCATTCATCTTCTCAGAAACAGTATTGACCATGGTATAGAAAAACCTGACCTTCGCGTAAAGCATAAGAAACCGGTGCAGGGTAAAATTACCATTTCCATTCAGTCCTCCGAAGGGGGAAAGGTTATTATTACGGTTGAGGATGACGGTGACGGTATTGATATTGAAAAACTGAAACGGTCAATTCTTGCAAAACAGATTATGGAGCCCCAGCGCCTCAGTTATCTGACCGAACCGGAACTGCTTAACATGATATTCTATTCTGATGTATCCACCGCGGATACAATTTCTGATATATCAGGCCGGGGGCTCGGAATGGCTATTGTAAAAGAAAAAATCGAAAAACTGGATGGCAGCATCAGAGTTGAATCAGTACGGCAGAAAGGGGTTAAATTCACCATCTCACTGCCGGTATATCTCGCGTCACTGCGCGGTATTGTGCTCAGATGCAATGAATCATTCTTCGCAATCCCGACGGTTCGTATATCCCGGATTATCCGCATAAACCGGTCGAATATCAAATCAGTCGGAAATAAGGAAACCGTAAATATCGAAGGATATCCGGTGGCTCTGGTGGGGCTGGCAGATTTACTTGGCATCCGCGGCACAAAAAGCAGCGGCAATCCAAAATACCTTACCTGCCTTTATGTTAAATCAGGTGAAAAACGCGTTGCTTTCTGGGTTGATGAGATTTTAGATGAACGGGAAATCATCATCAAGCCGTTTAATCCCCAGTTAAGCAGAGTGAAAAATTTTTCGGGGGCAACATTGCTTGCCAACGGTAAAATAGTGCCGGTTCTGAATGTCTTTGATCTGATTGCATCAGTGGAAAAAGAAAGCAGAGCCGTGCAGCAGAGCAGTGAAGAAAAATCCACTACAGAGAAAAAGATTCTGGTGGTTGATGATTCCATAACTTCACGCATGCTGGTAAAAGATATATTGGAATCGTTCGGATATAACGTTAAAGCAGCTTTTGACGGTCTTGATGCATATACCACACTGCAGCTGGAGCATTTTGATCTGGTTGTTTCTGATGTGGAAATGCCAAGAATGAGCGGCTTTGAACTTGCCCAGAGTATCCGTAAAGACGCAAAACTACGGAACCTACCCGTAATCCTGGTTACTTCTCTGGCCAAACCGGAAGACCGGGAACGGGGTATTCAGGCAGGTGCTAATGCTTATATCGTTAAAAGCAGTTTTGACCAGTCAGCACTTCTTGATACTATAGAGAGACTTATATGATCAGAGTTCTTGTTGTTGAAGATTCTCCTGTTATTCAGGAGCTTATCGTACAGTATATAAACAACGATCCGCAGATGGAGGTGATTGCTGTTGCCGTCACCGGAGTTGAAGCGGTTGAAATGGCGCAGAAGCATAAGCCCGACGTCATTACCATGGATGTTAATCTTCCTGAAATGAACGGCCTTGATGCTACAAAAAAAATCATGGAGACCAATCCGGTCCCCATCATTATCTGCAGCGCAAATTTTAATCCAAAGGATATGGATGACACCTTTTCGGCACTGAGCGCGGGAGCAGCCGCAATTGCAGAAAAACCCCACTCTTACGGAACTAAATCCTTTGATGTGCTGATAGGCAGGCTGCTGAATAATATCAGGCTTCTTTCTGCCATAAAAGTATATAAACGAGTGCCGGTCAGGCCAATCACCGTTTCGAATCTGATTAAAAAGAGTCTGACCAAAGAGGCATACTTATTCAATAATAAATTCAGTCTTATTGCAATTGGCGCTTCAACCGGCGGACCGGTTATTATTGAACGGCTCCTTGCACATCTGCCTGAACGCTTTTCCATCCCGATAATTATCGTGCAGCATATTACCCCCGGGTTCTCAAACGGATTTGTTGAATGGCTGCAGAAATCCTCAAAAATCAATATTAAACTTGCCGAGCAGAATGAACCGATACAGCCCGGAAACTGCTATGTGGCGCCTGATAACTGCAATTGTACTGTTTCAAAAAATATGGTGATTCATCTGGAGGATACTCCCCCCGAGCATAGCGCAAAACCTTCGGTTTCGGTGCTGTTCAGGAGTGTTGCTAAAAATGTGGGGGATAAGGCCCTTGGCATCCTGCTGACCGGTATGGGGCGGGATGGTGCCGCCGAACTTAAGATGATTAAGGACGCGGGCGGTGAGACCATCATACAGGATGCTGATTCCAGCGTGGTCTATGGTATGCCGGGAGAAGCGCTAAAACTGCACGCTGAAAAACAGGTGCTTACCCCCGAAAAGATGATAGAATACTTCCATGAAATCAGCTAAGCATATTCAACAAGGAATTTTACGCGAAAAACCTTATTTTCAAGTTGAAATAATGGAATTTACCAGAAAGGTTTAACCGATTCAGGATCGTATGAATAAAGAATTACTAATTGTTGAAGACAGCCCAACCCAGCTCGAACAGCTGCG
Organism: Ignavibacteriales bacterium; assembly: GCA_015709675.1. Taxonomy (NCBI): domain Bacteria; kingdom Pseudomonadati; phylum Ignavibacteriota; class Ignavibacteria; order Ignavibacteriales; species Ignavibacteriales bacterium. The sequence goes on from CP054182.1 coordinate 3,586,824, forward strand.
CTATATCCTTGAACAAAACGGATATAATGTAAGAACCGCGCGTGAGGGGAAAAGTGCCTATGACATGATTCTTGAATCTAAACCGGCGCTCGTGATTTCTGATATCGTGATGCCAGAAATGAACGGTTACGAACTCTGCACAAAAATTAAGGAAAGTCCTGACCTGAAGGATATTTCCGTTATGCTCCTGACCAACCTCTCAGACCCTCAGGATGTGATAAAAGGTCTTCAGGCCGGAGCCGATAACTTCCTGACCAAGCCTTATAACGAGTATTTCCTTCTTTCCAGAATAAGTTATATTCTGCTGAATAAGGATCTTCGCGACCGCTCATCCTCCTCCGATATGGGCATCCATATCGTCTTCGGCGGAGAGAAGTATTTCATCAATTCTGACCGGATGCAGATCATTGATCTGCTCCTTTCAACCTATGAAAACGCTATCCAGAAAAACAGCGAACTGGCGGAAGCGAACAAGCAGCTTCTGAATATGCACCGCGAAATCGCGCGCAAGAATATCGAACTGGAAAAGCTGAATGAGGATAAGAATAAGTTCCTCCGCATAGCTGCACATGATTTAAGAAATCCTACAAGCGCCATTCTTTCTTTCTCAGTTCTGATGATGGAAGAAATCTGGCATAAACTTGATGAAAATGAAAAAGAATTTCTCACCATTATCAAAGATTCCAGTGAATTTGTCCTGAAGCTGCTGAATGAACTGCTTGATGTGGCAGTAATTGAATCTGGCAATCTTAGCCTCAATCTGGAAGAAACTGATATCGTTGCACTTACTGAAAAGAACGTCTCACTGAACAGAGTAATTGCCGATAAAAAGAAACTGAAAATTGTCTTTACTCCTGAAGTACCTGAGCTGCGGCTGAGCATTGATGCTGTTAAAACAGAACAGATTCTTAATAACCTTATTTCAAATGCGATTAAATTTTCCTATCCTGAAAAGCTGATTGAAGTCAGTCTTTCAAAAAATGAAGATCAGTGTGTTATCAAGGTCACCGATCAGGGACAGGGTATACCGCCTGAAGATTTGGTAAAACTCTTTCAGCCATTCGCACGAAGAAGTGTCAGATCAACCGCAGGCGAGCGCAGCACCGGGCTGGGGCTCTCCATCGTTAAAAAGATCGTTGAAGGCCATAAAGGTAAAATCTGGGTTGAGAGCGAAGTAGGAGTCGGCACCACATTTTTTGTTTCTTTACCGCTATAAATCAAGGACAGTAAGGGCTTTCCCCTAAAAAGATTCCGATCCGCGGAAATCCGCGTTCGAAGATCCGAAAAATCCGCGTGCTGTGTTTCGGTGCCGGTTTAGTTCAAGGAAAATAACGACAGTAAAAACTTCCTCCCTAAAAGATTCCGATCCGCAAAAATCTCCATTCGAGGGTTCCGGAAAATTTTCAGGCAAATATCGTACTTAAAAAAATAATACATTAAACTCCCCCCGAAATACTGTTTAATTTCAAAACCACTTTCCGGTCAGTTTAAATCCCCGTTTGATAACCGTTATATCCGGCTGCTCACTTTGATGCCACAATGTGCAAATTCTTACGTTTTAAGGCCGTTTATTCAAGCTTGCTTTTCGTATCACCTATCAGATGCCATCCACCTAAGCTAACAGCCGGATGATTGATAATTTGGAAAATCACATAAAATCTGCTAAATTTTATAACGCCAAATAAAAATTCGCGTCACCACCTTATCATTTACTTTTACTTGAACTCACTTAATGTATTTTGTCAAATTATACACAATGACAGGTAAAATCATGAAACAGGCTGCCTTTTTCACACTGCTGATTATTTTCCTAATCTATGATCCTGTTTTTTCTCAGGATACATGGAACTCCTATCTTAATCAGGTTCTGAATGTTCCGGTTGAATCGGAGCGTATGAAGCTCCTTGATGATCTGATGATCCAGACTGGCATGCAGTTTCCTGCATACTCAAGGCCTATAACGCATAAGGAGTGGCAAAGATACATTAATATAATTTATGATGAGTACAAGAATTCAATGTCCCCTGCATTAAAGCAAAAAATTGAGGACTATCTGCCGGATTTTCGCTTCCAGGATAACTGGCATTTTGAGCTCTATGGAAGAACCGTACCTGAGGTTGTCTACTCAACCGAGGGCAACCGTAATTACCTCACCAGATATGAAAAAAGAAGCCCGCTCTTCCGGCTTAACTATGAAGCCTCCCGTGATACGAATTTTGGTTTTTCTATCCGTGTTAATGTAAATAATTATCAGCCTGTATATACGGTAACGGGAAACAAAACTAATATACCAAAAGATCCCTGGGAGGACCTTGATTTCAGAATCTTTCATAAGGCCTATTTCAGTTATCAGTCACCGCATGCTATGATTACCCTCCAGCTCGGCCGTGATAATGTAAGCTGGGGAGTGGGGAACAAAGTCACACTTCTCCTTTCGGATAATGTTCCTTATTATGATATGTTAAAGTTCGCTCTCTGGTTTAATGAAATTAAATTCTCAGTTATTTATGCTTCACTTACGGATTATGAGCCCCAGAATCAGTTTAAAGGATCGTATAACGATGTAAGCGGCTTAAATAAGCCAGAAAAAAATATGCTGGTGCAGCGTGTTGAATACACACTGGCAAATAAGATAAATTTCGGGATTTCCTATATGAAAATAATTTATGGCAGATCACCAAAGCTCGGAGATGTCAACCCCCTGATCTATCAGCACAATTTATTCAAGGATTATCAGAATAGTCTTGCAAGCGCTGATTTTAGCGCTTCTGTTTTGCCCGGAGTTTTATTGTATGGTGAAATAGCTTCTGACGAAATCAACTTCAGCGGAGATGTAAAAAAGGATGGCAGTGATCCAACAGCACTTTCATATCAATTCGGTACCAGACTCTATTTTGCAGATTTCTTCTATAAAGCTGAATATGTACATATTGCCCCTTTTATGTATAACCATTTTCACTATCTCGGCAGAGCCATCGAAATTGACGGGGTTCGTTATTACGGACTTCCTCAAAGATTTGTTACCGCAAGAGCAATGGGGCATTACTATCAGCCTGATTCAAGAAACTACTCCTTCTCAATCGAAAGACTGGTAAATAAATATCTGCGGCTCGGGCTTTCAGCAGAACGCCGGAATTATGGTGAAATCAACCTTTCAACTCCTTTCCCAGCGGCCGGGTATAAAGCAAAGACCTCGCCGAGCGGAATAGTGGAAAAAGCTTTTATCACAGGCTTTCATGCCAACTATTTTACTTTACGTTTTCTTTCCGACTTGAATATTTACTATTCAAAATATGATAATTTTAAGAATGTGGCAGGAAATAATTTCAACGCATGGGAGTTTCAGTTCTCATTTGGCTACCGCTTTGACTTGATTTAGAAATTTTCAGAAAGCTTTTCCCGCATGAACAATTCTTATCTACTGAAAGTAATCTGCTTTTTACTATTTCTTAAGTTTACAACAAATGCATTTGGAATACAGCCTGATTCATCTGAAGAATCGTTCAAATATTCCGCAACGTTCGGTTACTGGAATGATAACTTCTGGCTTGATAAAGAATTTAATCGTTATGCCGGAACAGAACTTTTCCGTACAAATGATGATTTCCTGACCGCCAATTTCTGGTTAAGGTATGGACTAGAAAATAACGATACGCGCCACCTTGCTGATTTTTATCTGAATTTAATTACAGACAGAAAAAATAACTACAGGACCGATTTTATCGTTTTCAGATATACTTATGAAGGCAATCAAGAAAAAGAACTTATCTACAGGCTTGGTACCGGAATTGCTCTCTCGGGCAACTATGGCGGAGAAGCTATTCAAAATAAATATCATAGAGCGTTCGGTATTAAGCCGGTATCTTTAAGTTACGAAACAAACAAAACTATTCTTGCAGCATTCTATGGCTCGGTCAGATACCGGATTTATAGCATAAACAAGTTTATATTCCGCACATCAACTTCAGTGTCCTGGCTGTCAGGAAATGGTCCAAGTTTTCTGGAATATGGAATTTCCGCAATTTATAATCCCAATCTCACGGAATCTCTCTACCAGATCAGAATTCATCTCGGAAATTTGCACTATTATAAAAAATCTGCTGAACTGAGTCCTTTTTTTGATAACGGTCTTCTGTGGGCAGTTATTGGCACAATACGGTTTTTTGATTTTGTAAATACCAGTGTCTGGATTACCGGCAATCAGTATGGAGTTAAGGATCAGAAACATTATGGAATAGCATTTACTTTCGGAGGTACATCTCTGGTTCCGCTAAACTTTGATGATATAAAATTTCCCTGATATTTTTATTTTCTCCAACCCTGAGGACTTCACAGACAAATTTACTGAAGCAGTAAAATGATCTTAAACCTCATTACACCATATTCCGATCCGTTAAAATCTGCGTTCGAAGATCGGTAAAATTCGCGAGCTGTGTTTGGGTGCCACTGTAAATCAAGGACAGCAAAGACAATAATGACAGTAACGACTTTCCCCTAAAAAGATTCCGATCCGTAAAAATCCGCGTTCGAAGATCCGCATAATCTGCATGCCATTGGAGTGCCATAGTGTTCCCGTCATATCACATTTCATAGCATACTCAGTAAAATAAAAAAGGGTGAAACCGCACAAGGCAGCTCCACCCTTTTGAATAAATCAACACGAATGATGTTAACGCAGCGAAGTTATATATCGCTCAGTGAAAACTTTGTATAACTCCGTCAATGGACTGAGAACGGGCATGAATCTCATTGAGCTTCTGAATGATAATCAGAATCTCCGCCCTTCTCTGCTCAATCATATCAACAAAAAGATTCCTGACCTCAGGTGAATTACACTGGTCAAGCACCTCTTCATAGAACTGTACTGAAGCAGTCTCCTTTCTCAGTGCCTCGTTAAGCATTGAGCAGGTATTCTTGCAGTTTTTCTGACATCTAACCTGCGCTGTATTCATAGACTGACTCCTTAGCGTTTCCATTTCGGGCTTCCTTTCTGGTTAATTCACGAACCAGTTCTTTTCCCCGCTCGATTGCCTGTTCATTAAGCGGAATAAGATGATGGTGTCGTTCAGGCAAAACTTTTTTCAAAGCGTAGATGATAGCTTCAGGTCCTATAACCGGCTTCAGCTCCAGATATGCACCAAGCATTATCATGTTCGCTGTCTGCTTCTTCTTCAGCTTTTCGGCTTCCTCAAGTACCGGTATGCCAAGAACCGTTATATCCGTTCTTTCCGGCACGCGGATAATGGAGGATTTTTCATACAGAAGAATGCCGCCGGGCTTTACTGCATTTTCGAATTTATCAAGCGAAGGCTGATTAAAAACGATTGCCGTATCAAATTCAGAAATTATAGGAGAACTGACCGGTGTATCAGAAAGAATAACAACACAGTTTGCAGTTCCGCCGCGCATTTCAGGTCCGTATGAGGGCATCCAGCTTGTTTCTTTTTCTTCTTTTATTGCAGCATAGGAAAGGGTTTGTCCCATTGAAAGGATTCCCTGTCCGCCGAATCCGGCAATAATTATTTCTTCATTGAGTCTCATGATACAGCTCCTTCTTTTCCAGGCACCTTTATATCTCCGAGCGGAAATACGGTGAACATATTTTCTTCAATCCAGCGCATAGACTGCAGCGGTGTCATCCGGTAACCGGAAGGACAGTTGGAAACTACTTCGATGAAACAGGTTCCTTTCTTTTCTTTCTGGTATTCAAATGCATTACGGATTGCTTTCTTAAGACGGCGTACTGCGTTAACATTATTAACGGACTGTCTTGTTACATAATAAGCACCTGGCAGATGAGCAACCAGTTCTGTCATTTTAAGCGGCTGGCCGGTAAATTTTGTATCTCTTCCGTACGGGCTGGTAGAGGTAACCTGGCTCTGCAATGTAGTAGGAGCCATTTGTCCGCCGGTCATGCCGTATATAGCATTATTGATAAAGAGCACCAGTATATTTTCACCGCGGTTAACCGCATGAATGGTTTCTGCGGTTCCGATTGCGGCGAGGTCTCCGTCACCCTGATACGTAAATACAAATTTATCCGGGCGGACTCTTTTAATACCGGTTGCAACTGCACATGCTCTGCCGTGGGCAGCTTCCTGCATATCAACATCCATATAATGATAGGCAAATACTGAACAGCCGACCGGTGCAACACCTATGGTCTGTTCCTGAATTCCCATTTCAGCAATTACCTCCATAAGGATTTTATGGGCAATACCATGTCCGCATCCGGGGCAGTAGTGCATGGGTGCATCGGTTAATGTTGACGTTTTCTCGTAAACAACATCCATTGCTTCGAGAGCTTCTTTATCAATACATACGGGATCCATTACTTCTTCCATAATTCCTCCTACACCAGACTTTCTTCAAGAACGTTTATTTTGGCCTGAACTGCTTCCACAATTTCAGCCGGGGTTGGTATCATTCCGCCCATTCTGCCTTTGAAGTAAACCGGAGTTTCACCGTTCACTGCAAGACGGACGTCTTCAACCATCTGACCCGCATTCATCTCAACGGTCAGGATGAAGCGTGCATGCACTGCATGATGTTCAATCTGTTCTGACGGGAAAGGATAGAGCGTGATCGGACGGAAGAGTCCGGCCTTGATTCCCTGCTCGCGCAGGATATCAACTGCCTTCTTACTGATGCGCGCTGCAAGCCCGTATGCTGTAAGTATATATTCTGCATCTTCCATGCAGTATTCTTCATATTTGATTTCGGATTTCAGCAGTTCATACTTATGCTGCAGACCGAGATTAATTTCTTCCATTTTTTCCGGCTGAATAAAAAGAGAGGTGATAACATTTCTTTCTCTTGATTTAGGTTTGCCGGTTGTACCCCAGAGAGGTATCTGCTTCGGCAGTGATCCTTCTTCAGGAAGCACAACTTTTTCCATCATCTGGCCAAGCGCGCCGTCAGAGAGAATCATCGCTGGCATTCTGTATTTTTCGGAAATTCTGAATCCTTCAAATACATGGTCCGCCATTTCCTGAACTGATGCGGGAGCAAGAACATACATGTGATAATCACCGTGTCCGCCGCCTTTTGTTGCCTGAAAATAATCTCCCTGTGAGGGCTGTATGGTTCCCAGACCCGGGCCGCCTCTGTTTACATTTACCAATAAACAGGGAAGCTGAGCTGATGCTATATATGAAATACCTTCCTGCATCAGGCTGAATCCGGGGCTTGATGATGAAGTCATTACTCTTGCACCGGCTCCGGCAGCACCGTAAATCATATTGATTGCTGCTACTTCACTTTCTGCCTGCAGTACGATACCTTTTCTGTGAGGAACCTCTGCTGTCAGGTATTCAAGAACTTCTGATTGAGGAGTTATCGGATATCCGAAATATGCATCCATGCCGGCTCTTATGGCAGCTTCAGCCAGTGCTTCATTCCCCTTCATCAGACGGACGTTATCATTGTTTGCCATCTTATGCCTCTGCTGTTTTCTTTTTCTTTTTATTTTCCCGGTAGACTGTAATCACGCTGTCCGGGCAGATAATTCCGCAGTTGGAGCATCCGGTGCAGTTATCCTTATATAATTCTATGTAGCGGTAACCTTTTTTATTAAGGTGCGTTGAAAGTCTGAGACTATCCTGAGGGCAGGCATCAATACAAAGTTCGCAGCCCTTACACAGCTCAGTTTGTGCTGTTATATATCCTTTAATCATTTCCGTATTTCCATTTTTGAGGAAAGTTTTTCAAATTTAATGCCAAAAAAAAGATGCGAAAACAGCGGTAAATCGGGGGAAAATTAGCTGCGGAGGGCTGTATAAATCTTGCATTTGAGAAGAATGGCTGACCGTTTAAGAATTTTAAACGGATTCCCGACAAAAACCGGTGAAAAATAAAAATTTCCCTTTTCGAATTACTTTAAGAATTGTTTACAATTTCAACAATTCTGCTTTTCACCGATTGGGTGAACCTCAAGTTTGCTTGAATTTTTTACAGTCTGGCGGATTATCTGTTTTTCTCAAAAGAGATACTGATCCCGATTGGGGAAACAGGGAATTATTCTCTTATTTCCTTATTATGAGAGAATTCACAGATACTCGTCCGGATGCGGATTTGCGGGGGGAGCCTCTCCGACGGAAGTATCGGGTTTAAACCCGCCGAAAATGGGACCATAAAACCAGCTTAGCGTATTTTTTTCGATCAGGGGCACCAGAATAACCGTTGCGATAATGCTGGTCAGGACCGTCAGGTAAACCACATCCTGAATGACCTGCCCCCCCGCCATACCCTGCTGAAGGGGAATGGATGCCAGTACAGCAGCAGCGAGACCCTTGGGTACCATGATCGAGATCAGGGAGGCATCGCGCCTTTCCACTTCTTTTTCCACTACGAAGCGAGTGAGCAGAAGACGTGCGGCATAAATAAAGACAACAATCAAAGCAGCGGTAACACCCGTTGCGATTTCGCCAAATTTGATTGAGATTCCAAGATAGAGAAAAAAGAATGTCTTAATGACAAAAACAATTTCTTTATAGAAGGTTTTCTCCGTTTCAGTGATAACAGCAAACTCCCGCTGTCTCAGGATTTTTATTCCCAGAAATGCCCGGATCCGCTCATGGTTAGTGAGTCCTATCCCAAAAGAAAGGGATGCGATGGCACCGCTGAATCCGAGAAACTCAGAAATGCCATAAACAATAAACACAAACGCAAATGTGCTGAGAATGGTATTCGGAAACCTCCTGACCGTATTCAGGACGAGCAGCCAGGCGATACTTCCGACTAATCCGATTACCAGTGCAAAGAGCAGAGAGGATAGTATGGAGCCGATAATTTTTCCGGTTTCAATGCTTCCGTTAATTTCAGCCTGAATCAGACTGAAAACCAGGACAATGCAAAGTACATCTGTCAGTGCTGATTCAATTATAAGTATGGTTTCGCTTTTTTCTTTCATTCGCAGTGCTTTTACCAGCGGAATTACCACTGCTGATGAAGTGCCGCCAAGAATAATCCCGGTTATAATAGAAGGCATCAATGTGAGTCCTAGAAGAAAATAAACCGTAACCGTTACCAGGACAATTGAAGCAATGAAGGAACTTATAGAGATTGAAATGGTTGACCTGATTGATTCCGACAATGTTTTTAGATTAAGAGTTGTTCCGCTTTCAAAAAGAATTACCACCAATGCAATTGAACTGAACACGCTCCCGACTTTACCGAAATCCGAAATCTTTACCACTCCGAGCAGCGGTCCGATAATCAGCCCGAGCAGGATGAGCGAAAGCACATCTGGAATCTTGGTGCGTTCAAATACCGAGACGGCTATATGAGCCAGAAAGAAGATGATGCCTATTGAAAGTATTACTTCTGACATACGCTGATCACTGAAAAACTCTCATGTTTTGGTTATTTTTACTTTATAAGTCTTTAAAATAACGAATTTACCAAAAACATCGCCATGAACATAATGTACTCTTTTTTGACTACCATACTATTAGTAGTATTCCTCCTGGGAACAGGCCGGCTCGATGCACAGGCCCCAAAACCAGATGTTCTTGATCTGATTAACCTGGAAATACCTTCCTCTCCCGCTGTTTCTCCCGATGGCTCACAGATTGCGTATATTATCCGCAAGCCATCGGCTGACTACAAAACCTGGGAATCAGTTCTTTACCTGAAAGAGGTAAAAACATCCTCAGTCCGTGCAATCACCTCCCCAAAATACCGGGTTGGCAGTCCCCTGTTTTCTCATGACAGCTTCAACATATACTATATTGGCAGCGCACCATTCTTCAGCAAGAGCAAGGGAGATACGGTAAAAGGAAGCAGCCAGGTGTGGCGCTACAATGTGAACGATGGCACATCATCAGTTTTCACGGAACTGGATGAGGGAGCTGCAGAATACACTCTGAGCCGGGACGGTTCACAACTGGCAGCACTCACCACAGCAGAAGAACCGGAAGTGAGCATGAAAATCGGTTCAACCATTCTCCCGGCGGATGAGAGTATATATCCAAAGAAAAACCCGGCAAAGATTCTTGTGGTTTATGACGTAAGTTCAGGAAGAGAACTGTACCGAACTGCGTTAGATCCGGGAGCGCAGGATATTACCTTCAGACCGGATAGCAGTGGTATTGTTTATCAGTCCAATCTGACCGGTGACTACAATGATGAACAGAAATTTGATCTTTACAGCGTGGATGCATCCGGTAAAAAAACGCAAATAACAAACTTCCCGGGCCCTGAAACGGATGCTCTCTTTTCACCGGATGGTAACAACTTTATCTTTAAGACCCAGACAGTGCCGGATATTGAATTCGCTGAAACTGATATTGAAATGATGAACCCGGACGGCTCAGGCCGGAAAAATTTGACCGGCGATTATAATTTTAATATCCAGTCATTTATCTGGCGCAATAAAACATCAATACTATTTATTGGTGCAGAGTATTATCACTCTGTTGCCTATGAAATGGATATCCGTACAGGTAAGAAAATCCGCATCTCCCCTGCCGATAAATCAGTCAGCGATCTGAGAGTTACAGCTGATGGCAGAATATTCTGGAGAGAGGAATCCCCGGAAACCATTGCTGAAATGATGCTGGGTAATAAAAAGCTTTCCTCCTTTTCAGATCAGCTGAAGGAATTCAAAAGCGGTTCACAGGAAGTTGTTCTTTATAAAAGCAGTGACGGTAAATTTGATCTTAACGGGATTCTCTTTAAACCGGAAGGATTTGATCCCGCAAAAAAATATCCGATGATTGTTACCATCCACGGCGGACCGTACGGTTATTTCAGAAATACTTTTCAGCAGAGCTATCCAACAAAGGTGTTAACTTCGATGGGTTACCTGGTCTTTGCGCCAAATCCGCGCGGAAGTCTGGGTGGTTCTGATATGTTCGGTCAGGCGAACCGCTACGATCTGGGGGGCGGTGATTACCGTGACATTATGGACGGAGTTGAGTACCTGATTGGAAAAGGATTTGTTGACGCTGATAGAATGGGAGTTACAGGCGGAAGCTACGGTGGATATCTGACCAACTGGACAATTTCGCAAACCAACATTTTTAAAGCAGCTGTTTCAATGTATGGGATTTTCAGTTTTTTCACAGACTGGAGCAACTCATGGCAGCCCATCTTCGAAAAAATGTATTTCGGTTACTATTACTGGGAGCGCCCGATTGATATGAGCAATCTTTATGTGAACCGCTCCCCGGCTTTCTATGCGGATAAAATCAAGACTCCCACGCTGATACTTCAGGGGGAAAAAGATCTTTATACCGATGTGGCTAATTCCCGTGAAATGTTTCAGGCGCTCAATACCCTCGGGGTTCCGGTTGAGTTTATACTGTATCCCGGAGAAGGGCACGGAATCCGGAACAAACCTTTCCATTACGCAAATGTAATGCAGCGCTCAGTTGACTGGTTTGAGAAGTATCTGAAAAAATAAACTCATTTAAGTAAAACTTTTAGGACAGGAAAGACGAGCAAGACGGCTGATTCTGCAAGATTTGCTCTGGGGTGTCGCCTGACCCCTGCCTTTGTGGTTTTGTGTATAGTTGTTACTGAACAAAAATTTGGTTTTGTCCGTCAAAATCTGGAGTGAGCCGGATTTAAATTCCAAGTGATTTAATTGGATTTTCGACTCCAATACTAAAAAGGTCGAAAATTCTAAAGTCGGCATAGGACACACCCGAAATCTTGGTGTCCGGATCACTTTTCCATATTTTTGTATGGTAATTTTTTATTAACAAACCACGAGGGCTTATTGAGAACCATCGTTAAGGTTGTTATTTTCTTTATGATCCTGGTTATTGCAGGGTTTACAACCAAAACTGCATTTATAACCGGAGCGTCCGAAGATCAGACGGTCAGCGCTGCTGTACCGGAAACTGAGATACCTGAGGCAGAGCCGCAGACAACGGTCGTTAGCTTCACAGACATAGGGCAGCTTAAGGCATCCTGGTACGGACCAGGCTTCCATGGCAGAGTAACCGCAAATGGTGAAATATATGACCAGGAAGGATTTACCGCCGCCCATAAAAGGATGAAATTCGGAACGCTTCTCAGACTGACCAACCCGAAAAATGGCAAGTCTGTTATCGTAAGGATTAACGACCGGGGACCTTACATTCCCGGAAGGGAATTAGATCTCTCTAAAGGAGCTGCAAGAGAACTCGGCCTCATTAAAAAAGGTGTAGCTCGTATAAAGGTCGAGGAAGTAACTCTGCAGGGCGGCATAAAGCCGGTTTTCTCCGCAAATTAATAATCAACTTCTCAAAAAACCCGGTTTTCAGACCGGGTTTTTTTATTTTAAATCTCGTTTTTTAATTTACTCAAGGAACCATGAAACTCAATCTCGGCTGCGGCAAGGATATTAAACCAGGTTATGTAAATCTCGACATTGTTGACTACGGCGGAAATGACATCCATGATATCAACACATTCCCCTATCCTTATGCTGAAAATACCTTCGACGAAATTTATTGCTCCCATATCCTTGAGCATCTGGATAGCTTCCATAAAACAGTCACCGAACTTTACCGTATAGCCAAGCCAGATGCAACCATCATAGTTTACGCCCCTTTTTTCCTGAACACTAAGTACTTCGGTGAGCCGGATCATAAAATCCCCTTCTCAATCCGGACGTTTGATAACTATGAGTATATAGGCAACCGGAAGCCTAAATTCTATGAAAAATGGAAACTGAACCACCGCACCAACTATGAAGGTAAAGCGCAATTTGAAGTCATTGAGAAGAGATTTATCACTTCCCATTTCGCAGCTCTTAAATGGATGGATATAATCGTTAATATCGAACCAGTCATTTACGAAAGATTTTTTGCGGGAATCTTCTCGCCGGAAGAAGTCTACTTTAAATTACGGGTCGTGAAATAATGGAAGATGGATAAGGGATAATTGAGAATGGACAAGGGATAATGGATAAAAATTTTACCGACCACAGAGTGGTCGCAAATTGGTAGAAAACAAAAACGAACGCACACCCCCGACTCCGGAGGAGTCGCAAATTGGTAGAAAACAAAATTTAACATCCGCCCCCGTCCGACCACGGAGTGGTCGTAGGTTGGTAGAAAAAAACGAACACACACCCCCGACTCCGGAGGAGTCGCAAATTGGTAGAAAACAAAATTTAATATCCACCCCCGTCCAACCACGGAGTGGTCGTAAATTGGTAGAAGACAAATATGGTCATCGCCCCCGACCACGGAGTGGTCGCAGGTTGGTAGAAAACACGAATCCCAGGTTACCCTAACCCTGAACGGGTGATATTACTGTAGAATCTCCCCTCTTCTGAAAAGTAAGATCTACTTCAAACGCACAGCGTAAATTATCATCCCCAGCCATCCGGCTAAAAAGGACACTCCGCCTAACGGGGTTAAAACCACCAAAAAACTGATTCCGGTCAGAGAATAAGCAAACAGGGAACCGGAAAAAAGCACTATCCCGATCATAAAAAACCAGGCAATATATTTGGGTACATTCTTCAGTGAGAAAATGCCGATAAGCGCCGCAGTATGAAACATCTGGTAGAGAACCGCAGTTTTCCAGTTTTCAAGCCCTTTTTCGGTCAGAACATCCTTCAGCGAGTGTGCACCGAATGCCCCTAAAGCCACAGCCAGAAATCCGCTTATAAAAATAAACAGGAGAAGAAATTTTGAGAACTTCATATCAGCCCCAGTCTCCCCGCATCCAGCGAATCACAAAAAAACCAATAATCACGAATGTTGAAAGCACTCCGAAAATATTAACATAAGAATAAATCTGATTTCCGGTCACGGTCATAAAATAGTTCGGTATTGAAAGAAAAAAAATAACGCCATAAGCGCTCCAGTTTACCGCCGGGACAAGATTATCAGTCAGAAAGGAATTAATAATCACAACCAGAGTTGCGAAAAAATGAATTGCGTGGGCTATATCCCATTCCCCCATCTGAACGGGGGTTGCATAGGTGAGGAACGAATATTTGCCGTAGAAGTAAGCAACCAGCCAGATGACGCCGGCAAGTGATGCATTAAAAACCCTCCTTTTTGGGGAAAGTACTGCATCCTTCTTGATCTTTGGCCCTATTCTCCTCATACCTCTCTAATTCTGTTGAATAATTAACTTTTTGAAAATATCTTTAAAATTTAAATAAATAAACTTAAACGAATGAAAAATATTCAGAAATTTATCGTCCCTATACTCGTGGTGCTTGTTGTAGCCATGGTTTATTTCTTTTATCTGAACCCTAACAAAGGTATCGGATCCTTTGCTGATTTTGATACGAATAACAATGCGAACAAGGATGTAAAAGTCTATGTTGCCCAGGAGAGGGAAGTGCTTCCCGATCCGCAGGGAGGAATTGTTTTCTACGGCCGTGACCGTGCGGGTCAGGTGGTTAAAATACAGGCCGGAGGAGTAACCGTTGAACAGATCAGATCAGCTGAAACCGTAACACTGCGCGGGCATCTGCATAAAGATTACTTCCATGCAGCTGAGGTCATCCCCGAATAAGTGAAAGCCCCTTTCCGCCCCTTTGACTTAGTCTCCTCCTATCAGCCCTCCGGTGATCAGCCAAAAGCTATAGCCGAGCTGGCAGAAGGCATTAAGCGCGGAGATAAGTTCCAGACACTATTGGGTGTTACCGGAAGCGGAAAAACGTTCACTATCTCAAATGTCATAAAGGAATTTAACAAGCCGACCCTTGTTATTTCCCATAATAAAACTCTTGCGGCACAGCTCTATTCGGAACTGAAATCATTCTTTCCGAATAATGCCGTTGAGTTTTTCATTTCTTACTACGACTATTATCAGCCGGAAGCGTACGTTGTTTCAAGCGACTTATATATCGAAAAAGATTTCGCTATTAACGACGAAATTGACCGCCTCCGGCTTAAGGCAACCACTTCCCTGATTGAAGGAAGGAATGACATTATCATCGTTGCCAGCGTAAGCTGTATCTATGGTATCGGTGCACCTCAGGAGTTTGCTGACCAGATTATGTTCCTGCAAAAAGGAGAAGGGCTCCCCCGTAAAAAGCTTCTCAGAAACCTGATTGATATCCACTTTGTCCGCAATGATGTTGATTTCACCCGCGGCACGTTCCGGGTAAGGGGTGATGTCATTGAAATCATTCCGGCATATCAGTATGAAGAAGCGGTGCGCGTTGAATACTGGGGAGATGAGATTGAAAAGCTGAGCATTATTGATGCTGTTACCGGGGATGTAATAAGTGAGGCTGAAAGCGTGCACATCTATCCTGCCAAGTATTTCGTTTCGAATAAAGATAAACTGATGGCAGCCATCAAGAATATTGAAGCTGAACTTGAGGAACAGCTTTCATTCTTCCGGCGTGAAGAAAAATGGCTTGAGGCACAGCGCCTTGAACAGCGGACACGGTTTGATATCGAAATGATGAAAGAGGTAGGTTACTGCTCCGGCATTGAAAATTACTCACGCCACATGGATGAAAGGAAGCCAGGCTCCCGTCCCTTCTGTCTGTTTGATTACCTTCCAAAAGATTATCTGCTGGTAATTGATGAGTCCCACGTAACCGTGCCTCAGCTTAGGGGTATGTATAATGGTGACAGGATGAGAAAAGAAACGCTCGTAAATTTTGGGTTCCGGCTCCCCTCAGCCCTTGATAACCGTCCGATGAAATTTGAAGAATTTGAGTCAATGCTCAACCAGGTCATCTTTGTGAGCGCCACCCCGGCTGATTTTGAACTGGAGAAATCCGGCGGTGTTATTGTTGAGCAGATCATCCGCCCGACTGGACTGATTGATCCTGAAATTATCATCCGCCCGGTTAAGGGACAGATTGACGACCTGATAGGAGAAATTAAGGCACGTGCCGCAATCAAAGAACGGGTTCTGGTTACCACCCTCACCAAAAAGATGGCGGAAGACCTGACAGACTATCTTGAACGGATGAATATAAAAGTCCGGTATATACACAGCGGCATTGATGCTCTTGAGAGAGTTGAAATCCTGCGTGATCTTCGGCTGGGTGATTTTGATGTCCTGGTCGGAGTTAACCTTCTGAGAGAAGGCCTCGATATGCCGGAGGTTTCAATGGTTGCAATACTTGATGCGGACAAGGAAGGATTCCTCCGTTCCGAACGCTCCCTGCTTCAAACCGCAGGAAGAACTGCACGAAATGTTAATGGAAAAGTGATTATGTATGCAGACAAAATCACCAATTCCATGGCAAAAATGATTGGGGAAACTGAGCGCAGGAGGAAGATGCAGGAGGAATACAATCGCGAACACGGCATCACTCCTCAGACGATCCTGAAAAGCCGGGAAGAGATTATGAGCTCAACTTCAATTGCCGATGTCCGTAAACGGGACGGAGCAGCAGTGAAAGATGATCTTGACTACGGCATGGTTGCTGAGCCGATCATCAAATATATGTCAACGGAGCAAAAGGAAGATATCATCCAGCAGATGACCGATGAAATGTATAAAGCAGCAAAGAATCTTGAGTTTGAAAAAGCCGCAAATCTGCGTGACCAGATAGCCAAATTGAAAAAAGCAGCCGGTAAATAACCCGGGGAAAATTTTGATTCTACGGACAGGGGCCTCATCACTTTTTGAACTTGTAAATACACGCCGCGGCGTGTACCTGCGAAGCTGAATTACCTAAAACTCAATAAATCCCGCAGCCATCAAAACTATCAGAATTTTGGGTTAAAATTCCATTATTAATTTTATCTGCCTCACAAATGAATCCCCAATCTCCCTATTTTAGAAGCAGTAATTAAAAAATACTTGCTGCTATGAAAAAACTGAACGACCAGAGTATTGACCGCATCGCCCTGATGATGGGGCAAATCTTCAAACCGCACCCCTGGCATGGTATCTCCATCGGAAAAGATGCCCCTGAAGTTCTTACCGTATTTATAGAAATTGTACCTACGGACACGGTAAAATATGAAATTGACAAAGTAACCGGTTACCTTAAAGTTGACCGGCCGCAACGGTTTTCTAACATAATCCCCTCGATGTACGGCCTTATACCCCAGACCTATTGCGGAAGAAAAACCGCCGATTACTGTATGAAGCAGACAGGTAAAAAAGGGATTAAAGGAGACGGTGACCCGCTTGATATCTGCGTTCTGACCGAGAAAACAATTTCCCATGGAGACCTTATTCTGAAGGCAATTCCGATCGGCGGATTCAGAATGCTCGACGGCAATGAAGCTGATGATAAAATCATAGCTGTTCTGAAAGATGATGCTATATATGGTGAGTTTACTGACATTGACAAAGTACCAGAAACCGTAATTGACCGGCTAAAGCATTATTTCCTGACGTACAAGGAAATTCCCGGTTCAGAAACTCCCAAATGTGAAATCACTCATATTTACAATAAAACCGAAGCTCACGAAGTCATCCGCCGGGCCCAGGAAGACTACCTGAATCGCTTCGGGCAAATCGCCAAAAAGCTGACAGATCTGCTGAAAGCACAGGTGGAATAGTTGTAATGAAAAAATGAAGAATGAAAAATTTGTGGTTAGCAGATAAATAATACCGGTATCTTGTTTGACCGCAGAGCGGTCACAAATTGTCAACAAACGAACAAACCTCACACATCCATTACCGCAGAGCGGTCACAGATTGGCAGCAAACGAACAATCCCCACACATCCATGACCGCAGAGCGGTCACAGATTGGTAGCAATCGAACAATTCCCACACATCCATGACCGCAGAGCGGTCACAGATTGGTAGCAATCGAACAATTCCCACACATCCATGACCGCAGAGCGGTTACAGAATGACCGTCGCGCCAGAACCGAAGCCAAAACCCGCAGGGGTGATATATTCATCCTGCACCGTATATATACAAAAAAGGGCTCCGTACGGAGCCCTTTTCATAAGTATATTTACTGATTCTTAGCAATCATAATACAAATGGAATTCATACGGATGCGGCTGAAGCGCCATCGGTTTGATTTCCTTTTCGGTCTTATAGGCAATCCATGAATTCACAACATCTTCGGTAAAGACGCCGCCTTTAAGCAGGAATTCATGATCATTCTTAAGCGCATCAAGTGCATCAGCAAGTGAAGGAGGTGTTGAAGGTACATCCTTTAATTCCTCCGGAGCCATATCGTATATATCCTTATCAAGCGGATCACCCGGATCAATACGGTTGATCACACCGTCAAGTCCGGCCATCAGCATTGCGCTGAATCCGAGATACGGATTTCCTGATGCATCAGGGCAGCGGAACTCAACACGCTTTGCTTTCGGACTGGTTGAGTACATCGGTATTCTGATTGACGCAGAACGGTTGCGCTGTGAGTAAGCAAGATTAACCGGAGCTTCAAAACCCGGTACCAGACGCTTATATGAATTTGTTGTCGGGTTGGTGAATGCAAGCAGTGAAGGTGCATGCTTAAGCAGACCGCCGATAAAATAGAGAGCCATTTCACTTAAGCCCGCATAGCCGTTTCCTGCAAAAAGCGGTTTTCCGTTTTTCCACAGACTGGTATGCACATGCATTCCGCTTCCGTTATCACCGTAGATCGGCTTCGGCATATAAGTAACGGTTTTGTTTGCTGCGCGTGCTGTATTCTTGATGATATACTTAAACATCATCAGCTGGTCAGCAGCGGTGAGAAGCGGAGCAAAACGAAGATCAATTTCGCACTGGCCGCCTGATGCAACTTCGTGATGCTGTGCTTCAACATGAAGTCCGCATGCCTGAAGATTAAGCACCATATCATTGCGCAGATCCATCAATGAATCTGTAGGAGGCACCGGGAAATATCCTTCTTTATATCTTGGCTTGTATCCGAGATTCGGCATTTCATCGCGGCCGCTGTTCCATTTACCTTCTACTGAATCAACTTCATAAAAACTTCCGTTTGGCGCGGAGTTAAAGCGGACATCATCAAACACAAAGAACTCTGCTTCAGGACCATAATAAACGGTATCGGCAAGTCCGGTTGATTTCAGATAAGCTTCAGCACGCTGGGCTATACTTCTTGGGCAGCGCTCATATTTTTCGCGGGTTGCAGGATCATGCACATTGCAAATAAAACTCGCAGTTGGTGCCTGAATAAACGGGTCGAACCAGAACGTGGTGGGGTCGGGAATGATAAGCATATCGCTTTCATGAATTGCTTTCCAGCCCCGGATGGATGAGCCGTCAAAGCCGAATCCATTCTCAAATGATGAACCGTCAAACTCCTGTGCCGGGACGGTGAAGTGCTGCCACTGACCCGGGAAGTCAACAAACTTGAAATCAATGAACTGAGCTTTGCAGTCTTTAATCTGCTTAAGCGCTTTCTCGATGGGAGACTGAGCTTTTGCCATGTAGTGTACCTGTTCCTTATTATTTATTATTTGTGATGTTATAATTCAATTCTTGCAGTTTCTTTGGAAGTTGAGAGGACGAAATTCGTCTGGGTTGAGAGCACTCCCGGCCATGACTGGATTTCCGAAAGCAGTTTCTCCAGAGCATCGGTATTTTTAACTACCGCTTTAAGCAGATGGCTGCCCTCCCCGAGGATTGAGTGACATTCCAGAATGTAGGGGTTCTTTTCCGCTTTCTGGGTGAGTGCCTTATAATGCTTGGAAGACTCACTCCTGACCATAATGAAGGCCATAATATCGTAGTTGAAAAACTTTTTGTCTAATTTGGCGTAATACCCCTGAATAATCCCCTTTTCTTCCAGTTTATTCATCCGTTCGCTTACCGACGGGATGGACATACCGATTTTCTCGGCAATTTCGCTCCTTTTGGTGCGTCCTTTTTCCTGAAGGATATTAAGAATCTTAATATCTAAGTCATTTACCATTATTTACCTTAGAAAATAATAACTTTTAGAAATAAGGGTTCAATATATTAGGGAGATTTCAGATTTCCAAAGAAAAAAAGTTAAGGAATTATGAATTGTGAAGTATGAATTATGAAGGATGAAGTATGAATTATTGAGGGTAAAGAGGATCAATTCGTGGAATTCGTGTCTCAGATTCGTGGAATTCGTGTCTCAGATTCGAGGAATTCGTGTCCCAAATTCGTGGAATTCGTGGAATTCGTGTATCAAATTCGTGGAATTCGTGTCCCAAATTCGTGGAATTCGTGTCCCAAATTCGTGGAATTCGTGTCCCAAATTCGTGTAATTCGTGTTACACTTTGCCACGAATGGCGCGAATGAGATCAGCTGCTTTTTATTCCGAAGGGGGTGAATGCCAGCTTTTCTGATTTGACCTGTTCAAAGAGGTCTAAATTAACCTGTAGCCGGGGCTGGAGTTTGTGATAGAGGTGGTACTGAACCGCAATGCCGTTGAGTGACTTCAGATCACATCCGGTAAGTTCCATCCTAAACTGGATGTCAGAGTCCTCGCCGATTGAGGGGGCCTCATAACGCTCATCAAAACCGTTTACGGCAAGCAGATCATCCTTGAAGGCGGAAAAATTGCAGCCCAGCACTCCCCGTTTCTTGCGGTTCATAAAGTCACGAAGGTAACCATTCCGTATATATATCCCCTTCTCGACATCATACGATTTGCCAAAGATGCCGTCCATATAAAGCGAAAACGGTTTTTTCCACAACCAGCCGTCGGCGATTTTTTCAGGAGTGATCTGCGAGGTGATTTTTTCTGAGAGGTTTACCCTTCTTCCGGTGAGCACGGTTGATTCTTCCCTGTTCTGATAATGCTCCTTAACAAACTCAGGATGCGGAATGCAGTCCCCATCAACAAAGAGTATATATTCAGCTCCGGCGGCAACAACAGCTCTGTTAAGAATCCGGTTTTTACGGAATCCCTTGTCCTCCTGCCAGAGATGCCTGAGAGGAAAAGGGAAATCTTCACTGAGTTTTTCGATCTGGCGGACAATATCTGCAGGAGAACCGTCATCGGCTATGATAACCTCAAAATCACGGAAACTCTGCTGCTTAAACCCCTCAAGCAGAAGAATAAGATAATCTATCTTCTTATAAAAAGAAATAATTACGGAAACAGCAGGGGATTTTTTACTCATCGTCTCCGGTGAGTTTTTTCTTGAGCTTAATCCGTTCCTTCTGGCGGTTGTAACCAGATTTATCAGACATTACGCGGGAGGGCTTCCGGGCCACGGGAATACGCTTCTTCGGCCTGCGCACCGTTACGGTTTGTACTGATTTTGTAGAATTTTTCTTTTGCATGTGTAAATATAAGGAAGGAAAGACACAGTACCTTTATATGCAGAAACGGGTTTGATGGGACGCGGATTTTATACAGATGCGAAAGCAGCGCTGATTTCCGCGGATCAAAATTTCTGCGTTAATCTGCGGGACACTCTTTGCGCCCTGGCGTCTTTGCGCGAACTTTTCCTCAGAACAGTGCGTATATAAACGGGGCGAGGGCTGAACCCTGGGTGATAATCAGCAGACCGCCAATCAGCACCAGAAAAATAACGATGGGCATCAGCCACCATTTTTTCCGTTCACGCAGGAACTGCCAGAGTTCTGATACGATAGATAATTTTGACATGATAAATTAAAACTGCTTTTCGTAATCAGAGGGCTGCTTTATCGCATACTCTCTTTTTTTCCAGTAGGTAGCGGCAGCCGGATTCGCTTTTGCGTGGAGTAAATCCTTACCGCTGATTCGCAAAAATAGCCCGATAGGAGTTAATACCAAATAGTAAAGCGCTCCCAGAATGAACCGTGTCATGAACCACCCCATAATGATAGCCAGAGTCATCCAGATCAGATTCAGAGGTTTCAAGAAAGCTGATGCAATAAAGGCAAAAGCAATCAGAAGTGCCCCTCCGCCGGCCAGCCAGATACCCCAGCCGCCTGAGGAATACATTCCCCACAGCCCGATAAGCAGCATCACCCCGCCAATGGTTATCCCGAAATTGCGCAGGGTTTTCGGGGAATTGTCAATATTTTTTATTTCTTCTTTTAACATACAATCTAATCTAACTGATATTCTTTCATCCATCCGCTGCCTTCTTTTGGCTCCGGCTGAAGGGTTTTGTCGATAATATAATTCTCTAACACCAGATAGTCCATTTTAGTTCTCATAAAGCACCGGTAAGCATCCTCAGGGGTGCAGACTATCGGTTCCCCCCTCACATTAAACGATGTATTGATGATAACAGGACATCCGGTTTTCCGGTAAAATGCCTCTATTAAAGCATAATAACGGGGATTGGTCTCTTTATGAACTGTCTGGATGCGTGCAGAATAGTCCACATGGGTAACAGCGGGAATCTCGGATCTGACCTGATTAACCAGATCAATGCCGAACAAATTCTGCTGTTCCTCTGAAATTTCCCTCTGCTTCTCTTTTTTAACATCAGCCACCAAAAGCATATAGGGACTGTCATAATCCATCTCAAACCACTCAGCGGTTTTCTCTCTGAGCACCGAGGGGGCAAAAGGACGGAAACTTTCACGGAATTTTATTTTTAAATTCATGACGGACTGCATCTTTGGGGAGCGGGCATCACCGAGGATACTTCTGCCGCCAAGCGCACGGGGACCAAACTCCATCCTGCCGGAAAACCACCCTACTACTTTTTCATCAGCAATCAGATCTGCAGTTCTTTCGATCACTTCACTGTCACTAAACTTCTGAAAAGGAATAGCATTCGTCCTTAGGAATGATTCAATCTCGTCATTGGTGAAATGAGAGCCTAAATAAGAACCGGACTGTGAATCAGATTTCGAAGGAACAGTCCTTTGATTCTTCTGATATAAATAGTAACCGGCCAGTGCGGCACCGAGCGCCCCCCCTGCGTCACCTGCCGCGGGCTGAATCCAGATATCATCAAAAATTTTTTCCTGCAGAATTTTTCCGTTTGCGACACAGTTGAGAGCTACACCGCCTGCGAGCACCAGATTTTTCTGACCGGTCTCTTTGCGTATATACCGTGCCATTTTCAGGACGATTTCTTCAGTGACATCCTGCACGGAACGGGCAAGATCCATCTCACGCTGAGTGATTTGTGACTCTGGCTCACGGGGCGGCCCGTCAAATACATCACTAAACCGCTTATTGGTCATGGTTAAACCGGCGCAGTAGTCAAAATACTTCATGTTCATGCTGAAGGAGCCGTCATCCTTAATATCAATCAGATGTTTGTAAATTGTATCCTTATATACCGGTTTGCCATAGGGAGCAAGCCCCATCAGTTTGTATTCCCCGCTGTTAACGCGAAAGCCGGTATGATAGGTAAAGGCAGAGTAGAGCAGCCCAAGCGAATGAGGAAAACGGATTTCCGCGTGAAGCTGAATATCATTCCCTTTGCCAACACCATATGTTGTTGTTGCCCACTCCCCTACTCCGTCAATGGTGAGTATCGCAGCTTCATCAAACGGTGACGGAAAAAATGCTGACGCTGCGTGAGACTCATGATGTTCAGGGAAGATGATTTTGCCAGAGTAATTCAGTCTCTTTGCTATCATATCTTTCATCCACAGTTTTTCCCTCATCCAGAGAGGCATTGCTTTGATAAAAGAACGGATACCTGCAGGAGCATACATCAGGTAGGTTTCAAGAAGCCGTTCAAACTTAAGAAACGGTTTGTCATAAAAGGCAACCAGAGAAATATCTTCGGGTTTAATCCCCGTATATATCAGACAGTTTTCCAGTGCCTTTTCAGGGAATCGGTGGTCATGTTTTTTGCGGGAGAACCGTTCTTCCTGTGCAGCATAGATAATCTGCCCCTCTTTAACGAAGGCCACGGCCGAGTCATGATAAAAAGCTGAAATTCCGAGGATATACATCAGTTCAGGGAAGCGCTTTCAGCATTTGAAGATAACGGGGGTACCAGTCAAAGTTCGGCGCGATAATCGGCACGCCGGTAACAGAGCCGCCAAAACCGAGATACCGCATGCCGATGGAGTTAATCTCAGTAAGATCCAGCCCGCCAAGGACATCAGGATCCATGGAAATGCCGTACTTAACGGCAAGTGACGCGGTGTAATTATCAATTTTGCTTTTCAGACGGCCATACCCAATGTTGGCCTTGATCTCATGTTTAAGCTGCTCGTACGATTTTTTCGGATATTCAATGTAGTCTTCTTTCTTGCCGATCAGTTTAATCAGCGAATATCCGTCTGAAGTTTTAATCGGGCCATATATATCACCTACCTGCAGGTCAGCGGCAATACGACCGAGTTCACCGTACATAATCACCGGGAACCAGCCAAATTCTCCGCCTTTACCCTGTGTGGACTTGCGGATGGTAAACGAATCAGCCACCGCGCGGAAATCAGCGCCGGAGTTTATCAAATCAAGGCAATAGGCAATCGTTTCCTGATTAT